>NZ_FLTX01000003.1 GCF_900092025.1 Xanthomonas bromi
TCCCGAATCCCGAATCCCGAATCCCGAATCCCGGCCCTTGAGCCATACCGTACCGTCTGGTACGTTCGCCTGGTGTTCTCCCCCCCGAACCACGGATGCATGGCAATGGCCGCTGGGCCATCCCGGCCCGGCTTTGCGTGGAGACAGCAGCATGAGCAAACGTTGGATTGGGAGCATCGCCGCACTGGCGTTGCTGGTGGCCTCGGCGCCGGCGGTGGCGGGTGCTTTCAGCAAGAGCGATGAACGCATCCCCGGCTGGGACGGCGCGCAGATGGGCGCCTTGGTGCTGGTGCCGCAGGGACAAGGCGCCGGGCCGTTTCCACTGATCGTGATGCCGGCCAGCTGGTCGTTGCCGAATCTGGAATATCTGGGACGCGCCAACCACTTGGCCAGCGAGGGCTACGTGGTCGTCAGCTATACCTCGCGCGGGTTCTGGGATTCGGCCGGGCAGGTCGATATTGCCGGGCCGGACACGGTGGAAGACGTCAGCGCGGTGATCGACTGGGCACTGGCGCATACGCCGGCCAATCCGAATGCGATCGGCGCGTCGGGCATTTCGTACGGGGCAGGCATCAGCCTGCTGGCCGCCGAGCGCGACCCGCGCATCAAGGCGGTGGCCGCGCTCAGTGGCTGGGCCGATCTGGAAGCCTCGCTATATTCCAATCGCACGGTCAGCCAGCAAGGCGTCGGGCTGTTGGTGGGCGCAGGCGCGCTGACCGGCCGGGCCGGGCCGGACCTGAGCCAGATCGGCGCACGCGTGGCGCAAGGCGATTACGACGGCGCGGTGCAGGGCTTCCTGCCGCAAGCCGCGTCGCGCAGCCCTGCCACCGACGTGGCTGCGCTCAACGCACGTGGCACCGCCGTGCTGCTGGGTCATGCGTTCAACGACGGGTTGTTCCCGCCGAACCAGACCATTGCGTTCTTCAACCAGTTGCGTGGCCCGAAACAACTGTTGCTCAGCCAGGGCGATCACGCCACCACGGAGCTGCCCGGCGCCTTGGGCTTGCCCAACGAGATATATACCGCGACCACGCGCTGGTTCGATCGCCATCTCAAGCAACTCCGCAACGGGGTGGATGCAGAAGCGCCGGTGCGGCTGTCGCCTCGTGCCGGGCAATGGCTGGACTATCCGGATTGGGCGTCGGTCCAACAGGCCACCACGCAGTTTGGCCTCTCCGCACCAGCAGGGGCGCTCAGCCCGACCGGTGGGCTGACCGGCGGGACGGCGAGCGGATGGCAATCGCGTATCGCCACCGACGTGCCGACCCTGGCCGATTCCGGCGTGGTGCTGGTCAGTGGATTGCTGCAGGGCATTGGCGTGCCGGTGAGCACCTCCATTCCGCTGGTCAACCGCGCCGGTGCCGCAGTGTGGGTGGGCTCGCCATCGAATAGTGCGCGACGCCTGGCGGGTAGCCCGTCGCTGCGTGTGACGGTGGTCCCCAGTCAATCGAAGGTAAGTCTGTTTGCGTATCTGTACCGCATGGATGGCTTGGGCATGGCGCAACTGATCACGCACGCACCTTACTCGCTGTGCAATGCCACACCAGGGCGCGCCGTCACCCTGGACTGGCCATTGCAGGCGGCGGCAACCGAGATTCCGGCAGGGCAGCGGCTGGTCCTGGTGATCGACACCCGCGACGCGCGCTATACCGATGCCAGCGACGGCGGTGGCACGGTGACATTCACCTCGCCAGTTGCAGCACCGTCGGTGTTGAACGTGCCGCTGCGGTAGGGCAGCACGCCGCATCTGCATCGATGCCAGGTCGTCCGCCGCGGTACTGGCGAAAAGCGGCGGTTGGCACACTATTCGCCGAATCCGCATCTGCACCGGCCACGTCGCGTTCGCGCAGGCGAACGCGATTTCTGGTAGTGCGCGCAGACACCAGATCGCTTTCGGGAAAGTACGTACGAAGCCTAACTCGATGCCGCTGCTGCGGCACACCGCAGGAGACCCGAGATGCCGATCAACCGAACCGGTCTGCCGCACGCTGTGGCGTCAACCAGCCAAACGCAGGAGACGTCACAGGCTTCGGCGAGCCAAGGAGTCCTCGACCCAGGCACAGTGCCACCCCAGCATGCCGAGACCTTCGACGGACTTTCTGCGCTGCCGAGTGATCTACGCCGCGATGTTGTGCAGCGGTGTGGACCACGCAGCCTCGTGCGCCTGGGTAGCGTCTCGCGGCAGATGGCGGAAGACACCAGGGATGTGCGAGCGTTCCTGACCGCGCGTCCGCGTTATGACCCGAGCTTGGAGTTCGGGGCCGTCCATGATGCAGAAAGCATGCGTGTCGCCCTGGACGAAGTGACGCATTTCCCCTACCCGGACGATGAGGATCGCAGCGAGCAGATATTGCGTGGATACGGAAGGCTTGCGACGCGGATTCCATCATTGCCGCAGGCGCAGCGATTTGAGGCGTTTACCGCGGTGCTGAATCACGCCACCCGCTATGACGATGAGGATCGCAGCGAGCAGATATTGCGCGAATACGGAAGGCTTGCGGCGCGGATTCCATCATTGCCGCAGGCGCAGCGATTTGAGGCGTTTACCGCGGTGTTGAATCACGCCACCCGCTATTCCGGGGATATGGCATTTCGCGTGCTGGCGCGCTTGACGGATGACCTGGGATGCTTGCCCGAGGACCTGCGCGCGCTCGCCTTCCATGCAATCTTGCCCAGTTTGATTGCCACGCGAAGGCAAGCGCTGCAGGCTGCTGCCGGAGCAGCGCACGGTGGCCACATGGGGGCAATAGCAGAGGCTGATGCAGCGGGCGTACAAGGTGATGGTGAGCCGGCGGCGCAAGGCGCTGTGGCTCCGGCCCAGGGTGGCGCTGCCGGAGGCATCGGCGGAGCACTTCCGTTTAATTTGCTGGCATCGACGATCAGACAGCTGCCAGAGGAGGCAGTCAACCTCGCGATAACCGAGGCTGCCGCGCTTCAGACCGGCCCCCGCCTGCTGGCAGAGGTGACCCTACGACTGCATCTTGTCGTATTGGGGCCGATTCACCGATTCCAGCAGGCGTATGCGCAGCTTGCCGAGCACCTAGCGCGTTCCGGCGATGGAGCCGAAGCCTTGACTCACTTGGTGGCCTTGTTGAACAGACTGCCCAATCCGGGATTGCGCCAGGCTGCCTTCAGGGAATTGACGCGGGCCGTGCACGCCTTGGACAGCACAGAGAGTGGCGCTGCGGTGTTGAGGCGGTTGGCCGAGGCGTTGCCGCACCAGCCTGCCGCGGTGCGTTATCTGTGTAGCCTGGATGTGCTTGCAGCGGCGGGGAGCCTCTTCCCGAGCGAGCAGATGCCGGTCATTGCCGCCGTCCGTGCGCAGGCTGCGGCGATCCCGAACCAGGCCGCTGAACTCATCGCCAGATGCGATGACGCGACCGCCACGGCCAGCATGATGCTTGCGACTGTGTCGCGCAGGTACATGGACATGTGAGCGCTGTTTGGTTAAGTGTGGTCTGGTCACACAAGCGGACGCGCATGCCCGGCGCCATCCCGGTCTGGCGCGGCGCCAAGGCGTCGGCGCCATCTGCGCGCCGCCAGGCCAGCGCAGTGAGGCATGCCAACCGCAGGAGCGCCCGGCGGGCTCTCTGGTCAAGACGCAGGGCTGGCCTGCGCATTTTATGCGGAATTTACGTGGCGGCTAATTCAGGTCCATAGCGACTTTACGCAGCCCAGGCAGAGACTGCGCACGTTGGCGGAGCGGTTCCGCCGTGGACGATCCCGATGCATTCCTTCACTTGTCTGCTCCATCGGCGCTTCTCGCCCGGTGCGGCAGCGCGTTGCCATGTTGGCACGCACACGCTGCCTGCGCCGTTGCACATCGCATCCATCGCGCCGTCGTGCGCACGTCTCGGGGAGTAGCTGATATGCCTGCCTGGTTGTCCCTGTTGTGCGGCGTGGCCGTACTCGTTGCCGCTGCGTACCTGCTGTACGTGGTGCTGCGGCCTGAAGACTTCTGATCCGAGTGCGCTCCAATGACTGAAACTTTTCTTGTGTACGCGCTGGCCATCGTGCTGGCGTGGCCTCTGGGCCGTTATCTGGCCGCCGTGATGCGCGGCGCACCGATGCGTGGCGATGCGTTGTTCGGCTGGATCGAACGGCCGTTGTACGCCTTGCTCGGCACGCGCCCGCAGCAGGGCATGTCGTGGCGTGGGTACAGCGGGGCATTTTTGCTGAGCAACCTGATCGTTGGCTTGCTGACCTGGGTAGTGTTCATGACCCAAGCGTGGCTGCCGTTCAATCCGGACGCCATCCCGAACATGCGCTGGGATACCGCGCTGCACACCATGGTGTCGTTCGTCACCAACACCAATCAGCAGCATTACTCCGGCCAGGCGCAATTGTCGTATCTGGCGCAGATGACCGGCATCGTCGGCCTGCAGGTGGTAACGCCGATGATGGGGTTGGCACTGGCGGTTGCGACGCTGCGTGCGTTGTTCGGTGGCCGCGCTGCCAAACAGGCGTCGGATGCTGCACTTACATCGGACACGACGTCCGGGACCGACGTGTCGACGTCGGAACCGTCGCATCAGGGACGCCACCACACGGGTTCGGGCCTGGAAGCCCTGCCTGAAGCAGACGTCGGCAATTACTGGGCCGACGTGATCCGCTCCAGCGTGCGCGTGTTGTTGCCGCTGTGCCTGCTATGGACCGTCTTGCTTGGCTGGCAGGGTGTGCCGTCGACATTGCATGGCGCGGCGACCGCTGCACCGTTGGATAGCAGTGCCGGCATGTCCAAGCAGACCATTCCAGTGGGCCCGGTTGCGGCGATGGTGGCGGTGAAACAGCTCGGCACCAACGGCGGTGGCTGGTACGGCCCCAATAGTTCGGTCGCGCTGGAAAACCCCACGCCATTGAGCAATTTTCTGGAAACCTTGGCCATCGTGTTATTGCCGATGAGCTTGGTGTTCATGGTCGGCTATCTGACCGGACGCAAGCGACTCACTGCGTTGGTGTTCGGCACCATGTTGACGATGTCGGCCGCGTCCACCGCGTTGTTGATGTGGTCCGAAGCGCATTCGGCCAGCGCGAACTCGCCGGCACTGATGGAAGGCAAGGAAGTGCGTATCGGTGCGGATGCCTCTGCGTTGTGGGCGGCGTTGACCACGCAGACCTCCAATGGCTCGGTCAACGCGATGCACGATTCCTTGGCGCCGTTGAGCGGCCTGGTGACCCTGGTCAACATGCTGATCAATGCCGTCTGGGGTGGTATCGGCTGCGGCTTGCAGCAGTTTGTGGTGTATCTGTTGCTGAGCGTGTTCCTGGCCGGTTTGATGACCGGACGCACGCCGGAGTTGTTCGGCCGCAAGATCGAATCGCGCGAAGTGCAGTTGCTGGCGTTGTTGATCCTGCTGCAGCCGTTGGTGGTGCTGGGCTTTACCGCTGCGGCGCTGGCATTGCCGGCATTTACCGCCAATTCCAACCCCGGTTTCCACGGCATCAGCCAGGTGTTCTACGAGTACACCTCAGCGTTTTCCAATAACGGTTCGGGTTTCGAAGGTCTGGGCGATGCCACGTACTGGTGGAATCTGAGCTGCTCGTTGGTGCTGGTGCTGGGGCGCTATCCGGCGTTGATCCTGCCGTTGATGGTGGCTGCGCGCATGGCAGTGAAGCGGCGTGCGCCTGAGTCGGCCGGCAGCCTGCAGGTCGAAACGCCCACCTTTGCGCTGACCCTGATGGCGATCGTGCTGGTGCTGACCGTGCTGCAGTTCATGCCGGCACTGGTGCTGGGTCCTATCGCTGAACACCTCGCCCTGGCGGCGTCCTGAGAGTTTTGAGCAATGTCTACGATCGATACGACTGAAAAACGCGAGCGCGGTGACGCAGCGTTGTTCGATACCGCCGTGCTGGTTGCGGCAATGCGCGCCGCCTTCGGCAAGTTGGCGCCGCGGCATCTGCTGCGCAGCCCGGTGATGGCGGTGGTGATGGGCGGCACCTTGCTGGCGGCGGTAATCACGGCCAGCGGGCATGCGCATGCCGGCTTCGGCTGGGCGGTGACGGCGATTCTGTTCGTCACCGTGTTGTTCGGCAACTTTGCCGAAGCCATTGCCGAAGCGCGTGGCCGCGGCCAGGCTGCTTCGTTGCGGCGTGCACGCAAGGACCTGGTGGCACGCCGGGTGGAAACCGCACTTGGTGGCCGCGAAACCCGCGTGCCGGCAGCAGAGCTGCGTCCGGGCGATTACGTCATGGTGTCCGAAGGCGAATTCGTGCCGGCCGATGGCGAGATCGTGCGGGGTGTTGCCACCATCAACGAGGCAGCGGTGACCGGCGAATCGGCACCGGTGTTGCGCGAGGCCGGTACCGACCGTAGCGGCGTCATCGGTGGCACGCGCGTGCTCTCCGACGAGATCGTGTTCAAGGTCACCGCCGAGCCGGGGCACAGCTTCCTCGATCGCATGATTGCGTTGGTGGAAGGCGCCAACCGACAGAAGACGCCGAACGAAATCGCGCTGACCTTGTTGCTGGCCGCGATGACGCTGACCTTCCTGATCGTGGTGGCGTCGCTGCCGGCGATCGCGGGCTTTGTCGGTGTCTCGTTGGACCCGCTGTTGCTGATTGCGCTGCTGGTGTGCCTGATCCCGACCACCATCGGCGGGCTATTGCCGGCGATCGGTATTGCCGGCATGAACCGCGCGCTGTCGGCCAATGTGCTGGCCAAATCCGGCAAGGCAGTGGAAGTGGCTGGCGACGTGGATGTACTGCTGCTCGACAAGACCGGCACGATCACCTACGGCGACCGCCAGGCCACTGCATTCCATCCGCTGGCTGGCGTCGACCGCGCACAGCTGCGCGATGCGGCCATGCTCGCCTCGCTGGCCGACCCGACGCCGGAAGGTAAATCCATCGTCAAGCTGGCGCGCCAGCAAGGCGCGGTTGCAGTGGAGGGGGAGGGTGCGCATTTCATCGCGTTCACCGCACAGACGCGCATGTCCGGTGTGGATCTTGGCGGGCGCAGCATCCGCAAGGGCGCCGGCGATTCGATCGTGGCGTATGTGCAGGGCATGGGCGCGACGGTGTCACCGGAATTGCAGGGTCGCATCGAAGAAGTCGCGCGTGGCGGTGCCACGCCGCTGGTGGTGGCCGAAGGCCGCCATGTGCTCGGTGTGGTCGAGTTGAGCGACGTGGTCAAGCAGGGCATCAAGGAAAAATTTGCGCTGCTGCGTGCGATGGGCATCAAGACGGTGATGATCACCGGCGACAACCCGCTCACCGCGGCTGCCATTGCCGCCGAAGCCGGCGTGGACGACTACATCGCCCAGGCCCGCCCGGAAGACAAGCTGGCACGCATCCGTGCCGAGCAGGCTGGCGGACGGCTGGTGGCGATGGTCGGCGACGGCACCAACGACGCCCCGGCGCTCGCACAGGCCGACGTGGGCCTGGCGATGAACTCCGGTACCCAGGCCGCCAAGGAAGCCGGCAACATGGTCGATCTGGATTCGGATCCGGCCAAGCTGCTGGCGGTGGTGGAAGTGGGCAAGCAGCAGCTGATCACGCGCGGCGCCTTGACCACGTTCTCGTTGGCCAACGACGTTTCCAAGTATTTCGCGATCCTGCCGGCGCTGTTTGCTGCTGCGATCCCGTCGATGGCCGCGCTCAACGTGATGCAGCTCTCCAGCCCGCGCCACGCGGTACTGGCGGCGTTGATCTTCAATGCGTTGATCATTCCGGCATTGATTCCGCTGGCGTTGCGCGGCGTGCGTTTCCGTCCTTCCAGCGCCACGGCGTTGTTGCGCCGAAACATGCTGATCTACGGCGTGGGTGGCGTGTTGCTGCCGTTCGCTGCGATCAAAGTGATCGATCTGGCGCTGGTCGCCGTCTTCGGCGCCTGAGTTGCGTGTGAAGCACCTTTCTACTTCCGGGAACATGTCCATGTCTTCTTCCTTGCCGTTACGCGACGACGGTGCCCTGCGCGGTTCGCTGATGCTCGCGGTGTTCATTCTGCTCGGCCTGGGCTTGTCCTATTCGCTGATCGCCACCGGCATCACCGGTGCGCTGTTCTCCGAACAGGCCAACGGCTCGCTGTTGCGTGTCGATGCACGCGTCGTCGGCTCGGCGTTGGTTGCCCAGCCGTTTACCGATGCGCGCTATTTCCAGCCGCGTCCTTCGGCGGCCAAGTACGACCTCACCGCCGCTTCGGGCAGCAACCAGGCACGCTCCAATCCTGATCTGCTGGCCCGTATCGCTGCCGCGCGCACACAAGTGGCAGCGCGCGACGGCATTGCGCCGGACGCGGTGCCGGGCGAGTTGCTGACGCAATCCGGCAGCGGCCTGGACCCGCATCTGAGTCCTGCCGGCGCACAGGTGCAGATCCGCCGCGTGGCCGCCGCACGCGGCTGGCCGGAGCAACGCGTTGCAGCATTGGTGCAGGCTGCGACCGAAGCCCCGCAGTTCGGACTGTTTGGACAGCCGCGGGTCAACGTGCTCGCCCTGAACCTGGCGCTGGACAAGGCCGGGACTGGGGAGGCGGGAATCGGGAATGGGGTGAAGCAAAAGCACTAGGATCGTTGGGCAGCTGTAGGCTTTGCCATTCCCCATCCATTCCCCATTCCAATGTCCGACGCCCGCACCCAGCAAGCCGATGCCTTGATTGGCGAATTACAGCGCGAACACGGTGGGCGGTTGACGGTCTTCCTGGGTGCCGCACCCGGGGTGGGCAAGACCTACGCCATGTTGTCGCGGGCGCGCGAGCGCCTGCGACAGGGCATGGATGTGGTCGCCGGCGTGGTGGAAACGCACGGGCGCAGTGAAACCGCTGCGTTGCTGGAGGGATTGCCGCTGCTACCGCGCGCCCGCGTGAGTTACCAGGGCCGCATGCTGGAAGAACTCGATCTGGATGCGCTGCTGGCACGCAAACCGCGGCTGGCCTTGATCGACGAACTGGCCCACCGCAACGTGCCGGGCAGTCGCCACGAGCGGCGCTGGCAGGACATTGTGGAGTTGCTCGATGCCGGCATCGATGTCTACACCACGGTCAACATCCAGCACCTGGAAAGTCTCAACGACATCGTGCTGCGCATCACCGGCGTGCGCGTGTCCGAGACCGTGCCCGACGCCGTCTTCGACCGCCTGCGCGACATCGTGCTGGTGGATCTGCCGCCACGCGAACTGATCGAGCGCCTGCAGCAGGGCAAGGTGTATCTGCCCGAGCAGGCCACGCAGGCGTTGCAGGCGTTTTTCTCGCCATCCAACCTCACCGCGCTACGCGAGCTGGCGATGCAGACCGCCGCCGATCGCGTCGACAGCGATCTGCGCGACACCCAGGCCGCGCGCGGCTTGCCCGGCACCGCCGCGTTGCGGCGCCGCGTCGTGGTCGCCATCGATGGTCGTGGCAGCTCGGATTATCTGGTGCGCGTGGCGCGGCGCTTGTCGGAGCGGCGCGATGCACCATGGACGGTGGTCACCGTGCAGACCCGCACCGTCACCGATGCCGCCTGGCAGCTGGAAATCGACCGCGCGTTCGCCTTGACGCGCCGGTTGGGGGGCGACACCGCACTGCTGCACGGTACCAACGTCGCCGATGCCTTGCTGGATTTCGCTTCGCAAAATGGCATCTCCACCCTGGTGCTGGGGCGCACCCGCGAACGTCCGCTGGCGCGCATGTTCAATCGCACCCTGACCCAGCAGTTGCTGCAGCGTGGCGCGCATTACGAACTGGTCATCGTCAGCTCCGCCGATGCGCGCGCACGTGCGCGCCAGCGCTGGCGCCACCCGCGCCAGTGGCTGCAGCGGTACGACATGGCGTTCGCTGCGATCGCCGCGGCCGGTGCGGTGGGTGTGGCGTGGTTGCTGCAACGCTGGACCGACATCGACGACCTGTCGATGGTGTTCATCGTCGCGGTGGTGCTGGTGGCCTCGCGCACGCGCATGGCCGCTGCGGTGGTCGCCGCGTTGCTGAGTTTTGTCGCCTACAACTTCTTCTTCATCGAACCGCGTTTCACCTTGCAGATCAGCGCGCGCCAGGGCGTGGTGACGGTGTGCATGTTCCTGCTCGCCGCGCTGGTTGCCGGCCGGCTGGCCTCCCGCCTGCGCAGCCAGGTATTGGCCTTGCGCGCGGCCAATGCGCACGCCAACGCCTTGCAGGCGCTGGCTCGCCAGCTCAGCACCGCTGCCGATCTCGGTCAGGTACTGGAAGCCGGCCGTCGCGCGCTGACCACCGCGCTGGATGCTGACGTCTGGCTGCGCCTGGAGCAACGTGAAAGCGATGCTCCTACCAGCTTCGGTGCACTCGATCGCAGCGCCGCCGACTGGACCCAGCGGCACGGTCAGCCGGCCGGCCGCTTCACCGATACCTTGGCCGGGGCGCAGTGGTGGTGCCTGCCGGTACGCCACGAGCGCGGCACCCTGGGCGTGGCCGCGCTGCGCTTTCGCCAAGGCGTGCAACGGCCCGGTCTGGAACAACGCCGCCTGGCTGAAGCGATGGTGGAAGACATTGGGCAGGCCGCGTTGCGCACGCGCCTGGTCGCCGATCTGGAAGGCGCGCGCGTCAGCGGCGAAACCGAGCGCCTGCGTTCGGCGCTGTTGTCGTCGGTCTCGCACGATCTGCGCTCGCCGCTGGCCTCGATGATCGGCTCGGCCAGTAGTCTGGCCAGCTACGGCGATGCGATGGACGCGCACGACCGCCACAGCCTGCTCGACACCATCCAGCTCGAAGGCGAGCGGCTCGATCGCTACATCCAGAACCTGCTCGATATGACCCGGCTCGGCCACACCGGGCTGACCTTGAATCGCGACTGGATCGGCGTGGACGAATTGCTCGGCTCGGCCACGCGCCGCCTGCAGCGCTACCAGCCGGAGGTGCGCCTGCAACTGGACCTGGCGGCCGACCTGCCGGCGATCTGGGTGCACCCGGCGCTGGTCGAACAAGCCATCTTCAACGTGCTGGAAAATGCGGCGAAATTTTCACCCGCCGACGCGGCGGTGACCGTGCACGCGCAGCTGCGTGCCGGCGCGCTGCAGATCGACATCGGCGACCAGGGCCCGGGCATTCCCGAAGACGAGCGCGCGCGCATCTTCGACATGTTCTACAGCGTGGAGCGCGGCGACCGTGGGCGCAACGGCACCGGGTTGGGCCTGGCCATCTGCCAGGGCATGATCGGCGCGCACGGCGGTAGCGTGCAAGCATTGGCAGGCGCGGATGGTCACGGCACCACAATCCGCATTACGCTGCCACTGCTCGTTCCCGCCGCGCCACCTCGCCCCGATGCCGACTGACCTCACTGCCATCCCGCCCGCCCGTGTGCTGATCGTCGACGACGAACCGCAGATCCGCCGTTTTCTCGACATCAGCCTGCGTGCGCAGGGCTACCGCGTGCTGCAGGCCGGCACCGCGGAAGAGGGTCTGGCCATGCTGGCCGGGCAGGGCGCCGAACTGGTGGTGCTGGACATCGGGCTGCCCGACCGCGACGGCCACGAAGTGCTGCGCGAGATCCGCCAGTGGTCCAACGTGCCGGTGATCATGCTCACCGTGCGCGCCGGCGAAACCGAGAAGGTCGCCGCGCTCGATGCCGGCGCCAACGATTACGTCACCAAACCCTTCGGCGTGCAGGAATTGATGGCCCGCATCCGCTCGCTGCTGCGTCAGGCGGGCGCCGGGAGCACGGTGGAAGAAAGCGTATTCGACGACGGCCGCCTGCATATCCACCTGGGCCTGCGCGAAGTCACCCTCAACGGCGAAGCCGTGCCGCTGAGCCGCAAGGAATACGCCTTGCTCGCGCTGCTGCTCAAGCATGCCGGTCGCGTGGTCACCCAGCCGCAATTGCTGCGCGAAGTGTGGGGTCCCACCCACGAAGAAGACACCCACTACCTGCGCATCCTGGTCGGCAAACTGCGCCAGAAGCTGCACGACGATGCCGCCGACCCGCATTACATCGTCACCGAACCGGGCGTGGGGCTGCGGTTTATCGGCGTGGCGCGCTGAGCTCGATAGCCTGCAGGTTGGATTACCTTCATTCGGTAGAAGTGCACCCGCCAGGCAAGTGGTTGCGAATGGATTGGCGAGCAGCTCGGGCAACACCAGACTCGTGTCACAATCTATCCGATCACCGGTCCCTGGTGTTGCGGTTCCTGTGTTTGCTCCAGTTGTATTTTCTGCTGCTGAGTTAACTGTTCTTGTTGGAGGTCCAGACCACGCTGGACCGACACTTCGATCGGGGTATTGATCGCCACCTCGGTTTCCACATGAGCTCGCATGTGCGCAGGGTTGCTAGGACTGCCCTGTACTGCGAAGAAATGATGTCCAGCCTGCAGTGATGGCGTGGCCGTGCTGAGCATTACGTGATCCACACGTGTGAGACCGTTTGCCATTGCCTCGGTCGCCAGACATGCCGCCGCCCGATCGCTGCGTTCATCTGGTGATCTCCCCAATGATTGGTCCAATGCATGAACGCGTTCTACGCATTGCGCGAATATTGGCGGCAAGGCTGGCGAATCGAGGGTCAGTAGTGCAGGTGGCCCAAAAGGGTGGGCTCCCTGGTGGTAGATGGGGTCGGTTCGTTCCAGTGCTGAAGCCCAAGATCTGCCATCCCAGGTGTGCATTTCCCCGGAGGGATCAGTCACCGATAAGTGGCCTTGACGATCAACTCTAACCTGAGAGATTTCAGCTCTGGCAAGTTCGTTTACACCGGTAATCACTAGCGGCGGTCCAGCTGTTTCGGCATCCATCCTTCCAAGAATGCGCGCCCCATTTACTGGATCGCGCAACATGGCGTCGAAAAGCTGCAAGCTGGGTTCGCTGTTGAATCCTCTGGCCAAGGCCGGGTTGTTGGCATCCCTGACCTGGGTCCTCCACTCTCCGCTGCCTGGTTCGTTTCCAAGTTCCAACGCGTTGACGAGGCTAACGCCCTTGACTGTCGCATCGCGCCCAGATGTGATCGCGGCGCGAGCTGCGGGATTCAATCCGTCGATTCCTTGGTTTCCGATCCACTCGCGCACGCCGTCGGACGTCATGCCCGCGGACTGCTGCAGCGTTTCGACAAGCAACGCTCCACGCGCCTGATTCTGGTTGTAAAGTTTGCTGGTGACAGCAACGATCTCAGCGGCTTCGTCCGGGTGTGTCCCGTTGAGATCCCGCAGCCATCCTATTTCTGACAAAGGCTGTCCCACGGCCTGCCATTTGCGCTCTACCTGCTGAACATTCAGGTCTTGCACAAAGATGCGCCCGTCATCAGACCTGAGAAATTCGTTGAGACGATCCTGCTCTCTAGCTGAAAGGTCGTTACCCACTTGGCCGTGTGTCTGTAGTCGACGTAACAGGTCTGTCTGCTATGTTTGGGTGAAGCGTTGGTCGGTTGGCGCCCACTCCGAATAACGCCGAAGCATCTCCGCCGCAGCTTCACCGCGCCCAGGTTGGCCGAAGTCCCATTGCATGATGCCTACCGACCAGCCTGAGTTTCCCGTGCTGTGTTGTAAGGCGTATGCAGCACCGAGATTTACTTCGCTGGCACGTCCAACAGCGTTGTAAGCAAGAACTTCGAAGCTCTGACGGCTGAGCGCATCGTATCTATAATTCTGTGCCATGACTGGACCCTATGGGATGGATTTTGCGAGTTGCTCCAGTTGCTCGATACGTGAGCGTGTGATGCTCATCTTGCATGCTGCCGATAGCGCATCCTGCTCGTTACGAGACATTCCCTGCACCAACGGCTCGGCTTGGCAATAGGTGTCGCGATACGTTCGCCAAGCATTGGCGGATGCCGAGAAGTCCTTTTCGAGGTCATTGAGATACGCTGGGTCGTCGGCGGTGTAGCTGGCGTAACTTGCCCGTGCCTTGCTGATGATCTTTTTCTCGGCTGCAGCCATTTCGTCGTTGATGGTACGTGCTTGCTGCAGTGCAAGGCAGGAGGAGCCTAATGCTTCGCACTCCTTTGCCGGTAATGCCAACAAACAGGCTTCTCTATCTTTGGCTGCAGCAACGCGTGAGCAATCTATCTTGACCTTTGATGGCGTCACTGACTTGTCTTGAGCGGCGGCGTTGACATCTGGCGATGGGCAGCCAGTCAATGCCGATAGTAATAATATTCCCAACCATAGGCGTGTGATTCTTCCATAGATCGCGGAAAGTCTCTCTGGTTGCTTTTTTACCGTGATCATTCGAGATCCGCCCTACTTGCCTGATTTGGATGATCAAGCTATCCATATAAGCCTGATTTAATCAAGTGGCTGCCGCGCTATGACGGTGAGATTATGTAATGAAGGGTGCTCATCATTTACTCATGCAGGCGGCAGCAGTTTGCCCGGATTCAAGATCCCATCCGGGTCAAGTGCGGCCTTGATCGCACGCATCGCGGCCAGCGTGGCCGGGTTGAAGGCCTGGGTCATGAAATCGCGCTTGGCCACGCCGATACCATGTTCGCCGGAGAGCGTGCCTTCCAGCGCCAGCACCAGCGTAAACAGACGTGGCAGCGCTGCATGTGCGCGTGCGTCTTCGTCGGCATCGGCCGGGTCGTACATGATGTTGACGTGCAGGTTGCCGTTGCCGGCGTGGCCGAAGGCGACGATGGGCAGTGCGAATTCCGTGGCGAGCGCTTCCACGCCGGCCATCAGTTCGGGAATGCGCGAGACCGGTACCACCACGTCTTCGTTGATCTTGCCGGGCTTGATGGTACGCAAGGCCGGCGACAGGGCGCGGCGCGCGGCCCATAACTTGTCGCGCGCACTGCCGTCTGCGGCGATGTCCAGACTCAACACGCCCTCGCCATCGGCCGCGTCATGCAGCGCCTGCAAGGCATAGGGTAGGGTGTCGTGATCGCCGTCGGCTTCGATCAACAGCATTGCGCCGGCGTCGGGCACATCGCTGCCGTTGCGGCGCAGTAGTGCAATCGCGCTGGCATCCATGAATTCCAGCATGGTCGGCGTGGTGGGCTGCGCCATCACCCGCGACACGGCCGCGGCCGCGCTTGATGCATCGCGATACAGCGCGCGCAAACCGGCTTGTGCGATCGCACGTGGGGTCAGCTTCAAGGTCGCTTCGACGATGATCGCCAGGGTGCCTTCGCTGCCGACCAACAGATGCGTGAGGTCGTAGCCGGTGGAATTTTTGGTGTAAGCGCCGCCGCAGCGGATGACATCGCCGGTGCCGGTCACTGCCACCAGGCCAAGGACGTTGTCGCGGGTAGCGCCGTATTTCACCGCGCGCGGGCCGCCGGCATTGGTGGATAAATTGCCGCCGATACTGCAGATCTCCGCACTGGACGGATCCGGTGGCCAGAACAATCCATGCGGCTGCAGCGCCTGTTGCAGGTCGCCATTGAGCAGGCCCGGCTGCACCACTGCGCAGCGGTCTTCCGGGCGCAGCGCAACGATGCGATTCATGCGTGCCATCGACACCACCACGCCGCCGGAAAACGGCACTGCCGCGCCGGTGGTGCCGGTGCCGGCGCCGCGCGCCACGATCGGCACGCCGTGCGCACGGCAGGCCTGCACGATCGCCACCACCTCATCGGTATCGCGCGGCAAGGCAACGGCAGCAGGCAGTGCCCAGCGGCGGGAATCGTCTTCGCCATACCGGCGGCGCGCATCGTCGCCGGTCAACCAGCCATCGGCACCGAGGCGCGCGGACAACAGCTCGGTCAGTGCGGCGGGAAGTACATCGGTCATTGCGGGTGATCCTGTGGTGCGGCGCGCTGGATGCATTTCCATCCCAGCACTGCGGCGGTGAGCGGCAACCAGACCCAGCGCAGCTCGGAGAGCAGCGTGGTCAGGCCGCGCGCGTTGAAGAAACCATTGGCGAAGGGCGACACGCGGATCGGCCGCCACGGGGCGAACCCGCGTGCCTCGCTCCAAGGCCACGCCAGTGCAACGCCCAGGCCGCCGGAGGTCATCGCATCCAGCAGCGGATGCGATGCGACACAAACGAACAGGAACGCTGCTGCCTGCAGTGCGTCCGCACGCAACAGGCGATGCGCAACATTGCCCAGCAGCGCGATCACCGTGGCGAACAGCAACGAGTGGCTGGCACCGCGATGGCCGAACGCATCGGCGTCGGGAATCTGCAGTGCGAACGCCAGCACATCGGCATCCGGCAACATCGCCGCCGCACAGCCAGCAGCGAGCAGGCGCGGCGAGATGCGGCCGCGTTCACTGGCGCACCAGAGCGCCAGCGGCACGGCAGCGTGGGTCATGATGGTTGGCATCGGAACGTCGGTATGAGCGTCGGTGGCGGTCAGCAGTCGTCGGCGCGGAACGCGTCGCGGATCCAGTGCAATACCGGCGGTTCGCCGCTGGCATCGACCACATCGAAGCGACACGGTAGCGACGCCAGTGCGGGGTGAGCGCCAAGAAACAATTGCGCGGCCAGCACCAGTTTGCGGCGCTTGCGCCGGTCCACCGATGCCGCGCCGCCGCCGAAGCGGTCGTCGCGCCGGTAACGTACTTCCACAAACACCAGCGATTGCGCATCGCGCATGACCAGATCGAGTTCGCCGCTACGGTAGTTGGCATTGCCGACCACAAGCCGCAGCCCGGCCTGCTCCAGCAACGCGCGTGCGGCCGCTTCGACCGCCGCACCGCGCTGCTGACGCGACGCCGGCATCCCTCAGCGGCCGTCGGCGATCGGAGTCGGGCGGCCACCGTTGAAGGTGGACCAGGCCGGCGTGCGCAGCACATTGCCGAAACCATCCAGGTGCAAGGTGCCGGTCGCACCGCGCAGGCCGCCATCGGTCCCGGTGGCGAGTTTTTCCAGATACGCACTGATCTTCCAGGCGTCGTAGCCGAACGCGAACAGGCGTGCGGCCGGGCCGCGCGCGCTGGGCATGGTGCTGGCCACCTGGCTGACCGCCGGCAGGCCGGACACGCCCAGGGCGGTCCAGGTTTCGCTCGGGTAGACGATGCCATCCAGCGCCAGGTCGTCTTCGACCTTGCCGGTGCCGGCCACCAATTGCGAGGTGCCCACACGCGACTTGCCGGCGAATCCGGCCAGTGCCAGCTGCGGGGCCAGCGCGCGTGCGGTGTTGCCGCGCACCGCGAGGAACACCGCATCGGCGGTGCCGTAATTGCGCAGCTGCGCGCTGATGTCGCCCGGCGCATCGGCAACGCTGATGCTGCCGGCCACCGTGCCGCCGCGTTCGGTGAAGCGGTCGCGGAAGGCCTTGATGGTGCGCTTGCCGTTGTCGTCGCTGGTGCCGACGATCAGCACGTTGCGGCGTTCGCGCGAAAGCAGATATTCGGCGGCCATGATGCCGTCGTCTTCCGGCGCCAGCGAGAACCCGGCGCTGCCGCTGGGCGGGGCCTTGTTGTCGGTGGGACGGTTGAGTGCCAGCACCGGCACCGCCAGCTGACCGCGCGCGAACAACGCGCTGACTTCGTCGCGCCCCAATGGGCCGACCACGTAATCCACCCCGGCACCCACGGCCTTGTCGTAGGCGGCATTGGCACCGGCGGCAGTGCCGGCGGTGTCGAAGAACTGCACTTCCGGGCGGCGGCGCGTTTCGCCGTAATAGCCGGCCAGCAGGCCATCGCGCACCGGCGCCGAGGCGGTGGCCAGGTTGCCGGTGAGCGGCAACAGCACGCCCAGCTTGACCGGCGGGCGATAGCCGTCGCGCTCGGCCGGCGGCCGCTTGCTGGTGTCGAAGCCCCACTGCGCATCGCGCTCGAAGGCGCGCGGCAGCCCCAGGCCGCGGCTGATCAATGCACGCCCGGCGAAGTTGTACAGCGGGTCGCCGGCCGGCAATGCGGCGGTGCGGCCCTTCAGGGTAGCGTCGTCCAGCGCGGCCAGCAGACGCACGATGGCGCGCTGGTTCTCGCTGCGCGCGGTGCCGGTCAGGCTGGCATCGGCGCGCGCCCGCGCCTCCGCGGCGCCGAACAGGTCGCCGGTGGCTTCCAGCGCGGCGGCGCGGGCGACCAGCCAGCGCGTCTGCAGCGGCTGGGGGAGCCCATGCGGGCTGTCGCCCAGCGCCTGCAATGCCTGCGTGCCCTGCTTGTCGATCACCGCCAACTCGCCGGTGAGTAGCCCGAAGCGGGTGCGCTCCTCGCCGCTCAGTTGGCGCGCGTTGACCTGCGCCACCAACGTGCGGGCACGCGCATCGTCGCCGGCGTCGTGCCAGCCAAAGGCGGCGGCCGCTAGCAACCGGCTGCGCTGCGCACCGCTGGCACTGGCGGCTTCGGCTTCCAGCTGCTGCGCGGCTTCGCGCGGCTTGCCCTGGTCCAGCAGCGCCAGCGCCGCGCTCTGCGTAGGCGAGGCGGTCGGTGTGACGCTGCTGGTGGCGCAACCGGCGGCCAACATCACCATCAGCGAAAGGGTGGAGATCCTTGCAACATGCTTGTTCATTTTCAGATCCATTGGACAGGGGCCGCCAGGGCGGTCCGTGGAAAACCGCTACGATTCTACTCTTTGCCCCCGGAAAACCGCTGATGACGTCCCCTGGAACCCTGCACGTGGTCGCCACGCCGATCGGCAACCTGGCCGACCTGTCGCCGCGCGCGCAGGAGGTGTTGCGTGGCGTGGCCGCGATCTGCGCCGAAGACACCCGCCACACCCGCCAGTTGCTCAGCCATTTCGGCATCGATCGCCCGCTGCTGGCCCTGCACGACCACAACGAAGAGGCCATGTCCGAGCGCATCGTGGCGCGCCTGCGCGAGGGCGAGTCGCTGGCCATCGTCAGCGACGCCGGCACCCCGCTGGTCAGCGACCCGGGTTTCAAGCTGGTGCGCGCCGCCCGCGCGGCCGGCATCAAGGTCAGCCCCGTGCCCGGCGCCTGCGCGGCGATTGCCGCGCTCAGCGTGGCCGGCCTGCCCAGCGACCGCTTCGGCTTCGAAGGCTTCCTGCCGGCCAAGAGCGCCGCCCGCCGCGAGCGCCTGGCGCACCTGGCCGGCGAGACCCGCACCCTGGTGTTCTACGAATCTTCCCATCGCATCGTCGAATCGCTGGCCGACCTGCGCCTGGCCTTCGGCGACGAGCGCCCGGCAGTGATCGCCCGCGAGCTGACCAAACTGTTCGAAACCGTGCTCGACGGCAGCCTGGCGCAGCTGCAGGCCCAGGTCGAAGCCGACGACAACCAGCGCAAGGGCGAGTTCGTGGTGATGGTGCAGGGCGCCGCCGACGCCGCCGACGGCCAGCTGGCCGAAGGCCGCCGCGCCTACGCCAAGCTCGCCGAACACCTGCCGCCGTCCACCGCCGCCAAGCTGGCCGCCGAGCTGACCGGTGCGCCGCGTAAGGCGTTGTATGGCGGCAATGGCTGACGCAGCAACTGCCGAAGACAAAAAGAAGGCGCTGGAGCTGCGTCAGTTCCAGTATGTCTCGACGATCTGGCCGGATGCATTTCCGATGCCGATCGGCGAGCTAGAGCAGCCCAAAGAGCCTGCTGCAGACATCCGTTTTCGCATTGCTGATGGCTCAACTTATGCAGTCGAGATCACCCAACTTCTGCGTCCGGATGGAAAGGCGCTCGCTCGGGCGCGTGAAAAATTACTGGTATCGCTGAAGCCGCGATTGGCACGGCTTCTGCCTGGCGTACAGATCAGTCTTGGGTTTACGGATCAGCCGCTCCCGAAGCTTCCCGACGCAATTGAACAGGTGGAGCATCTGTTGTCCGGGCAGTCGAGGCTGATCGAAGGCAATCAGGTCATCAGGAAAGGGCTCCCTGATTTTTTGAGCCATATGCAGCTTTGGCCCGCTACGCAAGCGGACGTGTTCGGAGGCGGCGTCTTTGACGTGCCCGCACTCACTCAGTTGCAGGTGTCGAAATGCATCCTGCAAAAGCACACGAAGATTGAGGGATATCGCGCGCATGCGGCTGCTGTCGCGTTGCTGATTTATTGCCCCATGGTGCCTTCGCACGCGCAGCTCGCGATGCCAGCCGAGGCGGCGGGATGGTCGTTCGCTCATCAGTTCGAACGTGTGGTGCTGTACGCCGAAGACAGCCATGGGCGGGGCGTGGTCTGGCAATAGCGTATAGTGCGTCCCGGCGGAGTCGGCCAGACAGTCGCGTCACTCGCAAGAGTGCCGAGGAAAGTCCGGGCTCCATAGGGCAAGGTGCCAGGTAACGCCTGGGCGGCGCAAGCCGACGGAAAGTGCAACAGAAAGATACCGCCTACGTCCCTCGTCACCCCTCTGCCGCCACTGAAACGTGCCAGCGATGCATCGCATCGCCAAGTGCGCTCGGAGGCCGCAGAGGGGTGGCGAGGGGCCGGTAAGGGTGAAATGGTGCGGTAAGAGCGCACCGCGAGTCCGGTAACGGACCGGCACGGCAAACCCCACCTGGAGCAAGACCAAATAGGGATCCATTGGCGTGGCCCGCGCTGGATCCGGGTAGGTTGCTTGAGCGCTGCGGTGACGTAGCGCCTAGACGAATGACTGTCCACGACAGAACCCGGCTTATCGGCCGGCTCCGCCGCCTTGTTTGGGCGTAGGCCCGAACAAGGCGCCCACGCTTCGTACCGCCTACGGCGGTACAAAACGCGGGTCCCGCTCCGGGCATGCCAGAACCCCGCGGCTGTCGCCGCGCCCCCTTGACTCAAGGGGGCTTGCAGCTAGACGGTTGGTCGAGGGACTCTCGCTACGCGATCGACTCCCTTCCACCGCTTGCGGGGGAAGGTGCCCGAAGGGCGGATGGGGGCACGCATCTCGCAACGCCGGTGGCGACTCGAATGGACTGCAGCCGCTTACTGCCCTAGCCAAACGATCGGGTGAATAGCTCGTCCAGGGCGTCGATGATGATCTGGCCCTGGTCCTTCAATGTGTCGGCTGGTTTGCTGAGGACTGCCAGCGGTACGGAGGTCATTTCCAGCGGTTGCAGGATGACGCTGTGGCCGGCGACGGTGAGTTCTGGGGTGAAGCGGGATGGGGTCGGGGAGTGCTTGGACTTTCGGACCAGGGGGATGACGACGCGGCGTGGTGAAGCGTCGAAAATTTTCGACTGAACGACAACCACGTACGGGATGTTCTTGTTCTGGCCGACATTGGCATAGACATCGAACTGGTCGGTCATAGGGTGGAGAACTCGTCGGCGAAGGAGCCGTGCGCCTCGGTGAAGGTCTTCCATTCGCTCGCAGCGCGTTGCAGCTCAAGCGCTCTTGCGCTGTGGCTGTCGCGTTCCTTGGTGACGTATTCGGCCAGCAACTCTTCCACCTTCGCCGACAGATTGCCGGTCATCGCGCGGGCTTGCGAGGCCAGGTCGGCGTTGATGGTCAGATTCAGCGGCTTCTTCTGCGCAGAAACATCGTAGTAGCGGTTCATGCGGTGGCTCCCCGGTTATGCGCACGTTATGCGCATGATTTTGGATTGTCAACGCGTCCCGGGGATTTCCAGACGGGTCTCGCCGTGGAAGATTCCGTTCGGGCCGAAGCGGCGTTCGTGGATGAAGCCATGGCCCTGGTAGTCCACCGCCACGATGGTGCTGGCGCGGGTGCCGTAGCCGGTTCCGTTGATGAAGGCGGCGGAGAGCAGGCGTTCGGTGGGCAGGTCCACGCCGGTCTGGGGCAGCGAGGTGTCCGGCGCGATGGCGTGGTTGCCCAGAGCGGTCCACAGCGGTTGCAGGTCGTTGCTGTCGTGGGCGCACCAGACGTGCAGGGCGTCGGTCAACGCGCGCGTCTTTGGCCAGGGCACGTCCAACGGGCCGTTGGACATACCGTGGATCCCCGGCTCCAGCTGGCGCGCCAGCGGCGGGTGGTTGCTCAGGTGCTCGCAGCGGTCTGCGTCGCACAGCAGCAGATTGAACGGCGGGAACGCGTGCCCGGCGCTGACCAGATCGTGGGCGTAACCGGCGGCTCCCAGGCTTCCCGACAGGTAGTCCGCAATCAGACACCCGCGCGAGCGGCCCGAGGCGGTGGCGAGTGGGTCGCGCACATTGGTGACCACCGCGGCGCGGCCATCCTGGCCCAGGCCAACCCAACTGCCGCCGGAGCGCAGGTCGCGGCCTGCCAGCACGTTGTCGGCGGGTGCAGCCCAGTGCGCCAGCGCCGCGGTAGGGCGGTCGTGGAATTCATCGCGGTTGCCGGCCATCAGCAGACGCCAGCGCGGGTGGGCTTTCCAGGCAAGAGCGACCAGGCACATGCCGGGAATTGTCGCCTGTTTGCGCAGTTGAGACCTGCAGCTGGCGCAATGTGAAGTGAGACAGTGGTCGGGTTTACATGGCCTTCACGCCCCTGAATTCCCGTTCAATCTCAAAATCTGAGACGAAACAGCAACTTGTGGATAACCTTTGAACAAGTCTCTAAAGAGTGCTGCAACTCATTGATGCAACTGGCGATTTGCGACCTTGAAAACTGTTGACAACCTTTGACGCACTGCTAAGGTGGGCATCGGAGGGAAAACCAGGTGTTTTGTGGTTTTTCGTGGTTCAATGATCCCCCAGCGGGTATTTCGAGGTTGCATTCGGTGTTTCAGGGCGAGACTGCCATCACGGTGGACGACAAGGGGCGGATGGCGGTGCCAACCGCATACCGCGACCTCGTCACGCGTGTGAGCGGCAACCGTCTGGTCCTCACCTACAACCCGTTCGAAGCCGGATGCCTGTGGCTGTACGCGGAAAAGGAGTGGGAGCGGGTGCGCGACGACGTGATGTCCAAGCCCAATACCCAGCGCGTGATCCGCACGCTGCAGCAAAAATTGGTGGGCTCTTCGGCCGTGCTCGAGCTGGACTCCAATGGCCGTCTGAGCATCCCGGCCAGCCACCGCAATGCGGTGGGCATCGAGAAGAAAGCCGTGCTGCTGGGCATGGGCGACAAATTCGAACTCTGGAGCGAGCAGGCACATCGCGCACTGATCCAGCAGACATTGTCTGACGGGGATCTGGGCGATGAATTGCTCGATCTCAGGTTGTGAGCCGGGGTGCCCGGATGCGCGGTGAAGCGCAGCCCGGTCACCCGGTGTCGCAGCCGCCGGCGGCCCATGTGCCGGTGCTGTACACGCAGGTTCTGGATGGCCTGCAAGTGACCGAAAACGGAACCTATCTCGATGGCACGTTCGGGCGTGGCGGACACGCACGCGGCGTGCTGAAACACCTTGGCCCGGGAGGTCGACTGCTGGTGATGGACAAGGACCCTGAAGCGATCGCGGTGGCCGAACAGACGTTCGGTGGCGATACGCGCGTGTCCATCTATCGCGGCAGTTTCGCCACGCTCGGCCAGGTGGTCGCGGCGGCGACCGTCGACGGCATCCTGCTGGATCTGGGCGTGTCTTCGCCGCAGCTGGATGTGGCCGGCCGCGGTTTCAGTTTCGGCAAGGACGGCCCGCTGGACATGCGCATGGACCCGGACAGCGGCCAGAGCGCGGCCGAGTGGCTGGCGCACGCCAGCGATCGCGAGATCGCCGATGTGCTGTGGACCTATGGCGAAGAACGCCAAAGCCGCCGTATTGCGCGGGCCATCGTGGCGCGTCGCGTCGAGCAGCCCTTGCTGCGCACTGCCCAACTGGCCGATTTGATCGCCTCGGTAATGCCGCGCGGCGACAGCAAGACCCATCCGGCCACGCGCAGCTTTCAGGCGATCCGCATCTATATCAATCGCGAATTGGACGATCTGGACGCCGGACTGGACGCCGCCCTGGGCGCGCTCAAGCCGGGCGGCCGCCTGGCGGTGATCAGCTTCCATTCGCTGGAAGACCGCATCGTGAAACAATTCATGGCCCGCTACGCCAAGGCCCCGCCGAGCAACCGCCGCCTGCCCGAAGCCCAGCCGTTCGTGCCGACGCTGCAACTGGTGACCGGTGCGATCAAGGCCGACGACGCCGAGTTGAACATCAACCCGCGCGCCCGCAGCGCGGTGTTGCGGGTGGCTGAAAAGCTGGGAATGGGGAATGGGGAATCGGGAATGGGCAAAGGCAACAGCACTGCTGCCCCCCGATTCCCGACTCCCGATTCCCGATTCCCGGCGTCTCCGAACGGAGACGCTGCATGAGCCGCCTGCTGCTCATCGTGCTGCTCGCTTGCAGCATCGCCTCGGCGATCGGTGTCGTGTACATGCGTCACATGCATCGCAAGCTGTTCGTGCAGTTGTCCAAGCTCGAACACACGCGCGACGAATTGAACATCGAATTCGGCCGGCTGCAGCTGGAGCAGGCCACGTGGGCGGAAAGCAATCGTGTCGATCAGGTCGCGCGTGCGCGCATCGGGATGAAGTTCCCGGAGACCAACGACATCGTGGTGGTGCGCCCATGACTAAGTGGGACGACAGCTGCTTTGCACAGTGCAGCCGCCCGCAGGCTGGCGCCCACGAAAGTGCCGCCATGACAAAACGGCAGGACAGCCGTTTTGCACGGCGTAGCGGCCGGCAGGTTGGCGCACACGGATGCGTTGCGCCCATGACAAAACGGCAGGACAGCCGTTTTGCACGGCGTAGCCGCCCGCAGGGTGGCGCACACGGAGGTGCGCCATGAAAGCCGGCCGCAACCGCGCTCGTAGCAATTTCAATCTGCGTGGTCGCCTGACCCTGGTCGGCATCGCGCTGGGCCTGTGCTCGGTCACGCTGATCGGGCGTGCGGCGTTCGTGCAGCTGGTCAATCGCGATTTCTACCAGCGTCAGGGCGAAGCGCGTTACTTGCGCGAACTGCCCATCGCCACCTCGCGCGGCATGATCACCGACCGCAACGGCGAGCCGCTGGCGGTGTCCACGCCGGTGGAATCGATCTGGGTCAATCCACAGGAACTGCTGCGCAACCCCGACCGCATTCCCGAGCTGGCCAAGGCGCTCGGGCAGCCGCTGGACGACTTGAACGCCAAGCTCGCGCAGAAGGCGGGCAAGGAATTCATGTACCTGCAGCGCCGGATCAATCCGGACAAGGCACATGCGATCGTGGATCTGAAGATTCCTGGCGTGTTCTCGCAGCGCGAGTTCCGTCGCTTCTATCCGCAAGGCGAGGCGATGGCCCACGTGCTGGGCTTCACCAATATCGACGACCGCGGCCAGGAAGGTCTGGAACTGGCGTTCGACGAATGGCTGCGCGGCAAGCCGGGTTCCAAGAAGGTGGTGCGCGATGCGCGCGGTGCGATCGTGGAAAGCGTCGATCTGGTGCGCCCCGCGCAGCCGGGCAAGGACCTGACGCTGAGCATCGACCGCCGCATCCAGTTCCTGGCTTACAAGGAACTGCGTAACGCCTTGGTCGAAAACAACGCGGCTGGCGGTTCGATGGTGGTGATGGATGTGGCCACCGGCGAAGTGCTGGCGATGGTCAACCTGCCCACCTACAACCCGAATTCGGTGACCGGCATCAATCCGTCGGCGCGCCGCAACCGTGCGGTCACCGATCTGGTCGAGCCGGGTTCGACGATGAAGCCGCTGACCGTGGCCACCGCGCTGACGGCCGGCGTGGTGACCAAGGACACCATCATCGACACCAACCCCGGCTATATGTCGGTGGGGCGCTTCACCATTCGCGATGTGCCGCGCAACAACGGCGTGCTCAACGTCACCGGCGTGATCACCCGCAGCTCGAACATCGGCGCGGCCAAGATCGCAGCGAAGGTGCCGGACCAGACCTTTTATCAGTCGATCCGCAATTTCGGTTACGGCAGCGCGCCGCATAGCGGATTCCCTGGTGAATCGGCCGGCGTGGTGTTGCAGCCGGCACGCTGGAGCGGTCCGTCCAAGACCACGATGTCCTACGGCTACGGCCTGTCGGTGACACCGCTGCAGATTGCGCAGGCATACGCCACGCTCGGCAACGGCGGCAAGCTCACCCCGCCGACCTTCGTGCGCGGCCAGCACAACGAAACCCGTCAGGTGATCACGCCGGAAGTCGCGCGGCAGGTCATCGACATGATGGAAACCGTGGTCACCCAGGGCGGCGCCAAAGGCGCGGCGATTCTGGGGTATCACGTGGCCGGCAAGACCGGTACCGCGCGCAAGAATGGCGCCAACGGCTACGAGCGCGGGCATTACAACGCGCTGTTCGCCGGCCTGGTGCCGGCCACGCGCCCGCGCTTTGCCACCGTCATCGTGATCAACGATCCGCAGGGCAAGGTGTATTACGGCGGCCTGGTGTCGGCGCCGGTGTTCCACCGCGTGATGGAAGGCGCGCTGCGCTTGATGGACGTGCCGCCGGACGACATCCAATCGTGGCTGGCTGCACAGGCGGCCGGTAAAACTGGTCAGCCCATGGTCAAGCCGCAGCCGGCCGATATGGATCCGGCCCTGGTGCCGGACCCGGTGGACGAAGTGTCTGCCGGCATTCCAACCGCACTGGCACCTGCGCCTGCTGCCACGCCAGCGCAGCCTGCGCCGTCGCAGGAGAGCCGCCAGTGAGCCGCAGCATGGCGCTCTCGCAATTGTTGCCGGATGTGGCGCTGCCGCACGACGTGCAGGTGTCTGGTCTGGTGATGGATAGCCGTGCGGTACGCCCGGGCGATGCGTTCGTGGCGATCGCCGGGTTCGGTGCGCACGGCCTGGGCTTTGTCGAACAGGCGCGCGCCGCTGGCGCAGTGGCGGTCTTGTTCGAACCCCCGGCGCCCGACGGTATGCCGGTCCCGGCCGATGCGATTGCCGTGCCCGGCTTGCATGCGCGCCTGGGTGGGCTGGCCAATCAATTTCATGACCAGCCGTCGCAAGCGATGAGCATGGTCGGCGTCACCGGGACCAACGGCAAGACCTCCACCGTGCAACTGCTGGCGCAGGCGTTGACGTTGCTCGGGACGCCCACCGGCACGCTCGGCACCCTGGGCGTCGGTCTGTATGGCGCCGCCGTGCCGACCGGGTTCACCACGCCGCTGGTGCTACCGACGCATGCGTTGCTGGCGCAGTTGCGCGATGAGGGTGCGCAGGCGGTGGCAATGGAAGTCAGCTCGCACGCGCTCGATCAGGGCCGCGTGGATGCGGTGCATTTCGACGTGGCCGTGTTCACCAATCTCACCCGCGATCATCTCGATTACCACGGCGACATGGCGCAATACGGCGCCGCGAAGGCCAAGCTGTTCACCCGCGCCGGGTTGAAAGCGGCGGTGGTGAATCTGGACGATGCCTTCGGCCGCACGCTGTTCGCTTCGCTCGACCCCGCGCTGCGCGCGATCGGCGTGAGCTCGCGCGCGCAGGCCGACGCCAGCGTGAGCGCACAGGCGTTGCAGCTGGATCACAACGGCATCAATTTCGCACTGAATATCCAGGGCGAAGTGCATCCGGTGCATTCGCCGCTGCTGGGCCGCTTCAACGTGGACAACCTGCTGGCCGTGGCCGGCGCGTTGTGGGCGATGGACATCGCAGCTGCGCAGATCGCCACCGTGCTTGCTCAATTGCAGCCGATCCATGGCCGCATGAACCGCCTCGGCGGCGCCCATGGCGCACCGTTGGTGGTGGTCGATTACGCACATACGCCCGATGCGCTGGAACAGGCGCTGACCAGCCTGCGCTCGCATGCGCAGGACCGGCTGATTTGCGTGTTCGGCTGCGGCGGCGAACGCGATACCGGCAAGCGGCCGCAGATGGCGGCGATTGCCGAGCTCGCTGCCGACGTGTCGATCGTCACCGACGACAACCCGCGTGGCGAAGATGGCGATGCGATCGTGGCCGATATCCTGCGCGGCTTCGCGCGCCCGGATGCCGCCATCGTGCAGCGCGACCGCGCCGCCGCGATCCATCAGGCGATCGGCATGGCCAGTGCGTCCGACATCGTGTTGATCGCCGGCAAGGGACACGAGCCGTACCAGGACGTTGCCGGCGTGCGGCATGCCTTCGACGACGCCATCGTCGCGGCGCAGGCGCTGCTGCCGCGCACCGTGTTGGGAGTGCGCCCATGAAGCTCACTCCACTGTCGTTGATTGCCCATTGGGCCGGCGGCGAGCTGCATGGCGACGACGCCATGATCGATGCCGTCGGCAACGATACCCGCACGCTTGCCAACGGCAGCCTGTATATCGCGCTGCGCGGCGAGCGTTTCGACGGGCACGACTTTGCCGCCGACGCAGTTGCGCGCGGTGCCAGCGGTGTACTGGTGGATCGCCTGCTGCCGGCGCTGAGCGTGCCGCAGGTGGTGGTGGACAATACAGAGCTGGCGTTGGCACGCATCGCCACCGGCATGCAGCGCGACCGCGCCACGCGCGTGATTGCGCTGACCGGTTCCAACGGCAAGACCAGCGTCAAGGCGCTGCTGCTGTCGATCCTGCAGGAAGCCGGGCGCGTGGATGGCACCACCGTGTACGCCACGCCGGGCAACCGCAACAACGAGATCGGTCTGCCGCTGGCCGTGATTGCCGCGCCCGACGATGCGGACTTTGCGATCTACGAAATGGGCGCCGGCAAGCCGGGCGATATCGCCTATCTGACCGATATCGCGCAACCGCATGTCGCGCTGGTCAACAATATCGCGCCCGCCCATCTGGAACGCTTGGGTAGCCTGCTCGGCGTCGCACAGACCAAGGGCGCCATCTACGCCGCGCTACCCGCCGATGGTGTGGCGGTGATCAATGCCGACGACGCCTTCGGCATGTGGTTCGAGCAGCAGTTGCAGGCTCAGCCGGTGCAGGGGCGTCGCATGTTGCGCTACGGCTTGCAGATCAATGCGGAGATCAGTGCCCGTCAGCTGCAACTGCAGGCGGGCGCTGCACAGTTCACGCTGGTGACCCCGCAGGGCGAGGCGCAGATTGCGCTGCCGTTGCCGGGCCGTCATAACGTGCTCAACGCCCTGGCGGCAACCGGCCTTGCACTCGGTGCCGGCATCGCCTTGCCGGTGATCGCGGCCGGTCTGGCGCAGGCGCACCCGGTGGCCGGCCGGCAGATCGCACACGCCTTGCCGAACGGCGCGGTGCTGATCGACGACAGCTACAACGCCAATCCGGGCTCGCTGGATGCGGCCATCGACGCCTTGGCCGCTGCGCCGGGCGAAGGCTGGCTGGTGCTCGGTGATATGCGCGAACTCGGCGCCGAAGGCGCGGCACTGAATGCCGCTGCCGGGCGTCGCGCCCGCGCGGCCAAGCTGCAACGGCTGTACGCGCTGGGCGAACTCAGCGCCGCCGCGGCGCAGGCATTTGGCGAAGGTGGCCGCGTGTTCGCAACGCATGCCGCGTTGATCGATGCCTTGCAAGCCGATCTGGTCGCTGCCGTCGGCGGAGAAACGCAAACGCAGCAACACGCATCAGGAAATACGCAGGAACATGCAGTGATTCACCAACAGCAATCGCCGTCAACGGCCGCTCTCTCGGGTGCCGTCTCCATCACGATCCTGGTGAAGGGCTCGCGCGGCAGCGCGATGGATCGCGTCGTCACCGCGTTGCTCGGATCGGCGGAGGGCGCATCCCATGCTGCTTGAGCTGGCCCGTTGGCTGCAGCAACTGGAGAGCCTGTTCGGGCTGTTCAACTATTTGACCTTCCGCGGCATTTTGGCTGCGCTGACCGCGCTGTTCCTGTCGTTGTGGATGGGGCCTGCGGTGATCCGCAAGCTGGCCCAGTTCAAGGGCGGTCAGCCGATCCGTCAGGACGGCCCGCAAACGCATTTTTCCAAGGCCGGCACGCCGACCATGGGTGGTTCGCTGATCCTGCTCACCGTCACCTTGTCGGTGCTGCTGTGGGGCGATCTGCGTAACCGCTACGTGTGGTTGGTGCTGGCGGTGATGATCTGCTTCGGTGCGATCGGTTGGTACGACGACTGGATCAAGATCGTGCGTCGCGATCCCAACGGTCTGAAGTCGCGCTGGAAGTATCTGCTGCAGTCGATTCTCGGCCTGGCCGCTGGCCTGTTTCTGTACTACACCGCCGACGTCCCGGCGGCGATCACCTTCTACATCCCGATGTTCAAGTCGATCGCGCTGCCGCTGGCCGGCGTGAGCTTCGTGGTGATCGCCTACTTCTGGATCGTGGGCTTCTCCAACGCCGTCAACCTCACCGATGGGCTGGATGGTTTGGCCATCATGCCGACCGTGCTGGTGGCCTGCGCGTTGGGCGTGTTCGCGTATGCCTCGGGCAACGTGGTGTTTGCCGACTACCTGAAAATCCCGCTGATTCCCGGCGCTGGCGAGTTGATCATCATCTGCTCGGCGATTGCAGGGGCAGGGTTGGGCTTTCTGTGGTTCAACACCTACCCGGCCATGGTGTTCATGGGCGACATCGGCGCGCTGTCGCTGGGCGCGGTGCTCGGCACCATCGCGGTGATCGTGCGTCAGGAACTGGTGTTGGTGATCATGGGCGGCGTGTTCGTCATCGAAACGCTGTCGGTGATGATCCAGGTGGCCAGCTTCAAGATGACCGGCAAGCGCGTGTTCCGCATGGCGCCGATCCATCACCATTTCGAGCTCAAGGGTTGGCCGGAGCCGCGGGTGATCGTGCGCTTCTGGATCATTTCGGTGGTGCTGGTGCTGATCGGCCTTGCCACGTTGAAGGTGCGCTGATGAATGACATGTCCCGCCAAGCCACACGACTGGACGCCATCGGCGGCTGCTACGACCCGTGGCTGCTCGGGGCTGCGGCCACGCTCGCCTCGCTGGGGGTGGTGATGGTGGCGTCCAGCTCGATCGAGCTGTCCGACAATCCGTTCTATTACCTCACCCGCCACTTGTTGTTCCTGGGTATCGGCATTGGTCTGGCGTTCTGGGCGATGCGCACCGAACTCAAGACCATCGAGCAATACAACCAGGTGTTGCTGCTGGCGTGCTTCGGCCTGCTGATCGTGGTGTTCGTGCCGGGGCTGGGCAGCAGCGTCAACGGCGCCAAGCGCTGGATCAACCTGGGTGTGTCGAAATTCCAGACCGTGGAAGCGGTCAAGGTGCTCTACATCGTGTGGCTGTCCAGCTATCTGGTGCGTTTCCGCGACGAGGTCAACGCAACCTGGCCGGCGATGCTCAAGCCGCTTGGCGTGGCGATCGCGCTGGTCGGCCTGTTGCTGATGCAGCCGGACTTCGGCTCGTCCACGCTGTTGCTGGCGATCACCGCCGGCATGCTGGTGCTGGGTGGGGTGAACCTGCCGCGCATGTCGATGCCGATCGTGATCGGGTTGCCGATCTTCGCCTTCATCGCGATCCTGGAGCCGTACCGGTTGCGTCGCATCACCTCGTTCCTGGACCCGTGGGCCGACCAGCTTGGCTCCGGCTACCAGCTGTCCAACGCCTTGATGGCAGTCGGCCGCGGCCAGTGGACCGGCGCGGGCCTGGGCGCCTCGGTGCAGAAGCTCAACTACCTGCCGGAAGCGCATACCGACTTCATCTTTTCGGTGATCGCCGAGGAGCTCGGCTTCGTCGGCGTGTGCGGGGTGATCTCGCTGTACGCACTGCTGGTCGGCCGTGCGTTCTGGCTGGGCATGCGCTGCGTGGAAATGAAGCGCCACTTCTCCGGCTACATCGCTTTCGGCATCGGTTTGTGGATCAGCCTGCAGAGTTTCGTCTCGGTGGGCGTGAATCTGGGCATCCTGCCGACCAAGGGCCTGACCCTGCCGCTGATTTCTTCGGGCGGCTCGTCGGTACTGATGACGTGCGTGGCGATGGGCCTGCTGCTGCGGGTGTCCTACGAGATGGATCGCGCCGAACGGCTGCGCAGCAAGTTGTCGCCGCAGGGCGCGGCCGCGCCGTCGGCTGAGCCGGCGGAACCGGTGGTCGAGTCGGTGCCGCCAGCATACGCGCCGTCGCGCAAACCGCCGCGCCCCCCTGTTGCCGCCGCACCCAACCCTGCGCCTGTCGCTGCAGCACCGGTGACTTCGACGCCTGCGTCTGAGTTCCTGCGTGGTACCAGCCGGATGCAGCCGCGTGTGGAACCGACCTTCGGGAGGATTGCATGAGCAGCCGTCATGCGCACTTCTCGCAAAAGCCCGCACATCCATCTGCGGGGAATCGGCCAGTGATGATTCTGGCCGGCGGCACCGGTGGGCATATCTTCCCCGGTCTGGCCGTGGCCAAGGTGCTGCGTGCGCGCGGCGTGCCGGTGACCTGGCTGGGTGCCGATGGCGCAATGGAGACCCGTCTGGTGCCGCAGCACGATATTCCGCTCGATACGTTGGCCATCAGCGGCCTGCGCGGCAAAGGGGTGGTGAAGTTGCTCGGTGCGCCGCTGCGGGTGATGCGCGCGGTGCGCGCTGCCGGCTTCGTCCTGCGCAAGCGCCAGCCGCGCGCAGTGATCAGTTTTGGTGGCTTTGCGGCCGGTCCGGGCGGCCTGGCTGCGCGCTTGCTCGGTGCGCCGCTGCTCGTGCACGAACAAAATCGCGCCCCCGGCATGACCAATAAGGTGTTGTCGCGTTTCGCGCGCCGCGTGCTGACCGGATTTCCGGGCAGTTTCGCTGGCGAAGAAGCGGTGGGCAATCCGGTGCGCGCAGAAATCGCTGCACTGCCTGCGCCAGCGGACCGTTTGGTCGGTCGCACCGGCCCGGTGCGCGTGCTGGTGCTGGGCGGAAGCCAGGGCGCGCGCGTATTGAATCAGGCGGTGCCGGCAGCGCTGGCCGCACTCGGTCATTCGGATGTCGAGGTTCGCCATCAGTGCGGCGAAAAGCTGCGTGCCGAAGCCGAAGCGGCGTATGCACAGGCGAGCGTCAATGCCAGCGTCGAACCCTTCATCGCCGACATGGCCGCCGCCTATGCGTGGGCCGATCTGGTCGTGTGCCGCGCCGGCGCGTCCACGTTGGCCGAGCTATGCGCCGCCGGGATCGGCAGCGTGCTGGTGCCGTTCGCCGCCGCCGTCGACGACCACCAAACCCGCAATGCGGAATACCTGGTCGGTGCTGACGCCGCTGTACTGCTCAAGCAGGACGACACCGTTGCGGTGCGTCTGCAGCAGGTCTTGCAGACCTTGCTCAGCGACCCGGTCCGCCGTCTGTCGATGGCCAACGCCGCGCGCACCCTGGCCAAGCCGGATGCTGCCGAGCGTATCGCCGACATCATTCTTCAGGAGGCCGGGAGTGGTGAATCGGGAATGGGGAATGGGCAGAGCTCAGAACACTTGCAGGACCATACATTGAAGCACGCAGACAAGCGCACCGACCAAGCATCCGTTGCCGCTGGCGCTCCGCTCCACACGATTCCCGATTCCCAGTTCCCGATTTGCATCTCCGCAGGAGGTGCCGCGTGATCCGCCGTCTGCAGGATAGTGGCGATCTGGTGCGCGCGTTCCCGCGTGTGCATTTCGTCGGTATCGGCGGCACCGGCATGAGCGGCATTGCCGAGGTGATGCTGACGCTGGGCTATGAGGTCTCCGGTTCCGACAACGCCGACAACGCGGCCACGCGCCGCCTGGCCAAGCTGGGTGCGCGCGTGATGCGTGGGCATTCGGCGGCCAATGTGCTCGGCACCGATTGCGTGGTGGTGTCCAGCGCGATTCGCGAAGACAACCCCGAGCTGATGGAAGCGCGCAGCCAGCGCATTCCGATCATGCCGCGCGCCGCGATGCTGGCCGAGCTGATGCGCTTCCGTCGCGGCATCGCGGTGGCGGGCACGCATGGCAAGACCACCACCACCAGTCTGGCGGCCGCGGTATTGAGCGAAGGCGGCCTGGATCCGACCTTCGTCATCGGTGGGCAGTTGCTGGCCGCCGGTGCCAACGCCAAGCTCGGTGGTGGCCAATGGCTGGTGGCCGAAGCCGACGAGAGCGATGGCAGCTTTCTGCGCCTGAATCCGTTGATGGCGGTGATCACCAACATCGATTCGGATCACCTGGAAAACTACGGCAACGACTTCGCACGCGTGCAGGCGGCATTCGCCGAATTCCTGCAACGACTGCCGTTCTACGGCCTGGCGCTGCTGTGTATCGACGACCCGGAAGTGGCTGCACTGGCCGGCAAGACGCCGCGTCACGTGATGAGCTACGGCATGAGCGAGAACGCCGACGTGCGCGCCGAAGATGTGGTGCAGGACGGCCCGCGCATGCGCTTCACCCTGCGCCTGCCCGAAGGCAGCACCACGCCGGTGACGCTGGCCTTGCCGGGCCGTCACAACGTGCTCAACGCACTGGCCGCTGCCGCGATCGGCTGGCAGCTCGGCGTGGAGCCGCAGACCATTGCGCGCGCGCTGGAAAACTTCGCCGGCATCGGCCGTCGTTTCAACGATCTGGGCGAAGTCGTCACCAGCACCGGCGCACGTGTGCGGGTGGTCGACGATTACGGTCATCACCCACGCGAGCTCGAAGCGGTGTTCGCCGCCGCCCGTGGCGGCTGGCCGGACAAGCGCCTGGTCGTGGCTTTTCAGCCGCACCGCTATAGCCGTACCCGCGATCAGTTCGACGCCTTCGCCGCGGTGCTCAGCACCGTCGACGCGTTGGTGCTGAGCGAGGTCTACCCGGCCGGCGAAGCGCCGATTCCGGGTGCCGATTCGCGTGCACTGGCGCGCGCCATCCGTGCGCGCGGCCGCACCGAACCGGTGGTTGTCGGCCAGATCGCCGGCCTTGCCGAAGTGTTGCCGGACGTGCTGCAGGACGGCGACCTGCTGTTGATGATGGGCGCCGGCGATATCGGTTACGTGGCCCAGCACATCATCAATCACGGGTTCGTCGGAGAGCAGGCATGAGTGCGGTCATCGCCACTGCGCGCACCAGCGAACCGGCCGCCTTTGGCCGCGTCGCCGTGCTGCTCGGCGGCACCTCGTCCGAGCGCGAGGTGTCGTTGAATTCCGGCAGCAACGTGCTGGAAGCGCTGCGCGCGCGCGGCGTCGATGCACAGCCGGTCGATGGCATTCCGGCCCTGGCCAAGGCATTGGTCGCACAGCAGTTCGATCGTGTGTTCAACGTGTTGCACGGACATAACGGCGGCGGCGAAGACGGCATTGTGCAGGGCCTGATGGACGCCTTCGGCGTCCCATATACCGGCTCGAATGTGCTGGGCTCGGCGCTGAGCATGGACAAGATCCGCACCAAGCAGGTGTGGTTGTCGCTGGGCCTGTCGACGCCGCGTTACGCGCGGCTGGCCGCTGGTGCGAGCGCCGAGGACATCCATGCCGCTGCACGACAGATCGGGTTACCGGTCATCGTCAAGCCTGCCAATGAAGGCTCCAGCGTCGGCGTCAGCCGGGTGTTCGATCAGGCGCAGCTCGAAGAAGCGGTGACCCTGGCTGCCCGCTACGACGGCGCGCTGTTGATGGAGCAATTGATCGAAGGCGACGAACTGACCGTGGCCGTGCTCGGTGACATCGCGCTGCCGTCGATCCGCATCGTGCCCAAAGGCCAGTGGTACGACTACAACGCCAAGTACATCGCCGAGGACACCCAATATCTGTGCCCCGGCCTGGATGGGGAGGCCGAAGCGCAGATCCGCCAGCTCGCCCTCGACGCCTTCCGTGCGGCCGGCTGCCGCGGCTGGGGCCGCGTGGACGTGATGCGCGACGGCACCACTGGCCAGCTGTATCTGCTGGAAGTGAACACCGCCCCGGGCATGACCAGCCACTCGCTGGTACCCAAGGCGGCGCGCCAGCTCGGCATCGAATTCGACGAACTGGTCTGGCGCGTACTGGAGCAGACGCTGTGAAGCCGGGAATCGGGAATCGGGAATTGGGAATCGCAAAAGCGACAGCGGGCCGTGCGCCGCTGTTGACGATTCCCTATTCCCGATTCCCCATTCCCGTGCGCGGAGCGCGCGCATGAACGCCACCCTGCGCATCCTGGCCTGGTTGCTGGCGCTGGCGTTGGTCGCGCTGCCGGTGGTGGCTGTGCTTAATGGTTGGGTCGGTGCCGAGCGCTGGCCGCTGGCGACGCTGCGGGTGTCCGGCGACTTCAAGCGGGTGCCTGCCGAAGAGTTGCGCGCGGTGGTGTTGCCGTATGCGCGTGCAGGCTTTTTCGCGGTGAAGTTGCAGCAGGCGCAGGACGCCATCGCGCGGTTGCCGTGGGTGGAAAGCGCGCAGGTGCGCAAGCGCTGGCCGGACGTGCTGGAAGTGCATGTGACCGAGCACAAGCCGTTCGCGCGCTGGGGCACCGACCGCATGCTGTCCGAGCAGGGTCGGCTGTTCCGTACGCCGCCGCTGTTGAAGGATTTCAAGTTGCCGCAGCTGGGTGGGCCGGACAGCAAGACCCAGGACGTGGTGGCGCTATACAACGAATCGCGCGCGCTGTTCGCGCCGACCGGGCTGGATGTGGAGCGTCTGGAAATGGACGCGCGCGGCAGCTGGTCGCTGGGCCTGAGCAACGGCGTGCAGATCGTGATCGGCCGCGACGACGCCCGCGCCCGCCTGCAGCGCTTCGCGCGCGTGCTGCCGCAGCTGGCCGACCCGCAGCGCCCGATCGCTCGTGCCGACTTGCGCTACACCAACGGATTTACCGTTGAACGGCGAATGGAGAATGGGGAATCGGGAATGGAGAAGAAGCCCAAGCAGGCATCGCATGCTGTGCCTCACGCGCTTGTTCTCAATTCTCCCCGCATTCGTGCACCGCTGTTGACCATTTCCCATTCCCCATTCGCTATTCCCGGCTTTAAGACATGAATCGCAAAGGCGACAAATCCCTCATCGTTGGACTGGACATCGGCACCTCCAAGGTCGTTGCGCTGGTCGGCGAGTACTCGCCCGGCAATCCGATCGAAGTGATCGGTATCGGTTCGCACGAATCGCGCGGTCTCAAGCGTGGTGTGGTGGTGGATATCGAATCCACCGTGCAGTCGATCCAGCGCGCGGTGGAAGAAGCCGAGCTGATGGCCGGCTGCGAGATCCGCTCGGTGTATGCCTCGATTTCCGGCAATCACGTGCAGTGCAAGAATTCGCCGGGCATCGTGCCGATCCGCGATGGTGAAGTGACCTGGAGCGATCTGGAGCGCGTACTCGACGCGGCCAAGGCCGTGGCCATTCCCGCCGATCAGCGCATCCTGCACGCGATTCCGCGCGAGTACGTGCTGGACGATTCGCAGGAAGGCATCCGTAACCCGGTCGGCATGACCGGCGTACGTCTGGAGGTGCATGCGCATCTGGTGGTGTGCGCGCAGTCGGCCGCCGCCAACATCACCAAGTGCGTGCAGAAGTGCGGTCTGCAGGTGGACGACCTGGTGCTGTCGTCGCTCGCGTCGTCGGTTGCCGTGTTGACCGCCGACGAGCGCGAGCTGGGCGTGGTGCTGGTGGATATCGGCGCCGGCACTACCGATCTGGCGGTGTATGTGCAGGGCGCGATCTGCCACACCGCCTCGCTGCCGATCGCCGGCGATCATGTCACCAACGACATCGCACACATGCTGCGCACGCCGACGCCGGAAGCCGAGCAGATCAAGGTGCGCTACGCCTGCGCACTGGCGCAGCTGGCCACCGCCGAAGAAAGCATCCAGGTGCCGTCGGTGGGCGATCGCCCGCCGCGCCGCATGCCGCGCCACGCGCTCGCGCAGGCGGTGCAGGGACGGTACGAAGAAATTTTTGAAATGGTGCAGGCCGAACTGCGCCGTTCCGGTTTCGAAGAAATGGTGCGCGCCGGCATGGTGCTCACCGGCGGTGCGTCGAAGATGGAAGGCGTGGTGGAACTGGCTGAAGAAATGCTGCAAATGCCGGTGCGCGTGGGCATTCCGCAGCACGTCACCGGCCTGGGTGAAGTCGTCGGTAACCCGGTACATGCCTCTGGCGTGGGCCTGTTGCTGATGGGCAGCCAGATCGAACATCCGCGTCGCCCGTCGATCCCGACCGGACGCGCAGGAAATTTGTTCAAGAAATTGAAGAATTGGTATCGCGGCGAATTTTGAATCGGGAATCGGGATTCGAGAATCGGTTGAAGCAAAAGCTAAAGCGGTTGCAGCAGGGTTGAGTGGAGAGCGGTGAGAGCGGGCAGGGCGTAGTTTTTTTGTGGTTCCGCCGAGGAAACAGTGGTTGGAGTGAAGGTGTTTCGTTGTTGCGATTCCCCATTCCCAATTCCCCATTCCCGGCATTCAAACAACAACATTCGCCGACATGCGGGTGTTGGGCTGGCGAACGGAGCAATCCGATTCCCCATTCCCGACTCCCCATTCACGGCATCTAAAGAGGACACTGACATGGCACATTTCGAACTGATTGAAAAAATGGCTCCCAACGCGGTCATCAAGGTCGTTGGCGTCGGCGGCGGCGGCGGCAACGCGGTTGCGCACATGGTCAACACCAACGTCGATGGCGTGGAATTCATCACCGCCAACACCGACTCGCAGGCGATCAAGAACTGCGGCGCCAAGCTGCAGCTGCAGCTCGGCACCAACGTCACCAAGGGCCTGGGCGCGGGCGCCAATCCGGAAGTCGGCCGTCAGGCCGCGCTGGAAGACCGCGAGCGCATCATGGATGCGCTGCAGGGGGCGGACATGGTGTTCATCACTGCCGGCATGGGCGGCGGCACCGGTACCGGCGCGGCACCGGTCGTTGCGCAGTTGGCCAAGGAAATGGGCATCCTGACCGTGGCCGTGGTCACCAAACCGTTCCCGTTCGAAGGTCGTCGCCGCATGCAGGTGGCGCTGAAGGGCATCGAGGAACTGAGCCAGCATTGCGACTCGCTGATCACCATTCCCAATGAAAAGCTGATCACCGTGCTCGGCCGCAACGCCACCATGATCCAGGCGTTCCGCGCTGCCAACGACGTGCTGCAGGGCGCCGTGCAGGGCATCGCCGATCTGATCGTGCGTCCAGGCCTGATCAACGTCGACTTTGCCGACGTGCGCACCGTGATGTCGGAAATGGGTCTGGCCATGATGGGCACCGGCTCGGCACGCGGCGACGATCGCGCGCAGGCCGCTGCAGAAGCCGCCATCCAGAACCCGCTGCTGGACGATGTGAATCTGGCCGGTGCCAACGGCATCCTGGTCAACATCACCGCCGGCCCGGACTTCACCATGGCCGAGTTCGACGAGATCGGCCGCACCATCGAAGCGTTTGCCTCCGAAGATGCCACCGTGGTCGTCGGCACCGTGCTGGACCCGGACATGCAGGACGAAGTACGCGTGACCGTGGTCGCCACCGGCCTGAACCGTGCGGTTGCCCGCCAGACCCAGCGTCCGGACCAGCGCGCGCCGATCAAGCTGGTGCGCAATGCCACCACCGGCCAGCCGGAATTCGGCGACTTCGACATCAGCAGCGGCGATGCGGTGTCCAAGGCCGTCGGCGGCAGCATGGGCCTGGGCCTGCGTCGTCCGAGCAGCGACTCGGCCGGCAGCAGCGCTGGCAACCATACCAGCGGCGGCTCTTCTGCGCCGGCGGCAGACCTGCCCAACGATTACCTGGACATCCCGGCGTTCCTGCGCCGCCAGGCCGACTGAGGGTCGGCGGCTGCGTCGCTAAGGTGACGCAGCCCGTCCTGCCCCGAAGTCCGCTTCGGGTCGCCATGCCGTGTCATGTCATTTCTGCCGGATCGGTGCCGATCCGGCAGCTTTTGTCATAACGTGACCGGGCGATGACAATTCCCGTCACGCGCGACTTGTTAAAATTCGGATAATCTCAACGGATTAGACAGCCGGTTCAGCGTCTGTCTGCATTGTTCATCCAGACTTCGCATATGACCCAGCAACGCACCCTCAAGAACACCATTCGCGCCACCGGCGTCGGCCTGCACAGCGGCGACAAGGTGTACATGACGCTCAGACCGGCTCCGGTAGATCATGGCGTGGTGTTCCGGCGTGTGGACCTGGAACCGATCGTCGAAGTCCCCGCCGATGCGGAACTGGTCACCGAGACCACGCTGTGTACCGGTCTGACCTGCAACGGTGCCAAGATCCAGACCGTCGAACATCTGATGTCCGCATTGGCGGGCTTGGGTGTGGACAATGTCATCGTCGAACTGTCCTCGGCCGAGTTGCCGATCATGGATGGCTCGTCCGGTCCGTTCGTGTTCCTGCTGCAATCGGCAGGCATCGTCGAACAGAGCAAGCCCAAGCGCTTCATCCGGATCAAGCAGACGGTGGAAGTGCGCGAGGGCGACAAGGTGGCGCGCTTCGAGCCGTACCAAGGCTACAAGCTCGGCTTCACCATCGAATTCGATCACCCGATGATCCCGGCCAAGCAATCGCGCCAGGAAATCGAGTTCTCCACCTCGGCGTACGTCAAGGAAATCTCGCGCGCGCGCACCTTCGGTTTCATGCGCGACCTCGAGTACATGCGTGAGCGCAATCTGGGCCTGGGCGGGTCGATGGACAACGCCATCGTGCTGGATGAGTTCCGTGTGCTCAACGAGGACGGCTTGCGCTACACCAACGAATTCGTGCGGCACAAGATTCTGGACGCCATCGGCGACCTGTATCTGGCCGGCGGCGCCATCCTGGGTGCCTACGAAGGCTTCAAATCCGGACACGCCCTCAACAACAAGCTGGTGCGTGCGCTGTTGGCCGACCAGGCCGCCTGGGAATGGGTCAGCTTCCCGGAAGGCACCGAGCAACCGCCGGTCACTTACGCCAGCCCTGTCTACGCATAGTGTCAGGGAATGCCCTAGTTGGCGGCCGAAGTGTGAATCCCATCGAATTTTTGGGTCATTCTTAACACTTATTTAAGACTTCCCTAACTCCTGGGGGCGGCATGCCCGCTAGGATGCGTCGGGTCGTGCGTGGTCTTCGCAGCCCATTCACGCACCGACGGTCGCTCCGGAGGAGCGGCGATGACCTTATCGCTTGGTCGGTAAGACGTCCTGCAGGGAAGCCAATGCGTCTCGCAAGCCTTTGTGCGTCGCCTCGGACACGGGTTTGGGACGCTCGCGGTTCTGCTGCGTTGGGGAATGCAGCGGGGCGGATGCGGTCTTGACGGTCACTGTGGTGGCTTTCAGTCCGACGGATCGGGCGGCATCCAGGATTTGGGTTTCGGCAAGCCGCACCTTGGCGTGCCAGACCGGCGAATCCACCAGAAAAACGAGCTGTTCGCCTCGGACATTCGCCAGCCGGCAACGGGTGGCCAGATGAGGCGGTAACAGGGGGCGCAACTGCCGGTCCAGCGCATCGAGCCACAAGGCTCGGCGCAAGGGGTCGCCAGCCTTTTCCCCCAGCGCGGCCTCGATGGCCTGCTGCGGAGCGGAAGGGTTGCGTGCGTTGGACTTGGGCTTGGACATGACACTCATATGGCGTTGAAAAAAGTTGTAATCAAATCTCGACAGACCCGGGCGCAGCGTGTGGCCCGACAGTTCCAGGGTTTTGCGGCGGATCGGCCGATGGTGGTGCTTGGTGCGGTTCTGGGCCTGGGCATGCTGATCGGCGTCGGTGCAAGCACCGCCACCGGCATGGTGACCAATTCCGCGCTGCAGGCCAAGATTGCGCAGCAGCAGGCCGAGCTGGCCCAGGCGCAGCGCGCCTCGCAGGCGCAGGTCAATGCACTGGCCGCCCGTCTGGGCGAACTGCAGGCGCAGGCCACCCGCCTCAATGCATTGGGCGAGCGTCTGACCGAAATGGGTAAGTTGAAGGACGGCGAGTTCGATTTCGACGCGCCGGTCGGCGTGGGTGGCGGCGATGAGCCGGTCAGCGACATGCCGGTGAAAGACCTCAAGCAGACGCTAGGGCAAGTCGAACAGCAGTTCTCCGCCTCCGGTCAGCAACTGAACGTGCTGGCGTCGCTGATGTTCGATCATCAGCTGGAGCAGAACTCGGTGCCCTCGCGGATGCCGATCCGCAATACCTACATCACCTCCGGCTTTGGCGGTCGCGCCGATCCGTTCGACGGTGGTTCGGCCTTCCACAAGGGCGTGGACTTCCATGCCAATGTGGGCGACCCGGTGCTGTCGGTGGCCGATGGCGTGGTCAGCTACGCCGGTATACGTGGTGGTTACGGCAACGTGGTCGAAGTGGACCACGGCAATGGCTATGTCACCCGCTACGCGCACAACTCGCGGCTGGTGGTGAAGGTGGGCGATCTGGTGCGTGCCGGTCAGCAGGTGGCCAGGGCAGGTTCCAGCGGTCGTTCCACCGGTGCGCACGTGCATTTCGAGGTGTGGGCGAACGGGCGCGTGGTCAATCCGCGCAAATTCCTGGGCGACACCAACACGCCGGTGGGGCGCCGAGGGCGCGGTTGACGAAGGCAAGGCACGCTCCGTCGGAGGTGCTTGATTCGTGAAGGCTCGCCCCAAGCTACAATAAGGGTTGCCATGACAGGGCGCAGTGCGCCCTGTTTCGTTTACGGCGGTCGGGTCTTGGGACCGGCGTCGGTCAAACCGTTCCTTTTCAACCGGTTTCTTCAATGATCAACAGTCTGCTTACCCGTGTCTTTGGCAGTCGTAACGAACGCCAGCTGCGCCAGCTCACCCGCCTCGTCGCCCAGATCAATGCGCTGGAGCCGACGATCGAGAAGCTCTCCGACGCCGAGCTGCAAGCCAAGACCCCGGAGTTCAAGCAGCGGCTTGCCGCCGGCGAGTCCCTGGACAAGATCCTTCCCGAGGCCTTTGCGGTGTGCCGCGAGGCCAGCCGCCGCGTGCTGGGCATGCGTCATTACGACGTGCAGCTGATCGGCGGCATGGTGTTGCATCTGGGCAAGATCGCCGAGATGCGCACCGGCGAAGGCAAGACCCTGGTGGCCACGCTGCCGGTGTACCTCAACGCGCTGCAGGGCGAGGGCGTGCATGTGGTCACGGTCAACGACTACCTGGCGCGCCGCGACGCCGCGCAGATGGGCAAGTTGTACAACTGGCTGGGCCTGAGCGTGGGCGTGGTGTATCCGGGCATGCCGCACAGTGACAAGCGCGAGGCCTACGGCAGCGACATCACCTACGGCACCAATAACGAGTTTGGCTTCGATTACCTGCGCGACAACATGGCGCTGTCGCGCGCCGACCGTTATCAGCGCAATCTGCATTACGCGATCGTCGACGAAGTCGACTCGATCCTGATCGACGAAGCGCGCACCCCGCTGATCATTTCCGGACCGGCCGATGAATCGCCGGAGCTGTACATCCGCGTCAACCGCATCGTGCCACAGCTGACCAAGCAGGAAAGCGAAGAGGCCGAGGGCGATTTCTGGGTCGACGAGAAGGGCAAGCAGGTGCATCTGTCCGAGGCGGGCATGGGCCACGCCGAAGAACTGCTGATGCAGGCCGGCATCTTGGAAAACGCCGAAGACGGCCTGTACGCCGCGCAGAACCTGAGCGTGGTGCATCACCTCAATGCTGCGCTGCGTGCGCACGCGATCTATCAGCGCGATGTGGATTACATCGTGCGCGATGGCGAAGTGGTGATCGTGGACGAATTCACCGGCCGCACCCTGACCGGGCGGCGCTGGTCCGACGGTCTGCATCAGGCGGTCGAAGCGAAGGAAGGCGTGCCGGTGCAGCGCGAGAACCAGACGCTGGCCAGCATCACCTTCCAGAACCTGTTCCGCATGTACAAGAAGCTGTCCGGCATGACCGGTACGGCCGATACCGAAGCCTACGAATTCCAGAGCATCTATGGTCTGGAGGTGGTGGTGATTCCGACCAACCGCCCGACCGTGCGCAAGGACCACCCGGACCAGGTGTTCCTCAACCGCAAGGGCAAGTTCAATGCGGTGCTGGCCGACATCGAAGATTGCGCCAAGCGCGGTCAGCCGGTGCTGGTGGGGACCACCTCGATCGAGACTTCGGAGATGCTCTCCGAGCACCTGCGCAAGGCCGGGGTGAAGCACGAAGTGCTCAACGCCAAGCAGCACGAGCGCGAAGCGACCATCGTGGCCAACGCCGGCCAGCCGGGCGCGGTGACCATCGCCACCAACATGGCCGGTCGCGGGACCGACATCGTGCTGGGCGGTTCGCTGGAAACCGAACTGCATGGCATGGGCGAAGACATCAGCGATGAGCAGCGCTCCGCTGCCAAGGCCGAGTGGCAGCGTCGTCATGACGCAGTCAAGGCCGCTGGCGGCCTGCACATCATCGGGACCGAGCGTCACGAATCGCGGCGTATCGACAACCAGCTGCGTGGCCGCGCCGGTCGTCAGGGCGACCCGGGTTCCTCGCGCTTCTACCTGTCGCTGGAAGACAATCTGATGCGCATCTTCGCCTCCGATTGGGTGCAGAAGGCGATGCGCATGATGGGCATGAAGGAAGACGACGTCATCGAAGATCGCCTGGTCAGCCGGCAGATCGAAAAGGCGCAGCGCAAGGTGGAAGCGCACAACTTCGACATCCGCAAGAACCTGCTGGATTTCGACGACGTCAACAACGATCAGCGCAAGGTGATCTACGCCCAGCGCGACGAGTTGCTGGACGCCGAATCGGTGAAGGACAACGTCGACGGCATCCGCGGCGATGTGATCTACGACCTGGTCGCCCGCTTCGTGCCGCCCAATTCGGTGGACGAGCAGTGGGACCTGCAGGGCCTGGAAGCCACGCTGGAATCGGAGCTGGGCATGCCGCTGGCGCTGCGCGAAATGGCGCGCACGCAGGAAGAGTTGGACGCCGAACAGATTGCCGCCAAGGTGCAGGCCGCGGTGGATGCGCACTTTGCCGAGAAGGAAGCGGCAGTGGGCAACGACACCATGCGTGCGCTGGAAAAGCACGTGATGCTGACCGTGCTCGATCAGGGTTGGAAGGAGCATCTGGCCAAGATGGATTACCTGCGCCAGGGTATCTATCTGCGTGGTTACGCGCAGAAGCAGCCCAAGCAGGAATACAAGAAGGAAGCCTTCGAGCTGTTTTCCGAGATGCTGGAAAACGTCAAGCGCGAGGTGATCAATTTGCTGGCGCGCGTGCGCATCCGCAGCGAAGAAGAAGTGGCCGAACTGGAAGAGCAGGAACGTCTTCAGGCGCAGGCGCGCTTGATGGCCTCGCAGTTCCAGCACCAGGAGGCGGGCGGCTACGGCGCCGACGAGGAAGTGGAGCAGATGCAGGGCGGCAACGCGCCGGTGCCGGTCTCGCAGGTGACTCGCGACGAGCCCAAGGTGGGTCGCAACGATCCCTGCCCGTGTGGCAGCGGCAAGAAGTACAAGCACTGTCACGGTCAGCTCAGCTGAGCTGACCGTGGGCAGCCCGCTTGGCGGGCTGCCCACCCAGCGTCCGCGCAGCGGACGCTGGGTGCACGGGTCCTCGCTTCCGATCCCCCGCGCCTTCGGCGCGCCCCTCTTACCAAGGGGGGCTTTGCATTCGGGGGGATTTCGTTGGAACTGCTGATGCTCAGGCATGGAGTCTCCGCGACTGGGTGCAATGCCCCGCCGGGATCTCCCACTTTTTGCCAACTCCCCGGCAGCGACTTGGTTTGCATCGTCGCCAGGCAATGTCTGGCAACTGCGGCATAGCCGCCAGAAAGTTCGACCAGCGCGATAAGCGTTCTTTCGGTGGGCCTCGGTTCGGCAGGTTCACTACACGCCTGTCCATCGCGCGCGGACGCCAACTTTGCCCATTGCAGGCAAGCTTCTCCGCCTCCGCCTCCGCCTCCGCCTCCGCCACGGCGGGGCGTATGCTTGATCCACATCCTGTGGGAGTGCAGTCATGGCACGGCTGTCCAGCCAGCAATTGAAGGTGTTCGTGCCTGCACGCGACTATGCGCTGTCGCAGCGGTTCTATCGCGCGCTGGGCTTCGTGCAGGAGGACGAGGTGGGTAATGTGACCTGTTTCCGGCATGGCACGCACTGCGCGTTTCTGCTGCAGGATTTCTATCTGCGCGCATTGGCCGAGAACCTGATGCTGCACCTGTGGGTGGACGATGCCGATGGCTGGTGGCAGCACGTGCACGACACCGGCATGGACGAGCAATTCGGGGTGAGCTGCAGCGTGCCGGAAGATCGTCCATGGGGCGCACGCGATTTCACCCTGCACGATCCCAGCGGCGTGCTCTGGCGCATCGGGCATCCGCTGTAGGGCCGGGATTGGAGATTGGGAATTCGGGATTGGCAGAAGCACGCATGCCGCGCTTTGACGAATCCCCAATCCCCAATCCCCAATCCCAGCCTCAAGCGATTGCGCTGAACGGCTCACTCGCGGCACTCTTGTGCCATGCCTGATTCTCTGAGATCCATCCACGTCGTCGCCGGCGTGATCACCGACCCCCGCGGACGCATCCTGCTCACCCGCCGTACCGAAACCCGCGACATGCCTGGCCTGTGGGAATTCCCGGGCGGCAAGCGCGAACCTGGCGAAACCTCCGAACAGGCACTGGTACGCGAACTCAACGAAGAACTGGGCATCGAGGCACAGGTGGGCGATTGGGTCATGGATGTGCCCCAGCTGTATCCAGACAAGCGGCTGCGCCTGGAAGTGCGTCACATCACCGCCTGGAAAGGCAGCCCGCGTGGCCGCGAAGGCCAGGCCATGACCTGGGTCGCAGCAGACAAGTTGGCCCGCTACTCGATGCCGCCTGCCGACGTGCCGGTGGTGGGGGTGCTGCGCCAGCCCGACCGTTACTTGATCACGCCCGAACCGGAGGATGACGCGCGCTGGCTGGAAGGCCTGGAGCTCGCATTGCAGAACGGGATCACGCGGATCCAGCTGCGCGCGCGGCACATCGCGCCTGCGCGGTGGCAGGCGCTGTTGCAGCAGGTCATGCGTCTGCGTGGCCGCACGCGTGCGCAACTGCTGCTCAATCGCGATATTGCGCTGGCCAGCGAACTTGGCATCGGCGTGCATCTGGGGGCAGAGCAATTGGCCGGCTTGCAGCAGCGGCCATTGCCGCCGGAGCAACTGGTCGCTGCCTCATGTCACGGGCTGGAGGACTTGCGCCACGCACAACGGATCGGCTGCGACTTCGCGGTGCTGGGCCCGGTGCAGGCCACCGCGTCGCATCCGGGCGCCCCACCCATCGGATGGGAGGGGTTCGAAACACTGCGCGAACAGGTCTCGCTGCCGATCTACGCGCTCGGCGGCATGCAGATCGAGGATGTGCGCGAGTCGCGGTCGCATGGCGCGCAGGGAATCGCCGCGATCCGCTCGCTGTGGCCGCAGTGACCACACAGATGGTGGTGGTGTTGGATCATCCTGCGGCGATCTTGTCCGGCCCGATGCCGCGCATGCGGCGCTAGAACGTCACCCAAAAACAGTTGTATTGCCGGCGCAGCCGCAGCACGCTGCGCGCGGGCGCGCCGCTGGCGAGGTTCTGTTCCAGCCGGAGTCCCCAGGGGCGCGGGCGGCTGGGTGGGGTGGCAAGTGGTGCATCGGTGGCGCCGTCCGCCAGCTGCGGCGCGGGGGCGGGGGTGTCGGCGTCCCACGTTGGGGTGTCGCTTTGCGGATACATCGGCACGATATCCAGCAATGGGCGCTGCACGATGGCTTCCAGACGGCTCAGCACCTGATTGGCGGCGGCATCGGATTGGCCGCTCCATAGATACACGCTGGACAGGCGGTTGACGTCGCGGCTGTCCACCGCCAATTGCAGTAACGACACCAGTTCACTCAGCCGGCGCGGGCAGCCGTAGCGAGACAGGTCGGTATTGCCCTGCGGGGGGATGGCGGGCGGCGGGCGGCTTGCCGCTTCGACGTCCTCGCAGCGCCGGTCGGTGAACATGGTCTGCCCGTCCGGCGAGACGCAGCGGTGGATGTCCTGCGCCTGCACGCGCGCGGCGGGACAGACGCAGAGCACTAACAGCAGGGGCAGAAGGCGAGGCATCGGCGCAGCGTAGCCGGGCGCGCGTGAGCGGGCGACAAACGTGCGTGCGCGCTGGCGCGGTGCGACGGCCGGCGATGACGCAGTCAACGTCGTCAGCCCGCGTTGCCAATCAAGACCGACGCAGTGCTGCGCGACGTGCGGGTGGTGCAAGGCCGGCCACCCGTGCACGTCCGTCTTCCCCCTCCAAGCGCACACGGCACTCCGAAGCTAGCTCTCAGCGTCCAAGCAGCTGCAGTACCTGCGTGGTCGGTTTGGCAAGATTGAGCGTGTACAAGTGCAATGCCGGCGCGCCGCCTGCGATCAGGCGCTCGCACAGTGCGGCCACCACTTCGGCACCGAAGGCGCGGACCGCATCGGCATCGTCGCCGTAGGCCTGCATCTTCCTGCCGATCCAGCGCGGAATCTCGGCACCGCATTGTTCGGAAAAGCGCCGCAGTTGCGAGAAGTTGGAGATCGGCATGATGCCGGGAATGATCGGGATCTCCACGCCCATGCGCTGTACCGCATCGCGGAAATGAAAATAGGCATCGGCGTTATAAAAATACTGCGTAATCGCCGCATCGGCGCCGGCATCGACCTTGGCCTTGAAGTAACGCAGATCGCTTAATGCGTCGGCCGCCTGCGGATGGGTTTCCGGATACGCACCGACCTCGATCCGGAACGCATCGCCGTGCTCTGCGCGGATGAAGGCGATCAGGTCCGAGGCATAGCGTAGGTCGCCCGGATGGCCCATGCCCGAGGGCAGGTCGCCACGCAGCGCCACGATGCGGGTACAGCCGATCGCGCGATACTGCTCGAGCAGCTCGCGGATCTCCTGGCGGCTGCCACCGACGCAGGACAGATGCGGGGCGGCTTCGAAACCGTGCTTCTGCTTGAGCTGGCGCACCGTTTCGGAGGTGTAGCTGAGCGTGGAGCCGCCGGCGCCGAAGGTGCACGACACATACTCCGGCGCGTAGCCCTTCAACCTGGCTGCGGTGCGGTCCAATTGCGCGCGCTGGTCATCGGTCTTGGGCGGGTAGAACTCGAAACTGAGATGCGTCATCGCGGTGGGTCCGGCAGAGCGTGTCGGCATAATATCGCTTCATCGCGATGAATGCATATTGGGTTGCGGCAGGTCCGATTCGCGCGGTACCGATGCCGGATCCGGCGGCAGGACGCGGAACGGCAGGTTGGCATAGCCGGCGCGGCCCGCGTCGTCGCGGACCTCCACAAACACGCGGTAGGTGCCCGGTGGTGGCGCAATCAGGCGCACCTCGTTGCCCATGCCACTTGCGCCGTCGCGCTCACCAGCGGCGCGGTTCGGCTCAAGCGCGGCATTCACCAGGGCTGGTAACGCCTCGGGGTCGCCGCCGATGCTGCGTGCGGTGCTTTCCGTGCGGACATGCCAGTCGTAGCGCAGCAGGATGCGCCAGTGGCGTGAACGCTCGCAGTGACGGTCTGGCCCGGGCGAAGACGCACGCTGCCGGTCGCGCGTTGGCCGGCCAGCGTAAGCGCCGAGACCACAGGCGCACGCGTGGCCGGCCAATGCCCGGTCCACAGCAGTTGCAAGGTGTCCACGCTGGGCGTGGCTTCGCCCGAGGGCAGGAACAGGCCATACCAGGTGGGCGTGCGCTCCTGCTTGTCGCCCCACAGAAACACGAACGATCCCAGCCCCTGACGGGTGTCGCTGGCGATGTCGCTGCGGTAGCGCTGTTCCAGCAACAGCGCCTTGCGCGTGCTGTCGTCCTCGATCGGTGCGCCCCAAGCGGTGGTCGGCGATTCCCAATGGCCGGTAGGCCCCCACTCGGTGACGATGTACGGGCCGCGCCACTGGCTGTCGCGCAGCTTCTGCGGCAGCGCTGCAATATCGCCGTAAAGCTGTACGGCGATCAGATCCAGTGCCGGTGCGCGCGTCTTGAGTTGGTCGATCAGGTGTTTGTCGAAGCCGGCCAGGGTGGTGGTGACCGGATGATCCGGATCGATGGCATGGATGGCCGCGGCGATCTCGCCGACCGCGTTCCAGACCTTGGGATTGGTGGACTCCAGATTGAGCTCGTTGCCGACCACCCACATCAACACCGCCGGGTGCGTTGCCGATTGCCGCACCTGCGCAAGGACGCGCTGCAGCTGCCGCTTCACCGCAGTTGCATCGTTGTAATCGAAGCCATGCCGCTGGTTGCCCACTTCAATGCCGACCGCCACTTTCAAGCCGTTATGCTGCGCGCGATCGAGCAATGCGCGCTGGCGTTGCGGGTCCGGGTCCACGCGCCAGGTACGCAATGCGTTGCCGCCGCGTGCGGCCAGCGCTTCCATGCTGCCATTGCCCAGGCCGGCGCCCTTGATCACAAAGGGTGTGCCATCCGCCAACAGGCGGTACCCGTCTGCCTCCTGCGTAATGCGGACCCGCGCCGCGTGTGCGGACGTGCTCGCGGACAGTGCGAGCAGGCAGATGGCGATGACGCGCACACTCCATGGCCGTTGCATGGCGAGTCCTGGTGGCCTGCGGGACGCCAGCATATGCCGGGACACTGTGATGCGGGCGAACGTGCAGCATTTGCCTGGTTGGGATTGCTTGCAGCAATCGCAGCGTGTTCTGGTTCGACGTTGCTGAAGCGGCGCGTCGCTCAGGTGCGTCACCTGCCACGCGCTCGGTGCAATGGCGCAGGACGCAGGCACTGGTGTCGATCGAACGCTGGCGTCAGGCTTCTCGCGCCAGTCAGTCGGGGTGTGACAGGCAAGCAAGGCACTGCAAGTCATCGCCGAATCCTTGAACCGCCTCTGGGTCAGGTTAGCGCGCAGCGTCAACGACCTTGCGCTTGCGCTGGCCGAGCAGCCCAGCGTGGACGGCAACACGTTGCGAAGGAGCTTGCAGCACGCCTGCATTCCCGTTTCAGGCATGCAGTCGTTAGTCACCTGATCACTGTTCGCGATCCGTTGCTAGCGGCGCTCGATTCGACGAAGGCTACGTCGATGACATCCCCATCCCGGATGCATGGTGCCGAAGCGGCCATCCGCTTGCTCGCATGAATCTTGGCGATGCTGTCGACGACGACAGTGCGTCCATTGGCGCATTCCCGCGTTCGCACACGCTGCAGCACTGCGGCGCAGTTCTACGCAGCGACACACCCGCGTTCGCCTGCCGCTGCGATGGCAACGCCAGCAAGTAGACCTGAGCTGCGTCTGCGCCAAGCGTTGACGTGTGCACGCCTACACTGGGCGCACTTTCCACGGAGCGCCTTCATGAGCGATACCACGATGACTGCCATCGCCATCCGCGGTGGCAAGGGCGACGCCGATGCGCTGTACGCCACCGAGCAACCGCGCCCGCGTCCTGCGCCCGGGCAGGTGCTGATCCGCGTGCACGCGGCCGGCATCAATCGGCCCGATCTGCTGCAACGCGCCGGGCACTACCCGCCGCCGCCTGGTGCACCGGAAACGCTGGGGCTGGAAATCGCCGGCGAGATCGTCGAGCCAGCGGGTCGTTGGAACGTCGGAGACCGTGTTTGCGCGCTGCTAGGCGGGGGCGGTTATGCGCAATACGCCGTCGTCGATGCGCGGCACGTGCTGCCGATTCCTGCCGGCATGGAGTTGGTGCATGCCGCGGCCTTGCCGGAAACCATGTTCACCGCTTACGCCAACCTGTTCGAACACGGCCGGCTCGCCGCGGGCGAGTGGCTGTTGTTGCACGGCGCGACCTCGGGCATCGGCGTCACGGCGATCCAGATGGCCAAGGCGGCAGGCGCGCACGTGCTGGCCACTGCACGCTCGCCCAGCAAGGCCGCGCAGGCGCGCGAGTTGGGTGCCGATGTAGCGATCGATTCCACCAGCGACTCGTTTGTCGCGGTGGCCAAGGCGCACGGTGGTGTGGACGTCGCGCTCGACATGGTGGGCGCTGCGGTCTTCGCCGACACCTTGGAAGCGCTCAATCCGCGCGGACGCATCGTCTACATCGCCTCGCAAGCTGGTGCGAACATCGAGGTGCCGATTCCGTTGCTGATGCGCAAGCAGGCGGTGATCACCGGCTCGACGCTACGCCCACGCAATGCCGATGAAAAAGCCCGCCTGGCCGCGGAAGTGGAGCGCGTGGTGTGGCCGTGGATCGAACAGGGCAAGCTGCGTGTGCTGCTCGACAAGCGCTTCGCACTGACTGATGCCGCCGCAGCCCACCGGTATCTGGAACAGGGCAGTCATCTGGGCAAGGTGGTGCTGGAGATGTGATGGCGCCCGCTCAGTGGCCCGCGAGTGCGAACGCATGCCGGGCCGCTGATACGGACCCCCTGTGTGTCGGCGATCGCGTGTTTGGAACACGCGCACACTGCATCTGCGGGGGCGCGTCTGTCTCACTTCTTTTGCTGTTTTTGGGGTGTGTATCGCCGCGCTTGCCGTCGCGACGGCCCGGACCATTGGGACCCCAACGCCACGCACGCGGCAGTGGCCGCTAGCGTGGTGGCGTGTGATCGACCACCGCTTCGATGTGGTGCCCGTCGGGGTCGAGGACGAACGCAGCGTAATCGTCATCTCCATATGCGGGTCGCAATCCGGGAGCGCCATTACAGCGCCCCCCGTGCTGGAGCGCGGCACGGTGGAAGGCGTCCACGGCTGACGCATTGGCGGCGGCAAATGCAAGATGGAAGCCGGCCCCAGGGGCGCGCTGCACGGCCCGACGTTGCTTCAATGCCAGGCAATCTTCGCCGCCGGGCCTGCCATAGCCGACCGCCTGGTCGAGCGTGCCTGGCTCCAGATCGAACCACACCGGACATCGCCCAGCGCACCCAGGGTTGCATCGTAAAATGCGGCAGATGCCTCGATCGCGTGAACGCCCAGCGAAACGTGATGCAACATCAATGCAGCCTGCAGTGGCAACGGCACATCGGCGTGCCGGCCGCGATGCTGGTCTGCATGCGCTGGCGTCAATCGCAGGCTGCAAAACGGGTCTATCCCGTTGTGGTCGAGTGTCGCCACGCGCTGCCGCCGCGCTGAGCACGCCCGCAGTCTCTGCGCGTTACTTCGTGGCGCAGGTGAGCCGGTTCGAACGCAGCGACTGGCAGGCAGGTATAGCAAAACAAGCAGGAGCGATGTCTCGCGGTGGGCCTCACGCTGGCCGTACACTGCGCCGTCGCGTGCGCTAACGCACCGCGCCGCTGCAGCGCTGGCAACGCAGTGTGCGTGAGTAGCCGTTCGCGCCGGTTGCCACCTCCTATCAACACGAAGGTTTCGATGAAGCATCCAGACGCATTGCGCATTGCCCTTGTCGGCATCGGCAAGATTGCCCGCGACCAGCACGTGCCCACCATCGCTGCGCGCGACGATGTGCAGCTGGTGGCCACCGTAAGCCGGCACGGCACGGTCGACGGTGTGCCGGCCTATCACACGCTGGAAGAAGCCTTTGCTGCGCAGCCGGAAATCGAAGCGGTGGCATTGTGCACGCCACCGGTCGGGCGGCATGCGTTGGCGCAGACCGCGTTGGCAGCTGGCCGCCATGTGTTTCTGGAAAAGCCGCCGGCCGCCACGCTTGCCGAGATCCACGATCTGCAGGGCGTGGCGCAGCGTGCGCAACGCAGCCTGTTCACCAGCTGGCATTCGCGCTGCGCTGCCGGTGTGGAGCCTGCCCGCGCATGGCTGGCCGACAAGCAGATCGTGCGCGCGCACATCACATGGAAGGAAGACATCCGCCATTGGCATCCGGGCCAGGACTGGATTCTCGAACCAGGTGGCATGGGTGTGTTCGACCCCGGCATCAATGCACTTTCCATCGTCACCCATCTGCTGCCGCGCAGCTTCGCGCTGCGCGAGGCCGAGCTGCATACCCCGGATAACCGTCAGGCACCGCTGTATGCCAGGCTCGCGTTCGTCGATACCGCGGGGGTGCCGGTCACGGCCGAATTCGACTTCCTGCAGACCGGCCACCAGCGCTGGGATATCGAGGTGGAGACCACCGCGGGCATGCTCATGCTCAGCGAAGGTGGTGCCAAGCTGTGCATCGATGGGCAGCAGCACCCGCTACCCGGCTCCGGCGAATACGACGGCTTGTACGCGCGCTTCGTGCAATTGGTACGCGCCGGCACCTCGGACGTGGATGTCGCACCGTTCGTGCATGTGGCAGATGCGTTCATGCTCGGCGCTCGCAAGGTCACCGCACCGTTCGCCTGGTAGTTCGATCCTCCGCTTGGCTAAGCGTTGAATAGGACTGGCTGCATGCCGTGTTCTGCAGCCAGCTGCCCTATCTCTGTGAAGTAGCGTTGGGCGTGCTGGTATGGCGCGCTGTCGCTCGCTGTCTTTTGTCGAACTCCAGTACGCGCCGACGACAGTCCCTGGCGGTGGCCCATCGATCTGAGCAGACGTGTGCGCGATACGCTATGTAACGCTTGCTGCAGTCAATCAGCATCGTGGCTATAGAGAAAAAAGCCCCCGCACGCTTGATCGCGTCGGGGGGCGTGTCATGCGTGTACCGCAGTGGCGCACCGCAGTGTCTCAAGCTGCTTCAAATCACTTTGTGATTCGATAAAACAGTCGTGCACGGTGGCATCGCCATGCACCGGAGATTGCTCAGCGGCGCCACATGCGCGCAGCGCGCGCGGGCAGGGTGAAGGTGTAGGACCCGCTGGAAATGCGCACCACGTTGCCGGAGCCCAACGCGTCCACGTCATCGGCATTCCAGCACAACGTGCTGTTGTGCATTCCCACGGTGGTGGTGACCGGGTTGCCGCACTTGTTGATGCCCACGATGCCCAGGCTGCCGCGACGGAACAGGATGTGGCGGGCGCTGGACGACAAGACCTGCATGTCGGTGCCCTGCACGCCAGTGTGGAAGCCGATCATGCGGCGCAGATCGTCGCGCACATACGCATTGACCCAGCGGTTGTCGCCGCTTTCGTTGTTGTCGGTATAGATCATCGGCATGCCGCCGTTGCGACCGACCAGGTATGCGTAGGCCAGCGTTGTTGGGGATATCGTGTGTGACCGCAAAGGTCACGGCGCGATTGCCCGGCAATGCCTGCCCGGACGCCGCCGGGTCCACCAGCTGCTGCATGCTGACGCCAACGGCGAACGCGTTACGCACTGCATTGAAGAGCGGAAAGTCGTAGGCCGCATGCGGTGTGGAGTGCAGATAAGGCGCCAGGAACTGATCGTACTCACCGTTCCCGGTGCCGCCACCGGTGATCACCTCGCCAAATACATACACACCCGAGCGGATGCCGGCATCGAAGACACGATTGAGATGATCGAAGCTCATGTGCTTGGCAGCATCCACACGGAAGCCGGTTACGCCGATCTCCTTGAGCGCCTGCAGATAGGCGCGCTGCTGCCGCACCACCCATGCGTTGCCGACCAGATCCGGCAAGCCTGGGTCGCTGCCACCGCCGCAAATGCGGTAAGTGCGCACCTGATAGGCGTCAGTGTAGTTGCTGATGCGCTGCGCCGGGCCGAAATCGCGGGCGCTCAAGAAGTTGGACTGCAGCGTGCCGAACAGGCGTAGCGAATCGTAACGGCCAGGATGTGCGGCGTATTGCGACAGTACCGCGCTGCCGGGATAGTTGAGGTCCGAGCGCGAGGCCGCTTCGTTGGCCATATGGTTGAACACAATGTCGGCATAGGTTTCTACGCCATTGTTGGCCAGTGCCTGCACCATCCGCTTGAATGCAGCGGTGTCCCCGAGCAGGCTGTCGATCAGGCGCTGGCATGCAGCGTGTTCAGTCTGGCCAGTGGCATCTCGATACGCTCATCTGTGTAGTAGGCAGGTTGCTTCGCGTTGCTGCCGCCAGCATCGCGCTCGGCGCCTTTCCACTTGTCGTAACCCTTGTTCGGCAGTGCCAATGTCACGGTCTCGCCGCTCACGCGCTCCACCCGCACCACGCCGTAAGCGTGTTCGCCATACGCCCCGGGCGCCAGCGTCTGCAGGTCCACGGTATACAGGTCGCCTTGCGCAGGTTGTGCAAGCCAGACGTCATCGCGCTTGGAGGTCTGCGAGGCGCTGTAGGCGCCGAATATCGCCACAACCGCAATCAGGCCGAGCAGCACCATCCCACCGAAACGGCGGTAGGCAGGAATGGGCGGCTTGCCGCGGCTGGCCTCGAATGTCTTGGTCTCCAACACCGTGGTGTGATTGCAGCCGTCGCACACCCGCAAGTATCGCTTCTTGGTGACCCAGCCGAAGAGGTACCACAGGTGCGCGTAGCGATAATGCAGCACGTTGCGAAAGCTACGCTGCTGCGCGCACTGGTCGCAATGCGCGTTGTCGGCTGCGCCCAACGCAATCAGGTCGCCGCCCGATCCCCGGATGATCATCATTCGTCCTTGAATTGTGCAAAAGTGACGCATGATAAGGGCAGTGCCGCTGCCTGGGCAGGTGCCTGCCCGGAACTTGGACAAACGGCGATACCCGCGGCTCGGCCAGGCCGCGACGGGGCATGGCGCCGGCCGCGTTAAACTAGCCGCCCGTCCACAGCCAAGCCTCCCGATGCGCAATCCATTGCAAGAACAGCTGCTCAAGGCCGGCCTGGTGAAAAAAGCCCAGGTGGACAAGGTGGCGCGCGAACAGGTCAAACAGCGCCATGCCAAGGGGGCGGCGGTGCCGCCGGCGGATGCGGACAAAGTCGATGCAGCGCGCTTGCAGACCGAGCGTGCCGAGCGCGATCGTGCGCTGGCCGAAGAGCGCAACGTGCAGTTACGCCGGCAGGAGGTACTGGCACAGGTGCGGCAGATCGTGGAGACCAACAAGGTCAAGCGCGAAGGCGAGATCGACTACCGTTTCAACGATGGCAACCTCATCCGCAGCGTGCTGGTGAACCCAACGCTGCGCAGCCAGTTGGCCAGCGGCGCGCTGGTGATCGTGCGTCACGGCGAGGGCTTCGAGCTGATTCCGCGCGCTGCGGCCGAGAAGGTCTACAGCCGCGATGCCGATACCGTGGTGCTCGATCACGGCCGCAACAGCGCACCGGCAGCGGCCGACAGCGACGACGAGTATTACAGCCAATTCAAGGTGCCGGACGATTTGATCTGGTAGCGCCGAGGCGCGAGGTCATTGGAAGATCGGTATACGGATCTCCCCTTGTCGTGCGCGCGACACCGCGCCGTGATGCGGACTCGCACGTCGTTGGCAAGCGTTCCCTGCCTGCAGGAACCCGATTTCGACTAAGAGCATCTAACAAAACTACTGCGCGGCCGCCAGGCGGGCGCGGCCGGTGCTCGGAATCGGCATGTATCACTTGTACACTCCGGTTCCTCCGCGCCGTCCGCACCCACCTGACCACCGCTCGCTACGTTCTGTTAGCCGCTCTAATTGCCTGCGCCGGCCTAGTCGCCGCGTAGGGGATGCGTTGTTGCGCAACGTAGTCGCGCACCAGCCTGCGCGCTACCCTGACACTCTTTGTCGCCGCCTATCCCGCTCATGTCGATCGTCTTGACCCGGTTCGCCCGCACCCGCCTGTTCCCGCGCGATGGCCGTCGCAATGCCATCCAGGACTGTACGCCCGAGCAGTTCATTCAGCGGCTCAACGACGAGGCGCCGCGACGCGTGATCGAGGGCTACGCACCGTTTTGCCAGTTGCATGTGCATCGCAACTGGACCTCGACCCGCTGCCTTACGATCCCCATCACCGATGACAACCGGCACCTGCTGCGTTCCGGCTACGAGGCGCGCAGTACGCAGGAATTAGCCGTGCTGGTGCGGTGGTTCGAAGGTGTCGCGCCACCCGTGGCCGCGTATCTGCTGCCCATCCTCTACAGCCGCGATCAACTGGCCAAGGAGGGCACGCCCATCGATGCGGACTGGGGCGTAGTGGGGTGTCTCTACACCGCAGAGCCGGACGAAATTCCGATGGCGCCGATCACCATGTTGCGCAATGCTTTGGGTGTGGAAGAGGGCGGCTCGGGCACGCCGCTGAACCGCGATGCATACCGGCAAAGCGTGGCGTTTTGGGAGCGCAACGCGAATTGGAGGCCGTAAGCAGCTGTGACAGCTTTCGCTGCAGGAGTGATCGATCAATCAGTGGGAGGGTCGCCGGTAAAGTCGCACTGGGACGCGCTTGGACCATCGCGTCAGAGAAGATGCCGATGGCGCCAATCACGAAGCTGAGCAACGCGCATGTCGCGGCCTGTTCGGCTGTGCTACTGAACCGCGCTGCATGCCGATTCGACTTGGAATTCTGGCAACGCACGCGAACCGGCGCCGTTAGTGGTGATCGCGCCAATTGCGTTTCACGGGTCCTTGGATCAGCGGAACAAGTGCGCCTGGATTCCCACGAATGCACTGCGGATGTCCGCAACGCTGCCCAGCATCCGTTTGGCGTCGTTGACCCCGCCGTAGCGGATCCGCAGGACATCGCCGATCCTGCTGCTGGCCAGCTCGCCGGTGCCGTTGCGCGCGTAGTTGCCTAGCACGTATTCCAGGAACGAGCGCATCTCGCGCTCGTATCCGCCAAGTCCGGTGGACAACGCTGACTGCACACGCTGCGTCCGCGACAGGGGCGCGAGGGTGAACCGCACATAGGCCAGCACATCGAAGATGTCGCTGTGCGGTGCATCGATCAGGCGCCGCATGTCGTCCAGACGCTCGCTGTCGTAACCCAGGTCCGTGAGGCGCTGGAGGAAGGCTTCGCGTCGGCCGGGTCGCTCCAGATGGCGCGCAGTTGGTCCTCGTCCTTCAGTAGCGCATCGAGGTCGCCGAACAGCTGCTGCATGACTTCCGGGGCGGTGATCATCCTGCCGTCGTTGGACCAATATGTGGTCGCGGCGATGTAGTGAATGCTGCGTTCGCGGCCGTCGGAGAGCTTGACCACCACCCGCCTGGGCGGCTCGGGTTCTCTGATGCCACCACCAGGCACGCCAGGCTCGCGCTCGCTGGGCCGCCGTGGGTTGCGCGGCTCCGATGCATCGTCCGGCGGCAGCGGCTCGCCATCCCACGCCGGATCGTTGAAGTGCGCATAGGCCTTCACGAAGTCGTAGATGGTGAAGTAGTCCTTGCCTTCGAACGTGCGCGTGCCGCGCCCGATGATCTGCTTGAACTCGATCATCGACGTGACCGGGCGTAGCAGCACGATATTGCGGATGTTCAGTGCGTCCACGCCGGTGGACAGCTTCTGCGATGTGGTCAGGATGGTCGGCAGGGTCTTCTCGTTGTCCTGGAACGCGCGCAGGTGGCGCTCGCCCAGCTCACCGTCGTCGGCGGTGACGCGCTCGCAGTAGTGCGGGCTCGGGTTGTCCTTGATCTGGTTGATGAAGTTGCGTACCCGCGCGGCGTGCTCCTGGGTGGCGCAGAACACCAGCGTCTTCTGGCGCTGGTCGATCTGGTCCATGAACTCCTGCACGCGGCTGCGCTCGCGCTGGTCGATCACAAGCCGGGTGTTGAAATCGGCTTCTGTGTAAACGCGGCCGCGTTCCAGCTCGCCCTCCAGCACCACGTCGCCCTCGGAGTAGGTGTACTCGTCCAGGGTCGAGGCCATCTGCCGCACCTTGAACGGCGTGAGGAAGCCGTCGCCGATGCCTTCTTTCAATGCGTACGTGTAAACCGGCTCGCCGAAGTACGCATAGGTATCGCCATTGACATCGCGCTTTGGGGTCGCGGTCAGGCCTAGCTGCACGGCTGGCTTGAAGTACTCAAGGATCGCGCGCCAGGTGCTCTCGTCGCGTGCCCCGCCACGGTGGCACTCGTCGATGACGATGAAGTCGAAGAAGTCCGGCTCGTAGCCTTCGAAGGTGAACTGCGCCGCCGTGGACTCGTCTTCCGTATCGCCGGCACCGGTCATGAAGGTCTGGAAGATGGTGAAGAACACACTGGCATTGCGCGGAATGCCACCCTTTCTGCGGATCTCTTCCGGCCGGATGCGGCACAGCGCATCCGACGGGAACGCACTGAACGCATTGAAGGCCTGGTCGGCAAGAATATTGCGGTCGGCCAGGAACAGGATTCTCGGGCGGCGCACCGGATCACGGCTCAGGTTCCACTTGGCATGGAACAGCTTCCACGCGATCTGGAACGCCACCGAGGTCTTGCCGGTGCCGGTGGCCAGCGTCAGCAGGATGCGGTCGCGGTCCGTCGCAATCGCCTCCAGTACCGCAGTGATCGCATTGTGCTGGTAATAGCGCGGCTGCCACTTGCCGCTGCCGGTCTCGAATGGCACCGCGCCAAAACGCTCGTGCCAGTCGTTGCCGTCCGGAAAACAGCGCAGCCAGAGTTGCTCCGGCGTCGGGAACGGCAGGGCGATGTCGCCTTCGATTCCGCCGTCCATGTCGATGCCGTACCAGCCGATCCCGTTGGTGGCATAGGCGAACCGGGCCTGCAGTCGCGCCGCATAGTCCTTGGCCTGGCCGACGCCGGCGGTATGGCCCAGCCCGGCACGCTTGGCTTCGATCACCGCCAGTTTGCGGCCGCGATAACTCAGCACGTAATCCGCCGACAGCGCGGTGCCGCGCTGGCCGCCGCCGAGGATGCGGCCAGGGCAGATCAGTTCGCGATGGACCTGCGCGCCCTCCGCCACGCCCCAGCCGGCATCGCGCAGCACCGGGTCGATGCGGTTGGCGCGGGTGTCGGCTTCGGTTTCATGCATCGCGTGCATAGCCCGTCTCGCGTTGCGCGCGGATCGCCAGGACAAATACGGTGTCCAGCGCCGTTACATACTGGTAGAGGGCAATGTATCCGCGAGCGCCTTGGCCAATGACCAGTTCACGCAGATCGTTGTGCGTCAGGCGCCCGATCAGCGGATTGTTCGTGAGCACATCGGATGCGCTGACGATCTCGCCAAGACGCTCTTGGATGTGCGCCGCCTCGTGCTGTTCCAGGTGGCCGATGATGCGCCGCAGGTCCTCGTTGACAGAGGGTAGGAACTCGACGCGCGCCATGCTATTTCGCGAACTTGCGTGGGACGGGAAGTGGAGTGTCCTTGCCCTGAATGCGTCCCATCAGATAGCGACGCATCTCGTCCCAGGGAATGCTCTCGCCGGTATCGAGGAATTCGGCCCAACGGCGTTCGGCCTCTGCATGGAAGTCGGCGCGTCGCTCTGCCAGCTCGGCCTTCTCGGCAATGGCTTCCAGGATGAAATTGTGCGAGGTGGTGCCGGCCGCTTGCGCGGCCTTGGCGATGCGGGCCTTGAGCGCGTCCGGCAGGCGGATGGTGGTGGTGCTCATGCGGGGCTCCCGTTCAGGATGTCAAAATGTAGCACAAGAGTGACACAGGGGGGGCCAGCGTCTCAGGCAATGCACGCCTTAGCAGTTTTTATTACGCATATTGGCGATTCAGAGCTTGCTCGGTTAGATTTGCTGCAACACGACCCCCGCCTCTTGGTTCCCTTGGGAATCTACGCGGGGGTTCTTATTGCCTGTCGCTCGCGAGCCACCAGTCTTTCCAACCGGTGGGCGCCCCCATATCCGCAGCGGATAATTGGCGTGTCGATGCCTGAGACGGAAAGGCGTCCAGATGCGCCGCCATCCGCTCCGGCCAACTGCTTCCGGGGCATATCACCCGCACCAGATGGCAGACCATCGCCAACTGGATGAACGGCTTGGTCAGTAGATCCTGCCTGTTCTCGGACGCAGCGCCCCAAGCCGGCCAGGCGGCTGACGGTGGAGTGGGAGAACTCACCATGTTCCGGTTCCACACGCGGCTATGGTGGGCCACCAGATTGCGCAGGTAGCTCAAACAGCGCACCCAGCTTGCGAAGACCTTCCAATCGGTAATTCCATAGCGCTCAGCGATGGCCTGCTGGTCGGGCACTTTCATCATCGCCAGCAGTTGCGAGACTGCGCCGAAGTCCCACACCTCGATAGCGACCCAGATTGGCAGATCCGGGCCATGCTTTTCACGATAGTGCTTGACGAAATCCTCGCGTGAGCGCTGCACCAACCCCTGGTACTTCATCTGCCATGTGGCGAAGACGGTCTGGCCCGTCACTGGCGCTGTTTTTTCGCGGAATGTGGGGTGGAAGTTGCTTGCATGTAGATGGGCGAAGGTGTCGGTTTTACCCAGTCGATATGCTACTTCCACCCGCAGCGACACTTCGATTCGCTCAAGTGCGTCCGCCAGCAGTACGCGCAGCCGACGATCGAACAGATACAGGTCGATTGCGTCGGTGAACGTTGTACCCGGCATGAAGTCATCCGTGCGCATCGAACGGATCGCCCCCGATTGCGGGTCCTGCGCATGCCGGAAGATCCGGAACGGATACCAGTACGCACTGAGCCGGTAGTAGCCGACACGCTGCAGCCATGCCAGTGCCCAGTCACTGTCCGATACGGCCAAGCCGCGCTCTTCCAGCATCAAGAGTTGATCTTGGAACGATCTCCACGGGCGATCGTAGGTGCTGGCATCGGTCATGGCGAAGAAATTACGTCAACTGGCCGGAAAAAGCTGCTTGGAGGAGGGACTGGCGAAGGGCGGCGACTTCTGCAGCAGTGTGCATGTATCTCGCTCGCAGGTTTACAACGTGAGTCGAAAGGGCGTTTAGCTTCTTCACGATTTCCTCTTGCTGATTGAGAGGAGGAAATGGGAACTCCGACTCCTCAAACGTCGCGAGATTGATGTTGTCTTGCGCGCTGCCTTTGCCTTTGAGCTTCAATTCCTCTGCGAAGTAGCGAAGCATGTACTCGACATAATAGGGCGTTGCTTCATCGGGCTTGGGGACCATTCCGATTACGCTGTCCGGAAAACATGCCTCGATCTCCAGCACGCCGGTGTCTGCAATGTTTGCGGCGATGGTGATGCACACTGTGCCGACCGGCCATAGTTTGCTCTGCATCAGACCCATCTCGTTGTAGCTCTGCGAAAACTCCCGGATGCCGCCTTGAGCTTTACGCACGTCGCCTGTCTGGATGAAAGGATACTTGCCGCCATAAAGCGCTGGATCATTGCGGGGGCGATGCTTGGATTTTCCACGTGAGAAGTCTTTCGCCGCTTCTGCGAGTGTCTTCATGTTTGCGGTGGGCAGAAGCTCGTCAAAGGTTGTGAGCAACACTCGCTCGAACAGAGCTTGTCCGTCAGCGAGATTGGTTTCGGCATTGATGTGGGCGCGGTCGAGGGCGGCGAAGGCCTGATCCAGCACTGCGACGATGCGCTTCTGCTCGTTCAACGGAGGAAGCGGAATCTCAATTGCATAGACGTCATTCCGGTTGATGCCGGGCTTTACGCCTTTAGCCAGTGACGGAAGATCGAGCGAGTGCAGCAGATATTCAAGGTAACTGAGTTCAGTCGTTGTCTTGTCGTGCTCTGAGAAATACGTAACGTCTAGCGGCCAGAAAGGTTCGTCCGCTCTTTTGATTTCCCCGGCAGAGCCTTTTCGTCCAATTATCAGGGCAGGGCCTTCACACAGTGGCTTATGCGTGTAGTCCTTGATGCCGTTTGCGCCGTAAACGGGTACAGCGCCATCCGCGATTCGAAAATCAGCGTCTAGCGACTTGCCGTAGTGCAATGTCAATACTTTGCTGAGAGGAACTAGCGGCCAATGACTCACAGCATCGCCCTTACCGTCGCCAGCAACTTCGCCGTCTCCGCATCCCGCGCCAGCATGTCGTCGATGATCTGCTGCGGCGTGCGCTGAGCTGCGGACTCCGGCACATGCGGATTCTTGACCGACAGGTCACAGGTGGTGGCGTCCACGTCGGCCACGTCAATCGTCCAGCTCTTTTCACCGCTAGCTTTGGTCTTCTGCAGTGCCACGAACTCGACAAGATCCGCATCGTTCAGCGGCGTGGTCTTGCCCATCGAGCGGCCGGGGTCGAGTTGGTAGTACCAAATGCTGCGCGTGGGCGCACCCTTGTCGAAGAACAGCACCACGGTTTTCACGCCCGCGCCCTGGAAGGTGCCGGACGGGCAATCGAGCACGGTGTGCAGGTTGCAGCTGGTCAGCAGTTCGCGGCGCAGCTCCACGCTGGCGTTGTCGGTATTGCTGAGGAAGGTGTTCTTGATGACCACCGCGCCACGCCCACCGGCTTTGAGTTTGCGGATGAAGTGCTGCAGGAACAGGTAAGCAGTCTCCGAGGAGCGGATATCGAAGTTCTGCTGCACCTCTTTACGCTCGCCACCGCCGAAGGGCGGGTTGGCCAGCACGATGTCATGGCGATCCTTTTGCTGGATATGCCTCACGTCCTCGGACAGCGTATTGGCGTGGCGGATGTTGGGCGCGTCGATGCCGTGCAGGATCATGTTCATCACGCCCAGCACGTAGGCCAGTGATTTCTTCTCCTGCCCGTAGAAGGTTTTGCGCTGCAGCGTGTCCCAGTCCTTGGCGGACAGATCATCGCGGCGCAGGTGCTCCCAGGCCTCGCACAGGAAGCCCGCGCTGCCGCAGGCGCCATCGTAGATGGTCTCGCCGATCTGCGGTTGCACCACCTGGATCATCGCGCGGATCAGCGGGCGCGGCGTGTAGTACTCGCCGCCGTTGCGGCCGGCGTTGCCCATGCGTTTGATGCGGGTCTCGTACAGATCGGACAGTTCGTGCTTGGCCTCGGAACTGCCGAAGCTCAGCGTGTCGATGATCTCCAGCACGTCGCGCAGGGTGTAGCCGGAGCGGAAGCGGTTGGACACTTCCGAAAAGATTTCGCCGATCTTGTACTGCAGGCTGTCGGCCTGCACGGTGCTGTCCTTGAACGACTTGAGATGCGGGACCAGCTTGCCGTTGACGAACTCGATGAGGTCGCTGCCGGTGCGGGCGTTCGGGTCCGGCTTGCCGTCGCGGGTCTTCGGCGCGGCCCAGTCCTGCCAGCGGTAGGGGCGGGTCAGGGTCGGCGCATAGGACTTGCCCTTGAGCGCGGTCACATCGGCCCATTCGTGCTCCATGTCGTCCAGATACTTCAGGAACGGCAGCCACGAGGTCTGCTCGGCGTAGTCCAGCTCTGAGGCCAGGCCTTCGTCGTTGCGCATGGCCTTGTCGATGGCATTGAAGGCCTGTACGTAAGTGTTGTGGCTGCCCTGCTCCGTCTTCGCGCCGCCGCGCTTGGCGCGCTGCGTGGACTATGCGGCTTCGCGCTGCTTGCCTGCCGCAGGGATGGCATCGGCGATCGACACGGAGCCACCGCGCCCACGACCGGGCGCGATGCGTCCTTGCTCGATCAGGTGCGCCTTGACCCGGGTGTAGGTGCTGTCGGCCCAGCCCAACGCGCTGCCTAGTTTGCCGTTGCCTGCAGAGCCACCCAGTGATTCCAGGGTCTGCATGAATCGTTCGGCTTGTGTTTCCAGCGACATCGGGTATGGGCTCCAGCGTTCGGATCGGGCAGGCATTGTCGCAGCGAACGGGGGGCGCCGGCATCCTTAGCTCATGGAGTAACGCCGGTAGCGGAACCTTCAGGCGAGCTTGGTCCGCCGATCACACAAAAAACGGGCGCCTTGCGGCGCCCGTTCTTGTCTGCATGGCGATGGTCTGCCGATGGATCAGTAGCGGTAATGATCCGGCTTGTACGGGCCGGCCACGTCCACGCCGAGGTAGTCGGCTTGGTCCTTGGTCAGGGTGGTCAGCTTGACGCCGATCTTTTCCAGATGCAGACGTGCGACTTCTTCGTCCAGATGCTTGGGCAGGATGTAGACCTTTTTCTCGTAGGTGTCGCGCTTTTCCCACAGGTCGATCTGCGCCAGGGTCTGGTTGGCGAACGAGTTGGACATCACGAAGCTCGGGTGGCCGGTGGCGCAGCCCAGGTTCACCAGGCGGCCATCGGCCAGCAGGAAGATCGCGTTGCCGTTGGGGAACACGTACTTGTCCACCTGCGGCTTGATGTTGATCTTCTGCACGCCCTTGAGCGCGTTCAGCGCATCGACCTGGATCTCGTTGTCGAAGTGGCCGATGTTGCACACGATGGCCTGGTCCTTCATCGCCTGCAGGTGTTCGGCGGTGATGATGTCCTTGTTGCCGGTGGTGGTGACATAGATGTCGCCGCGGCCCAGGGTGGATTCGATGGTGTTGACCTCGTAGCCTTCCATCGACGCCTGCAGCGCGCAGATCGGGTCGATCTCGGTGACGATGACGCGGGCGCCATAGTTACGCAGCGAGGCGGCGCTGCCCTTGCCCACGTCGCCGTAGCCGCAGACCACCGCGACCTTGCCGGCCAGCATTACGTCCATGGCGCGCTTGAGACCATCGGCCAGCGACTCGCGGCAGCCGTAGAGGTTGTCGAACTTGCTCTTGGTGACCGAGTCGTTGACGTTGATGGCCGGGATCAGCAGCTTGCCGGCTTCGGCGATCTGGTACAGGCGGTGCACGCCGGTGGTGGTCTCTTCGGAGACGCCCTTCCAGTCCTTGACCACACGCGCCCAGTAACCCGGGCGTTCAACCGCCACGCGCTTGAGCAGCGCCTTGATCACGCTTTCCTCGTGCGAGGCGGCCGGTTCGTCGACCCAGGTGCTGCCGTTTTCGAGCTCATAGCCCTTGTGGATCAGCAGGGTGACGTCGCCACCGTCGTCCACCACCAGCTCCGGGCCGGTGAGGGTGCCGTCGGGCAGGGTGAAGGTCAGCGCGTCCAGGGTGCAGTCCCAGTACTCTTCCAGCGTCTCGCCCTTCCAGGCGAACACGGGGGTGCCGGTGGCGGCGATCGCCGCGGCGGCGTGGTCCTGGGTGGAGAAGATGTTGCACGAGGCCCAGCGCACGTTGGCGCCGATGTCCTTGAGCGTTTCGATCAGCACCGCGGTCTGGATGGTCATGTGCAGCGAGCCGGTGATGCGCACATCCTTCAGCGGCTTGGTCTGCGCATGCTTGCGGCGGATCGACATCAGGCCCGGCATCTCGTGCTCGGCGATGTCCAGTTCCTTGCGGCCCCAATCGGCCAGGGAGAGATCGGCAATCTTGTAATCGGCGTGCGGGGTAATCTTTGTGACAGCGTTCATGCAATGGCTCCGGTAGGCAAACGAATGTCTGCAATTCCGGGCGCCGTTGAACGATGACTCTGGTCGAGCCTGGCCGGATTGCCTGCACTCATGGTGCAGTGAGCGGATCAGTCCGCCCTACCGGTCGCAGCGCCCCTCGACAAGAGCATCGATTATATCGGCAGCACCCCCGCCCGGCATGAATTGCTGCTCACCCCTACCATCGGCAGGGGAGCGGCCGAAGGGCGGCTGCTATGGTCGCAGGTCGGTCATCATCGGGAACGGATCATGCAAAACGAAGGGGATGCGCAGGGCTGGCGGCAGCACACATGGGCGTTGGCAGGGGCATTGGCATTGAGCGCACCGGTGATGGCGGTGGCGGCTAGCCCGGCAGCGGCCGGCGCGGCAGTCATGCAACCAGGCACTGCGGCTGGCAGCGGGTATCAGCTGCCTTCCCAGGCGCTGCAGGCGGTGGTGGACGCCCCGCGCGCGCCGCTGCTGCAGTTGTCGCCCCAACGCGACCTGGCGGCGATGGTGCAGCTGCCGGCGCTGCCGGATATCGCCGAGGTGGCCCAGCCCGAACTCAAGCTGGCCGGCCTGCGCATCCATCCCAAGACCTTTGCCGCTAGCCGGTTTTCGTTCGCCAGCAAGCTGTGGTTGTTGTCGGTGGCCGATGGCAGCGAGCGGCAGATCGCGGGGCTGCCGTCGCCGTTGTCGCTGGCCGACCTGAGCTGGTCGCCGGACCAACGCTATCTGGCGTTTCGCCGCGAAGATGCGGCCAGCGGCGCCAACGAGCTGTGGCTGGTGGACGTGGCGGCCGGTCAGGCGCGGCGGCTGGCGGCCGGCTTGAACACCAGCGTCAACGACGCGTTGCGCTGGTTGCCTGATGGCAGCGGCTTGCTGCTGCAACGGCAAGTGGACGGGCAGGGCGCGCCGCCGCCACGCGATGCGACACCGGCCGGCCCCGCGATCCAGCAAACCAGTGCCGCCGCCGGTGTGCGCTCGCTGCCGACCTACCAGGACCTGCTGCGCAACGAAGCCGATGCGCGCGTGTTCGAGTACTACGCCACCGGCCAGCCGATCATCGTCACGGTGAGCGGACAGGTGCGCCCGATCGCTACGCCGGGCATCTATCTCGATCTGTCGGTGTCGCCGGATGGCCGTTACGTCCTGAGCGAACGCAGCGAGCGGCCATTCTCGTATCTGGTACCGGTGAACAATTTCCCGCGCCGCATCGAGGTGCTGGACCTGCAGGGCACGCTGGTGCGCCAGATCGCACAGCTGCCGTTGGTCGAAGGCTTGCCGACCGGGAACGACGCCGTCCCGACTGGCGTGCGCGACATCGCCTGGCGGCACGACGCACCGGCCACGCTGGTGTGGGCCGAAGCGCTGGACGGCGGCGACCCGGCACGCGAGAGCAAGCTCCGCGATGCGGTGCGGATGCAGTCAGCGCCGTTTACCCACGCGCCGGTCACGTTGGCGCAGTTGGTGAGCAGGTTCGAAGGCATCCAGTGGGGCCGTGGCGATCTGGCCATCCTCAGCGAAAGCTGGTGGAAGACCCGCCGCACCAAGCAATGGCGTATCGCACCGGATCAACCGCAGCGTGCGCCCGAACTGTTGTGGGACCGCTCCTCGCAGGACCGCTACAACGACCCGGGCACGCCGGCCACGGTGGCCGACGGCAAGGGCCGCCCGCTGCTGCAGACCAGCAGCGATGGCAACAGCCTGTTCCTGCTCGGCAAGGGCGCTTCGCCGGAAGGCGACCGCCCCTTCGTCGACCGATTCGATCTGCGCAGCAAGCAGGCGACGCGCCTGTTCCACTCGCAGGCGCCGACGTATTCCGCACCCGTGGCGTTACTGGATGCGCAGGCCACGCAATTGCTGCTCAGCCGCGAATCGCCCGAGCAACCGGCCAACTATTTCGTGCAGACCCTGGGCGAGGCAAGGCCCGCACCGCGGGCATTGACGCATTTCGCACACCCGCTCCCACAGTTGCGCGGCGTGCAGAAGGAGCAGATCCGCTACAAGCGTGCCGACGGCGTAGACCTCACCGCCACGCTGCTGCTGCCGCCTGGGTACGAGCCCAAGCGCGACGGCCCGCGGCCGCTGCTGATGTGGGCCTATCCGGGTGAGTTCAAAAGCGCCGACACCGCCAGCCAGGTCACCGACTCGCCCTATCGCTTCAATGCGATCAGCTATTGGGGGCCGCAGGCGTTTCTGGCGATCGGCTATGTGGTGCTCAACAACCCGACCATGCCGATCGTCGGCGAAGGCGATGCCGAACCCAACGACACCTATGTGCCGCAGCTGGTCGCCGACGCGCAGGCGGCGGTGGATGAAGTGGTGCGGCGCGGGGTCACCGACCGCGAGCACATCGCCATCGGCGGGCATTCGTACGGTGCCTTCATGACCGCCAACCTGCTCGCGCACACGCGCCTGTTCAAGGCCGGCATTGCACGCAGCGGTGCTTACAACCGCACGCTCACCCCGTTCGGCTTCCAGGCCGAAGAACGCAACTACTGGCAGGCGCAATCGGTGTACCAGGCGATGTCGCCGTTCAACTACGCCGACAAGATCAGGGACCCGCTGCTGCTGATCCACGGCCAGGACGACAACAACACCGGCACCTTCCCGATCCAGAGCGAGCGCATGTTCGCTGCGATCAAGGGCCTGGGCGGCACCGCGCGGCTGGTGATGTTGCCCAACGAATCGCATGCCTACCGCGCGCGGCAGTCGATCCTGCAGATGCTGGCCGAAAGCGAGCAGTGGTTGAAGACCCATGTCGGCGAACCCACGCCGCAGATGGAAGCGGCCCGTAAGCGTTGAGCGAGGCAGCGTGTGGGTTGGTGCGCGCTGCGGCGTCAGCGGTCACGCTTGCTCGCGCACCCGTGCGCTCTTGCCGTCGACGGCGACTGATGCACGCGCACCAAGCGCGCGGTAGATGACGCGGATAAGCGCCATGTGCCGTGGGCGTCAGCGCGCACGGCGCGCGCTGGGGTATTCGCGGTAGCGTCGCATCAGGCAGCAGTGCTTGCCGAGTGGCGATCGCGGCCGGTGCTCGGCCGAGAAGGTCGCGGCCCCGTCGCAAATGTGGCAACGGCGCTGGGGCGCGTTGGCTTGAGAGCGAAGCGTGCGCGCTGCGCCTCATCGCGCATGCCTGCACTCCTACGCGGTCCTGCGGTCGCGCTCCCATAAGACGCAGCGCATTGATCCTGTTCGAAGCCGGATGGTTGTCGTTGAAACCGTCCCCGTCGTCGCAACCGTCTAATCCTTTTGGGTTAGTCTTCGACGACTTTGCGCTTGAAGAGGGTGTGCGTTTACGATGAACGAGTACCGCAGCAGTCTTGTGTTCGCTACCCCCGATCTTCCCTTGCGCGACGATGTGCGTCGGCTCGGTGCACTGGTGGGCGATCTGCTCGCCGAGCAGGTCTCTGCGGAATTCCTCGATGAAATCGAACGCGTGCGCACCACCGCCATCTCGCGGCGCGAAAGCGATGCCCCGCCGTCCACGTTGAGCGAACAACTGGCCGGGCGCGAGCCACGTGACGCCGAAGCGCTGGTGCGCGCCTTCAGCACCTATTTCCAGGTGGTCAATATCGCCGAGCGCGTGCACCGGATCCGCCGCCGCCGCGAGTACCAGCGCAGTGGCACCGACACGCCGCAGCCGGACGGCCTGCACGATGCCTTGCGCCGGCTCAAGGCGCAGGGCGTGACCCTGGACGAGCTCAGCCAGTGGTTGCCGCGTATCGATGTGGAGCCGGTGTTCACCGCGCACCCCACCGAAGCGGTGCGGCGCGCGCTGCTGGAAAAAGAGCAGCTGATGGTCGCCAGCCTGGTCGACAACCTGGACGGCATGCGCACGCCCAACGAACGCGCCAGCGATGCGGCGCGCTTCCGCATGGCCTTGACCGCTTCCTGGCAGACCGCCGATTCCTCGCCCGTGCGTCCCACCGTGGACGACGAGCGCGAGCATGTGGGCTTCTATCTCACCCAGGTGCTCTACCGCGTCATCCCGGTGATGTACGAAACACTGGAACACGCCATCGAAGAAACCTACGGCAGCGTGCCGGCCTTGCCACGCTTGCTGCGTTTCGGCACCTGGGTGGGCGGCGACATGGACGGCAATCCCAATGTGGATGCCACCACCATCGCCGGCACGCTGGACGCGCAGCGGCGCGCGGTGCTGGACCGTTATCAGAAAGAGCTCTGGCAGTTGGCCAGCCTGCTCAGTCAATCGACCACGCTGGTGCAGGTGAGCCCCGAGCTCACCGCGCAGCTGGAACGCTACCGCGCGCTGCTGCCCGACGCGGCTGCACGTTCGCGCCCGCGCCACGGCGACATGCCGTACCGCCTGCTCAACGATCTGATGCGCGCACGGCTTCAGGCCACGCTGGACGATGCCGAAGGCGCCTACACCACACCATCGGAGCTGGAGCAGGATCTGCAATTGATCCTGGACAGCCTGCAGGCCAACAAGGGCCTGCAGGCCGGTTGGTTTGCGGTGCGTCGACTGTTGTGGCGCGTGCGCAGCTTCGGGTTCCATCTGGCACGGCTGGACGTGCGTCAGGAATCGAGCGTGCACGCACGCGCGGTGGCCGATGCCTTGGGCCGGGACGACTGGGATGCGCAGGACGCCACGCAGCGCGCCGCGCTGCTCGGCCCGTACGCCTCTGGCGAACAGGCATTGCCGCAAGTGGAGGATGAAGGCAATGCACGGCTGGATGCGGTGTTCGCCGCGCTCGCCGATGCCCGCATGCGCCACGGCGCCGATGCATTGGGCAGCTACATCATCTCGATGGCGCACAACCGCGCCGACGTGCTCACCGTGCTTGCGCTGGCCCGTCGCGGCGGGCTGGTCGACGCCGCCGGCGCAGTGCCGCTGGATATCGTGCCGCTGTTCGAAACCGTGGACGATCTGCGTGGCGGTACCGGCACCGTGCAGGACCTGCTGGCCGACCCGGTATATCGCCAGCATCTGGCCGCGCGTGGCGATACGCAGATGGTGATGCTGGGGTATTCGGACAGCGGCAAGGACGGCGGCATCGCCGCCTCGCGCTGGGGACTGCAACGCGCGCAGGTGGAACTGCTGGAAGCGGCCGCGGAGTTGGGGGTGCGGCTGACCTTCTTCCACGGCCGCGGCGGTTCGATCGCGCGCGGTGGCGGCAAGACCAGCCGCGCGCTGGATGCCGCACCGCGCGGTAGCGTGGATGGCCGCCTGCGCGTCACCGAGCAGGGCGAGGTGATCCACCGCAAGTACGGCATCCGTGCCTTGGCATTGCGCTCGCTGGAGCAGATGACCGGCGCGGTGTTGCTATCGAGCCTGCGCCCGCGCGCGCCTGAGCCACGCGAGGCGCGCTGGCGCCCGGTGATGGATCTGGTGGCCGAACGCAGTACCGTGGCCTACCGCGCCTTCGTCGGTGCGCCGGACTTCATGCAGTACTTCCGCCTGGCCACGCCGATCGATGTGATCGAACGCATGACGCTGGGCTCGCGCCCGTCGCGGCGGCTGGGCCAGGACGCGGCGTTGTCCAACCTGCGTGCGATTCCCTGGGTGTTCGCCTGGAGCCAGGCGCGTGCGGTGATTCCGGGCTGGTACGGCGTGGGCAGCGGCCTGCAGGCGGCGGTGGATGCCGGGCATGAAGACACCTTGCGCGAAATGGCGCAGGACTGGCCGTTCTTCCGCACCTTCCTGGACGACATCGCCATGGTGTTGTCCAAGGGCGATCTGAAGATCGCCGAGTTGTTCTCGCGCTTGTCCGGCGAGCTGCACACGCGGTTTTTCCCGCTGATTCATGACGAACTCGCGCTGACCAAGGGCTGGGTCAAGGCGCTGCTGCAGCAGCGATCGCTGCTGCAGCACGACCCGCGGCTGGCGTTGTCGATCCGCCTGCGCAATCCCTACATCGACCCGATCAGCGTGTTGCAGGTGGACCTGCTGCAACGTTGGCGCGCCACAGATGGTGAAGACGACGCGTTGTTGCGCGCGCTGGTGGCCTGCGTCAACGGTGTCTCGCAAGGCGTGCAAAACACCGGCTGATCGAACGGTCGGGGGCAGGGCCGGGTGGCGGCCATCCCATCTGCAAACCAACGGTCACCAGACCGTTGGTCGGGAGAGGGAGCGCAATCGGAAGGCGGACGCTAGCGCAAACGGACAAAGTTGTCCGATAATGCCGACATGATGACTTCCCGCCCAGATGCCGCGCTGCGCCGCCGGCAGATTCTCGATGCCGCCGACGAAGTGTTCAGCGAACACGGCGTCAATGCCCCACTGGAACTGGTGGTGGAGCGTGCAGGTCTGGGTCGCGCCACCTTGTACCGGAACTTCCCGGACCGGGTGGCGTTGATGACCGCGCTGATGACGCGCGGGCTGGACGGTCTGGAGCGGCTGGCCGCCGACCTGGCCGACCGCCCGGACGGGCTGGCCGTGTTGCTGCATGACGTGGCCGAGCACATCGCCCAGTCGGCGCCGCTGGTGGATTTCTGGCGCTCGATCGAGCGCGCGCATCCGGCAGTGGAAGCCGCCGACCGACGCGTGGTGGCGATCTTTCTGCCGTTCGTCCATCGCGCCCGCGATGCCGGGCTGTGCCGGGCCGACGTCGACGACGAACAACTGTTGCTGGTCATCGACATGCTGGGCAGTTGCCTGCGCGGCAGCGACGAAGCCGAGCGCAAGCGGCTTGCGCATCGCTCGGCCGATCTGCTGATGCATGCGCTGGGGATGCAGGTGCCCGACGGCGGCACGCGATGACACCGGCCACACGTGCCTGTATCGGTCGTTGGGTGCTGCGGGTCGTGGTGGTGCTGGCTGCGGTGTGGGGCGGCCTGGCGATTTATTACGCACTCACCGCTAACGCGTTGGTGCGTGCCGGGTGGGTAACCTCGTGGTGCGCGATGGCATTCTGGCGCACCCTGCGGCTATCTGACCACCTTGAACGACCGCATCCTGTTCGACTTCGATAAGTCCGACATCCGCCCCGACGCGGTGCGCGTGATCGACACCATGGGCGCTGCGCTGGCCAAGGTCAGCGCAAAAGACATGCAGGTGCCCGGGCACACCGACGCCAAGGGCAGCGACGACGACAACCAGGCGCTGTCCGAGCCTCGTGCCAACGCCGTGCTGGCGGTGCTGCGCGCGCGGTGCCGCGCAGGCGGCCAACGCAAACGGCTTTGGCGAATCGCAGCCGGTTGCGCCTAAGACGCTCAATGGGCAGGACAATCCGGGTGGACGGCAACTCAATCGCCGGGTCGCGATCTTCCTGCGCACCTGACGCAGGCGTGGCGTGCGGGGAGAGCGCTTGACCCGCGCGCTGGTGCGGACCGCCCCACGTGCCACCGTGATGCGCGTCGATCGCAGGCTGGCTCGGTCGACGACGGCTGCCGGCCGCACCTCGCCGTTCGCGGGAAACCGTCAGGCGATTGAGAGGCATGTCTGCGCCATCATCGGGACCCGCGCATCGTGTCGCTGGCGTGCATGCCCTGCTCTGGGTGGGTGTATGTGCCAGGAAAACAGCGCACACCATCGACAATGTCCGCTTCCATACGCCAACGACTGTGCCGACTTGCGCATGCGTTGCGCGCATTTGTCATGTTCGCAAGCACGGTCACCAAACTGACATACCGCATGACCACCATCCGCAGCGCCTGCTTGCAGGTGTGATGCAGTTCCGCTTCCGCCGGCTGCGTCGCTTCCCCACATTCGCGGCGGCGCAGCCTTGGCGCTCTTCTGCATTCATCGGATTCCATCATGATCGTTCGTCGTTCGCTGTTGCGTCCCTCGCGGTTGTCGCAGGCGCTGTGTTTGTCGTTGTGCGTACTGTGCGGGCATACCGCAGCCCAGGAGACGCAGGCCACCACATCTGCCAAGGGCGAGATGGCCACGCTGGACAAGGTCACTGTCGCCGCAACGCGCTATAACGCGACCGACATGCAGATGGCTGCGACCAACACCGTCAATGTGTTGTCGGCCGACGATCTCAAAACCACCGCCGTGCACAACGTCGCCGAAGCGCTGGGCCTGATGCCGGGCGTCAACGTGATCAATACCGGGCAGTCGTATTTCGGCGGCATCGACGGCGCTGCGCGCGGCGAAGGCATGTTCTCATCGGTACGCGGCCTCAATGCCGAATACAACGTCAACCTGATCAACGGCATCAACGTCGCGCAAGGCATGCCGTACAGCCGCGGCGTGCAATTGAGCCTGCTGCCGCCCTCTGGCTTGCAGACCATCGCCTTGAACAAGACCTCCACCGCCGATATGGACGGCGATGCGATCGGCGGCACCATCGATTACCGCACGCCCAGCGCATTCGATTCGACCGATCGCCAGGGCGGCAGCGTGACGCTGAGCGGACGCCTGGAAAGCCGCGCACGCGACTACGGCGATTCCGGTCTGGGCAGTGGCGCAGCCGGCGATTGGCATGCGCGTTTCGGCGATGCGGGGCAGTTCGGCGTGGCGGTCAGTGCGTATTACGACGAGCGCCATTTCGTCAACAGCGAAGTGGCCGCTGCCTCTGCTGCACGCAACGATGGCGCGTGGAAATTCGGTCGTGCCGATGCCAGCGGCAAACTGGCGGCCGGCGCCGACCCGCAGGACGTGTTACAGAGCACCGGCATGAACATCGGTTACTCGCAAGGCGACACGCGCCGATACGGCGGCAATGCGGCGTTCGATTGGCGCGTGGACCCCAGCCTGCATCTGTATGCACGCATGACCTACGCCTTCGCCAAGACCGAGCAGAACACCGGCTACACGCAGTTCGTGCCGGCCAATGTCAGCTTCACCCAGATCGGCACCAGCGGCGTGTATCAGCCGCAGATCAATCGCGTTGCAGTGCGTTACTGGTACGAAACCAACCCCGAAGAGGCAGACCTGGCCACCGTGCAGTTTGGTGCGGACAAGCAGCTCGGGCATTGGACATTTTCACCGAACATCTTTTACGGCACGGGCAATAACGATCGCCCGGATCATGTGGAAATTTCCGCGCGCAACGATCAATACAGTTCGACCAACTTCGCCTATGGCGCCAACCGCTTCATCAGCTACGACGGCAACGGCTTTCCGACGCCGTTGCTCACCCCGGCCATGCAGGCGCAGGCCTCGGATGTGGGCAGCCTGTATGCGCGGCGCACCGGGCAGATTTCCAAGCAATACAGCGGCCAGGACAAAGGCGGCGGCAAGTTCGATGCGGCATACGATTTCGATGCCGGGTTGCTTAGCCGTATTGCGTTCGGCGTGAAGTATGTCGACAGCTCGCGCAACTTCACCGATCGCGATTGGACCAATGCCAAGTACACCGACCGCACCTTGTTGCGCGACACCGGTCTGATCGCGCAGCGCTACGATTCGGTCTATCCGGGCCAATATGCGTTTTCCACCGTGCGCCTGAGCAATGCCGCGCTCAACGACCTGATCGCACGTACGCTCACGCCTGCCAGTTTCGACAGTTGCGGCAAGCTGGCGATCAATAACCTCAACTGCAACACCATGCGCGCCACCGAAGCGGTGAGCGCGGCCTACGCAATGGCCACCTTGCGCAGCGGTAACTGGGAAATCCTGCCAGGCGTGCGCTTCGAACATACCGCCATCACCAACACATTCTGGGCGCAGCCGGCCGCCATCGATGGTGCCGAGCAGGTCGGCGCGTTCGCCAACAATCACACCCGCTACAACGTCGCTTTGCCGAGCGTGTTCGTCAATTACCGGCCCGATGGCGATGGCGCCGTGTATCGCGGTTCGGTGTGGACCAGTTACACGCGCCCGGCATTCGTGCAGTTGGGCGGCGGCCGCTCCACCGATATTTCCAGCGATGGCCAGACCACCATCACCGAAGGCAACCCGGATCTCAAACCGATCAAGTCGCTCAATGTGGATGTGTCTGGCGAATGGCAGAACGACAGCGGCGGCCACGCCATGCTGGCCGGTTATTACAAGCGCCTCACCGATTACATCTACGAGAGCGGCTCGAATGCTGCCAATCCCGGCGAAAGCGGTACCGCCAGCACCCGTTTCGTGCGTCCGCAGAACGGCGGCGACGGCCGCGTGCTGGGCATGGAAGCGGCTGTGCGGCAGACCTTTCAGGGCCTGCCCGCACCGCTGGATGGCTTCGGCATCGGCGCCAATGTCACCCGTCAGACCACGCACGTGGGTCTGGGGACGGAAGGCTTCGCGCACGAACGTATCCAGAACGCGCCGAACCTGCTCGCCAATGCGGAGCTGTTCTACGAAAAGGGGCCGTGGTCGGTCAACCTGAGCTATCACTACTCCGGCGAATACGTGTCGGTGTACGACTATCTCAACCAGGGCGCGCATTGGGACAACCTGTGGATCAAGCCGATCACCCGCGTCGACCTGCATCTGGGCTACGCCCCGACCGATCACATGCGCGTGGATCTGTCGGTGGCCAACCTCACCAACCAGCACAGCTACTGGGCGCACGTGGGCCATAATACCGACGCAATTTCCGACATCGTCGATTCCGGCATGACCAGCCTGGTGACCGCAAAATATGTGTTCTGATCACGCACGATTCGCAGGCGGCGGCCTGACGGGCGAGCAGCAAAACGCCAACGTCATGACGGACGCGCAACAAAGCGCACACCGCGCGGATGATTGCGATGGAACGCGGCAGCAGGCATCGCAACGTGCGCTGTTGGCCGGCGATGGAGAGCCGCCGTTGGCCGAGCGCAGCGTAGTCGGCGTGCGTGCCGCGATGAGGATCACGGCACGCACCTTACATGCAGCACGCAGGCAGCGCGTCGGCATTGGGCACAGGCGCAAAATGGCCGGTGGCATGTCCGGGGCAACTGGCAGCGCGCAGTGCCTGCTGTTGGTGGCTGCGCTGGCGTTGGGCGGCTGCGCAGCGTCAACCCCGAGCGCATCCACACCGCGTGTTGGCGCTCAATCGACCGACACCGCCAGCCAACGGGCAGACGCCTCTGCGCAGACCGCGCAACTGGAGCGCGTGGTGGTGGTGTTCCGGCATGGCGTGCGCGCGCCGCTGCAAGGCGAGGCCGCCGCCGCACATTATGCCGACCAACCCTGGCCGCAGTGGTCCACGCCTGCCAGCCTGCTCACCCCGCACGGTCGCATCGGCGTGCGTTTGAGCGGTGACTATCTGCGTCAGTGGTTGGTGCAACACACGCTATTGCCGAGTAGCGGGTGCCCGACAACCGGCAGCGTGTCGGTGTGGGCCAATACCGATCAACGCACCATCGATAGCGGCGCTTTGCTGGCCGATGCGCTCGCACCGGGCTGCGGCATCGTGGCCGGGCATCGGGAGGCGGGCAGCAACGATCCGCTGTTCCGACCGATCGAAGCCGGTGCGGTGCCGTTCGATGGGGCCGCAGCAGTGGCATCGATCCAGCAGCAGACCGGTGGCCCCGCCGCCTTGCTGCAAGGCCATGCCGCCGAGTTGCAAGCGCTGCAGCAGATGTTGGGCTGCACCCAGACGCCCTGCGATTTTGCGCAGATGCCTTCCACGCTGACGCCCTCGGCCAACGGGCGTGGCCTTAAATTAGGCGGGCCAATTGATCTGACCTCCGGCACCGGCGAGGTGTTGCTGCTGCAATACGCAGAAGGTCTGCCGTTCTCGCAGGTCGGCTGGGGCCGTGCCACGCCCGACCGCCTGGCGCAGGTCTCGCGCCTGCACGCATTGTTGTTCGACATCTACGCACGGCCGCACTACATGGCCTCGCGTACGGGTGCGCCGCTGGCGCGGGAGGTCTTGCAACGTTTCGGTGACGCACAGGCACCGAAGGTGTCGTTGTTCGTTGGCAGCGACACCCACATCGCCGCATTGAGCGGCCTGCTGGGCGTGCATTTCCATCTGCCCGGCTACGGCGCCGACGACCCGCCGCCGGGCGGTGCCCTGTTGCTCGGTCTATGGCGCGAACCCACCGGCGAACAGGTGGTGCGCGCCCAATACCTGGCGCAATCGCTGGACCAACTGCGCGCCTTGGCACCGCTGGATCTCGCTCACCCACCCTTGCAGCAGCAGTTGGTGCTGGGTCTGTGCGCTCCGGCGCAACGCGCAGCCTGCCCATTGCCGGAGTTTGCCAAGGCCCTGGAGCAGCAGTTGCTGCTCGACCGATAACGCACGTTTCAATCGGGAAAATACTGATGTGCTTCTCCTTCGGGAGACGATGCTCCGAAGGGGTGGAAGAGAGGGGGACGAGCGTGGCTTCGCGCTAGTGGGCATTGGGGTGACGTCGGCCCGTACCCTCAGCCAACCCTCTCGCAGGAAGAGAGCGGCGCTATGTCGTCACGCCCATACGCGCGCGTCTGCCGTAAGCCGACGCCTGTGTAATGCGTCACTTCCTGGCGTTGGGCAATCCGCCGACAGAGCGGCAAAACGCAACTGGGCCGCATCGGCGGCCCAGTCATCACGCATCCGGCGCGCTCCCGTAGGAGCGGCGTGGATTATTTCAGCTTGGCGGCGGCACGCAGTGCGTCGGCGCGGTCGGTCTTTTCCCACGAGAACGAGGTTGCGCTTTGCTGCGCCCCGGTGCCGTCGGTGTAGGTGAAGTCCTTCGGCTTGCGGCCGAAGTGGCCGTAAGACGCGGTCTGCTGATACATCGGGTGGATCAGGTCGAGCATCTGGATGATGCCGAACGGACGCAGGTCGAAGTGCTTGCGGATCAGCTTTTCGATCTGCTCGTCGGCGATCTTGCCGGTGCCGAAGGTGGTGACCGAAATCGAGGTCGGCTCGGCCACGCCGATGGCGTAGGAGACCTGCACTTCGCAACGGTCGGCCAGACCCGCAGCCACCACGTTCTTGGCCACATAGCGTGCCGCGTAGGCGGCCGAACGGTCGACCTTGGACGGATCCTTGCCCGAGAACGCACCGCCACCGTGACGGGCCCAGCCGCCATAGGTGTCGACGATGATCTTGCGACCGGTCAGGCCGCAGTCGCCCACCGGCCCGCCGATCACGAACTTGCCGGTCGGGTTGATGTGGAATTTGGTGCCCTTGTGCAGCCACTTGGCCGGCAGCACCGGCTTGAGGATTTCCTCGCGCACCGCTTCGATCAGGTCTTTCTGCTTCACGCCCGGATCGTGCTGGGTCGACAGCACCACTGCATCGATCGCCGTGGCAAGGCCATCTTCATAGCGCAAGGTGACCTGCGACTTGGCATCCGGACGCAGCCAGGACAGCGCCGAGTTCTTCTTCTTGCGGATCTTGGCCTGCTGCTCGACTAGGCGGTGCGAGAGGTGAATCGCGGCCGGCATGAAGCTGTCGGTTTCGTTGGTGGCATAGCCGAACATCAGGCCCTGGTCGCCGGCACCCTGCTGCTCGGGGTTCTTGCGGTCAACGCCCTGGTTGATGTCCGGCGACTGCTTGCCGATCAGGTTGAGCACGCCACAGGTCTGGCCGTCGAAGCCGACGTCGGAGCTGTTGTAGCCGATGTCCAGGATGACCTTGCGGGTCAACGCTTCCAGGTCGATCCAGGCACTGGTGGTCACTTCGCCGGCCACGATCGCAACGCCGGTCTTGACCATCGTCTCGCATGCCACGCGGGCGCGCTTGTCCTGGGCCAGGATGGCATCCAGCACTGCGTCGGAGATCTGGTCGGCGATCTTGTCCGGATGGCCTTCGGAGACCGATTCGGAGGTGAACAGGTAGCTGGACATCAGGCTTATATCCCTTAATTCGGATGAAAAGATGGGTGCGGATGATACACGCCCCGTGGGTTGGTTGCATTGTGCGCCTGAATGGATCGCTTTGGGGTTAAGCCGGTCTCGCTCCCACTGGTCGGACGCGCGGCCCGGTGGGTTGCCGCGGTGATTAACTGCCCGGTGACGCACCGGTGCCAGCCTACCGAATGCCGCGTCAGACATCCCTACCGGCGCATGTCCGTCCTGCTAGCATCGGCCGATGGATTCACTGACCCAGATCGTTCTTGGCGGCGCCATTGCTGCCGCCATCGCGCCGCCCCGACAGCGGCGTGCCGCATTGCTGGCTGGCGCGGCGTTGGGCACCTTGCCCGATCTGGATGCGTTGGCGCTGCTGCCGCTCACCGACGACCCGGTGACGCTGATGACGGTGCACCGCAGTTTCAGCCACTCGCTGTTCGTGCTGCCGTTGGTGGGCTGGTTGATCTGGTGGCTGTTCCGCCGCTACGGCAATGGCCGCGTGGCCGCTGCGCCCAAGCGCTGGTTCTGGGCGATCCAGCTGGCCTTGATCACCCATCCGCTGCTGGATGCCTTCACCGTCTACGGCACCCAGCTGTGGTGGCCGCTGCATCCGCACCCGACGATGTGGTCGAGCGTGTTCATCGTCGATCCGGCCTACACGCTGTGGCTGCTGGTGGCCTGCGTGGTGGCCTGGTTTGCGCGCAGGCGTGCGCTTGCGCAACATGTGCTGGTGATCGGATTGATGGCGAGCACCGCGTATCTGGGCTGGTCGTTGATCGCCAAGCAGCTGGTCGACCGCGAAGCCGATCGTGCGCTGGCGGCGATGGGCCTGGCCGATGCGCCGCGCTTCTCGGTGCCGATGCCGCTCAATACCTTGCTATGGCGCGTGGTGGCGATGACGCCCAGCGGCTACGTCATCGGCGAGCGCTCGCTGGTGGCCGACACCGGCCCGATGCACTTTCGCGGGTTTTCCAGCAATACCCAGGCGTTGGGCGAAGTGGCCGCGTTCGATTCTGTGCGTCGGCTGACCTGGTTCAATCGCGGTTTCATGCGCGCGCGCCTGGTCGATGACGACCTGATGCTGAGCGACCTGCGCATGGGCCTGGAACCGGACTACAACTTCAACTTCGTGGTTGCCCATCGCGACGGCGGGACGTGGCAGCCGATCGTGCCGCGGCAGGTGCAGGCGGCGTACCGCGCGCCGGTGGCACGCGATCAGATCGAGGCGGTGCTGGCGCAGATGTGGCAGCGCATCTGGCACGAGCCCCGCAGCACCGTGCTGACCGGCGACCTGGAACGCGTTGGCACGCCGGTCGCCGCGCCCGCAGCGGCAACGCAATAGACCGTGGCGCGCGCCTGCACGAACGCATAGAAGAACACCGCGTTCGGGTCGCTGCCCACCTGCGCCAGTTCGCGACGCATGCCATCCACGGTGGCCGCGTCGACGGCGCCGGCCTGCAACAACTGCTCGGCCGCCGATAGCCGCACGGCGTCCCGGCACTCGATCAGGGTCTTGCGCCAGCCCGGCTCGCGGTTGTCCGGATGCAGCGCGTTGATCTGCCTCTGCACATCGGATCTGCGCAGACGCGCTCGCTCGGTGGCCGAAAGCCGTGTCGCTCGCTCGGGGTGTGGCTTGCTGCGCTCATACGTGCGGCTCCAGCAAACAGAAAAACTCAGGCAGCGTCCGGCAATGCGGGCAGCACGCCGGCGATCAAGGCGTCGAAGTAATCGCGTGTCAGCGCCAACTGCGCTTCCGGCGTTTCGGCGCGATTGACCACCGCACGGAAGTCCGCGCTTTGTGGGTGATCCTTGGCGTACCAACCCAGATGCTTGCGTGCGATGCGCACGCCCTGCGGTTGGCCGTAGAACGCGTGCAGTGCTTCCAGGTGGCTGAGCAAGGTGTCGCGCACCAATGCCAGCGATGGCGGTGGCAACATCTCGCCGGTTGCCAGGAAGTGCGCCACTTCGCCGAAGATCCACGGGCGACCTTGCGCGGCGCGGCCGATCATCACTGCATCGGCGCCGGTGTCGCGCAGTACCTGCGCGGCCTTTTGCGGCGAATCGATATCGCCATTGGCAACCACGGGAATCTGCAGCGCGGCCTTGATCTGCGCGATCGTCGCGTACTCGGCGCTGCCGGTGTACTGCTGGTCGCGGGTGCGCCCATGCACCGCGAGCGCGGCAATACCGCAGTCCTGTGCGATGCGTGCGATGGTCGGTCCGTTGCGGTGGTCGCAATCCCAGCCGGTGCGAATCTTCAACGTCACCGGCACGTTCACCGCCTGTACCACCGCAGTGAGGATGCGCGCTACCAGGTCTTCATCGCGCATCAGTGCCGAGCCGGCCCAGGCATTGCACACTTTCTTGGCCGGGCAGCCCATGTTGATGTCGATCAACTGCGCACCGTGGTCGACGTTGTAGCGCGCCGCCTCGGCCAGCTGCTGTGGCTCGGTGCCGGCGATCTGCACACTGATCGGGTCCGGCTCGCCGGCATGGTCCATGCGATGCAGCGATTTGCGCGTGCCCCAGAAGCGTGGGTCGGAGATGGTCATCTCCGATACCGCCAGCCCCGCGCCCAACCGCTTGCACAACAGCCGGAACGGCTTGTCGGTGACGCCCGCCATCGGGGCGAGGATCACCCTGGGGGCGATGGAGTAGGGACCGATCTGCATGGCACTAGTGTATCGGCAGGCGTCCTTGCCTGCCGGGTGTTCCGCCTGCGACTACCGGCAGCCGGGCCGCGATCGGCGGTGCGGGGCAATGCCCTTATCGCGCGATGACCAGGTTATCCAGGTAGAGCTTGGTCTGCGCGCCGGCGCGCGCGATACTCGACCACGTTGGCGCCGGCCGTCAGCGTTGCCGTCTGCGGGATGCTGGCCCAGTCGCTGGCCGAGCTGGTCTGCGCGAAAGCGGGTGTCCCGATCCGAACCCCGTTGACGTAGAGGTCGACCGTGTTGAGGCTCCCACCGGGGGCGGAATAGCGGGTGCTCAACGTGTAGGTGCCCGCCGTGGGGACATTGACGGTGGTGCGCAGGCGGGCGCCCGGGTTGCCGCCGAAGTCGACATAGCCCATGCCCTGGTAATTACGGACCGCAGCGTTGATGCCGTTATCAACCAGGCTGCCGATGCGCAGGAAATCGAAATTTTCGGCCTCGTACTGGCGGACGCCGGTGTAGGTTGCTGGCGCGGCCGGCGCATGGATGTTGGCGGTCGGGAATGCGCTCGGACGCCCGGTGGCAGCGCCGGAACATTTCACGCTGATCTCCAGCGGGCCGTTGTGGGCGACGTTGAGTGTCAGCCCGTCGCTGCTGGGCGTGGCGGTGATCGTACTGGGCTGATGCTCGCCGCGATCGGCGAAGGTGTAGGTGGGGGGAGCGCTGGCGCCGCTGATGGCGATGGTGTCGGTCTTGAGCGGGCCGGTTGCCGAATCGAAATTGGTCAGATAGATCGACAGCGTGTCGGAGAATTCCTTGATGACGCCGGTCGTATAGGGCCCGTAGGTCAGTTTGACCGATGCGCAGGTGTTGTACTTCAGGTTCAGCGTGCCGCTTGCGCTCCGATTGGTCTTGTACGGGTTGTAGGTCACCCAGGTGTTGTCCTGACGCCCTGCGTAGATGTCGCCGCTGTATTCCTGCGGGAACAGCGCGTTCAACTCCTGGGTCTTGGCTGCGATGCTGGGCCAGCGCGTGGCGTATTCGCTGCGCTTGATCTGCACCGGGAACGACTTGGCTGGCGCGTCGGTGAGCTGCCATACGGTGGGAATGGCCGGGTAGCGTCCAGTCTTTTTGTACCAGCTGTGCTGGTTGAGATACGTCCCGTCGTCGTCCATCAAATACAAGCCGGAGAACAGCGTTTCCGGCGATGCATACAGTGTCCGGTCGCTGCCGCTGGTGCTGTCGTCGACCACCACCACCTTGGTTCGATCGATCACCTGCTGGCGGCTGGGGATGCGCAAGGTGCCATCGATGATCTTGCGGTAGACATCCATGTGGATGTTCTTGAACTGCGGGAAGAATTCCCAGCGCCTGGTGCTGTAGCCGTCGCTGGTCAGGCCGTTGGGCAGGCTTTGCACGGTGTCGGTATTGACCAGCTCAGGGCCGTCGAAATAGGTTTCGCCGGTCAGCGTCAAATGTTCGATCAAGTGCGGCGCACCCGCCTGCACCGGATAGCTGCTGCCATCGGCGGCGTACCAGCCGGTGCGGTCCGGGCGGATGCCGTAGTGACCAGCGAATCCGGACAGGAACATGCCCAGGCTGAGGCTTTCGATGTCGTGGAAGCCGTAATCGGTGGTGAAATTTTCTTCGATGATGAAGTTCTTGGAGTAGCTGCTCAGCGCGTTGCGTAGCGCTTCGTTGCGCTTGACCATCGCCAATGGATTGATGTTCGCGCCCCAGTACCCGCCGGTGAAACTCACCGCCAGGTAGCCGCCCTATTTGTTGGTGAGCTTGAGCAGGTTGGACCAATGCTCCCAGCGCTGCGCCGCCGAGACCGAGCAGGGCTCGTCGAATCCCCAGAACTGCTCGGCGTAGTTGAAGCCGAGGAAGTTCGGATAGTCGCGGAAGAATTCGCCGTAGACGGTCGATTCCAGGTCGGTGTCGGCAGGATAGTCGGGGAAGTGGCTGAAGCCGCCGCTGGAAGGCTGGATCATCGCCCAGACCCCGTTGGCGGCAGCCGTCTTGATCCACGAGCGCGCTGTTTCGATGCCGTCTTCCACCTGTAGCCAGTTGCACTGGTTACCCGTGGCGCCTTTGTGATTGATCGACAGCGAGATCAGCAACACCGAATACGGACGCAGATCGGCGGGAATCAGATCGATGATTTTCTGCGGGTCGGCGGCATTCCAGGTGTCGGCGGCGATGATGAACATCGGCTGGTCGGGCGAGAGGGCGCGGCGTAGCGACGGATCGGAACTCGCGCTCGCTGTTGCCGCGGCGGTTGGCGTCATGGAGCGGGGAGCGCTCACGGTAACCGTCGCCGCTGGCGATGGTGTCGCTGCGGTGTTGGCATCGGCGGCATCCTGGCCGCCACAGGAACCGAGCAGGCAGGGAAGCAGGACACAGGGCAGCAGGAGTGGTTTGTGCGATCGACGCAGGATCATCGGATGTTCCGTTGAGCTGGGGAAAGTGCAGCGCGGCACCGGCACGCAGGCTGCGTGTCGGCGATCGCCAAGCGCCCGCTGCACTGTCGATCGCGTGGCGCTGTGATGCGCCAGTTCGACGATGCAGGTCGCCTGCTGGCACGCCGCTCCGCCAAGAGCGGCCCTGCATGACAACAGGCAATGGTCGTGGTACGCCTGGTCGTGCGGCGATAGTAGTGAAGCGAGGACAACGCGCTAGCGCACGCAGCAGGTCAGCGCGTTTTATGCACTGTGCTTTCGCTTTTTCGAGCACAGAAAGCAGCGCTATGTCACGTGTGGTCGCGCTGGCGTATCGGGCGGCGTGCCGCTGGCGGCAGCGCATGCGCAACGCTGGGAGAAGAAAGACGTGGCCATCGTGTCGGCACGCAACCGGGCGCACTGCCGCGTGACGAGATGCAGTGATCACAGCGCGCGTGACACGTGCACGCATTCGTCAGGGACACCGGAGCACGCCGGTGTGGGGGCTGTATCGAGGCGTGCGCATGCGGCGCACGCCGAACCGCCTTAAAGCGCGGTCTCAGTCGTCTGCGCGCAACCGCGGCATCGACACAGCCGCGCCTTCCACTTCGGTGGAACGCGCGGCAAAGCGCGTGGCAAAGCGCACGTGGGTTGCGAAACCTGCAGCCGGCACCTGTGCCAGCGATGCCACCAGCGCGCCGTTGAAGGCATCGCCCGCACCGGTGGTGTCGATGGTCTGCGCGCTTTCGGCACCGACCCGATAATGCGCCTGGGTGTCGCCGCGCAGTTGTTCCTCGGCGTGCGAAATGAACGCACCCACCGCGCCCAGGGTGATGACCACGCTGCCACCGGGCAGCAGCTTGCGGCACAGCGAGTGCAACGTATTGCCATCCAGCGCAGCGACGTCGTCGGCATTGATGCGTTCGCCAACATGGCGGCCAAGCAACGCTGCGAATTCGGTTTCGTTCGGCGTCAGCACATCCGACAGTTTGAGCAGGCCGATCGACGTCGGCGCATTGGCCGGTGCGGCATTGAGTACGGTCAGCACGCCGCATTCGTGCGCCAGCGCCAGTGCCGATTCGATCGTCTCGGCCGGCGATTCCAGCTGCGCCAGCAGCACCTTCGCCGCCGCAATCAGCGGACGCTGATTGTCGATGAAAGCAGGGCTCAGCACGGCGTTGGCGCCGGCACCGATCACGATGGTGTTGCGGCCGTGCCCGTCGACATAGATGCCGCCGGTACCGGTCGGTTCATTGCTCGGCTCGGCGATCAACGCAAAGCCATCCTGCGCCGCCAGCGAGCGCGCCAGCGCGCCACCGGCATCGTCGCCCAGCGCGCACAAGAAATGCGTCTTGGCGCCAGCACGTGTGGATGCAACCGCTTGATTGAAGCCTTTGCCGCCGGGACCGGTGCTGTAGCGTCCGGCGATAGTGGCACCGGGCACTGGCAAGGCATCACAGCGCCACACGTGATCGACATTGAAGGACCCGACAACGACGACCGAACTCATAGATACCCTTGCCTTGAATGACTGACTTGAAAAGACTGGATGAAACGCGGCGTGCAGTGATTAGACCGTCATGCCGATGAACCCGCGCCGCCTCAACCGAAATGCGACAGCACACCGGCAATGGTAGCGGTCATGAAGGTGGCGATCGAACCGCCGAGCACCGCACGCAGGCCGAACTTGGCCAGATCGTGACGACGTTCCGGCGCCAGCCCGCCGATTCCACCGATCTGGATCGCGATCGAGCTGAAATTGGCGAAGCCGCACAACGCATAGGTGGCGATCAGGCGGCCTTCGGCGCTCAGGCCCACGCCCGGCACGTCGCCTTTCACGATGCGCGACAACTCGCTGTAGGCGACGAATTCGTTGATCACCACTTTTTGTCCGATCAACGAACCCACCGTGGTCGCATCCACCCACGGAGTGCCGATCACCCAGGCGATCGGCGCCAGCACGTAGCCGAAGATCGTCGACAGGTTGGTCGGGCGGCCCAGCAGCGCGGCGGCACCGGTGACCTCGCCCAGCCAGGTCAGCGGCGCGTTGATCAGCGCGATCAGCGCGATGAAGGCCAGCAGCATCGCGCCGATGTTCAGCGCCAGGCGCAGGCCATCGCCAGCTCCGGCCGCAGCCGCATCGATGACATTGCTGGTGGTTTTTTCCACTTCCATCTTGACCGTGCCGCGGGTCAGCGGGGTGCCGGTTTCCGGCACCAGCAGCTTGGCGACCACCAAGGTGGCGGGCGCGGCCATGATGCTGGCGGCCAGCAGATGCTTGGCATAAAACGCCTGCTGCGCCGGATCGCTGCCGCCGAGCATGCCGACGTACGCCGCCAGCACGCCGCCGGCGATATGCGCCATGCCGCCGATCATCATCGTCAGCAATTCGGATTGGGTCATCTTGGGAATGTACGGGCGCACCGTCAGCGGCGCTTCGGTCTGGCCGATGAAGACGCTGGCGCACACGCTGGTGGTTTCCGCACCAGACACGCGCATCACCTTGGTGATCGCCCACGCCATCGCACGCACCACCACCTGCATGACGCCCAGGTGGTAGAGCACGCCCATCAGCGCCGAGAAAAAGATGATGGTGGGCAGCACCTGGAATGCAAAAATGAAGCCATAGCTGTCGATGTTCATCAAGTTGCCGAAAATGAAGGTGGACCCTTCATTGACGAAACTCAGTACCTTGACGAAGCCCTTGCCCAGCGCGTCGAACACGTCGCGCCCGCCCGGCACCAGCAACACAAGTGCGGCGAACGAGATCTGCAGGGCCAGACCGGTGGCGACCAGCTTCCAGTCGATCGCGCGGCGGTTGCTCGAAAACAGCCAGGTGATGCCGATGAGCACCGCCAGACCGAACAGGCCGAAACCGATCCTTCCCAAACCTTCGACCATTCCAATCCCCGGGCTACTGACGGCAAAACGGCAAGCCTAGAGCAGGGGGTGACAGGGGGCAAGGCGAGCGGCCTTCAGACGCTGCCGGTTGGCCTGCAGCCGAGATGCGGCGGGAACGCGCATTCCGGTGCGAGCGAGCTGGTGAGCTGTGCTTGCGCAAAGTCGGGAGTTCACAGCGCCAAGATGCCTGCGGCGTTTCACATCGTGATGGCGCTGTGGCGGCGGTCGTGGCGACGCGTGGGTGAGGGACGGACGGCACCTCTCCCATGCGTGGATCCTCCGCCGTTCGGCCCGAATCCGCTGGAGCGTGGAGACGTAATTTTTCCGATCGGGGACCGATTGCGATCGGTTGCGATTGTGTGGGGACATGCGGTGCCGGGAATCACGCATCCCGGCAGCTGGCGTCATTCGCTGGTGTATCGGTGTGCGGCGGCCGCATCCGGTGTCGGGACACGCCGGCAATCCGTCCCTGGAGGCTCGATAGCGGCATCCATGCCGCGACACGGTCCCGCCCCGGATGCGACACCACGCGTTGGCGTGTCTTCGCTGCTGATGGAGAAGCAGTCTCGTTGTTCGGCAGTTGTTTCCTACTGCATGCAAATGCGCACTGCCCACAGACGGCAATCTCGCGGCAGTTGCCTTTTTTCAACGACCGACACAGTCAACGGTGCAGGCGCCCACAGTAGACCGAAGCACTCGCGAAACACTGCTAGCCGACGCAAGGAAGACGGCCGCGCGGAGCAGGACGCATGCGTCATCCGAACAGACGTCGCACTGAGGAGGAGGCGATGCACGACACTGCACACGCCGCACTCTGTCGCCTGCACGACGCCACGGCCTACTACACTGCGCACGCCGGTCCGGGGCAGGTGCCCTGGAGGTTGCGGGAGTTCGCCATGCTTTACCGTCGTCTGGGTTCCACCGGGCTGCAGCTGTCGGCCTTGTCGTTCGGGGCCTGGGTCACTTTCGGCAAACAGATCGGGCGCAGCGAAGCGCGCAATCTGATTGCCGCCGCCTGGGGCAACGGCATCAACTTCTTCGATAACGCGGAGGTCTACGCGCGCGGCCGCGCTGAGGAAGTGATGGGCGATGTGATCGCCGATCTGCGGTTGCCGCGCGATGGCTTCTGCGTGTCGAGCAAGGTGTTTTTCGGCGCGGTGGAGAGTCCGCGACCGACCCAGCGCGGGCTCTCCCGCAAGCATGTCACCGACGCCTGCCATGCCGCGCTCAAGCGCCTACGCGTGGAGTATCTGGATCTCTATTACTGCCATCGGCCCGACCCGGATACGCCGATCCAGGAAACCGTACGCGCCATGGATACGTTGATCCGCCAGGGCAAGGTGCTGTACTGGGGCACCTCCGAATGGAGCGCTGCACAGGTGCGCGAGGCCATCGCCATCGCCCAGCACGAACACCTGCATGCGCCTGCGATGGAGCAGCCGCAATACAACCTGCTGCACCGCGAGCGGTTGGAGCGCGAATACGCGCCACTGTGCGAAGGCGGGCTGGGCACCACGATCTGGTCGCCGCTGGCGTCTGGCCTGTTGACCGGCAAGTACAACACCGGCGTGCAGGACGACAGCCGTCTGGGTCAGCCGGGCAACCAGTGGCTGCAGGACGAAGTGCTGGGCGCACCGGAAGCGCGCAGGCTGGAGCGCGCACGCGCGTTCTGTGCGCTGGCCGCCGAGCTGGGGCAATCGCCGGCTCGGCTGGCCATCGCCTGGTGCCTACGCAATCCGCATGTGTCCAGCGTGATCCTGGGCGCCAGCCGGGTGGCGCAGTTGGAAGAAAACCTCGGCGCCCTGGACACCTTGAACCAGGTCGATGACGCCGGCTGGACGCAGGTGGAGTCGAGCACGCGCTGAGCGAGTGGGCTGGATCGAGCGCTGTGGCGAGCGTCTTGCGGTATGCGCGGCAGCCGAAGCCTGCTGCGCACGCAGATCAATGGACTGTGTGAATCGAAATTCGCCGTTCGATTCAGACGGCAACCCGGTCAAATGAGAATGGCTCTTGATCATTGGATGAGAATGGTTATTATTTGACTGGCCAACCGACTGGAGATCCAGATCATGACTGCTCATCCCGTGCTGCTTCGCTCCGAACCGGTCAACCTGCGCGATCGCGCCACGCCGCGTGCCGTGCCTGCCGAAGACCTCATCAGCAGCGAGGCGCTGCTCAAGGGCCGTCGCGAAGTGCTGATCCAGCATGGCGACCGCATCTATCGCCTGCGCCACACCAGCAACGACAAGCTGATCCTGACCAAGTAAGCGCTGTGCTCCGATCCGGGCCTTGCGCAGGGTCGGACCGTCTTTCGCGGGCGTTGCCGCCGCCGTCCGCGCACCCACGCTGTCCCCGGCGGCCGATCGCGGCCTTGTCTGCAGCGCACGCTGCCGGGGACTTCCCTCGAAAGGTTCCCGATGATTCGCCTGCATCCGCTGGTGGTCGCGCTGTTGCTTGCGCTGCCTGCTGCTCCGTTGTGTGCCCACGCTGCCGACCTCACCGCCAGTGGTGATGGGGCGCATGAGGTCCACGACTTCGACCGGTTGCAGGTCACCGCCACGCGTACTCAACGCGCCCTGGTCGATGTGCCGAGCACGGTGGATGTGATCGATCGCGAACAGCTGGACAACCAACTGGTGCGCGAGCTCAAGGATCTGTTCCGCTACACGCCCGGCGTGTCGGTGACCGGCACCAGTGGCCGCTTCACCGGCGCCAACGGCATCCGCATCCGCGGGCTGGACGGCAACCGCGTGGCGATCCTGGTCGACAACGTCCCGGTGTCGGACACTTTCAGTTTCGGCAACTACCTCAACGCCAACCGCAACTTCGTCGATCTTGAAACGCTCAAGCGCGTCGAAGTGGTGCGCGGGCCGGCTAGCGCCCTGTACGGCTCCGATGCCCTGGGCGGTGTGGTGGCCTTCGTCACCAAGGACCCCTCCGATTATCTGAGCGCCGACAAGCACAGCTATGTCGGCCTGAAGTTCGGCTACGAAGGCGACTGGAATGGCCTGTTCGCCGGTGCCACCGGCGCGTTCGGCGGCAAGCGCTGGAGCGGCATGGTGGCGGTGAGCCATCGCCAGGGCCAGCAAGCGCAGAACCAGGGAGACAATCGCAGCCGCGATGTCACTCGTACGGCTGCCAATCCGCAGCGTATCGATGGCCGCAGCGTACTCGCCAAAATGGTGTACGCGCCGAACGCGCAGCAGCGGCTCACGCTCACCGTGGAAGGCAACGAAGATTACGGCAGCATCGAGGCCTTGACCGGCATCGACCCGCGCGTGACCACCCCATCGTTACGCATCCTGTCCCAGGACGGACGCGACCATCAGACCCGCGCGCGCATCTCGCTACGACACGAACTGGATGCACTGGATTGGGCACTGGCCGACGATCTGCAGTGGCAGCTGTATCGCCAGGACAGCGAGAGCCTGCAGCGCACCGCCGAACTGCGCGGCAACCTCACGCGCCGCCATAACGAACACAACTTCGATCAGCGCGTCCACGGTGTGCTGGTCAACGCGCACAAAGCCATCGACACCGACACGCTCCGTCACGACATCACCTATGGCCTGGATGGCAGCTGGACCGACACCCGCGCCAAGCGCGATGGCGACTCGGTCAATCTGGCCAATGGCGCGATCACCAGTCGCGTCGGTCAGGACGTATTTCCGGTGCGCGATTTCCCCAAGAGCCAGGCCACCAAGCTCGGGCTTTATGCGCAGGACGAGATCCGCCTGTTCGATGGCAAGTTGTCGCTGACACCCGGCGTGCGCGTGGATGATTTCCGGCTGTCGCCGCAGGTGGACGACATCTTTCGCGAAGACAATCCCGGCGTTGCCGCCGAGACCATCGACCAAACCCAGGTGTCTCCAAAGATCGGTGCGGTGTGGCGGTTGTCGGACGCATGGTCGGCGTATGCCAATTACGCGCACGGTTTCCGCGCGCCGCCGTACAACGACGTCAATATCGGCTTCACCAATCTGCAGGCGCGCTACACCGCCGTCGCCAATCCGGACCTGAAATCGGAGACCAGCCGCGGTGGCGAACTGGGCCTGCGGTTCAATGCTGCCGTCGGCTATCTTAGCGTGAGTGTGTATTACACCGACTACCGCAACTTCATCGAATCGTATGCACCGGCCGGCTTCAATGCCGACGGGCTGATGCTGTTCCAGTCGCGCAATGTGGACGATGTGGTGATCCAGGGCGCCGAAGCGCGCGGCGGAGTCGATCTGGGCGCGCTGGCCGGCTGGCAGGGGTGGTCGCTCACTAGCGCGGTGGCGTATGCGCAAGGCGACAATCTCACCGACGACACTCTGCTCAATTCGGTGGACCCGTTGCGCGGCACGCTCGGCGTGGCCTTCGACAGCGATGGGTGGGGTGCGGAATTGATCGGCACCTTCGTCGCGCGCAAGCGTCGCCCGCAGCTGGACAGCTATTACACCCCGGCCGGCTACGCCACGCTGGACCTGATGGGGCATTGGGCGTTCGCGCCGGGTGCCAAGGTCACCGCCGGCATCTTCAATCTCGCCGACCGCCGCTATGTGGACTGGAACGCGCTGCCCAACGGCACGCTGGCCAGCAGTACGGTGCTCGACCGCTTCACCGGCGCCGGGCGCACCGCTTCGGTCAGCCTGGCGGTGAGCTGGTAGTGGCCAGGCCCAGCGCCCGCCCGCTGCCGTCGTTGTCGCATGCACGTGCGACCCGCGCTGCGTTGCCGCGCCCGCAGCAGCTGGCAGCGCTGGGGACGGTGCTGTGTCTGTACCGGCCTGCATTGGGCAATGAACTGGATGGCTGGCAGCACGCGGTGGATGCCGCGGCGTGTCGGCAGGTCGACAGCGATGGCGTGCGCGAAAGCATCTGGTTCTTCGATGCCGCAGGACAGTGCTGCTGGCGGATTTGCCTGTTGCCTGACAGCGACTTCCTGATTTGGGATCGCCTGATCTCGCGCCTGCCGCCGCTGACGATGGAAACCCAAGAGCTGGGGATCGGCGAGCGGCTGTGGCGCCGTTTGGCCGGGCGCATGCGTGGCGAGCCGTGGCGATTGAGCGCGCTGCGGCTGCAGACCGCCGCCGCTAGCGAACAACCGTTTGTCGCCAGCCTGGCGACCGTGTCGGCGCTGGGTGCCGAGGTCGCTGCACGCCTGGCACGCGAGGAGGGCATCGATGGCCGCGTGGCGGTGGACGACTGCTGCTGCGCGCGCGCTGCCGCCTTGCGCACGGCCTCCGCCACATCCAGCAACAACACCTCATCCGACATGACGACCTCGCTGGTGCGCCTGCGCCGCTGACGTCTCCAACCACGACCGAGAGTTCCGATGAGCCGAATGTTTCCCCGTTGCATCGTAGTGACGCTGAGCCTGATGCCGTTGATCGCCGCCGCCGACGCCCAGCGCGACCGCCAGAGCATCCTGGCGATGCAGGGCGAATACGCGGTGGACTTTGCCTTCGACGAGACGGTGCTGCTCCAGCCCGGTTACGCGCGTGCGTCGGCCATGCGCAGCGGCGCCAGCGAAGGGGTGATCGTGGTGGAGGATTCACCGCGCAAACTGGTGCTGCAGCATGTGCTGGTCGACGAAAAGACCAGGCACGTGACCAAGCACTGGCGGCAGGACTGGATCTACGAAGCGCCGCAGCGTTTCGAATTCACCGCCGATCAGACCTGGACAGTACATGCGCTGCCGCCGGCAATCACCGCCGGCGCCTGGACGCAGTGCGTCTACGAGGTCAGCGACGCGCCGCGGTATTGCGGCACCGGCCGCTGGGACTATGCCGACGGCCATCCCACTTGGACCAGCGATGTGAGCTGGCGCCCGTTGCCACGCCGCGAGTACACCAAGCGCAGCGACTACAACGCGCTATCGGTCATCAACCGCCACACGCTCACGCCCAACGGCTGGACTCATGAACAGTTCAACACCAAGGTGCTGCGCAAGCCCGACGGCAGCCAGGAAGCGATCGCGCGCGAGTTCGGCTTCAACGATTACCGCAAGACCACCGAGGTCGACTTCGCCCCGGCCTATGCCTACTGGAAGGGCACCCAAGGCTACTGGGCCAAGGTGCGCACGCGCTGGGCCCGGTTCCTCGATACCCCGCCCGGCCTGCATCTGAAGACCAAGCCGGACGGCATGGCGATCATCATGCCGATGTTCCAGCAGGCCGAGGCGGTGCAAAACGGCAAGCCGGTCAAGGACGCGCAACTGGACGCGGTGTTCTCTCAGTGGGTCGAACCGGCGCACTAGCCACCCGGATGCGGTGGCAGCGCACCAGTGCGCGATCTTGTCGGAACGCGCCGGGTGCAATCGGCGTGATCCGGAACGCCGCATCGCGCCCGGGTGCGCTCCTACGCGCCAGACGGCAGTTGGCCCTGCGAAATACCATTTATTCCTTGAACATCAAAAACGCCGCGACCAGGATCAGGCCGAACGCAGCCCAGTGATTCCACCTCAACGACTGCCCCAGGTAGAACGTGGAGAAGCCGGCGAACACCAGCAGCGTGATCACTTCCTGCATGCCCTTGAGCTGCGGCGCCGAATACACTGCGCTGCCCAGACGGTTGCCCGGCACCTGCAGGCAGTATTCGAAGAACGCGATGCCCCAACTGACCATGATGGCGATCATCAGCGGCGTGCTCTTGTACTTCAGATGCCCATACCAGGCGAAGGTCATGAACACGTTGCTGGCCAGCAACAGCAGGATGGGGTAGATGTAGGACGTGAAGGGGACGGTGGGCATGGCGTACGAACGGCAGAGAAGGGGCCGCAGCATAAGCCAACTCCGTTAAGCGCACGCGACCGTGCCGAAGAGGCCGCTCTAGCGCTGCATGCCCCAGCGGCGCACGGTCAGCCGCTCGATCGCCTGGAACACCACGCCCTCGACCAGCAACCCCAGCACGATCACCATCGCCAGCCCGGCAAATACCTTGTCGGTGTAGAGCTCGTTGCGGTTCTGGAAGATGTACCAGCCCAGCCCGCCCCGGCCGGAGGTGGCGCCGAACACCAGCTCGGCGGCGATCAGGGTGCGCCAGGCGAACGCCCAGCCGATCTTCAGCCCGGACAGGATCGCCGGCAGGGCCGCCGGGATCAGCAATTGCGCTACATAGCGCGGCCCACGCAGGCCGTAATTGCGCCCGGCCATGCGCAGCGTCTCCGGCACGGCCTGGAAGCCGGCGTAGGAGGTCAGCGCCAGCGGCCACAGCACCGAGTGCACCAGCACGAACACCAGGCTGCCGATGCCCAGCCCGAACCACAGCAAGGCCAATGGCAGCAGCGCAATGGCCGGCAGCGGGTTGAACATCGCCGTCAGCGTGCCGAGCACGTCGCGGCCCCAGCGGGTGGAGGCGGCCAGTGCGGTCAGCAGGAACGCCAGCAGCACACCCAACGCATAGCCCTGCGCCAGGACGCGCAACGAAGCGCCGACACGGCGCAGCAATTCGCCCGACAGCAGTCCATCGTAGAACGCGTGCGCGGTCTGCGCGGCGCTGGGCAGCATCAGATCGTCGCCGACCACGCGCGCAGCGATTTCCCATATGGCCGCCAGCACCACCAGCACCAAGGCCTTGCGCAGCCATGCCGGCGCCTGCCAGCGGATTGGCGCGACGGCGGTCAGCAGGGCCGGATCCAGTGGCTGCAGCGCCAGTTCGTATTCCGGGCGCACCGGCGGAACCGGCGGCCGCGCGGCAGCGGGCGAGCGGCTCATGGCAGCGCCTCGCGTTGCAGCTGGGCAGGGCGAAGCAGCGGCGCCACCTTGGCGTCGTCCAAGGTCTCGTCGGGCAAATCGAACAGCAGCCGGTGAATGCGCTGCGCGGTCTGCTGGAAGGCCACGCTACCTGCACTGTGCGGTCCGAAGGCATGCGCGTTGAGCTCGGCGCGCACCTGGCCCGGATGCGGCGACAGCAGCAAGACGCGGTTGCCGACCACCAGCGCCTCTTCGATGGAATGGGTGACGAACAACAGGGTGAAACGCGATTGTTCCCACAACTCCAGCACCTGCTCCTGCATGCGCGAACGCGTCAGCGCATCCAGTGCCGCGAACGGTTCGTCCATCAGCAGCACGCGCGGGCGCATCGCCAGGGCGCGTGCGATCGCCACGCGCTGCTTCATGCCGCCGGACAAGGTGTGCGGGTAGGCATCGGCAAACCCGCTCAGGCCGACCAGGGCCAGGCTTTCGTCTGCCCGCTCGCGCGCTTCGGCGCGGCCGAGCTTGCGCGCCGCACGCAGCCCGAACACCACGTTCTCGCGCACGGTCTTCCAAGGCGCCAGCTGATCGAATTCCTGGAACACTACCACCCGGTCCGGACCCGGCCCGGTGACCGCATGACCGTCCAGACGGATCTGTCCCTCGCGCGGCGCAACGAAACCGGCAACCGCCTTGAGCAAGGTGGATTTGCCGCAGCCCGACGGCCCCAGCAGCACGAAGCGGTCGGCTTCGTGCACATCGAAGCGCACGCGATGGGTCGCACGCACCACGCGTTGCGCGGAGGCATATTCCAGGCTGACGTGATCGACCTGCAGCAAGGGGGCGGCCATCGCTCAGCTCCCGCCCGCAATCAGCGGGTCGTCGAAGAAGTAATCGCTCACCTTGCCCGGCGCCTGCTTGATCGCGCCGCTGCGCTGCATGAACTGGCCGAGCTTCAGCGTGTTTTCTGGCGCCACGGTGAATTGCACCTTGGGGTCCTTGAGGATCTGCAGGATCAGCGCGGGGGCGATGCTCGACCCGTTACGGCGCAGGAAGATATCCGCCGCCTGCTCCGGATGCGCGGTCACGAACCTGGCCGCCTGATCCAGTGCCGCGATGAAGGCGCGATAGGTCTTGGGGTTGCTGCTGCGGAATTTCTCGGTGGCGTACAACACCGTGGCCGACGATGGGCCGCCTTCGATGTCATAGGAACTGGTGACGATATGCGCGGCCGGGTTGCGTGCCAGCTCCTGTTCCTGAAATGGCGGGCTGGCGAAATGCGCAGTGATTTCGGTGCGGCCACGGATGATCGCCGCAGCGGCATCCGGATGCGGCAATGCGACCTGCAGCGGGTCGAGCTGATGGGTCCCCTTCTCGCCCCAGCGTTGCTGCGAGGCATGCTGCAAGAAACGCGATTGCACCGAGACGCCTGTCGCCGGCACCGCAATGCGGTCTTGCGGCGTGAAATCGCCGATGGACTTGATGCGCGGGTTGTTGCTGATCAGGTAGTACGGGAAATTGCCCAGCGCTGCCACACCGCGGACATTCTGGCGGCCGCGCGTGCGGTCCCAGATGGTGAACAGCGGCCCGACCCCGGCGCCGGCGATATCGATCGAACCGGTCAACAACGCATCGTTGACGGCCGTGCCACCGGAGAGCTGCAGAAACTGCACGTCGATCTCCATCCCCGCGGCCTTGCCCTGCTGTTCGATCAACTTCTGATCCTGCGCCACGTCCAGCAGCAGATAGACGATGCCGAACTGCTTGGCGATACGCAGCCTGCCTTCGGCATGCGCGTGCGCGCTATGCAGCAGCGGCAGCGCGGCCAACACCAGCAGCGCGATGCGCCACGAAAAACGCCGGCGTTGCGAGGGTGCGTGAGAAGTGACGGTCAAACGCATGCAGCGCTCCAGTCGAAAAGGGGGAGGGGCATGTGCGCGCTCAGAACGGCGCATCGCCTTCGATGGTGGTGCGATTGAGCCGCCGGCGCAGATGATCCGGCGTGCCGGCAGCCAGATGCGTCACCGAACGGTTGTCCCAGAACACCATGTCGTGCGGCTGCCAGCGATGCCGATACACCAGCGCATCGCGCGTGGTGTGCGCGAACAGTGTTTGCAGCAGCGCGTGGCTTTCGTCTTCGGGCAGGCCGACAATGCGGGTCGTGAAGTGTTCGCTGACGAACAGCGCTTTGCGGCCGGTTTCCGGATGGGTGCGCACCACCGGGTGCTGCACCGGTGTCACTTCGGCAATCTGTTCGGCTGTCAACGCCGGGCGCCATGGATTGCGGGCGCGGAGTTCTTCGTACTTGGCGAGATAGCTGTGTTCGGCACGCAGGTCCTGCACCGTGCGTTTGAGCGAGGCGGGCAGCGTTTGCCAGGCCAGATGCTGGTTGGCAAAGAGCGTGTCGCCGCCTTCGGTGGGCAGTTCCTGCGCATGCAGCAGCGACCCCAGGCTCGGAGTTTGCTTGTAAGACAGATCAGAGTGCCAGTAATGCCCGGCATCGCCCAGGCCGATCGGCTCGCCGTTCTCCTTGATGTTGGACACCACCAGCACTTCCGGGTGCCCGCGCAGCTGGAAATTACGCAGCACATGGATCTGCAAAGGCCCGAAGCGACGGCTGAACTCCACGTGCTGCGCCGGGGTGATGCGTTGATCGCGAAACACCAGTACGTGGTGATCCAGGTGCGCGCGCTGGATGCGCGCGAAGGTGTCGTCATCCAGCGGCTGCGCGAGGTGCAGGCCGATCACTTCGGCACCCAGCGTGGCGTCGAACGGCACGATCCGGACGCCGGCGGTCTGCCCGGGGGACGACGCATCGCGCGGCGTCTGCACACGCGCTGCGGAAGTGAGGCTGGTCATGACGCGGCACCTCGACGGCAGCAATGAGGTCGCCTGCGCCAGCGACCGGACAGACCACCCTAGGCAGTCGTGTGGTCGCTGCGAACGTACGATTTGCAAGGTGCTTATGCGCTGCAGACATATGCAAAGCCGGCTGGCAGGCGAGACATCGTGCGGCTGCAATGTCCATTGCGCTGATTGATAGCGCTGTCATCAGGCGACGTAGCGCAGGCCATCACCCGCATGCGCTGCGTTCCTGTGCGCTTGGAGCGGCGACCAACACGTCGCGAGCCGCCGTCAGGCGGCTGCGGACGGCGCGCTCAGGCGCGCAGTGTACGAGTGGGACATGTCGAATCCGGGCACCGGCCGCGCCTGCCTGGCGGCCGCGCAGTCGTTCGGTCGACTGCGCTCATTCGCTACGCAACGCCAACGCCGGTGGCGTGGACAGGATGCGCCGGGTGCCCGACCAACCCGCCAGCAGACTCAACGCCAACCCGAATGCACCGCCGAGCAGCAGGCGCGGCCAATCCGGTGTCAACGCGATCTCGAACGCCTGCTTCCCCACCACCGCGCCGATCACGGCCGCAGCGGTGACGGCCAGCGTCGCCGCCAGCAAGCCGAGCGCACCGAATTCCACCAGCACCGCGCCGCGCAACTGGCCGCGGCGTGCGCCCAGCGTGCGCAGCACCGCGCTGTCGTAGCGGCGCTCGCCGGCGGTGGCCTGCAACGCGGCCAGCAACACCAGCACCCCGGCCAGCAGGCTGAAGCCCATCACCAGCTGCACGGCCTGCGCTACCTGGTCGATCACCTCGCGCACGCGGCCCAGGATGGCATCGATGTCCAGCAACGAGATGTTGGGGTAGTCGCGGCTCAGCGAGGCCAGCTTGGGCGCATTGCCGGGCGGCAGGTGGAAGGCGGAAATCAGGTTGTACGGCGCATCGCCCACCGCGCCTTCATTGAGTAGCAGGAAGAAGTTGACCTGGAACGAATCCCAATCGGCCTTGCGGATGCTGGTCACCGTGAACGTGCGTTGCTGTTCGCCCAGCAGCAAGGTGATGCGGTCGCCCAGTTTGAGTTGGTAGCGCTGCGCCCAGCCTTCTTCCACCGAGGCCTCCGCCGCGGTGCTGTCGGCTGCCCAAAACTTGCCCTGCAGCAGCGTATTTGCCGGCGGGAAGGCATGCCGCCAGGAAAAATTGACCGGGCGGTTGTCGCCGTCGCCATCGTCTTGCGGGTCGCGATCGCCGCGCACCGGCGGTTTGTCGTTGATGGCGACCAGGCGACCGGTGGAGAACGGTTCCACCGCCGCACCCTCCACGCCCAAGCCGCGCAGCGTCTGCAGCACCGGCTGGGTCTGTTCGGGCTGGATGTTCATCAGGAAGTAGTTGGGTGTGTCCGCAGGCAGGCGGTCGCGCCACTGGCCAAGCAGGCCCGGGCCGACCACGGCCAGTAGCAACAGCGCGCACAGCGACAGCGACAGCCCGACCAGCTGCACCACGCTCAACCCCCGTCGCCGCGTCAGCGACGCCAGTCCCAGCTTCCAGGACCCGCGCAGGCGGTGCTGGATCGGCCGCAGCAAGGCCAGCAATCCCAGCCCCAGCACCATCGCCACCAGCGCCAACGCGGCCAGGCCACCCAGCACCCAACCCGCCAGCACCAGGTTGCCGGTGGCATACACGGTGAGCGCCAGCGTGGCGGCCAAGGCCGCGCCATACACCAACAACGAGCTGGGCGGCACGGCGGCAAAGCTGCGGTTGAGCACACGCATCGGTGGCACATTGCGCAGCCGCAGCAGCGGCGGCAGGCCGAAGCCCAGCAACAGCGCCAGACCGATGCCTGCGCCCGCCAGGGCCGGGGTGGCCTGCGGCAGCGGCAGGCGGTTCGGGATCAGGCTACCCAGCGCCTGCACCAGGCCTTCCTGCGCCAGCATGCCCAGCCCGATCCCGACCAGGCAGGCCGGAATCGCCGTCAGCAGCAACTGCAGCGACAGCATCGCCAGAATGTCGCGCTGGCGGGCGCCCAGGCAGCGCAAGACCGCTACGGTGTCGATGCGCCGCATCGCAAACCGGTTTGCCGCCAGGGCCGTCGCCACGCCGGACAACAACACCGCCAGCAATGCGGACAAGGCCAGGAAGCGCCCGGCGCGATCGAAGGCGGCGCGCATGCCGCGTTGGGTGTCTTCGATGCCGACCAGCCGATACTCGCTGGCGCGTGGCTTGAGCCAGGCGCGCAGGTCGGCGATGGCATCCGGTGTGCCGGCGAACATCAGCCGGTAGGAGGCACGGCTGCCGGGACCGAGCAGGCCGGCGCCTTCGATATCGGCGCGATTGACCAGTAGCGGCGGCGATAGCTGCATCAGCTCACCGGACGCATCCGGCTCGGCACGCAGGACGCCGGTGATGGTCAGATGGCCGGCACCGAATTCCAGCTGTTCGCCAACGCGCAGACCCAGCGTTTCGAGCAGACGCGGATCGGCATAGGCCTGGCCCGGCGGCGGTGCGCTGGCAACGCTGCCTTCCGTCCCGACGCCGTCCTTGGACACCCGCAATTGTCCGCGCAGCGGGTAGCCCGCACCGACGCCGCGGATATTGGCCATCTGGCTGGCCTCGCCATGGAACAGCACGCTGGGGAAGCTGACCAAGCGCGTACTCTGCAGGCCGCGTCGTTTGGCTTCGTCGGCGAAGTCGGCTGGGATCTCCTGGCGCCCGGTCACGCCCAGATCGCCGCCGAGCACCTCGGCCGCGCTGGAGGTCAGCGCCAGCGTCACCCGGTCGACCAGCGTGCCCACCGCCGTCATCACCGCCACGCCCAACACCAGCGCGGCGAACACGGTCAGCAGATCGCCGGCCAGGAATTCGCGGCGGACAGCGCGTGCGGCTTGTTTGACGACGTTCATGCCGCCGCGCCGGCCGCTTGCGCGTGCAGGCGGCCGCCATCGATGCGGTAGATATGGCGGCAGCGCTGCGCCAGGGTCATGTCGTGGGTGACCAGCACCAGGGTGGTGTCGCTGGTGGCATTGAGCGCGAACAGCAGGTCGCTGATCTGCGCGCCGGTGGCCTGGTCGAGGCTGCCGGTGGGCTCATCGGCGAACAGGATGCGCGGGCGTGCCACGAACGCGCGCGCCAGCGCCACGCGCTGCTGCTCGCCGCCGGACAGCTGGCGCGGGTAATGCCGTGCACGCGCGCTTAGGCTCACGGCCTCCAGCACCTCGCGCACCCGCGCCGGATCCTCGCGCCCGGCCAGTTCCAGCGGCAGGGCGATGTTTTCTTCGGCGGTCAGCGCCGGCAGCAGGTGGAAGCTCTGGAACACGAAGCCCACCGCGCGCGCGCGCAGCGCAGCGCGGGCTTCTTCGTCGAGCTGGCCCAGGTCCTGGCCGGCCAGCGCAATGCTGCCGCGGCTGGGCAGGTCCAGCCCGGCGAGCAGGCCCAGCAGGGTGGTCTTGCCGGAACCGGAGGCCCCAACAATCGCGATACTGTCGCCTTCACTGACCGTCAAGCTGATGTTGTCGAGGATGTGGAGCGTTCCCTCCGGACCACTGACGGACTTGCCGACCTCGCGAACGTCGATGGCGGTGCGGGTGCTGGAGCGGGGGGCCAGACTGTCGATGAGGAATCTCCAAATGCGTGAAAGAACACTGCGATATGGCGCGCTGGTCCTGTGGCTGCTGACACTCTCCCTGCTTGCGCCGGGGATTGCCTCTGCCAAAAGTCCGGCTACTGCTGCACCGATCCTGGTGGTGGGCGACAGCCTGAGCGCTGCGCACAACATCCCGGTGCAGTCCGGTTGGGTGACCCTGCTGGACCAGCGCCTGAAACGTGACATGGCGACGCCACCGGCTGTCGTCAATGCCAGCATCAGCGGCGAAACAACGTCCGGCGCGCTGACCCGGCTGCCGGGCCTGCTGGAAAAGCACCGTCCCGGCGTGGTGGTGATCGAACTCGGTGGCAACGATGCATTGCGCGGGCTGACCCCGGCCCAGCTCAGGGGCAACCTGGAAAAGATGATCCAGCTCAGCCAGCAGGCCGGCGCCAAGGTGCTGCTGCTCGGGATCGATGTGCCGCCGAATTACGGACCGGCCTACCGCCAGCGGCTCAAGGCGACCTATGCCGACCTCTCCAGACAGTACAAGACCGCGCTGGTGCCGTTTTTTCTGGAAAAGGTCGCGTTGCAGCCCGAGCTGATGCAGGCAGATGGCCTGCACCCTACCGCCGCTGCGGAGCCGAAGGTGCTGGAGACGGTGTGGCCAGCGTTGCGCCCCCTGCTCGGGCGCTAAACGCCGAGCAACGCAAAGTGTTATCCAGTCTTCACGCCCTTTCCACCGGTCATCCGTCATGTTTCACAAAGCTGAAGACCGAGGAAAGTCCATGCGTCAGACCAAGGAAACGTCCGGCCTCGTGCTGGTCGTCGAAGACAATCGCAACATCTCCGAAATGATCGGCGAATACCTGGAAGGCCGTGGCTTCGAGGTCGACTATGCGCAGGACGGACTGGACGGTTACCGTCTGGCCGCCGAGAACAGCTACGACGTGGTCGTGCTGGACCTCATGCTGCCACGCCTGGATGGCATCGAAGTGTGCCGCCGCTTGCGTAACGACGCACGCAAGTCCACGCCGGTGCTGATGCTCACCGCCCGCGACACGCTGGACGACAAGCTCACCGGCCTGGGCTTCGGCGCCGACGATTACCTGACCAAACCGTTCGCGATTCAGGAACTGGAAGCGCGTCTGCGTGCCCTGATCCGCCGCGAGCGTCGCCAGGTGGGCTCGGAAGTGCTCAAGGTCGCGGACCTGGTGCTCGATCCGGTCAGCATGCGCGCCACCCGTGCCGGCACCGAGCTGCAGCTCTCGCCGATCGGCCTGCGCCTGCTGACCATCCTGATGCGCGAATCGCCCCGTGTGGTGACCCGCCAGGAAATCGAGCGCGAAATCTGGGGCAATGGGTTGCCGGATTCGGACACCCTGCGCAGCCATCTGTACAACCTGCGCAAGATCATCGACAAGCCGTTCGACCGCCCGCTGCTGCACACTGTGCAGAGCGCTGGCTATCGCATCGCCGACATCGCCCAACCGATGGCCTGATGTCGTCGGCCGGCCGCCGTTCTGGCGGCCGACCACTGTGTCGGCGCTCACGCGCCGATCGTTTTTCTGTGCGGCCGACTGGTTGCACGACGGACTCACGGAAGCGTTGCCTATACTCCGGCGCTCTCCCCTGGATGCAGCAATGCCACATGGGCTCCCGCGAAAAATACGTCTCGCCTTCCTGCTGCAGGTCGGGTTGGCGAGCATTGCCCTCGTGCTGGCCGGGTATCTGGTGTCGTTCGTCATCAAACACAGCCTGGTGCGCACCGTGCTCGCCGATGAGGCGGTGCATTTTTGGCAGATGCAAAAGAGCGTGCCGGACAACCGGCCGCCGAACACGCGCAACATCCAAGGGTATTTTTCGCCGGCCGGCACTGCCGCCGATAGCGCACCGCCCGCGCTACGTGCCCTGTCGCCGGGTTTTAGCGAGGTAGCTGCCGCCGATGCGCTGGTCTATGTGGACCAGCATCCGGAAGGGCGCCTGTATCTGGTGTTTCCACGCTCGCGTGCGGCGCATCTGACGCTGTGGTTCGGTGTCGTGCCGGCGATCGTGGTGCTGCTGGTCATTTACGGGGTGTCCTGGTTTACCTACCGGGTCTCCAAGCGCCTGGTGTCGCCGATCAGCTGGCTGGCGCGGCGCGTGTCGCACTGGGACCCGCGCAACCCGGATGTGGACGAACTGGCTCCGGAGCGGCTGCCTGCCGAATTGCAGGGCGAAACGCGCCAGCTCGCCGCCGCCCTGCATGCCTTGGGGCTACGCGTCAGCGAGCATGTGGCGCGCGAACGCAATTTCACCCGCGATGCCAGCCATGAATTGCGCACGCCACTCACGGTGATCCGTGTGGCCAGCGACATGGCGCTGGCCGACGATGAATTGTCCGCGCGTACCCAGCGCAGTCTGCGCCGCATCCAGCGTGCCGGCCACGATATGGAAGCGGTGATCGATGCGTTCCTGATCCTGGCGCGCGAAGCCGAGATCGATCCGCAGAGCGAAACCTTCGATGTCGCCGAACTGGCAAGAGAAGAAGTCGAGAGCGCGCGCGACTTGCTCGGTGACAAGCCCGTGTCGTTGCGCATGGTCGGCGACCGCAGCCTGCAGATGTTCGCGCCGCCCAGGGTGATGCGGGTGGTGCTGAGCAATCTGTTGCGTAACGCCTGCGCCTACACCGATGCCGGCGGCATCGATGTCGAGGTCACCCACGACCGCATCGTGGTGCGCGATACCGGGATTGGCATGAGCGAAGACGCGCGTGCACGCGCGTTCGAACCGTTCTTCCGCGCCGACCCCACCCGCCCGCAAGGCACCGGCCTGGGGCTGTCGATCGTGCGTCGGCTCTGCGACCGCTTCGGCTGGCGTATCGAATTGCACAGCGAAACCGGTGTCGGTACCTCGGTGGCGGTGGTGGTAGCCTAACCTGGCGGTCGGTATGGCTTGCTTGCGGACAGCCGCGCTGCGATAGCTGCGCGCCGAAAGAGCAGACGCCGACGGCCGTTGCGTGCGGGACGACGTCGGCAGCTTGCCGCCATGCCGAAATGCGCGCTATCGCTGAAACGCCAGCCCACCCATCGCCTGCAGACCGGCCGATCCGGCGAGGCGCGCCGGATCGATTCCGCGGCGATCAGCGTTGTTCCAGGACCGGTGCCACGACCTTGCGCCAGATCGCGTACCCATCGGCGGTCATGTGCAGCCTGTCTTCGCGGAACAGTTCTGCGCGCGGGTTGCCGCTGGCATCGAGCATCGGCGTGTAGATGTCCACGTAGTCCACGCGCGGCAGCGGTGCGAGTGCGTCCTTGATCAGCCGGTTGGCAGTGATCACCGCCGGCAGCAACTGCGCGCGCGACGGGCTGGGCTTGATCGACAGATAGCTGATGCGCGCCTCGGGCAGATCGCGGCGGATGCGCGCTACGAATGCCAGCACGTCATCGCGCACCTGCTCGGGCGTGCGGCCGCTGTTGAGGTCGTTATCGCCGGCATACAGCACCACTTGGCGCGGTGCATACGGAATCACGATACGGTCTGCGTACCATGTGCTGTCGCGCACTTCCGAGCCGCCGAAGCCGCGGTTGATCACCGGCTTGTCCGGGAAATCCTGGGCCAGCGTCTCCCAGAACCGGATCGACGAGCTGCCCACGAACACGATGCCGTGCTTGGGGGGCGGTTGGCGCGCATCGCTCTTGGCGAAGCGTTGCATGTCTTCTTCCCAGGCGGCGTTGGAGACCTGTGCAGGTACTGCAGGAGCGGTGTGCGGCGCATCGGCGTACACATGGCCGGACAGCAGGGCAAGGGCGCACAGCACGGTGCGTAGGCGATCGATGGTCATGCAGGAACCTTGAGCAGCGAAGCGGGCTGCCATGGTGCGCCAGGCTGGAAGCTGAGGGCAAACCTGCCGGCAGCTGGCGGGGCGGGGCGGCACGGTGCAAGATTCGCACTTTCCCCAGCAGCGACCTTGCCATGCGTTCGACCTGTTCCCATCTTCGCCCTTGCGGCAGGAAGCACTGACGCATGGCCGATCAATTGGGGCACGTCCCGCGGGGCCCGCGCCGCCTGATCAAGGCGGCGATCTGGTCCTGGCAGGGATTGCGCGCCGCGTGGCTGCATGAATCCTCGTTCCGGCTGGAGGTCTGCCTGGCGGTGGTGCTGGTACCGCTCGGTCTGTGGCTCGGGCAGTCGGGACTTGAGCGCATTGCACTGATCGCACCGTTGCTGATCGTGTTGGCTGCCGAGCTGTTGAATTCTGCGATCGAAGCGGTGATCGAACGCTACGGCCCGGAGCATCACGTGCTGGCCGGGCGTGCCAAGGACATGGGCTCGGCCGCAGTGTTCGTTCTGCTGATCAACGTGCTGCTGTGCTGGGGATTGATCCTGCTGCCGAGGCTGTGGTGAGGCGCGGTACGACTGGCGAATCGGCACGTGTCGTGTGCATGCTGGCTTGACTTGGCCCGTGGCATGCTCGGGCACTCTTTCAACGGAATCGCCTGCATGCCTGCCCTGATTCGCGCCCTTGTGTTGCTGATCCTGACCGTCTCGCTGTCCGGTTGCGGCTATAACGCGATCCAGCAGAAGGAAGAGGGCGTCAAGGCCGGTTGGTCGGAGGTGCTCAATCAGTATCAGCGCCGCGCCGACCTGATTCCCAATCTGGTGCGCACCGTGCAGGGCTACGCGCAGCAGGAACGCCAGGTGCTGACCGAAGTGACCAATGCGCGTGCGCGCGTCGGCCAGATCCAGGTCAATGCCGATGACGAAGCATCGTTGAAGCGGTTCCAGCAGGCCCAGGGCGAACTGGGCAGTGCGTTGTCGCGTTTGTTGGTGGTCAGCGAAAACTACCCGCAGCTGAAGTCGGACCAGTCGTTCCGCGATCTGCAGGTGCAACTGGAAGGCACCGAAAACCGCATCACCGTGGCGCGCGGTCGGTATATCCAGACCGTGCAGGACTACAACACCTATATCCGCTCGTTCCCGCAGGTGATCACGGCCAAGATCTTCGGCTACCAGCCCAAGCCCAATTTCAGCGTAGAAAACGAAGCGCAGATCTCGCGCGCGCCGCAGGTGGATTTCGGCAAGCAGCAGGCGCCGCAACAACAGCCTGCGACGCAGCCAGCGCAGTAACCGGGTGCGCTGTGTGGGCGGTGCCTGTTCGGCCGTCGCGTATTGCACCGTGATCGGTACGGTGACGGTGGTGCGTGATGTGCAGTGGTTGCGTGAGGCAGTCGTCGGGAATAAGCCAGGGACGCGCGAGGTCCAAGCACGCGCAGGCAATCGCCACGGTAACGCTCATGTCCACCGCTAGATCAGAGAAGCTGCGGAACAAACCTGCAAAACGTGTCGGAGCGGATCATTAGCCCCGTTCCGGTCGGGAGATGGACAAGGGTACGGCGCGAGGCTTCGCAAATGATCCCGACCACATGTGGCTCAGCGCCAATCCTCATCCGCTTCTTCTGGCATCTTTTCACTCTCAAGAGGGGAAGTTCGTGCCGGCAGAGGGATTGGCAAAACCCAGTGCTGATCGACCATCAGTGCGCATCAGGTAGGAGTTAGCAATGCGGCGAACGTATGTAGGAGTGGTATGGATGATGGCGTTGCTTCTGCTGCCGGCGTCGCTGCTGGCGCAGGAGTTGGCTGCCATCCCACCGCTGCGCTCGCCGGTCGTCGATGTCACCGGCACGCTGGATGCGGGGCAGATCCAGCAGCTCGAGCAACAGGCGCTGGCCTTGCAGCAACGCAAGGGCGCGCAACTGCAGATCCTGATCGTGCCGACCACGCAGCCGGAAGCGATCGAGCAATACACCCAGCGCGTGTTCGACCAGTGGAAGATCGGCCGCAAGGGCGTGGACGACGGCGTACTGCTGCTGGTGGCCAAGGACGACCGCCGCGTGCGCATCCAGCCGGGTTACGGTCTGGAAGGCGCCATCCCCGACATCACGGCGAACCGCATCATCCAGGAGTATCTGGCGCCGCGCTTCCGTGAGGGCGACTACGCTGGCGGCATCGCAGCTGCAACCGCGACGTTGGCCGGTCTGATCGAAGGCGAGGCCTTGCCGCCGCCGGTCAGTGGGCATGCCGATGGCCGCAACGGCAACGGCAACGGCGTGGGCGGCGGTGGCTGGATCATGGCGTTGTTCATCGGTTTCGTGGTGGCCATGGTGGCGCGCGGCATCCTGGGCGGGTTGCCGCGCCCGCTACGCGCCGTGCTGACCGGCGTTGCCGCTGGCGGTGCGGCGTTGCTGTTTACGTCGTTGCTGTTCGCCAGCGCGGGCGCGGCGGTGATCGGCTTGCTGGCGGGCCTGGCTTCCGGCTCGCCGGGGCGTTTCGTCGGTGGCGGAGGCTGGGGCGGCGGTGGCTTCGGCGGATTTGGCGGCGGTGGCCGTGGCGGTCTCGGCGGCGGCGGTGGGTGGGGCGGTGGTGGCGGATCATCAGGAGGCGGTGGCGCCTCGGGGAGCTGGTAATGCGGTGGCTCAGGCATATTTTCGCGCCCTCGGCGCAGCGCAGTTTTCCCGCCGCATGCATGGATACCATTGCGGCGGCGATAACTGCCAGCGAGCGCTCGCACACCGGCCAGATCATGGTCGCGGTCGAAGCCGATCTGCCACTGGATGCGTTGTGGCGCGGCCATCGCGCCCGTCAGCGCGCCGAGCAGGCCTTCACGCACTTGCGCACCTGGGACACCGAGGCCAATAACGGGGTGCTGATCTACCTGCTGCTGGCGGACCACGCCATCGAGGTGATCGCCGACCGTGGCCTGCATAGCCGGGTGCCCGAGGCGCACTGGGTCGAGGTGTGCCGGCGCATGCAGCAGTTCCTGCGCGAAGGTCAGCACGAAGCGGCGGTCCTGGCCGGCATCGAGGCGGTGACCGAGCTGCTGGCCGAGCATTTCCCGGCCACCGACGGCGCGCAGCATGAAGACGAGCTACCTGATCGGCCGCAGCTTTTAGGCTGAGCGCGTCCAAGGTGTCAGAATAGCGGCCTCGCTTTTCGTGATACGCGGTCCGCATGATCTATCTGCACGCCATCGACCCCATCGCTTTCTCGCTCGGCCCGGTGCAGGTGCACTGGTACGGCTTGATGTATCTGGCGGCGTTTTTCTCGGCCTGGGCGCTGGGCCGTTCGCGCATCGGGCGCGGCCGTCTGCCCGGCGTGGACATGGACGGTTTTTCCGACCTGCTGTTCTACGGCATGCTCGGCGTGGTGCTGGGCGGCCGCATCGGCTACATGCTGTTCTACGCGTTCGAGACCTTCCTGGCCAACCCGTTGATCCTGTTCAAGGTATGGGAAGGCGGCATGAGCTTCCACGGTGGCCTGCTTGGCGTGTTGATCGCCTGCTGGTTGTGGGCGCGCAAGCACCGGCTGCACTACTTCGATGTGATGGATTTTGTCGCGCCGCTGGTGCCGCTGGGTCTTGGCTTCGGGAGGCTCGGCAATTTTGTCGGCGGTGAATTGTGGGGCAAGTTCACCCAAGCCGGCTGGGGCGTGATCTTCCCGCACGCGCCGGAACTGGTCGACCAGTTGCCGGCGCAGATCCAGGCGCAGTACGCCGCCGGCGCACTGAATCAGTTCGCCCGTCACCCCTCGCAGCTCTACGAAGCTGCGCTGGAAGGTGTCGTGACGTTCGTGGTGTTGTGGACGTTTTCGATGAAACCGCGCGCCCGTTATGCGGTCTCGGGCCTGTTCGCGTTGCTGTATGGCGTGTTCCGCTTCATCGTCGAATTCGTGCGCGTGCCCGATGCGCCGATCGGCTATCTGGCCTTCAACTGGCTGACCATGGGGCAGATTCTGAGCCTGCCGTTGATTGCAGGTGGCCTGGTGCTGCTGGCGATGTCGCGCCGCGCACCAGTGTTGCAGCCGGTGCTGCCCGCGCCTGCTGGCGTGGGGGCTTCCAAGTGAAGCCGTATCTGGAGTTGTTGCAGCACGTGCTGGAGCACGGTGCGGAGAAGTCAGACCGCACCGGCACCGGCACACGCAGTGTGTTCGGCTGGCAGATGCGCTTCGACCTCAATGCCGGGTTTCCGCTGGTCACGACCAAGAAACTGCACCTGCGCTCGATCATCCACGAGTTGCTGTGGTTCCTGCAGGGCGACACCAATATCGGCTATCTCAAAGACAACCAGGTCCGCATCTGGGACGAGTGGGCCGACGATAACGGTGATCTCGGTCCGGTGTACGGCAAGCAGTGGCGGCGCTGGACCGGCCCGGATGGTGTCGAGATCGACCAGATGCAATGGCTGGTGGATGAAATCAAACGCAATCCGGATTCGCGCCGGCTGGTGATCAGCGCCTGGAATGTCGGCGAGCTGCCGCAGATGGCGTTGATGCCGTGCCACAGCCTGTTCCAGTTCTACGTGGTGAACGGCAAGCTCAGTTGCCAGCTATACCAACGCAGCGGCGACATCTTCCTGGGCGTGCCGTTCAATATCGCCAGCTATGCGCTGCTCACCCATATGGTGGCGCAGGCCACCGGGCTGGACGTGGGCGATTTCGTGCACACGCTGGGCGACGCGCACCTGTATGCGAATCACTTCGATCAAGCACGTGAGCAGCTGACACGCACACCGCGCGCGCTGCCGACCTTGCGTCTGAATCCCGAGGTCACCGACCTGTTCGCGTTCCGCTTCGACGACATCGCCATCGAAGGCTATGACCCGCATCCGGTGATCAAGGCGCCAGTGGCGGTATGAGTCGGGAGGAAAGTGTGGACCGGGCCGATGTTCCCGGATCCCGGCTCCAGATCATCCTGATCGTCGCTTTCGACCGCAACAACGCCATTGGTCGCGATAACGATCTGCCGTGGAAACTGCCGGATGATTTGAAGCGCTTCAAGGCGCTGACGCTGGGCAAGCCGATCCTGATGGGTCGCAAGACGGCGCAGTCCCTGGGGCGTGCATTGCCGGGGCGATTGAATCTGGTACTGACGCGATCGGGGCAGGTGCCGTTCGACGGCATGCAGGCGGTGGCATCGGTGGAACAGGCGATCGAACGCGCCGTGCATGATGGCGTGCAGGAGCTGTGCGTGATCGGTGGCGGGGAGGTGTACCGCCTGACCATGGAACGTGCCGATCTGCTGGCCGTGACCGAAGTGGACACGGCAGTGGATGGCGCCGACACGCATTTCCCGCCGATCGACCCGGCGGTGTGGTCGCCCGTGAAGCGCGAGTTGCATGCTGCCGATGACCGGCACGCCTCTGCGTTTTCGTTCGTGGATTACGCGCGCCGCTGAGCCGTGCGCCGGTGAATGCCTGCCGTCGCGATGACGACGGGCACGCCCTCAGTCCTGTGGTGTATCGGCTGGCGGCGTTGCCGGCGCGGCAGCGTTCCCCGCATTGCCGCGGTTGCCGCGCGAACGCGGGCGCCCCTGACGCTCGCGTGGACGCCGCGGTGCGCGTGCGGCCGGTGGCGGCCCGGTCACTTCGCGTCCGGGCACCTGCACCACGCGCAACTCGTCGGTATCCAACTGCAAGGCGGTGAGCTTGCCGCCCCAGACCGCGCCGGTATCGATTGCATGTACGCCCTGAGTGATCGTCAGGCCCAGCGCAGACCAATGCCCACAGACGATCTTCAGATCGCGCTCGACCCGTCCCGGGACTTCGAACCACGGATACAGGCCCTGCGCCTGCGTCCCCGGCGTGCCCTTGTCGTCGGTGGCGATGCGCCCGCGCGGGGTGCAATAACGCATGCGGGTGAACAGATTGATGATCGCGCGGCTGCGGTCGTAGCCGCTCAGTCCCGGCGACCAGCCCGGCTGATCGCCGTACATGTTGCGCAACAGCTTGCGGTAGCCGCCGCCTTGCAGTTGCTGCTCGACCTCGCGCGCATGCTTCTCGGCCATCTGCGTGGTCCACTTCGGGGCCAGCCCGGCGTGGATCATCATCCAGCCAAGCTCGCGGTCCACATGTGCCAGCTTCTGCATGCGTAGCCAGTCGAGCAGCGCGTCGCGGTCCTCGGCCAGCACGATGCGCAGCAGATCCGGGTTGACCTTGCGCTGTTCTTCCTCCGAACGCGCGCCGATCGCCAGCAGCGACAGATCGTGATTGCCTAGCACCACCACGCTGTGCGCGCGCAACGAATGCACCAGACGTAGCGTTTCCAGCGATTGCCCGCCGCGGTTGACCAGATCGCCGCAAAACCACAACGTGTCCTGCACAGGATCGAAATTGATTTTTTCCAGCAACCGCTGGGTGATGTCGTAGCATCCTTGCAGGTCGCCGATTGCCCAGACGCTCATTGCGCGCGCTCCCTCAGTCCAGCATCCATCAGTGCAGCGTCCTGGGTACGCTCAGCACGAAGGCGGCGATCGGCGCGGTGAATTCGGTGCCATCGTCGGCCACCATGTCGTAGTGGCCTTGCATGTGTCCGTGCTCGGTCTCCAGCAGCACGCCGGAGGTGTAGTGGAAGGCCTCGCCTGGGCGCAACCAGGGCTGTTCGCCGACCACTCCTTCGCCATCCACCTGCTCGGTGCGGCCGTTGGCATCGGTGATCTGCCAATGGCGCGCGATCAGGCGCGCAGGCACGGCGCCCGCATTCTGGATGCGAATGCTGTAGGCGAAGGCATAGCGGCCTTCGTCCGGGGTGGATTGATGGGTGAGGAAGCGGGGCGATACCTCGACCTCGACCCGGTAGCGCGGATCATCTTGCATGGCGAAAGTCTAAATAAAACACTGTGGGAGCGGCGCTCAAGCCAGCTCGACATTGGCCAGCCGGATGAAATCCGCGACCTCGAGTTGTTCGGCGCGTGCGTCCGGGCGTACCTGCGCAGCGTCGAAGTGGGCTGGTTCGCAAAGGGTGGACAAGGCGTTGCGCAAGGTCTTGCGGCGCTGCCCGAACCCGGCGCGCACCACATCGGCGAAGCGGCGGCGGTCCTTGATCATGACCGTGGCCGGATCGCGCGGCACCAGCCGCACCACTGCCGAATCCACCTTCGGCGGCGGCCGGAACGCGCCCGGCGGCACCACGAACAAGGCGGTGACCTCGCAGTACGCCTGCAGCATCACGCTCAGCCGTCCGTACACCTTGCTGCCGGGGCCGGAGGCCATGCGGTCGACCACTTCCTTTTGCAGCATGAAGTGCATGTCGGCCACGGCGGCGGCGTGGTCCAGCGCATGGAACAGGATCGGCGAGGAGATGTTGTAGGGCAGGTTACCGACCAGGCGGATCGGCGTGCCACCGGCCAGCGTAGTGAAATCCACGCTGAGCACGTCGCGGTGGATGATGCGCAGTTCGCCGATCGGCGCGGCGGCCTCGGTCAACGGTGCGATCAGGTCGCGGTCGAACTCGATAACAGTCAGCGCGCCATGTTTGCGCAACAGCGGGAAGGTGATCGCGCCCTGGCCCGGGCCGATCTCGACCAGATGCTGGCCGGCGCGCGGGTCCACCGCCTGCACGATGCGGTCGATGTAATACCGGTCGGCAAGAAAGTGCTGGCCAAGCGACTTCTTGGCCGGTGCGCTGAAAGAAGAATTCATCCGCGCAGTTTAACGGAGGTAGCGCCTGCACGCGGCGCCGTTTACGCGGGTAGTGGCCTGGGAAAGGCAGCGTGCACGATGCCGCACGCCCGCAACGGGCGTATACACGTGGTTTAGCGGCGTGCCGCCAATCGCGCGCACAACGCTGTGGCCGCCATCAGGCTGGAAGGATCTGCGATTCCGCGGCCGGCCAGTTCCAGCGCGGTGCCGTGATCCACCGCCACCCGCGGGTAGGGCAGGCCCAGGGTGATGTTCACCGCCTGCTCGAAGCCGCTGTACTTGAGCACCGGCAGGCCTTGATCGTGGTACATCGCCACTACCGCATCGAAACCGCTCAGTTTTTGCGGCAAAAACGCGGTGTCCGCCGGTAGCGGGCCGATGAGCTGCATGCCCTCGCCGCGCAGTTGCTCCAGTACCGGAATGACGAGATCCAGTTCCTCGCGGCCCAGGTGACCGTCTTCGCCGGCATGCGGGTTGAGTCCGAGCACGGCGATGCGCGGGAACTCCAGGCCGAAGTCACGCTGCATGCCTGCATGGGTGATGCGCAGGCACTGCAGCAGGGCAGCGGGGGTGATCGCATCGGCCACTGCCCGCAGCGGCAGGTGGGTTGTCACCAGCGCGACGCGCACGATGCTGTTGGCGAGCATCATCACCACCGGGCAGCCGGCCTGTTCGGCCAGCAGTTCGGTGGTACCGGTGTAGGGAATGCCGCCGGCGTTGATCACTGCCTTGTGAACCGGACCGGTGACGATTCCTTGGAGGCGGCCGGCGAGGCAATCGCCCGCGGCCTCGCGCAGGCCGGCAATCACCGCCGCTGCGTTGGCGGGGTCGGGCGTGCCAAAGCGTGTCGCCACGGTTTGGCGAATGGGATGCAGCGGCAAATCGCCAGGCGCGCGCGCCGGCTGGTCGGGATCGAGCAGGCGCACAGACAACGACAGCGCCTGTGCGGCGCTGTACAGGGTATCCGGGTCGGCGTAGGCGATCAGATGCGCGTCCGTGCGCACCCCCTGGGCGAGCCGGACGCAGAGCTCCGGCCCGATTCCGGCCGGCTCGCCTGGCACCAGCGCGAGCGACGGGACCATCATGCTATCCGGGTGCCCGGACTCAGCGGGTTGGCTTTGCCGGCGGGGGCGTAGGCGCTGCAGGGTCCGCCGACTTGACCGGAGCGGCAGTGGCCTTGTCATCGGCACGGTCGCCGGTGCGGTAGCTCACGTACGCTTCGCCACGCAGTTCCTGCAGATAGCGGTTGTACTCTTCTTCCAGCTTGCGGCGACCGATCGTTTCACGGATCTGCGCGCGCTGATTTTCTGCGCTGACGTCGGTCTGACGGCTGCCGACGCGCTGCACGATGTGCCAGCCCGCCTGGGTACGGAACGGCTCGGACACCGCACCGTCTGCCAAGCCTTCGACCTGCTTGCCGAAGTCCGGGCCGAACGCGTCGGCCGGGAACCAGCCCAGATCGCCGCCTTGGGCGCGGCTATTGGTGTCCTCGGAGGACTCCTTGGCCGTTGCCTGGAAATCGGCGCCACCGACGATGCGCGCGCGAATCGTATCGATCTTGGCCTTGGCCTGCGCCTCGGTCTGGTTGTCGCCGACCCGCACCAGGATGTGGCGTGCGTTGTACTCGGTGACCATCTTCTTGTCGCCGCCGGCATTGGCGTCGCGCATTTCCACCAGCTTGAGCAACTGGAAGCCGCTCGGTCCACGCAGCGGCCCGGCCACTTGGCCAGGCTTCATATCGCGGATCAACTGGGCGAACGCATTGGGAATTTCATCCAGGCTACGCCAGCCCAGATCGCCGCCTTCCAGTGCATTGGGGCTATCCGAATAACGCACCGCCGCTGCCGAAAAATCCAGCTCGCCCTTGTCGATCAAGGCCTTGACGCCATCGACCTTCTTCTGGCCCGTGGCGATCTGCTCGGCGGTCGCGCCTTCCGGCAAGCCAACCAGAATGTGCGCCAGGTGATACTGGCTACCGGTGGCGACCTGCTGGGCCAGCGCGGTATCCACTTCGCCTTCGCTCACGCTGATGCGGCTCTGCGCAAAGCTCTGGCGCAGGCGCTGCACGATGATTTCGTCGCGCACCGAAGCGCGGAAATCCGCGTAGCCCATGCCGTCGGCAGCCAGCTTCTGGCGCAAGCCATCCACGGTAGTGCCGTTCTGCTGGGCGATGCTGGCGATGGCGCGGTTGAGTTCCTCGTCGCTGACGCGGATGCCGCTGCCGTCGGCGCGGCCGACCTGCAACTTGACCAGCACCAAACGCTCAAGCACCTGGCGCTGCAGCACATCGTCCGGCGGCAGCTGACTTTCGCGGCCCGCGTACTGCGACTTGACGCTGCGGACGGCACGATCCAGCTCGCTCTGCAGCACAACGTCTTCGTCGACGATGGCAGCGATGCGATCCAGCGGCTGGGATTGCTGTGCCGAGGCCAACGGCGAGACCGTGCTGGTGATAGCCAGCAACGAGGCAAGAACAACAGAGAAAGGCTTGGTCATGGAATCAGGTTCGGATCGTAATCGTCCGGATTGGTCGTGGTGTTGCTGGGCGGGACCAAGTAGAGGTCGTCGCGGTAATAGCCGAGAATAGCACGGCGCAAAGTGCGGTCCGTGTTCTGACCGAACGAACTCAAGCCCTTGAGCACGAACTCGAACTGGATGGAGTTGTCCATCTCGCCGTCGCGGTTGCGCACGAAGCGCCGAACCAGCCCACGCACTGCGAGGCAGCAGCTATCCCATTGCACGCCACCGATGATTTCCAGGGGCTTGCGGTCCAGCAGCGAATAGTAATATCGGCCGACCGCGCTCCAGCTGGGGCTGATCGGGTACAGGAAGGAGAAATCGGCCTGCTTGAGCTGGTCGCTGTTGTCGATGAGGTTGCGACGATAGCGATACGCCAGGTTGATGATGCCGTCGTTGTTCAGCAGGTAGCGCGTGCGCAGGCTGGCCAGATCTTCCTTGCGCGAGTTCGGGTTCCACTGGTAAGTGGCACCCATCGACCAGCGGTCGTTGATCATGTAGTTGGCGTCGGCCACCCAGGCGGACTTGCCCTGGTCGATCTGCTGCTCGCTACCGGCAGCCGCAGTGTTGATGGTGACCAACGAGTCGCTGAAATACAGGATCTGCCCGGCACTAAGCGAGAGCTTCTCGCGGCCATCGTCCTGGCGCAGCCAGCGCGAGGTCACCGCCAGGGTCAACTGGTTGGCATCGTTCTGGCGGTCGGCACCGGTGTAGCGGGTGTCGCGGAACAGCTGCCCGTAGCTGAAGGTGAACGGACGGGTGTCGAAGACCGGCAGATCGTCCTGGTCGCGATACGGCACGTACAGGTAGTACATGCGCGGCTCCAACGTATTGAGATAGTTGGTGCCGAACAGAGATGTCTCGCGATCAAAATACAGGCCGGCGTCTACGGACGCGATCGGCAAGCTACGCGTGGGCGTGCGGTTGCCGGTCAGCGGTGCGGTATTGGCCAGCGTGGAATCCAACTGGTACGCGGTATAGCGCCATGCCACGGTAGGCGTCACAAACCACGCAGCACCCGACAGCGGCATCGAAATATATGGTTTGACGTCCAGGCGCGCGCCGCTGCCGTATTCCTTGTTGCGGATATTGGTGCGGACGTACTCGTCTTTATCGTCGCGGTTGTTTGTTTCGCCTGGAGCGCCGGGGCTCGGAGGCTGGACGAAGTAGGAGTCGTCATGGGTGAAACGCACGGCTTCGGCGTAGACGCCCGCCTCGAAAATGCCCAGCGGCTTTTCCCAGGTGAAATACGCGCGCGGCTGCCGGTTGTACGGAAGGGCTTTCTCGTCCAGCGTGTAGTCGGTGAGCTGCCAACGGTCGGCCATCAAGCCTGCGGTCCAGGTCTCGCCGGTGCCGTAGATGCCGACAGTGCTCTGCAAGGCTGAGGCCGAGCCCATGCCGTTCAGGCGGCTGGTGAAGTCCTCAACGTAGCGCGTGTCGCTGACCCACGAAACACTGCTGCGCGCCTGCCAGTATTTATTGACGTTGTGGAAGCCGCTATAGAAGACGCTGCCACGGTCCTTGTCGCGCAACTTGTCGTTGGGCAGGTAATTGCCGGTGATTTCGCCGCGACCGCCGTCGTACAGGTAACGGAACTCGGTACCGAACATGAAACCGCGCTTGCTCATGTAGCGCGGCAGCAAGGTGGCGTCGTAATTCGGTGCCAGATTCAGGTAGATCGGTTGCAGATAGTCGAAGCCATTGCGCCCGGATAGGCCGAATTGTGGAAACAGCAAGCCGGTCTGGCGGCGGTCGTCTATCGGGAACTTGAACCACGGGAAGTACAGCACCGGCACCTTGCCGATCTGCAACACCGCGTTACGCGCGGTGCCGAAACCCTCTTCGTTGTCGACGTCGATCTCGGGCGCGCGGACGCGCCAGATCGGCTGCGACGGGTCGCAGGTGGTGTACGTCGAACGGTGCATCTGCCCGACCTGACCCTGTAAGTCCACCGATTCGGCGGCGCCATTGCCGCGGCGCTCCACCAACTGGTACTGGATGTTGGTGACCTTGTGGGTGTCGGTGTCCTGATTGCCTTCGGCGCGGTCGGCGACCATGCGGAAGGAGGTGTCCTGGTAACGGACATTGCCCTCGGCGATGTAGTTGCCGGTTTCGGTGTCCATGCGCAGGTTGTCCGCGCCCAGGAACTGGTCGCCGCGCTTCAGCGCAACATTGCCCTGATATTGCGGGGTAGTGCTGGTGCCGGAGAGCTGGTCGCCCTGGATGTCGGTCGGCAACCGCTGGCGCATCTCGGCCGCCTTGGCGTCGGCGGCGGGGGCGCCGTCGAAGCCGGGTAGCGGGTCTACGGCCGGGCACAGTCCCCAGTTCAACGGCTTGTCGGCAGCCATGGCCGGAAGGCAGATGGCGATGCTCAAAGGCAGGGGCAGCAGGCGGAGAGCTCGGCGCACGCGGGGGGTCAACCAATAAAATGACGACTAGCTTGCCGCATACCCCGCATACGGGCAATGAAGAGTGTCGGCGTCGGGAGGGCGAGGTTCATCGCAATCAGCGGCGCGACTGTCGCCTCGGCCGGGATTCAGCGCAGCGCCGCCACGTGCGCCACACTGCTTTCGCGCAGCGCCTGCAAGTCGTAGCCGCCTTCCAGTATCGACACCACGCGGCCGCGCGCATGGCGGTCGGCCAGGGTGCGGAGCGCGCCGGTCAGCCAGGCGAAATCGTGGTCGTCGAGCATCAGATCGGCCAGCGGATCGCGCAGATGCGCATCGAAGCCGGCGGAGATCAGGATCAACTGCGGGCGGAAGGCATCGACCAGCGGCAGCATCTCGTCTTCCCAGACATTGCGGAAGCGCAAGCCGTCGCTGCCCGGCGGCAGCAGCAAGTTGTGGATGTTGCCGACGCCGCGCTCGTACACGCTGCCCGAGTGCGGATACAGCCCGGACTGGTGGGTGCTCAGGTACTGCACGGCCGGGTCGCGCTCGAAGATTGCCTGGGTGCCGTTGCCGTGGTGGACGTCGAAATCCACGATGGTGATGCGCTCCAGCCCATGCCGGTCGCGCGCGTGGGCGGCGGCCACGGCGATATTGTTGAACAGGCAGAACCCCATCGACACCTGCGCGGTGGCGTGGTGACCTGGCGGGCGCACTGCGCAGAAGGCGGTGCGGGTCTGGTCTTGCATCACTGCGTCCACTGCGGCGATGCCGGCGCCTGCGGCGCGCAAGGCGGCCGCGCGCGAGGCCGGTACCATGCGCGTGTCCACGTCCAGCTGGCGATAGCCGTCGAAGGCGGTTTCCAGCACCCCGTCCACCTGCTCGCGCCCATGCACGCGGCACAGGTCGCCCAGCTTGGCCAACGGCGCTTCGCGCCAGCCCAGATCCGGGAATGCGGCGCGCAGGGCCTCGACCACCGCTTCCAGGCGGGCGGGGCTTTCCGGGTGCTCAGGGCCGGCGTCGTGACCGAGGCAGGCAGGATGGGTAAAGACCAACATGGGGAAACTCTAGCCTCTCCGCCGACTCGGGCACCTGCTCAACTGCGCCGGCGGTCGTGCCGCCACAAGACTTCCTGCTGACCATCGGCACGCGCCAGCACGCGCGCCAACACGAACAGCAGGTCGGACAAGCGATTGAGATAGCCGATCGCCTCGCTGCGCACCGCTTCCTGGCGCGACAGCGCAACGGTCTCGCGCTCGGCCCGGCGCACGATGGTGCGGGCAAGATGACAGCGCGCGGCGGCTTCGCCACCGGCCGGCAGGATGAATTCCTTCAGCGCGGGCAGCGTGTCGTTGAAGGCATCCAGCTGGCGCTCCAGCGCCTCGATGTCGGCCGCGTCGATGGCGGCGTGGCCAGGGATGCATAACTCGCCGCCCAGGTCGAACAACTGGTGCTGCACGGTGGTCAGCAGTGCGGCGACCGGCTCCGGCACGCCGGGCGCGGCCAGCAGCACGCCGATGGCCGAATTCGCTTCGTCCACGGTGCCATAGGCATTGACGCGCAGCGCATCCTTGCCGGTCCGGCTGCCGTCGCCCAGGCCGGTGCTGCCGTCGTCGCCGGTGCGGGTATAGATACGAGAGAGTCGGTTGCCCATGGCCTTAGCCTGCGTGGGGCTGGTGGCGCGGTGCGGCCAGACGCTCGGCAGCCACCTGGATCGCCGCGGCGGCGGTCACGTAGAGCGCGGCGCTGCGCAGGTACGGACCCAGCCAGTCGGTGTAATTCTTGAACCAGCCGGCTACGGTGGGTTCGACCACGCTGGCGCCGATCCAGTAGAAGCTGCCCTGGGCGATCAGCTGGCACAGTGCCACGGCGATCAGCAGCGCCGGCAGCAGCCGGGCGAGCGCGCTCCACTGCGCGCCGTGGTAGTGCCGGCGCAGCCACACGCCACCGGCCCACAGCGCGAAGTACGCCGGGATCAGGCACCAGTACGCCGGCGATACGCAGTAGTGCTGCCAGAAGCTCAGGCTCTGCCGGGTGATCACCAGCCAGTCCACCGCCACGGCCAGCAGCATCAGCAATGGAAATGCCAGCCTGGTGCGCGCCGCCAGATGAAATCCACCGATGAAGAACACCGCCCAGGACGCATCCGGAATCGGCGCGAAGTGATTGATCCGCGTGGCCGCCATCAACACGGCAAGCAGGCTCAGAATCAGGGTGTCGTGCGAGCGAGAAGTCATGCGGAAAGGGGCCGGAGCACAGATCCGGGAGTGTAGCGTGGAAGCGGCGCTGCTCGCGGCTTCGGTCAGCCTGCAAGGGGCGCTTGGATCGCTACCGTGCGTAGGAATCGGGCAGGGCGCAGGCGACAGCGGGCGCGGCAAGATGTCCCGCCCCCCGGCGGCAACACGCATGGAGCGAAGGCTTATCATGGGGGAATGACACATCCCCATGACGTTCTGATCGTTGGCGGCGGCCTGGTCGGCTCCAGCCTGGCGATTGCGCTGGATCGCCTCGGCCTGGATGTCGGGCTGGTGGAGGCCACCCCGGCCGGCACCCCGCCGGCGGTGTTCGACCAACGCAACCTCAGTTTTGCTGCGGCCACCGTGAACGCGCTCGGCGCGCTCGGGGTGATGGCCAAGCTGCGCAGCCCGCCCGGGCCGATCCGGCGCATCCATGTCAGCCGCGCCGGCGACTTCGGTCGCGTGCAACTGGATGCAGCCGATTACGGCCGCGACGCCTTCGGCCAGGTGGTGGTGGCGCGCGACTTCGGCGATGCCTTGCAGGCGCGCCTGGACGAATTGACCCATCTGCGCCGCTATCGCCCTGCGCGGTGCATCGGCGTGGAACCGGTGCAGGACGGCCTGCGCGCGGTGCGCCTGACCACCGAGACTGGCGAACAGCGCGTGCACGCCAAACTGGTGGTCGGTGCCGACGGCAGCCACAGCGCGGTGCGCGAGTTGCTGCATATCGGCACCGACGCTCACGATTTCCTGCAGACCCTGTTCGTGGCGCGCGTGCGAGCGTCGCGACCGCCCGATGGCACGGCCTGGGAGCGTTTTGGCGAACATGGGCCAACCGCGCTGCTGCCACGCGGCGATCGCCATTACGGCGCGATCCATTGCGTGGCGCGCGTCGAAGCGGAGGTCGTGGCTGCGCTCGATGATGCTGGTTGGCTGGCCCGCCTGCAGCGTGCAGCCGGCTGGCGGGCCGGGCGCTTCATCGCCACCGGCGAGCGCAGTGCCTACCCGTTGGTGCAGGTGCTGGCCAACAGCCTGATCGCCGAGCGGGTGGTGCTGCTGGGCAATGCCGCGCAGGCGCTGCATCCGATCGGCGCGCAGGGCTTCAATCTGGGGTTGCGCGATGCGCTGACGCTGGCGGAATTGATCGAACACGATCGCAGCGATGCCGGTGCAGGCGCGTTGCTGGCGGAGTATCAGGCGCGGCGGCGGGTGGACCGCGAGCACACCATCGGGTTTTCCAGCGGTCTGGCCCGGCTCACCGGCAACCCGGCTCCATTGCTGCGGCCGTTGCGCAGCCTCGGCTTGTTCGCAACCTCACAGGCAGCGCCGCTGCAATCGATGCTGGTCGGCGGTGCCATGGGCTTCCGTGGCAATGTGCCGCAGCTCTGCCGGGGCAGCGCATGAGCCGGCGTAGCACGCGTGACGCCGTGATCGTCGGCGGTGGCGTTGTCGGCGCCGCCTGTGCGCTGGCGTTGACCGATGCCGGCCTGAGCGTTGCCCTGGTCGAGGGACGCGAGCCCGCACGGTGGCGCGCCGATCAACCTGACCTACGCGTCTATGCGTTCGCTGCCGATAACGCTGCGTTGCTGGACAGCCTGGGCGTGTGGAACGCGGTGCGCAGCGCGCGCGTGCAGCCCTACCGGCGCATGCGGGTCTGGGATGCCGGCGGCGGTGGCGAGCTTGGCTTCGATGCCGACACGCTGGGACGCGAGCAACTCGGCTGGATCATCGAAAACGACGTGCTGGTCGACCGCCTGTGGGCGGCGGTGCATGCGTCCGGCATCGAAGTGCATTGCCCCGCCCGCGTGGTCGAACTGGAGCAGGATGCCAACAGCGTGCGCCTGCGCCTGGACGATGGCAGCCGGCTGGAAGCCGCAATGGCGCTTGCCGCCGATGGCGCGGCGTCCACCCTGCGCGAACTCGCCGGCGTGCCGGTCTCGCGGCACGCCTATGCGCAACGCGGTGTGGTCGCCTTCGTGGAAACTGAGCTGCCGCATCAGGCCACCGCCTGGCAGCGCTTCCTCACCACCGGTCCGTTGGCCTTCCTGCCGTTCGCCGATGGCCGCAGTTCGATCGTGTGGACGTTGCCGGACGTCGAGGCCGAGCGGGTGCTGTTGCTGGACGATGCGGATTTTTCGCGCGAGTTGACCCAGGCCTTCGCCGCCCGCCTGGGCGAAGTGCGCGTGGTGTCGGCGCGCACTGCCTTCCCGCTGCAGCGGCAGTTGGTGCAGCAGTACGTCAGCGACCGTGTGCTGACCCTGGGCGACGCCGCGCATGTGGTGCATCCGTTGGCCGGGCAAGGCGTCAACCTGGGCCTGCGCGATGTGGCCGCGTTGCGTCAGACCGTGCGCGAGGCGATCGCCAAGCGTGCGGATTGGGCCGCGCCCCCTCGCCTGCAGCGTTGGGCGCGCACCCGACGCAGCGAGAACACCGTCGCCGCCTATGGCTTCGACGCGATCAACACGGTGTTTTCGAATGACGAAATGCACCTGACCTTGTTGCGCGGATCGGTGCTTGGCTTGGCCGGCAAGTTGCCGCCGCTGGTCGATGTGCTGTGGAAGCGCGCCTCCGGCGGCGCGTGATCCAGGCACGAGAGCGGCCTAAACCCGCGTCGGCGGCTGTCAGTGATGTCCTGATATGCCTTTATTGTTATAGTTAAGGCCTCAGTTTCCATACGACGGGCGTGGCCGGTGTGGCTACAGTCGTGTCATGACCTCGTCCACCCACTCTTCGCCCAAACCGGCATTGCTGCTGTTGTGCGGCCTGCTGTGCGACGCTGCCATCTGGCGACCGCAGCGCGCCGCGCTAGGCGATCTGGCCGATGTGCAGGTGCTGGACTTCGCGGGATTCGACAGCATCACGCGGATGGCGGCGCATGTGCTGGCCGTCGCACCGCCGCACTTTGCGCTGGCTGGGCATTCGATGGGTGGACGGGTTGCGTTGGAAATCATGCGACAGGCGCCCGCACGCGTGCTGCGGCTGGCATTGCTGGATACAGGCATCGCCCCGCGTCGCGACGGCGAACGCGAAGAGCGGCTGGCACTGGTGCGACTGGCGCATGCACAGGGCATGCAGGCGTTGGCGCAGCGCTGGTTGCCGCCGATGCTGCATCCCGATCACACCGCCAATGCCGACCTGATGGACGACTTGATGGCCATGGTGCAGCGGCAGAGCGCGCAGAGCTTCGCCGGGCAGACCAACGCGTTGTTGGAGCGCCCCGATGCGGCGCCGGTCCTCGCGCAGATCGCGTGCCCCACGTTGTTGGGGGTCGGGCGCCAGGACACGTGGAGTCCCCTGGCACGGCATCAGGACATGGCGCGGCACATTCCGCAGGCGCGGCTGGCGATCTTCGAACACTGCGGTCACATGGCGCCGATCGAAGCACCTGTCGCCGTCTGCGACGCGCTGCGCGACTGGTTGCAGGCCGCGTGATGGCGCGCCGGCCGAACGCGTGGCGTTGCCTGGTTGTTGCCGACACGCACTGCCGGCAGCGGATCAAAATTGCATTTATAAAGCCTTGAGGAACGCTGCGTGCACGAAGATGTTTCAATCATCATTGCTTGCGAACAAGTGATCCGACGGTTCGCGCTGTACAACGATCGCCAGGATCATGCTGGCCTCGCCGCGTTGTTCACCGTCGATGGCGTCTTCGCCCGCCCCAGTGCGCCGGATGCGCCCGTGCGCGGGCGCGAGGCGATCTTGCAGTCGTTTCGCGAGCGGCCACCGCGCACCACGTGCCACCTGATGCTCAATACGTTCGTCAGCGTCCAGTCGCCCACGCTGGCGCACGCACATAGCCACGTCCTGCTTTACACCGCGGGCGATACCTCCACACCGCCACCGTGGACGGCGCAATCGCCGGCACTGCTGGGCAGCTTCGATGATGTGCTGGTGCTCGACCAGGGGAACTGGCTGTTCCAGCAGCGGCTCGGGTCGCTGCTGCTTCGGGTCGGCACCGGCTGAGTCAATGCATTCCTGTTGCAGACGCCCACTTTTTGCTCACCGCAGTCCTGATCGTTCATGCCGCGTGCCGCATTCTTGCAATACTGCTTTCTCCTCCCCCCGCCGCGTTGCATCGCAGTCATCCATCCATCCGCATCGGAGATTCGCCTAGTGGAACGCGTCCGTTCGTCTGCTCGTTTTGGTTCCGTGTTGCCGCGTGCGCTGTCGCGTCGTCAACCTGCATTGATCATCGCTGCCTTGCTTGTCGCGGCGTCGCCAGCGGCATGGGCGCAGGCCGTGCCGGAAACTGCGGCGGTACCCCAGGGCATCAACCTCGGCGGGACCAGCTTCTTTGATGGGTATAGTTCCATGAAGCCCGGATGGACAGCCATCGAATATCTGCGGCACTCAGATTTCGATGCGGTCAAGGATGCGAACGGCGACAATTCGCCGGCGTTCCGCGATCCCAATATTGGCGTCAGCGTGGCCTTGACCCAGCTCATTTACGTCACGCCGTACACCTGGAAAGGCGGTGTGTTGAGCCTCAACACCATCGTGCCGCTGGTCAACTACGACACCTCTTTCGGCGCCGATAGCCCGGTGCGCTTGAGCAGCAATGGTTTCGGCATGGGCGATATTTCGTTCGGGCCGGCGCTGCAGATGCCACCGGTCATGCGCGATGGGCGGTTGTTCTTCATCCAGCGATTTGCCGTCGACGCATTCGCGCCCGTGGGCAAGTTCGATCGCGATACCGCCATCAACCAGAGCACCGGTTTCTGGTCGGTCGTCCCGCACTGGGCCTTCACCGTGCAGCCCAGTGACAACTGGGAAATCAGCGGGCGGGTGAATTACCTCTACAACTTCCGCAGCAACCGCGCTGGCGGCGTGCCGCCGGTTCCCGGCTTCCGCTTTCGCAATGGTCAGGCCGGCGATGCGCTGTGGGCCAATTTCGCCAGCTCGGTCAAGGTCACCGAACAGCTGCGCGTCGGCATCAATGGGTTTTATCTGCAGCAGCTGAAAGACAACCGCACCAACGGCGAACGCGTGGCGGACAGCAAGCGCAGGCAGTTCTACGCGGGCCCCGGGCTGTCCTGGCGATTCGACGAAAAGAATCTGCTCAATTTCAACGTCTATCTCCCGATCGATGTCCAGAACTCGGTGGCGGGCAATACCTACAACCTGATGTTCGTGCACTCGCTGTAACGCGCAAAGGCTGTGCGCCCCCCATTGCCAGCGCCGTGGTGGCGTTAATGGGGGGCGCCGATGCGAGGTGCCGAATGGATCGGCTTGCGCTGTGCGCTCAAGGTCATCGATCAATCTATGGCGATGCCCGTGCAACGGGACCAATCATCGCAACACGGTCGTCTCAGATTCCCATGCTATGCCGTTGGGTGTTGGCGTGTTCGCGGAACAGCAACTCCGCGCGCGCGGCGTCGCGTTGTTCGATGGCCGATACGATGGCGCCGTGTTGCCTGTGTCCGTAATACAGATCGTCGTAGGCGAGCGTGGCGGAGCGTTGGCCGAACACCACGTTGATCGGGCTGACGAACGGCACCAGTGTGCACCGTTCCACGGTTTCGATGAGGATCGGCTTGTTGGCCGCCACCACGATGGCGCGATGGAAACGGGCGTTCATCGCGCCATAGGCCTGCTCATCGTCGGCGCAGAGGCTGCGGCCGGCCAGGATGCGGTCGCCTTCGCCCAGGCAGGCATGCAGTGTGGCAAGTAACGCCGCAGAGGCGCCCTGTTCGGCCACCGTGCGCGCGGCCATGCCTTCCATCAGTGCGCGCACTGCCAGGGCATCCAGGCTTTCCTGCTGGCTGAAACGCCTGACCGCATAACCGCGGTTACCCGCCTGCACCAGCAAGCCTTCCTGGCATAACGCAGGCAGGGCCTGACGGATCGGCGTGCGTGAAATCCCCAGGCGCTCGGCCAGCGCCGCCTCGGTGATGCGCTCGCCGGGGGCAAAGGTGCCGGACAGGATCAATTCGCGCAGTTGCTGGATCGCTTGCGATCGGTGGTTGTTCGCCATTGGCTACATTCTCTCGCGCCATACCGCAGCGCACGTTCCTTCGAAAGGGAAAACTCGCAATTACTGGTATAAAAAAAACTTGCGGACGAGATCGCTTAATGGCAATTTGGATCCCAAGGATACCGTTTTGGCGATCCGTAGTCGTTGGTCTTCCTCTTTGGGATCCATTGCGGTGCAGGTCCCGATTCACACACTGATGCGCGCCCGCCCTGATCAGCGCCCGGGCCGCGTCGCAGGAGCGCAGCATGGCAAGCATCATCGGCGGCATCGGGACCTCGCACGTTCCCACCATCGGGGTCGCCTACGACAGGGGCAAGCAGCAGGATCCGGTGTGGAAGCCCCTGTTCGACGGCTACACGCCAGTAGCCGAGTGGCTGGCCGAACAACGGGCCGACGTGCTGGTGTTTTTCTACAACGACCACTGCACGACCTTCTTCTTCGATCTGTACCCCACCTTCGCGTTGGGCGTGGGCGAGCGCTTCCCGGTTGCCGATGAGGGGGCGGGGCTGCGCAACCTGCCGCCGATTCGCGGCGATGTGCAGTTGCAGGCACATATCGCCGAATGCCTGGTCAATGACGAATTCGACCTCACCGTCTTCCAGGACAAGCCCATCGACCATGGCTGTGCGGCGCCGCTGCCGCTGCTATGGCCGCATGTGCCGGACTGGCCGGGCACGGTGGTGCCGATCGCCATCAACGTGCTGCAGTACCCGCTGCCGACAGCGCGTCGCTGTTATCGCCTGGGCCAGGCGGTGCGTCGGGCGATCGAGTCGTATCCGGAAGATCTCAGGGTGGTGGTGGTGGGCACCGGTGGGCTATCGCATCAGATCCATGGCGAGCGCACCGGTTTCAACAATACCGATTGGGACATGGAATTTCTCGACCGGTTCCAGCACGCGCCGGAGACCCTCACCGATCTCACCCACACCGACTACGTGCGCCTGGGCGGTGCAGAGAGCGTGGAGCAGATCATGTGGCTGGCGATGCGCGGCGCGCTGGATGGGCCGATCCGCAAGCTGCACCAGAACTACTACCTGATGACCACGACCGCCATGACCGTGGTGCTGTACGAGCCGGGCGAAGAGGCCGCCGACGCGCCGCGTTCGGCCGAATGGCTTGCGCGCACTGCCCACGCGGCATGAGGAGACGCTGATGAATCCGCAAACACATGGTATGGAGCAGATCGGCGGCACGTATCTGTTCGATCTGCGTACCAGCAATCGCGCGCTGCGCCTGAACCGGTTCTTCTGGCACATGATCCGCGCGCCGTGGCGCGATCGCTTTTTGCAGGATGCGGAAGTCTTGATGCAGGAAGCCGACCTCACCGAGCAGGAGAAGGCGCTGATCCGTGCACGCGACTGGCTTGGCCTGGTGCAGTACGGCGCCAACTTCTTCGTCATCGAAAAATTCGCGCGTGTGGTGCGCATGACCAATCTGCAGGTTTACGCCATCATGCGCGGAGAATCGTTCGAAGACTTCATGCAGACGCGGCGTGTGCCCCATGCGCGCTGAGTTGCGCGTACCGGCTGTGCGCCGCATCGCCGCGTTACCCGACTCCCTAACGTAAGGCCCACCTCCATGACCATGTCCTCCGTGTTCTTCGAACACCGCATCAAGGTGCGGCATCTGCGTGTCATCGAAGCGCTGGACCGGCAAAAAAGCCTGTTGCGCGCCTCACGCGTTTTGAATGTCACCCAGCCCGCGCTCACGCGTGCCCTGCAGGAGATCGAAGAGATCGTCGGTGCGCCGTTGTTCGAGCGGCATTCGCGCGGTGTGCGTCCTAATGCAATGGGCGAGGTGCTGGTGCAGACCGCGCATGTGGTGCTGGGCCAGCTACGGCGCGCTCAGGACACCTTCGAAGGGCTTCTGCAGGACGATGCGCTCACGATTACGGTCGGCGCCTTGCCGGTGGCGGCCAGCGGTTTGCTGCCGGCGGTGTTGGCCGCGTTGTATCGCACCGAACCTACGCTACGAGTGCGTCTGCTGCATGGCCGTACCGACGAGCTGTTGCCCAAGTTGGCCGGTAACGAAATCGATCTGGTGGTCGGGCGCTTGTATCCGCTGGCTCGCTACGACGCACTGATTCGCAAGGTGCTCTACCAGGACCCGATTGCGCTGGTGGCACGCAGCGACCACCCGCTGTTCGCCAATGGCCCGGTGCGCATTGCCGAAGCGGCGGCGTACCGGCAGGTATTGCCGACCCTGAGTCAGCATGTCGAACGCGATGTGGCACAGGTCATGCGCGAACACGGCTTGGCAATGCGCGATCAGCTGCGTTCCAGCTCGGCCAGTTTCACGCGTGAAATTCTGCTCGGTACCGACAGCATTGCGGTAATGCCGAGCATGATGGTGGCCGGCGACCTCGCACGAGGCGAGTTGCGTGCCTTCCAGCTGCAGCAGCCCTCGCAGGCGCGCGCAGGTGGGGTGATCTACCGAGATGGCGGTGCAATCCACAAGCCCGGCGTGCGCTTGCTGATGCGCGAGCTGGAGCACCAACTCGCGCTCATGGCCGGACAGGGTGCGGTATGGGTGGATGAACATATCGGCGAAGACGACGTTCTGCTGGACGCGTCTGCGTGATCGCATAGAGTTCTGCTCATGGTGACGTGCGTCGAACTCATCGCGGCCAGATACCTCGGACAGTGCACAGTGCTACAGCAACGGGCGGCCCAGCCTGCCCGTTGTGCCGTTCGGGGGCGTACTCGCGCCGACGCGATGGCACGCTGCGTCGCACATCAGGTCTCGCTGACCAAAGCGTCCCTCAAACGCGCTTTCTGCAACTTGCCGGTTGCAGTGCGCGGCAATGCATCCACCAACCGCAGGTGCTTGGGCACCTTGTACTTGGCCAGCCGCGCGGTCAGATAGCGACGAATCTCCTCCAAATCCAGCGCCTCATCGGCCGGCACGATCGCCAGATAGCCCACCTCGCCCCATTGTTGATCGGCCATGCCGACCACGGCGCATTCGCGGATGCTCGGGTGCTGGGCGAGCACCGCTTCGATCTCTGCCGGATACACGTTCTCGCCCCCGGAAATGAACATGTCCTTCTTGCGGTCGACCACCCAGAAAAAGCCGTCGGCATCGCGCTGCACGATATCGCCGGTACGGAACCATCCCTGCTCATCGAGCACCTCGGCGCTGGCTTGCGGGTCGCGCCAGTAACCGGGGCTGAGATTGGGGCCGCGCAATAGCAGCTCACCGGGAACCCCCGCCGGGCAGTCGTCGCCATTGTCATCGACCACGCGCGTTTGCACCGATGGCGATGCGATGCCGGCAGCGCCCAGCTTGTTGCGGATCACATCGCAATTCACCGACATGCCGAACACCGTGCCTGCCTCGCTCATGCCGAAGCCGCAGACCATCGGGATGCCGTCCTCCAGCCAGCCGAGCAGATCGTCGTTGGCGTGCGGAGCACCGCCGCTGACCAATGCGGTGAGATGACGTAGCGCTGCCGCATCGAATCCGGGTTGATTGCGAAACGCCTGCATCATCTGCGGCACGCCGACATAGTGGGTGATACCCAATGCTCGGTCGGCCAGCCAGCCCAACGTGCGTTGAGGCTCGAAGCCATTGGACACCTGGATCGAGCCGCCCACCGCCAGCACCGGACGCACATTGGTGACCAGACCGATGATGTGAAACATCGGCGCTTCGCACAGAAAGCTGCTGCTCGCGTCCACCCGCGTGGTGACACCGAAGTTGTGTGCCGTGTGCCGCAAATTCTGCTCGCTCAGCATCACGCCCTTGGGCTGACCGGAGGTGCCGGAGGTGAACAGGATCAGGCTGATCTGATCCGGTGGAATCGACGGCGTGTCAGCGGGCTCCAGGGCATCGGCACTTGCGATGAAATCCGCCAAGGCTTCCACGTCCGTGCGACCGGCAGCGACATCATCGCGCAGCAGCAGATGCGGCTCGGCGCGCTGGAGCAGCGCATCCAGCTCGGTTGCGCTTAGTCGCCAATTGAGCGGGACATAGAGCGCGCCGACCCGCCCGCAGGCGAAATGCAGTGCCACTTGCCACACCGAATTGCGCGCCAATACCGCCAGCCGCTCCCCATCGACGCAGCCACGCTTGCGCAGCAACGCAGCCAGGCGGCCGACCAACGCATCGAGTTCGGCGTAGGTCCATTCGATGCCCAGCATGAGATCGCGTGCGGCGAGCTGTTGCGGCGTGAGACGGGCGTGGAAAGCGATCGAGTCGGTCGGCATGGCCATGGCGCTGTCTTCTGAAATGTGAGGAGTGACTGGTTTGAGTGCGACTGCTGCGTGTGGAAGGTTTAAACGAAACGAACAGTGCGATGAGCAGATGTCGCGTGCAGGCACGCGACATACCGGCACACAGCAGGCAAACAGTGAGCAATCCAGTGGAGAAGGTGCATGCCAACGCGCAGGCATGCGCGCGCTTCCGGACGTGCGCTAGCTCAGATACATGGTCCTGGTTTCGAGGAATGCATGCAGACCTTCGACACCGCCTTCTCGGCCGATGCCCGAGTGCTTGAAGCCACCGAACGGCATACTGATGTCGACCCACATGCCGTTGATCGCATGACTGCCACTGCGCACGCGGCGCGCGATGCGATAGGCGCGTTCGGCATCCTCGCTATAGATGGTGCCGTGCAAGCCGTAGTCGCTGGCATTGGCCTTGGCGATGAGATCGGCTTCGTCGTGGTAGTCGATGAAGCTCACCACCGGGCCGAAGATTTCCTCGCGCGCGATCGTCATGTCCGGCGTGACTTCGGAAACACAGTCGGTTCGACGAAGAAACCGCGTGGCAGGTGCGCCGGGCGGCCGCCTCCCATGACCAAGCGCGCACCCTCGGCACTGCCCTGCGCGATGTAGGACTGCACGCGTTCGAGTTGGCGTCCCAGCGCCAACGGCCCCATCCCGGTGTCGGCGGCAAATGGGTCGCCTAGCTTCACTGAGCTCAATGCCGCGCAATACGCCTGCAGGATTTCCTCGCGGCGTTGCGCGGGCACCAGGACGCGCGTCAACGAAAAGCACACCTGTCCGGCGATCGGCATGGAGTAGGGCACCAAGGTGGGGAGCACCTTGGCGATGTCGGCATCTTCCAGCACGATCGCCGCCGATTTGCCGCCCAGCTCCAGGCCAACCCGCGCCAGACGCTCGGCGCAGGCGATGCCGATCAAGCGCCCGGCTTGGGTGGAGCCGGTGAACGTGACCTTGTCCACGTGCGGGTGGCGGATCAACTGCTCGCCGACCTCGCGGCCGGCGGGGAGCAGGTTGAACACCCCGTCGGGGACGCCGGCAGCGCTGATGCATTCGGCCAGGATGTAGGCATCGATCGGCGTTTCCGGCGAGGGTTTGGCCACCACCGTGCAGCCGGCAGCCAGTGCGGCGGCGACCTTGTAGCACAGCAACACCAGCGGCGCGTTCCAGGGCGTGATTGCGGCGACCACCCCGACCGGGTCCTGCACCACATGCACGCGGCCGCCGTTGGGACGCACCCGCGGTTCGACGAATGCATGGGTGGTAATCAGATCGCCGTAGTAATCGAATAAATCCGGTGCCTGCTGCGACGCACGCTTGCTGAAGCCGATCGTGGCACCCACCTGGCCCGTCCATGCTTCGGCCAGTTCCGGCATGCGTGCGCGCAAGTGTTCGGCAACCCGCTTGAGCACCACGCTGCGTTCTTGCGGGGAGAGCTGCGGCCAGGGGCCGCTGTCGAACGCGCGACGCGCAGCGGCGATGGCGGCTTCGGTATCGGCATGCGAGGGTTCGGTGTAGCGCAGCAGCACTTCTTCTGTATGCGGCGCGATCACATCGACATGGCGATCGCCCGTGCTTGCCCGCCATTGTCCATCGATGAACAAGCCCAGGGGACCTCGCGCGGCAATGCCGCGCAGCGTTTCGGATAAGGCTTCCATACTCCCTCCTCGGTGCAGAAAACCACTGGCAGCGCCAGCGATGCGCGCACGACGCGCACCGCTTCGCACGCCGTAGGACGTGCTTATGCTTTGTGTTTGCTGAGGTCGTACTCGCCCAGGCCGGGCTTGTAGCTCTTCTCGTCGATGAACTGACGGATGCCCTCCTTGCGGGCGTTGTTATCGAACGAGTTGGCCGCTTCCTGCATGCGCACCAGGTAATCTTCGGCTTCGTCGTAGGTCAGGGTGCCGACGCGGCGCACCGCATCCTTGGCGTACTTGAGCGCGACCGGGTTCTTGCGCAGCAGCAGTTCGGCCACTTCGCGGGTGCGCGCTTCGAGGCGTTCCAGCGGCACGCTTTCGTTGACCAGGCGCCATTCGGCAGCTTTCTTGCCGTCCACCATCTCGCCGGTCAGGGTCATCCACATCGCATCGCGCATCGAGAGCAGTTCCACCGCGACCTTGGTGACGCCACCGCCGGGCAGGATGCCCCAGTTGATTTCCGACAGGCCGAACTGCGCCTCGTCGGCAGCAATCGCCAGGTCGCAAGCGAACAGGGGGCCGAAGCCGCCACCGAAGCACCAGCCGTTGACCATGGCGATGGTCGGTTTCTGGTACCAGCGCAGGCGACGGAACCAGCCATACGATTCGCGCTGCGAGCGACGTACGCCGCGCAGGCCCTGCGCTTCGGTTTCGCGAAAATATTCCTTCAGGTCCATGCCGGCCGACCACGCGGTGCCTTCGCCGCCGAGCACCAGCACGCCGACGTTGTCGTCGAACTCCAGCTCGTCCAGCACATCCATCATGCGGCGGTTGAGCGCCGGGCTCATCGCGTTGCGCTTGTCGGGGCGTGCGAACTTCACCCAGGCAATGCGGTTTTCGATGCGAACCGATACCACGTCATGCTCGTTCAAGCGGCGTCTCCTTTAAGTCGTGAGAGTGCTGGTGTGTTGATGGGCTCAGAGTGCTTCGGCCAGCGCGGTGTCTGGCGCGGCAGCGCGTTCCAGTGCAGCGCTGGCGTTCAATTTGCAGAGCAGGCGCAGCAGGGTCTGTTGCTCGCTGGCCTGCAGGCCGGTACAGGTCCGTTCGCCCGCGCGCGCCAGACAGCCTTTTGCCCACAGCAGCGTGCGTTCGCCCAGGTCAGTCAGATACAAGCCCTTGCTGCGCCGGTCGCGGCCGGCGAGACGTTCGATCAGCCCTTGTTCGGCCAGCGCATTGGCGATCTTCATACCGGCCGCGCGATTGACCAACAGGCGGTTACCCAGTTCGGTCTGGTCGCAGCCGGGTTGATCGCGAATGTGGATCAACGCGGTCACACGCGCTGGAGTGAGCTGCAGCTCGGCCAGTTCCTGGCGCGCGGCGTGGCTGGAGGCCAGGGCGGCCAATTGCAGCTGGTAGCCAAGATCGGCGGCAAGTGAAAGGCGAGCGGTCATCGGTCGGTCCAAATTGTATCCGTAAAATACAATCTAGCCGACCGAAGCGGGCCCTGCAAGAGGGGGCAATGGGGTGACGCGCAACACGGTGCGCGGCTGCGTAGTGCGGCCGCGCCTGCGGGAGCGCGGATTAGCGAATCAGCCAGCCGGCAAGCTGTTCGCGGGTCAGATTGCCGCTGTGATGAGTGTCGAGCGCGTCGAATTCGTCGGCCAGGGCAGGGTTGGATTGCGCTTCGGCACGGCTGATGCGGCCGTCGCCATCGGTGTCCATGGCCTGAAAATCGATACGGTAGCTGCCGACCACGCTGCTGGGCTGGATCGAACGCACGATCACGCTGGATTCGTCGCGCGGGCGCTCCAGCTCGGTTTGGTGGGTAACCTCGCCGCTGGAGAGCGGCTGGGTGCGGATGGCGCTGGGGACGTCGATCAGCGGCATGCTGCTGGCCGGTGTGGAGGCCTGTTGTGCATGCGCGGCAGTGCAGATGAACAACGACAGTGTGAGTGTGGAAACGAACTTGGCAGTGTGACGCATGGTCATCAGATCCCCCTCTGATGTGGAACAGCCGACAAGCATAGAGCTTGGCGATCCGTTTGCGGCGCGCGCGACGGTGGCGCGGCGGTTGGCGACGGCTGAGGCGTCGTTCGAGCGGGTTCTCGGGCAAACACGCGTGGTCTCGACGCTGCGGCGTTGCCGTGAAGCGGGCACTACAAATCGCATCGCGCAGTGCTCGCCGTAGGAGGCGACTCAGCCGGGGATGAAGGGAAACACGATCTTCAGCAGGCCCTTCAGGCCGCCCTCCGCAGTGCTTGCCACTGCCTTGGCACCCAGGCTGTTGAGCGCGCGGCGTACGTCGTCCCAGCGCACCTGCGCAATGTCTTTTTTAAGCAGATCCGAGACCTCTTCTGCGGTGGGCGTGAGCTTTTGCAATTCGCGCACGGTGGCTTGCGGATCCGGTTGCAGATAGCCCCAGCGTTCGGCGATTTTCAGCAGCGTGTCGAAACGCACCGCGACCACTTCGCGGTTGCGTTCGTATACCGGCAGCGCACCGACATCGAGAATGGCTTGTTCGAACTGCTGGGCATCGTCGGGATGTTCGATTCGCACCGCCAGGAATCCTTCCTTGCGGCTGCGTTCGCTGACGTGCTTTGCGCCGGAGCGCAGATTTTCTTCGGTGAGCACGTTGGCGACGATGCGCTGCATCGCGGCGTCGCCTTCTTCGGGCACCAGCGCACGCCAACGCGCATAGCCATCGCGCCGCAGTGCCTTGACCTTGGCCGAGGTCACCCGCAACTGCAATGCGACCGCTGCATTGGAGCTGTTGCGCGAGATGGCGCCGTCGCGTTCGAGCAGCACGAAGATCAATAATTCCAGGTCGCGCTTGGTCAACGACTGAAACCCCTGCAACAGGGTTAGCCGCAGAAATTCGTTGCCAAAGGCGGCCGCGTCTTTCAATTCGATCGGTTGCATGGGGAGTCCTCTACAGGTGATCTGCAGGATGCCAGGATGCTGTTGCGCGGCCTGAGAACCAATGCGACGCATCCACCAGTTTCAGTCACCGGTTTCGCGCCCGCGGCGATCGGGCCTGAACGTTTCAACTGCGCCGCGGTCCTGCAGTGTGACAAACACCTGTCGCCCATCGGCACCGCCAAATGCCACGTTGCTGGCCTTGCGACCTTTCAGCGCAACCGTGCGCAGCAGTTTGCCCTGCGGCAAGACCACTGCAATCTGCCCGGCATCGTAGCGGGCGATGTATAGATTGCCGTCGGCATCGCAGCGCATGCCGTCCATGCCGAAGTCGGGAAAGCGGATCAGCAGCCGTTTGTTGCGCAGGTTGCCATCGTCGGTACGGTCGTAGACCCACACCTTGCGCGACATGCTTTCGTTGACATACAGCTGCTTGCCGTCGGGGCTGACATCCAGGCCATTCGGTGTGGTCATGCCTGCTTCCAGCAATCGCACCACGCCGTCGCGGCTGATCTGCCACAAGCGCCCGCGGTTGTCCTTCCAATTCGGGTCGCTGGCGTAGAAGCTGCCATCGGGCGCCAGCGCCAGATCGTTTGGGCCATCGGCATCGGGCAACGCCGCGAACGTACTCACCGCGCGCGTTTGCATGTTCAGCTGCAGAATCTTGTGGCCGGTGTAATCGGCGACATACATGCTGCCGTCGCGAAAGCGGATGCCATTGCCGGTACTGCCGCTGGGCAAGGTGACGAACACCTCCGCATCTGCGCTGCCGTCTGCGTTCAGCGCAATGCGTGCGATGGTGCCGTCCTTGCCCAGATTGACTGCGTAGAGCGCGCCATCCGGACCGGCGGCCGGGCCTTCGGCATTGTGGGTGAATGCGCCATCGCCGATCAGATCGCGCGCAACGAAGGGTTTGCCGGCGGCGGTGGCGAGCGAGCTGGACAACAGCAGCGCCAGCGGCAGAAAACGACGTCGGATAACAGCAGGCATGCACGATGGTCCGGATGTGATCGCCAGCAGCGTGCCAGAACCTGCAGCGCGGCCGTGGCGGTGATCACAGGCGATCAAGTAAGGTGCGCGAGCAGTACGCCCCCCACTCGCGAAGGAGGTTCGCATGTCCGTGGAATCGATCACACGTCGCCGCTTGCTTGCCGCCTTCGGCGGTGCAGGTCTCCTGCTCGCTGCACCGACGTGGGCAGTGCCGAAGAAAAAGCCTGGAAAACCGCTGAATGTGGCGTTGGTCGGGCTGGGCAGTTATGCCAGCGAGCAGCTCGCACCGGGCCTGGCGTTGACCAAGCATTGCAAGCTGGCCGGTATCGTCACCGGCACGCCGTCGAAGATTCCGCAGTGGCAGGCCAAGTACGGCATCGCCGACCGTAATGTCTATAACTACGAGAATTTCGATCGCATCGCCGACAACGACGAGATCGACGTGGTGTATATCGTCACGCCCACGTCTCTGCATGCGCCGCTGACCTTGCGTGCCGCTGCTGCAGGCAAGCATGTATGGTGCGAAAAGCCGATGGCGATGCATGCCGGCGAATGCGAGGCGATGATTGCGGCCTGCAAGCGCAACAAGGTGGCGCTGACCATTGGCTACCGCATGCAGCACGAGCCCAATACGCGGCGCGTGATTGCGATGGCCAGCGAGAAACCGTTCGGTGCGATGCAACGCGTGCGTGCCGAGGCCGGTTACAACGGCTATCGCGATACGACCAAGGCGGACCGTCCGTGGCGGTTGCGTTCCCAGTTCGGTGGTGGCGCGATGTACGACATGGGCGTGTACCCGCTCAATGCCGCGCGTTACACCACGGGGGCCGAGCCGCTGGCAGTCACCGCCAAGCGCTGGACCGAGCGTCCCGAGTTGTTCGATGAAGTCGACGAACATATGGAGTTCACGCTGGAATTTCCCAATTCCGTGCGTGCGGCCTGCAAGACCAGCTTCGGTGCCGACATGAATGTGCTGCGTGCCGAATGCGAGCGCGGCTGGTACGAGCTGTCGCCGTTCCAGAGCTATCAAGGCGTGACCGGCAAGGCCAGCGACGGGCGCGTGTTCGACGCCAAGGTGCCGCATCAGCAGGCCTTGCAGATGGACGAAGACGCCTTGGCGATCATGAATGGCACACCGTTGCGTGCGCCGGGCGAAGAAGGCCTGCGCGACATCCGCATCGTCGATGCGATCTACCGCTCTGCGCGCGAGGGCAGTAAGCGCATCGTGCTGTGAGGGTGGCCCGCTCTGTTGATTAGCGGGGTGGGGACTCAGTGAGCTGAGCAAGCAGGCTTGCTCGGCTTCCGCAAAGCTGTCGTGCGGACGCGCTGTATGACATTTGGCAAGCGTTGCCAGGCGATTGTGCTGCACCACGACTGCCAAGTGCGCGGATGGAATGCCATCGTGAGGCGCATTCGTAAGCAGCTGAAAAATGCAAGGCGGATTGCAGCGGCTTTCGATCGAAGCACTCCTGATCCCATCAGCACCCGCAGCAACTCTGCCCAGCTACGCGCTTTTACGAATGCCCAATCCCGATTCCCGAATACCAGTACTCACTCCCGCATCGCCAGCACCGTGATCTCCTCGCGATCGTGATACAGCTGCTTGGCGCGCACGATCAGTGGTTTCTCTGCCTGCTGTTCGAACAGATCCAGGCACAGGCGGGTCTCGTCCCAGCGCTTTTTCATCGGCAGCTTGAGGTTGAAGATGGTGTGGCGGCACCAGCCTTCGCGCACCCAGGTGGCCATGCGTTCGGCCACGCGGCGCGGTTGCTCGACCATGTCGCAGACCATCCAGTCCAGCGGTTGCGCCGGCTTCCAGTGGAAGCCGTCGGCACGCAGATGCTCCACCAGCCCGGTCTCCAGCACATGCTCGCGCAGCGGGCCGTTGTCGACGCTGGTGACGTGCAGGTGTTGCCGCGTCAGCACCCAGGTCCAGCCGCCGGGCGCAGCGCCCAGATCGGCCGCGCGCATGCCGGGTTTGACCAGTGCGTCGCGTTCTTCGGGCGTGAGCAGCGTCAGCAAGGCTTCGTCGAGCTTGAGAGCAGAGCGCGACGGCGCTTCCGGTAGCAGCTTCAGGCGTGGAATGCCCAATGGCCACGGTGCGCTGTCGGCGCTGTCGGCAATGGCCAGCAAGGCGTGGTCGCCATCGAGAAAACAGATGTGCAGGCGCGGTTGGCGTGCCTGCGGCTTGTCGCTGAGCAGGCCGGCCTTGCGCAGGGCCGGGCGCAGCGCATTGCCGAAGCTGCGCGCCAGTCCAGCCAACGGCTTGCCCGCGTCCGAATCCGGATGTTCTACCCACAGATCGCCGAAGCGTGGCTGTCCGTCCAGCGCGGCCAGGATGGGGGTGATGCGGTCCTTGGGGTCGATGCCTTTCAACTCGGCAATCACGACCAGCTTCTGCCGCGCGAAGATCAACTCGCGCCATTGCAGCCTTACAGCAAGTTGTGCGGCTTCGTCGCAGACGAACAGCACATAGCCGTCGTTGCGCTGGGTGCGCGCATAACCGGCAATCCCGACGAATGCAGCGCGCGCACTCAGTTCTGCGGCAAGCTCAGGTTCGAAGCCCTGGCGGCAGTAACACAGCAGGCCGCTCATCGCTGTGCCCGCAATGTGCCAGCAGCGCACCTGCAATCAATAGTGATCACCGCCGCCCTCGCCGTAGTTGCGCAGCACCGCGCAGGCCTGGTCGCGCAGCACGTCGCGCACCACCTCGATGCCGCGGCGGCTCAATTCGCCCACCCAGTCAGCCGGCAACGGGCCTTCGTCGAATTGCGTCAGCGCCATCACGTCCTCGGCGCGCGCGCCGATCAGCAGACGGTCGATGCCGGCCCATACAGTGGCGCCATAGCACTGGCAGCACGGCTGCGCGGAGGCGGCCAGCGTCACCGGCGACAGCACATCGTTCAGGCGTGGTGTCTGCAGCCGTTGCTGCGCGAGCATGTAGGCCATGTTTTCAGCATGCGCCAGCGAGGTGGTTTGCGGCACAACGCGGTTCACTGCAGCGGCGATGATGCGGTGGTCCGGGCCGAACACGACCGCACCGAAGGGGCCGCCGCTGCGTTCGCGCACATTCATCCGCGACAGCTCGATCGCCAGCGCCACCTTGTCGTCATCGCTGGGATAGGCGCGGCTGTCGTCGACATGCGCGTGGATCCAGTCGGGCAGCGTGAGATGGACTTGCGTGTAAAGCATCAGTGGACCGTTTCTGTTGGGGGAGTGGCGGGGCGCAGTGTATCGGCCTGCGCGTCCTTTGCGGCGCATTGCCCGGCCACGCATTGGCAGGCACTGATCTCGCGGAAGCCGCACACGCTCATCATGCCGCTGGCCTGGCACTGCGCCAGCACGCCGTTGGGGTCGGTGGCGCTGTTGACGTTGACGCAGGCCGGAAACGCACCGCAACAGTTGCCGACGTTCTTCACCGTGCAATCGGCATCGGTGCGGCAGGTGGTGGTGACCGTGACCGGTTTGGCTGGCGCCGGGATGCTGGCCGCTGGCGGCGTGGCCGCATCGGTCGGCGGCGTTGCCACACATCCAATCGCGGCAAGACAGGACAGCAATAACAGGCTGCTTAGACACCAGGACAGAAGGCGGGACATGCGGCTGCTCCGATCAGGCCATATGAGAGGCCATGGTAAGCCCACGCCGCGTGCAGGGTGGGAACGGCAGGCAGGCTCTGTGCCGACAAGCCGCAGGCGGCTTACAGATACGCTCTCGTATGCGGGCGACGGCGCAGTGCTCGCGTGGCGCCTGATCAGCACGCAGCGCCTGGCCATCAGCGATCAAGGCTGCCGGAATCCTAGACCTGCCTGCTCGGTGCAGGTGACGAATGGCAGCGGGAAGGGGTGTGGCCGTGTCCTGCGGGACGCAGTCTTGCAGCGTGGTCGCGCATGCGCGTCAGTGGCCGGCATCACGCGCTGGCGCATGCAATGCCGCGCACCACAACACGCCGACCAGCAAGCAGGTGATCGCCGCCAGCTCCAACGGCGTGGGCAGGCGCATCTCCCAGACAAAGCCGTACAGCAACGCAAACACCGTCTCGAATACGATCATCTGCCCGACCAGGGTCAGCGGCAGCACGCGGCTGGCGCGATTCCACAGCGCGTTGCCAATCACCGAGGCCAGGATGCCCAGCAACAGCGACACCCCCCAGAAACTGGCCCATTCGAGCGGCGCATGCGCTGCGCTGCCGATCAGGGCCGCGGGCGCCAGCAACAACGCCAATGCGCCGGTGACCAGGCCGGTGAGCAGCGACCAGTCGTCGCCGGACAGATCCGGGCGCCGCCGCAACCAGCGCGCATTGGCGATCGAATACGCCGACCACGACATCAGCGCACCAAACGCGCACAGCAAGCCGGCGATGCGGGTGAGGCGGTCGTTCGCCTGCTGGCCGGGGCCGTCCTGCACGGTGTCCAGCGCCACCAATGCCACGCCGATCACGCACAGCACGCAAGGAGCAGCCAGATGTCGCAATTGCAACGCACCCGCGGCACGCGTACCGATCACCGTGATCACCACCGGCAATAGCCCGATGATCAGCGCAGTTGCCGCGCTGCCCGCCCACTGCACGGCGCTGCCGAGCAGCACGTAATACATCAGATTGCCCATCAGGCTCAGGCGCACCAGCGCCCACCATTCAGCGCGACCCAGCCGCGCAGCGGTCTGCCGCGCGCGTGGCGCCAGCACCACTGCCGCCACCGCGCCATACGCCAGATAGCGCGCCACCGTCAATTGCAGCGGCGTAAATGCGGCCAGCAACTGCGGTGCCAGAAACACCAGTCCCCATAGCGCGCCCGCACCGATTCCACAGGCAACACCCACCATCCAGCGATCACGCATCATGCTGTTCCTCTGAGCATGCATCGCAGCGTGCCGTGCGGCAGGTGGTTGATCAAGGCGAGCGCTGCAGAACGTTGAACGTCGCCAAGTCGTATCGATGTGCTGCCGTGCGCCGCGGGCCGAGCGCTACAGGTGCGATTGCGTCGATCGATCGAGCGATGCCAGATGGCCTGGAGAGATCCAATGCGTGGCGAATCGTTGTCCAGCGTCGGCGCTGAGGCCGGGAAGAGCGTGTGATAAGACGAAGATGCTGCGTCCGCAGCCGTGCCGCCCGGTCGCGGTAGCCGCGACGCCCTCCTTGCAAGGGCGCCGCTGTCTTTCTTTGTTGTTACTTGGCCCAGGTATCGCGCAAGGTCACGCTACGGTTGAACACCGGCGTGGCTGCGCTGTGGTCGCGGCGGTCGGCGACGAAGTAGCCGGTGCGCTCGAACTGGAACGCCTGCTCCGGCGCTGCCAGCGCTGCGCTCGGCTCCACGTAGCCGCGCACGTTGCGCTTGGACTCGGGGTTGAGATAGTCGCGGTAGGTCTTGCCTTCGGATTCGTCGTCGGGCTTTTCCACCGAGAACAGACGGTCGTAAAGGCGGATTTCCGCTTCCACCGCATGCGCGGCGCTGACCCAATGGATGGTGCCCTTGACCTTGCGGTTGGCGCCCTCCATGCCTGGGCGCGATTCCGGATCCAGCCAGCCGCGCAGTTCGACGATCTCGCCCGCTTCGTTCTTGATCACCTCATCCACGCGTGCAATGCCTGCGCCGCGCAGACGGATTTCGCCGCCCGGCACCAGACGCTTCCAGCCCTTGGGCGGAACTTCAGCGAAATCCTCGCGTTCGATCCACAGTTCGCGCGCAAACGGCACCTCGCGCGTGCCGAAGCTCTCGTCCTTGGGATGATTGGAAAACTGCAGCGTCTCGGTGTGGCCCTCGGGCAGGTTGGTCAACACCAGCTTGAGCGGGTCGATCACCGCCATGCGGCGTGCTGCGGCGGCATCCAGATCTTCGCGCAGGCAGCCTTCCAGTACCGAGAAATCGATCAGCGAGTTCTGCTTGCTGATGCCCACGCGGTCCACGAACAGGCGCATCGCCGCCGGCGTATAGCCGCGACGACGCAGGCCCTGCAGCGTGTACATGCGCGGGTCGTCCCAGCCATCCACCAGCTGTTCTTCCACCAGCGCGGTGAGCTTGCGCTTGCTCATCACGGTGTAGTTGATGTTGAGGCGCGAAAACTCGATCTGACGCGGTTTGGCCGCTTCGCGCGGCAGGCCCTTGTCCAGCAGCGGCTGCAGCAAGTCCGGGTGGCCGGCCAGGTCCACCTTGTCCACGCACCAGTCGTACAGCGGGCGATGGTCTTCGAATTCCAGCGTGCACAGCGAGTGGGTGATGCCTTCCACCGCATCGCCCAGCGAATGCGCAAAGTCGTACATCGGGTAGATCGGCCAGGTGTTGCCGGTGTTCTGGTGCTCCACATGCTTGATGCGGTACAGCGCCGGGTCGCGCAGGTTGATGTTGCCGTTGGCCATGTCGATCTTCGCGCGCAGGGTGCGTGCGCCATCGGGGAATTCGCCCGCGCGCATGCGGCCGAACAGGTCCAGGTTTTCCTCGACGCTGCGCTCGCGGAACGGCGAATTGCGGCCGGGCTCGGTCAGCGTGCCGCGGTATTCGCGGACCTGTTCTGCGGAGAGGTCGCAGACGAAGGCGTGGCCATCGCGGATCAGCTTCTGCGCGGCCAGGTAATACACCTCGAAGTAGTCCGAGGCGTGGCGCAACTGCGCCCAGTCGTAGCCCAGCCAGCGCACGTCGTCCTGGATGGCGGCCGCAAACTCGGGGTCTTCCTTGGCCGGGTTGGTGTCGTCCAGGCGCAGGTTGCACAGCCCGCCGAATTCGGCGGCCAGGCCGAAGTCCAGGCAGATCGCCTTGGCATGGCCGATGTGCAGGTAGCCGTTGGGCTCGGGCGGGAAGCGGGTGCGGATGACCGTGTGCTTGCCGCTGGCCAGGTCCTCGCGAACGATCTGGCGGATGAAGTCTTTCCTCTCCGCCGGGGCGGTGGCGTCGGTGGCTGGAATCTCGGACATGCGGGGCATCGGCAATAGGTAAACCGCAAGTTTAGGCGGTGGCACCGGTTAGGGGTAGGCGGCGGCGCTGCGTGGCGGCGTTTGGCCGGTGGTTTTGGTGTGGCCGCCGTGCCGGATAGCCGCCTGCAGCTCAGGCTGGCCATGGTCGGCGCTGTTACGGCCGGCCTTGGCACGATGCAGCCAACCGCCACCCAACGCAGCCGACGGAGCTGGCGATCGGGTGCGGTGGCCGCGACCACTCCGCGGCAAGCGGTGCGTGGCCTCTCTCACGTCACGTCCGGCGTCGTCCGCGCCGGCTGGCTTGCAAGCGCTGCCTTGCGATGTGCGCTGCAGGGCAAGGCACGCCGTGCGGCCGGACATGGCTGGCGGCCATCGGCCGCGCCGCGTACGCTGCGCCGACCCGTTGGAGCGCCCCGTCCATGCCACTGCCCCGCCTGGTGATCGGCGACAAGACCCTGTCCTCCTGGTCGTTGCGGCCATGGCTGTTGTTGCGGCACTTCCAGGTGCCGTTCGAGGAAGTCGCGCTGCCGCTCGCTACGCCCGAATTCCGGGCGCGCATCGCCGGGTATTCGCCGACCCGTCAGGTGCCGGTGCTGTGGGACGACACCCTGCACGTATGGGATTCGTTGGCGATCTGCGAATACATCAACGAGCGCTGGCTGGACGGCCGCGGCTGGCCAGCCGACGTGGCCGTACGCGCGCAGGCGCGCGCTGCCGCGGCGGAAATGCACTCCGGCTTTGCGGCCTTGCGCAGCCAGCTGCCGATGAATCTGGCTCGCCCGCCCGGCCCGGCACAGTGGGATGCGGCCGCTGATCGCGACATCACGCGCATCCAGGCGCTGTGGGCCAGCCTGCGTGCAGAACACGGCCATGCCGGGCAGTTCCTGTGTGGCGGGTTCGGCATTGTCGATGCGATGTTTGCACCGGTGGCGCTGCGCTTTTCCAGCTACGGCGTACCGCTGTTCGAAGCCGCCGGCGATTATCTGGCCGCGCTGGATGCGTTGCCGGCGCTACGCGACTGGCGCAACGGCGCAGAGCGCGAACGTGCGGAGCGTGGCTGAGATGCAGATTGCCTACCGCGCCAGTCACGTCATCGATGCGCATCTGGCCAAGCACGCGCTGGAAGATGCCGGCATCACCGCCTTCGTGTTCGGCGAATCGCTACTGGGCGGCGCCGGCGAGCTACCTGCCTTCGGCGTGTTGCAGGTCTGCGTGGCCGACATGCATTTGAGCCAGGCACAGGCGGTGCTGGCGGAGATCGGCCTGTGCGGGCAGGTGACGCGGGTGGTGTGAGATGTTGCGTTGCTGCGCCGTCATTTGCGAGCCGCTCTAAAAGATCGAAAGCCCAGTTGACCGAATGTGCGCTGCCCGCACCGCGCGCAGGACACGCTTTGAATCCGTCCATGGATGCGCGATGGCCGCGTCCCTGCCGCCAACGGTCCCGCAAGCGGTGCGGACACCGCGCCAGAGGGCGTGCTGGTGGTTTGGTGAAGAGCACAGCACCGCGTCGCCTGCATGTTGGTTGCTCCTTGGAACCCTGCGCAACGACCATCTCAACTGGTCCTTGCTCGCTCACCGTCGCGTAAGCTCACAGGGACACAAGTGCAGCGTGTTCCGCGATGGCGGGGGGCAAGTGCCCTAGAGCGACGCAACAGAGCATCCGCTCGACCACTGACCTCAGCGACCTGCCGAACCAGTTCAAAACCACCAGACGTTTCGAGTTGCAGCCGCCTCAGCTCTGCTGACGCCACCCAGGCGGCGCTGCATCCGGCGCCGCCAATGCGCGCAGGCGCTTGAACAGCACGGTCGTTTCGGCCACGTTCCAGACCCGCAAGGCGACCTCGAAGGTGTCCAACGGCTTGGTCAAGAAGTCCTTGGCGCCCAGGCCCAGGGCGCGATGGCGCGCGCTGCGGCTGGGGTCGGCGGTGAGCACGATCACGGGCAGGAACTGGCCAGGGTCGGACAGCCGCGCCAGCTGCTCCAGCAATGCGTAGCCGTCCAGCTCGGGCATTTTCAGATCCAGCAGGATCAGGTCCGGCGCGAACGCCGACACCAGCCCCATCACACGCAGCGGATCGGTGGTGGCGATCACTTGCTGGAAGCCTTCGCGTTGCAGCAAGTCTTCGAGCAGCCGCACGTTGGCCGGCTCGTCGTCGACGATGAGGATGCGGGAACCGAGGATTTCGTCGCGCGTCATGCCAGCAACCTGTCGATCACGGTGAAGAATTCCGCCACATCGAGCGGCTTGGTCAGGTAGGCGCGCACGCCCTGGTCGCCCACACGCGCCAGCGTGGCAGTCGTGGCATCGGCACTGATCACCACCACCGGAATGGCCGCCATCGCCGGCTGTGCCTGCAATTCGCGCAACAGCTCTTCGCCGTTGCCATCGCTCAGGTGCAGATCCAGCAAGATCAGATCCGGCGCGCCGTGTTGCAGCAGCTCACGCGCCTGCGCCAGGCTTGCCGCTTCGAGCAGTTGCCACTGCGGGCGGCGCTCGGTGAGCGTGCGGATCAGGGCCTGGTTGGAGGGATTGTCTTCGATGCTCAATACACGGCAGATGCCGCTGCCACTGATGCTGGGCGGGAGCAGGGTGCGCGCCGGTTCACTCAGCTGCGGTTCGCCTTGCGGTAGCGAGATCCAGAAGCGCGCACCCTCGCGGCTGCTGTCCACTCCGATCTGCCCCCCCATGGCTTCGATCAAACGCTTGCTCAGTGCCAACCCCAGGCCGGTGCCTTCCACTGCAGAGCGCTCGGCACCTAGCCGTTCGAACGGTGTAAACAGGCGTTCGATCTGCGCCGGCGTCAGCCCTGCGCCCTGGTCGGTCACCGTGATGCGCACGTGCTCGCCCTCGGTGTGCGCACTCACCTGCACCTGCCCACCGATCCGATTGAACTTGACCGCGTTCGACAACAGATTGAGCAGCACCTGACGCAGCCGCTGCGCATCGGCGCGCACCGTCCACGGCCCGTCGATCGATGCCGGTTGCAACGCGATGCCATGCTTGTCTGCGTCCGGTGCGATCAGTCCCAAGGCTTCGTGCACAGCGGCGCGGACCGAGATCGGTTCCGGGCTCAGATCAAGTTGATCGGCTTCGATACGTGCGATGTCCAGCAGTTCGGTGATCAACCCGAGCAAGTGCCTGCCGGCACCGAGAATGTGCTGCAGATGCCGGCGATGACCCGGCGCGGGCAGATCCATTTCCAGCACTTGCGCATAGCCCAGGATCGCATTCAGCGGGGTCCGCAATTCATGGCTGCTGCGCGAGAGGAATTCGGTTTTTGCGCGGTTGGCGGTTTCCGCCTCGCGTCGTGCCAGTTGCGCTTCGGCTGCGCGTGCAGCCAGCAGTTCGCTGGCCTGCGCCAGACGTTGACCGACCTGGCCGAGCTCATCGCCGGCACGCGGTTGCGGTGCCAGCGGGAGACCTTCGCCGAGGCGGTCGGCGTTGGCGGCCAGGGTGCGCAGGCGCCCGGACAATGCCGAGGCGAACCAGGCCACCGCAAACACCGCGCCCAGACCGCCCAACATCGCCGCGCTCAAGGTGATGATGAGGTTGCGCTGACGCAGTCCTTGCGCCTTGGCGGTGCGGACCTGCAATTGCGCGGTTTCGTAATTGCGCAGCTCGCGCAGTTCCGCACGCAGGATGTCGAGCTTGTACTTGCCATCCCAGAGCTGCCGGATCTCTTCTTCGCGGCTCAGATCCGGTGCCAGCAAACGGCGCCACCCCTGCATTTTTTCCGCAAACAGTGGCTTGATGCGCGCAAAGCGCTGCGCTTGGCTGGGGTCGGTGATGCGTTGCGACAGACGATCGACGACGCCTTGCAGGCGTGGCTCGGCATCGCGATACGGGGTGAGGAATTCATCGCGGCGCACCAGGCGGTAACCGCGCACGCCGGCCGCGGTTTCGGCCAACAGTGCGTGTGCTTCGTACAGATCGCTCAGCACTTCCAGCGTCTGGCGCACGTCGTTTTCGGCAGCGATGCTCTGCCGCTCCACGCTGTAGATCGCCATCAATGCGACGGCCAGCAACAGTAATGGCAGGGTGACCACCGCCAAGCTCTTGCGGGTGATCGGCCAATCGTTCCAACGCACCGCCAATGCATTCATAGCGCAAGTCCGGATTGGACCGCGTAGACCGCGGCCTGGGTGCGATCTTTTACCTCAAGTTTCTGCAGGATTCGCTCCACGTGCACTTTCACTGTGCCGGGAGAAATCCCCAGTTCAGCTGCGAGGCTGGCATTCGTGAGTCCGCGCGGGAGCAGCGACAATACCTGTTTTTCGCGCTTGCTCAGTGCCCCCAGCCGATCGTCGTGCACGGATTTGCGCCGCCGCGTGGCAATCGGTTTGGCCGGTTCGGCCACCATCGCCGGCAGCAGCAGCGCGAACGCCTGCAGCGCCTGCACATCATCGTTGCCGGGTGCCGGGCGGTTCTCGTTCCATGCAATGCAGAGCATGCCGTGGGTGGTGCCCAGCGCATGGATCGGCACCCTGGCTTCGCGGATGTCCGAAGAGCGTGGCGGCATCAACCATGCCGCTTCATGGCCGTCGCCAGCGGCGCTGGCCCCTGGCGGTAAGGCACGGCCGCGGCTGGCCAGCACGTGCGCGCGGGGGCCGCGCTGTCCCAGCACCGCGCCGTGTTCCAGGCCCAGCAACAGCAGCACCCGCCCAATGACCGCATCGCAGGCCTGCTCGGGGGTTTGCGCCTGACGCAGTGCCACGGCGGCTTCCCAAAGCGCCTGCCAACGTGCGCTGTCGGAGGCTTCGCGGCGTAATGTCAGGCGCCAATCGCCAGCATTGGTGGGGGTTTCCATGAAATTGCTCTAGGCCGATCAGCATATTTGAGTATATGCCACTCGGCAGAATTGTTGGGGCTGCTTGATTTCGATACTGAGCCTGCCCGATGAGGCACCACATCAATCACACGGAGACACCCCATGCGTCGCACTCTCTTCTCTCTGGTCCTGGCTCTGGCTGCCACCCCGGCGCTGGCTGGCGGCGTGATGCATTACACCGACAAGGCCAAGCTGCCGGCTGGCGGCGAGGAGCGCGAGGTTGCCGCGCTGTTCGATACCTGGAACGCGGCGCTGGCCACCGGCAACCCGCACAAGGTGGCCGATCTGTACGCCCCGGACGGCGTGTTGCTGCCGACCGTTTCCAACGAAGTACGTGCCTCGCGCGAGCAGATCGAAAATTACTTCGAAATGTTCCTGACCAAGAAGCCGCAAGGCGTCGTCAATTACCGCACCGTGCGCGTGCTCGATGAGGACAGTGCAGTGGATGCCGGCGTGTACACCTTCACGCTGACCGACAAGGAAGGCAAGAAGAGCAATGTGCAGGCCCGCTACACCTTCGTGTACGAAAAGCGCGACGGCAAGTGGCTGATCATCAACCACCACAGCTCGGCGATGCCGGAAGTGGAGACGCGCGCGGCAGTCGCCAAGACCAAGTAATGCGGCGCAGGCGACATGCGCTGGCCAGGTAGGCTTGAAAGCGACTCCGGCCGGCGCCATCCCTCAGGCAACCCTCACGATTGCGGAGTTGCACCATGCTGGGAATCGGCGCCTTCAAACAACGCATGCCACGTCCGGGCGAGGCATTACCCGGGCGCGAGCAAGCGCTGCCGCTGCACAACACGCACCTGATCAACGGCCATCCGTTGCGCGGTGAGTTCACCGGCCTGGCCCAGGTGCAATTCGGGCTTGGCTGCTTCTGGGGCGCAGAGCGCAAGTTCTGGAACGTGCCAGGGGTGTACACCACGGCAGTGGGTTATGCCGGCGGGCAGACGCCGAACGCGACCTACTCGGAAGTGTGTTCCGGGCAGACCGGCCACACCGAAGCGGTGCTGGTGGTGTTCGACGAACATGCGGTGTCGTTCGAACAATTGCTGCGCACCTTCTGGGAAAGTCACGACCCGACCCAGGGCATGCAGCAGGGTAACGATGTCGGGACGCAATACCGCTCGGCGATTTACTGCACCGCGCAGGCGCAGTACGACGCCGCGCTTGCCAGTCGCGATGCGTATCAGCAACAGCTGAGCGCATCAGGGTATGGCGCAATCACCACGGAGATCCGTTTCCCGGCGCCCACGTTCTACTACGCCGAAGACGATCACCAGCAGTATCTCGCCAAGCACCCCAATGGCTATTGCGGGCTTGGCGGCACGGGAGTGAGCTGCCCGATCGGGCTGGATGCCTGACGGAAAGGCGGGCCGGATTGAAGCGCTGTCGTCCACATATGCGTGGCAGCGTGCCGATGGCCAACAGTGACCGGCAGCGTTACCACGATCAGGCAGTGCATGGGAGTGCATGCCAGGCAACTTGAATGGCTACGTCGGAGACGACGTGGCCATCTTTTTTTGGGCGACGTTCGCCACGCATGCTGACGATGGCGTGGTGTGTCTAGGAGGCGAATCGGTTCGGTGACGTTGCGTAGCGATCAGCGTTAGCGAGTGGCCACGGCAAACGATGCAGAAAATTGGTTCAGTACATCGCTGTGGCTGCGCGGTGCGACGTCATCACGCGTGAGTCGTTATCGCATGGATAGGCAAGCACCGACTCGGCGAATCAGCACCACGGGCCGGTGCAGCGCAGCAGCTGAACCGGCTGAATCCGTTGGACTACACGAATTCGCCGGCGAACATGCCGCGCAACTGGGCAAGCGTGTCAGTGCGCTCCGGATGCAGCTGTCGCATGCACGCCAGAGCGAACCCCACCGGGCTGGTGCCAGGTGCGGTGATGACGCCATCGGCGCTGACGACCTTTTCATGGCGGTAGTGCGCGGCGCCTGCATAGGGCACCACGTGTTCCTGCAGAAACGCCAGCGCGTTGCTGGTATGTGCACGCTCATCGAGCAGGCCGGCATAGGCGAAGGCGAGGGTGGCACCGCAGATCGCCGCGACCGGGCGCTGCTGCTGCACGCGCGCCACCAGCAGCCCGCTCAGGCCAGGAATCTCGCCGGCTTGCCAGCGTTCGCTGCCGGGCAGAATCCACAGGTCAGCCTCGAGCGGCGCCAGATCCGAGAGTGCGAATTCCGGCGTGATGCGCAGACCGCCGATGGACTGCACCGGCTGCCCATCGATGCTGGCGACGGCCACCTGGTCGCCGAACCATTCGCGTGCCGCCGGCAGCACCACACCGATTTCCCAGTCGGCCACGCCATCGACCATCACCACTGCAATGTTTGCCATTGTCCGTTACGCCAGTTGAGGTATCCGGATGCTAGGCAGTGCGTACGAATCGGGTGTAAGCGATATGTGGAGAGCGGGGCGCTGCAGCATCGATCCTAGGTGGGCTTCGGTACACGCACGTCTGTACTGTGCTGCGCGGTCGTCTGTCTGTGCGGCGCAGGCGCGGATGAAGCGATGATTGCCGGTGGCGGTACACATACAGGAGCAGCTGCTTGTATCGTTGCCTGTGGGTGTCCGGGTCGGTCAGCCTCCATGAGGCTGCCACAGAGATCGCGCGCCGTCGCCGTCGTGGACCTTGCCGCGTCTCTGCACCACGTGGCTCTGCTCTAAATCGCACCAAGGCCAGAATCTGGACGCGACAGCTCGCGCAGTGAGCAAGCGTCAGGTATCGGTGCAGGGATGCCGCACATCCATGGCGTTGGCTGGTCATCCCTAACGAAGCAGACCCGAAACAACACGGCCCGCAACCGTCAGGCCGCACGCATCGGTGGTCGGTATCGCTGCGTACACATCGCTTCGGCTGTTCATTCCATCCACAACGCCAAGCCGAAAACGACAACGCCCGCAGCCAAGACGCTGCAGGCGTTGTGTCGCAAAACAAGGCGCTGCTGTATCAGCCAGCGAGCTTGTCGGCAATGGTCTTGCGCAGTGCTTGCAAGTCCTTGGCAAAGGTGTCGATGCCGCTGGCCAGCTTTTCGGTGGCCATCGAGTCGGCGGCCAGGCCCGAGGCGAAGCTGTCGCTGTCGATCGGGGTGATCTGGGCGTTGTCGGCCTTGGACGGCGAGAGTTTGCGTGGCAACTCGCCGTGTTCGGCGTCGAGCTTTTCCAGCAGGTCCGGTGAGATGGTCAGACGGTCGCAGCCGGCCAGCGCTTCGATCTGCGCGGTGGAGCGGAACGAGGCGCCCATCACCACGGTGGACGAGCCGCGCCGCTTGAACTCTTCGTAGACGGTGCGCACGAACACCACGCCCGGGTCTTCATCTATGCTGGCCGGGGTCTGGCCCTGGGCGACGTAGTAATCCAGGATGCGGCCCACGAACGGGGAAATCAGGAAGACGCCGGCTTCTGCACAGGCCAGGGCTTGGGAGCGGTTGAAGATCAGCGTCAGGTTGCAGTCGATGCCTTCGGTCTGCAGCTGACGGGCGGCTTCGATGCCTTCCCAGGTCGCGGCGATCTTGATGAGGATCTTGTCCTTGGACACGCCACGCTCGGCGTACATCGCAATGAACTTGCGTGCCTTGGCGATGGTGGCCTGGGTGTCGTGGGCCAGGTCGGCATCGACCTCGGTGGACACGCGGCCCGGCACCAGTTCGGCCAGCTTGACGCCCACGCCGATGGTCAGGCGGTCGGCGACCTCGTGGACGGTGGCGATGCGATCGTCGCCGCCGTGCTCGCGGCCCCAGGCCAGTTCGCTCTCGATCAGATCGGCATAGACCGGCAGGTCCAGCGCTTTCTTGACCAGGGTGGGATTGGTGGTGCAGTCGACTGGCTTCAGGCGCTTGATGGCGTCGTAATCGCCGGTATCGGCAACCACCACGGACAGGTCGCGCAGTTGGGCAAGCTTGGAGGGGGATGCAGTCATGCGGGTTCTCTCGAATCGTGGAACGGGTCGGGGATGGCGCAGCGCGCTACGTTAGCGCGCCGCGCGCTGGAAGTCGCCCGCCGCTGCGGGTTGATCGTGCACGGCCGTTACGCGCAGGCGCAGGTCGCGTCCATCGGGCGTGCGCCAATCGATGCTCTGGCCAACCGACAGGCCAAGCAGGGCGCTGCCGACCGGCGCCAGCACCGAGATGCGGCCGTGCTGCACATCGGCCTCATGCGGGTACACGAGGGTGAGCGTATGCCGTTCGCCATGCAGCTCGTCTTCGCATTCGATGCGCGAGTGCATGGTGACGACATCGTCAGGAATCTGGTCGGGCGGCAGCACGCGTGCGCGGCCCAGTTCATCGCTCAGCGCAGTGGCGGCGGGATGCTTGTTGAACGCTTGGGAATCGAGCAGGGCTTCCAGCCGGGCAAGGTCGTGGCTGGAGACCAGGATGGAGGGCGGCAAGCCGCTGCGGTGGTGCGAAGTCATGGCAGTCTCCTGACGGATACGGCATGCCGGAATGGCAGCCAGAATCGCCTAGATGAGGGCACCCTGGATCGATCGCAATGCAGAGCCTGAAGACTGCAGGCCTTCGGTGCGACAATCAGCGACGATCGCTGCTGAGCCCGCTGTGTGATCGGTGCCGTACGCAATCAAACACTCGGATCCGGATTGCAAGTCCAGGCGAGTGACGCGAGCGACCAACGCAACCGCAAAGCGGCGAGGTGAATGTCTGGCGCAAGGGCATGACCACATGGTGTTAACGCATGTGATCTGCCTGCATCAGACAAACAAAAAAGCGACGCTCTCGCGCCGCTTCTTCAATCCCCGACAACCCCGCGTAAACCAGCCGCAGCCGTGTTGCGCTTTTTTAATTCCCGATTCCCGATTCCCTAAGCCGCGACTGCTTTCGGTCCTGTCGCAGACTGATCCAGCGCGAACAGGCTATCGGGCAATTCCTTGAACAGCTGCGACAGCTGCTCCAGAAACGCGGTCATCGCCGAGCTGCGTCGCCAGACCATCGCGATCCGGCGGCTGGGCTGCTTGTCTTCGCGGAAGCGGATCAGGCGGATGTTTTCCGAGCGGGCCACCGGCGGTTTGACTGCCAGCAGCGGCAGCAGGGTCACGCCGACATTGGCGGCCACCATCTGCCGCAGGGTTTCCAGGCTGGTGGCCTGGAATTCGGATTTTTCCATCGCGCCGGCCAGATGGCAGACATCCAGCGCCTGTTCGCGCAGGCAGTGGCCATCTTCCAGCAGCAACAGCCGCTGCTCGGACAAATCGTCCAGCGTCATGCTGTCGTGGCGCGACAGCGGATGACCTTCCGGCACTGCCAGCACGAACGGTTCTTCGAACAGGAATTCGGCATGCAACTGGTCGTCCTGCAATGGCAGCGCCAGCAGTGCGGCATCCAGGCGGCCTTCGCGCAACTGGTGCATCAACTGGTCGCTCTTTTCTTCGATCAGCAGCAGTTCCAGGCGCGGAAAACGCTCGCGGATGCGCGGCACCACATGCGGCAACAGATACGGTGCAAGGGTGGGGAAGATGCCCAGACGCACGGTGCCCGCTTCCGGGTCCTGGCTGCGGCGGGCGGCTTCCTTCATCTGTTCCACTTCGGCCACGATGCTGCGCGCACGCATCGCGGCTTCGCGGCCGGCCGGAGTCAGCATGACCTTGCGCGGGGCGCGCTCCACCAATGACACGCCAAGCTCGTCTTCGAGTTTCTTGATCTGGGTGGACAGCGTTGGCTGACTCACGAAACACGCCGTTGCAGCGCGGCCGAAGTGCTTGTGGTCGGCCAGGGCTACCAGATATTTCAGGTCACGCAGATTCATATGCAGCACCCTTCATTGCGGTGACTGGGAACGACGGGAGCGTGCTGCGAGCTTCGCGTCCGGGCTGGCCGGGCGCGAAGCAGGCGCTCGCTCATGCGGCCTGCGCCACAGTGTCGGCAGTGGCCGGTGCGCTGGAGCGGATCAGATGATCGAATGCGCTCAGGGCCGCCTTGGAACCTTCGCCCATTGCGATCACGATCTGCTTGTACGGCACCGTGGTGGCGTCGCCAGCGGCGAACACGCCAGGCACATCGGTCTGGCCGCGGTCGTCGACGATGATCTCGCCGCGCGGCGACAGCGCTACCGTGCCGCGCAGGAATTCGGTGTTGGGCAGCAGGCCGATCTGTACGAACACGCCTTCCAGATCGATGTGCTGGATATCGCCGCCGGTACGGTCCTTGTAGACCAGGCCGGTCACCTTCTGTCCGTCGCCGAGCACTTCGGTGGTCTGCGCGCTGGTGATGATGCGCACGTTGTGCAGGCTGCGCACCTTGCGTTGCAGCACTTCATCGGCGCGCAGCTTGTCGTCGAACTCCACCAGCGTGACATGCGCCACGATGCCGGCCAGATCGATCGCCGCTTCCACGCCCGAATTGCCGCCGCCGATCACCGCCACGCGCTTGCCCTTGAACAGCGGGCCGTCGCAGTGCGGGCAATAAGCCACGCCCTTGTTCTTGTACTGATCTTCGCCGGGCACATTCATCTGCCTCCAGCGCGCACCGGTGGACAGGATCACGGTCTTGCTCTTGAGCGAAGCGCCATTGGCCAGCTTGATTTCGATCAGGCCATCGGCACCGGCAGGAATCAGCTGCTCGGCGCGCTGCAGATTCATGATGTCCACCTCGTATTGGCGCACGTGCTGCTCGAGCGCGGCGGCCATCTTCGGGCCTTCGGTTTCCGGCACGGAAATGAAGTTTTCGATCGACATGGTGTCCAGCACCTGCCCACCGAACCGTTCGGCGGCCACACCGGTGCGGATGCCCTTGCGTGCGGCGTACACGGCTGCTGCCGCGCCAGCCGGGCCACCGCCGACTACCAGCACATCGAACGCGTCTTTCGCTGCGAGTTTCGCCGCATCGCGCTTGGCAGCGTTGGTGTCGAGCTTGGCGACGATCTGCTCCAGCGTCATGCGGCCCTGGTCGAACAGCTCGCCGTTCAAGTACACGGTGGGCACCGACATGATCTGACGGGTTTCCACTTCGTCCTGGAACCAGGCACCGTCGATGGCGACGTGTTTGATGCGCGGGTTGAGCACGGCCGCCAGGTTCAACGCCTGCACGACGTCCGGGCAATTCTGGCACGACAGCGAGAAATAGGTTTCGAACTGGTAATCGCCATCCAGGTGCTGCACCTGCTCGATCAGTTCGGCAGCCGCCTTGGACGGGTGGCCACCCACCTGCAGCAGCGCCAGCACCAGCGAGGTGAATTCGTGGCCCATCGGCAAGCCGGCAAAGCGCAGCGAAATGTCCTGGCCCGGCGTGGTCAGCGCGAACGACGGCTTGCGCTGGTTGTCGTCGCGGTGGATGTCCAGGCTGATCTTGTCCGACAGCAGTACCAATTCTTCCAGCAGTTCGAGCATTTCGCGCGAGCCGGGACTGTCGTCGATCGAGGAGTTGATTTGAATCGGCCGCGTCACCCGTTCCAGGTAGGCGGTCAGCTGGGTCTTGAGATTGGCATCCAACATGGAGAACTCCTGGGAATGGGCAAGGGGAAGACGTGGCGTCGCTGCAATCAGATGCAGGTCGCCGGGGAGGAGGAGATGAACCGCAGCCGGCGCGATGTCGGGAATGCGTGCTGGCGATGGCTGGCGGGCAGCCCGGCACCGGCTCCGGTTCACCCCCGGCCCGTACTGGGCCGGAGATGCTCCGATCTGACGACAGATCGGAGGTGACAGCCGGCTTAGATCTTGCCGACCAGGTCCAGCGACGGAGCCAGGGTCTTGGCGCCTTCCTTCCACTTGGCCGGGCAGACCTGGCCAGGATTGTTGGCCACGAACTGCGCTGCGGTCAGCTTGCGCAGCGTCTCGGTGACGTCGCGGGCGATCGCGTTGTCGTGGATTTCCAGGGTCTTGATGACGCCTTCCGGATTGATGATGAAGGTGCCGCGCAGGGCCAGGCCTTCTTCTTCGATATGCACGCCGAATGCGCGGGTCAGCTTGTGGGCCGGGTCGCCGATCAGCGGGAACTTCGCCTTGCCCACGGCCGGGGAGGTTTCGTGCCAGACCTTGTGCGAGAAATGCGTGTCGGTGGTGACGATGTACACCTCGGCGCCGGCCTTCTGGAAGGCAGCATAGTTGTCGGCGGCGTCTTCCACTTCGGTCGGGCAGTTGAACGTGAATGCGGCCGGCATGAAGATCAGCACCGACCACTTGCCCTTCAGGCTGGCTTCGGTGACTTCGATGAAGTTGCCATTGTGGTACGCATTCGCCTTGAACGGCTGGACCTGAGTGTTGATGAGAGACATTGCGTTTCCTCGTGCGATGAAAAGGGGCTGGGGATGGAACAGTCGCCATGGTAGGCAGGACCGATAGATTCCTCAAATCGATTGATGGAATTGCATAAATAGGCTTAGGCTATCGAATCTTCAGGCGGCATCCGGCACAACCCCGGCGTACGCCATGGTCGATAATGGTCAGCCGATATTGCGCATCAATGAACAGCCCGTATGTCCGACGAACTCGCTGCTATTCCCGCCGATCAGCAGCTACGACGGGCTGCCGAGCGGATTGAGCGCTGCGATGCCGAAGCGCTGCTGCTGCATGCGCTGGGGCGTGATCGCGCCTGGTTGTTCATGCACGGGCGCGATGTGGTGCCTCTATCGGTGGCGCAGGCCTTCGAGGCCCTGGTGCAGCGCCGTGAGGCCGGCGAGCCGGTGGCCTATCTGATCGGCTCGCGCGGTTTCTGGACGCTGGAGCTGGAAGTCTCGCCGGCGACGCTGATCCCGCGCCCCGACACTGAAGTTCTGGTCGAACGGGCGCTGGAGCGGCTGGACCATGCCGCTGGCCGCCGGGTGGCCGATCTGGGGACCGGCAGTGGCGCGATCGCCCTGGCCATCGCCAGCGAACGCCCGCAGGCGCAGCTGATCGCCACCGATGCCAGTGCGGCCGCGCTCGCCATCGCGCGGCGCAACGCCGATCGTCATCGCCTGGCGAACGTGCAGTTCCGCCACGGCAGTTGGTTCGTTCCGCTGGCAGGCGAGCGCTTCGACCTGATCGCCAGCAACCCGCCGTATATCGCCGCCGGCGACCCGCACCTGGCGCAGGGCGATCTGCGCCACGAGCCGGCCAGCGCACTGGCCTCCGGTAGCGACGGGCTGGAGGACATCCGCCGGATCGTGGCCGATGCACCGGCGCATCTGTGCAACGGCGGGTGGCTGCTGCTCGAACATGGCTGGGATCAGGGCGAGGCGGTGGCCGAGCTGCTGCGCGCGCGTGGGTTTGCGCAGGTCGCCACGCACCAGGACCTTGAGCAGCGCGACCGGGTGAGCCTGGGTTGCTGGGAAACCGCTGCCATGGGCTGACGGTAGCACCGGCCAGCTTCAGTGCCAGAGGTTCCGCTGGCGTGAGTGCCGGAACGCCGAGCGCGGGCCTTTCGACAGCGCATGGGTGTGCAAAGCGGCAGGATGCGCAGACTGCAGATGCGCGGCTCCACCACGCTGGCCGTTTGAGCACGCACGCTGGTGGCGCGCCATGGCCCACTGTCCGGCCAGGTCGATAGGTGGCGGTACCGGTCACGTGTTGCGCGGCAAATGGTGCTGCCAGCCATCTCGGCGCAACGCCCCGGTGATGGAGCACGACATCTGCCGTTACCCGGCACGGTCCGCCGCAGGCAGTGCCTCCCGCCGCCGGCCGATACAATGCGGGTTTTCGCCCAGGACCGACGCATGCGCACGCTCTATCCCGACATCGCCCCCTACGAGCAGGGCAGCCTGAAGGTCGACGACCGCCACACGCTGTATTTCGAACAGTGCGGCAACCCGCAAGGCAAGCCAGTGGTGATGTTGCATGGCGGCCCTGGCGGTGGGTGCAACGCCAAGATGCGGCGTTTCCACGACCCGGCCAAGTACCGCATCGTGCTGTTCGATCAGCGCGGTTCCGGCCGGTCCACGCCGCATGCCGATCTGGTCGACAACACCACCTGGGATCTGGTGGCCGATATCGAACGGCTGCGGACGCATCTGGGCATCGACCGCTGGCAGGTGTTCGGCGGCAGCTGGGGCTCCACGCTGGCGCTGGCCTATGCGCAGACCCATCCGCAGCAGGTCACCGAGCTGGTGCTGCGCGGCATCTTCCTGCTGCGTCGCTTCGAGTTGGAATGGTTTTATCAGCAAGGCGCCAGCCGGCTGTTCCCGGATGCCTGGGAGCATTACGTCAACGCGATTCCACCGGTGGAACGCGCAGACTTGATGTCCGCGTTTCACCGTCGCCTCACCAGCGATGACGAGGCCACGCGTCTGGCGGCAGCCAAGGCCTGGAGCGTGTGGGAAGGCGCCACCAGCTTCCTGCATGTGGATCAGGACTTCGTCACCGGACACGAGGACGCGCACTTCGCTCTGGCGTTCGCGCGCATCGAGAACCATTACTTCGTCAACGGTGGTTTCTTCGAGGTCGAAGACCAGTTGCTGCGCGACGCGCACCGCATTGCCGACATTCCCGGTGTGATCGTGCACGGCCGCTACGACGTGGTGTGCCCGCTGCAAAGTGCTTGGGACCTGCACAAGGTATGGCCGAAGGCGCAATTGCAGATCAGCCCGGCCGCTGGGCATTCGGCCTTCGAGCCGGAAAACGTCGATGCATTGGTGCGTGCGACCGATGGGTTTGCGTAAGTGATACAGGCGCATCGACCAGAGTTCGCTCCGGTCGATGTGCGTGAGCAATCTGCAAGATGCGCCCAAGCATGCATGCCATAGGAACGCGCTGGCGCGCGATGCAGCATGTCCGGCAAGGCTTCATTGTGCGCCAGCGTGCTAATGCAGACTGCGGATGTTCGACGCGTCAGCGATGCAGCCGCTCAGCGCGGATGCTCAACGCACCCGTAATGCATCCGCCAGCGGCAGGATGCGCGCCAGGCGCGCTGCCCAGGCCTGTTGTCCGGCCGCATCGGCAATCAGGTCCTGGCGGATTTCCAGCTCCACGTGCAGCAGGCCGCGGCCTTCGCCATACACCGGGATGGCGTAATCGGTGGCGTCGCTGACCGCATACGGCTGGTTGTCGCCCACCACCAGGTCGGGTTCGTCACGCAACGCCTGCAACAGGCGATGCGCCAGCCGCGTATCGCGGTGGTACAGCACGCCGGCATGCCAGGGCCGCGCAGTGCCGGCCATGACCGGGGTGAAGCTGTGCATCGACACCAACACCGTGGGTTGATTGCGCTGTGCACGTGCATCCAGTTCGGCGGCAATGCGTGCGTGATACGGCACGAAGATCGCGTCGATACGGTGCTGGCGGTCGCTGGCCGTGAGGTGCTGGTTGCCCGGAACCGGCGTGCCGTCGCTGACGGGCGGCATCAAGCTGGGGGCGTCGTGCGGGCGGTTGCAATCGATCACCAGACGCGAATAGGTCTGGGCGATGGCGAAGGCATCCAGCGCATCGGCCAATAAACGGGTGACTTCCGCGATGCCGATATCCCAGCCGATATGGCGGTCCAGTTCGTGCTGCGGCAGGCCCAGGTTGGCCAACCGCGCCGGCACGCGCTGGCCGGCATGGTCGGCGATCAACAGCCATGACGATGCCGCCTGCGGGTTGTACACAGTCAATGGCGCCGGATCGTCGGCACCAAGCAATGGCTCGATTGCTGCATCAACCACGCGGGGTGCCATCCAGTGCATGATCGACCAGATACAGCCCGGCCCACAGCTTGGGGTCCATCTGATAGCCCTCGGCCATCTTCTGCACCAGCCAGGCGCCGACCTGCGCGCGCGGGATTTCGTGCACCGTGATGTCTTCGCTGGCATCGCCGCCACCGGCGCCGACCTTGCGCAGGCCGGTCGCGCGCACGAAGGCGATCTTCTCGCTGCTGGCGCCGGCCGAGGTGGGGCCGATCATCAGCACTTCGGCATGCGCTGCAGTCCAGCCGGTTTCTTCTTCCAGTTCGCGAATGGCCGACAGTTCGATCGACTCATCGGCATGCACATCGCCCACCAGACCGGCCGGCATTTCGATGGTGCGCGCTTGCAGCGGCACGCGGAACTGTTCGACGAACAACATCGCATCGTCCGGCGTCACCGCCACGATGATCGCGGCCAGGCCACCGGCATGCACGCGCTCGGAATACTCCCAGGTGCCACGCACGACCATGCGCTGATACTTGCCTTCGTAGACCACGGTGGGCGGGGTGTCGTGTCGGTTCATGGATGCGGACCTTGTGCAAGGGAAACAGGAGGAGACGGTGCGGGTGCGCCAGTGCTGGCTGCCAACAGACGGCGGCGTGTAAACGGACCGAAGCGCAGGCTTTCGCACAACCTGGCCAGCATGTCTGCATCGGCTGTTGCACGTGTGAAGCCGGTCTCGGTGAGCGCCAGCGGCGCGTCGAGCGCGATGGTGGTGAGTCGCCGCCACAGCAGCGCATGTTCGCGTTGCTCGCGCAGCCGCACCGCCATTTGCGCCGCGCCGCGCAGGCGCAGGAATGGAATTTCGTCGATGCGTTCCAACAGCGCATCCAGGCTGCCGAAGTGCGCCAACAGCACCGCCGCCGATTTGGCGCCGATGCCGGTGACGCCGGGGATGTTGTCGATGGCATCGCCGCACAACGCCAGGTAGTCGGCAATCTGGTGCGCATGCACACCATGGCGCGCCTTCACCCCGTGCATGCCCCAGCGCTGGTTGCGTGCGTAGTCCCACTGTTCGTCATGTTCGAGCAGCAACTGCGACAGATCTTTGTCGGCCGACACGATCACCCCGCGCAGACCATGCGCACGCACGCTGTGCAGCGCGCTGCCGATCAAGTCGTCGGCCTCGTAATCGCGGTGGGCCAGCACGCTCAGCCCGAGCGCGGCGCACAGCGCCTTGCAATGCGCGAACTGGCGGCGCAACGCATCCGGCGCAGGCGTGCGGTTGGCCTTGTAGTCCGGGTAGATCGCATGCCGGAAACAGCTGTCGAGCGCCTCGTCGAAGGCGATGGTGATGTGCTGCGGGTCTTCGCGTTCGAGCAAGTCCAGCAGAAAACGCGCAAACCCGTGCACCGCATTGGTCGGCCAGCCCTGCGCGTCCTGGAATTCGTCCGGGATGGAATGCCAGGCACGAAACACGTACAAGCTGGCGTCCACCAGATACAGCGGGGTTGGGCGCTGGATTGGCAACGGGGCAGCGTCGAGCGGGATGGACGGTGTGGTCACGGGGTCCAGTCGCGCAGCAACGCACGCGGGTCCGGACGCTCGCGCTCGGGCACCTGCATGCGTGGCGTGCCGATATGGATGAAGCCGGCGATACGTTCGTTGTCTTCCAGGCCCAGATACCCGGTGACCGCCGGGTCGTAGGCCATCCACGCGCTCAACCACTGCGCGCCGAAGCCATGCGCCTGCGCGGCCTGCAACAACGCGAAACACACGCAGCCGGCGGTCAACAGCTGCTCCTGCACGGGCACCTTGTGTTCTGGGCGCAGCGAGGCAATCACCACGATGACCAGCGGCGCGTCGCTGAAGCGTCCACGTTCCTTGGCGATGGCCGACGGCGATGCCAGCGGGTCGGCGGCCAGGGTGCGCTCGACGAGGAAATTGCCCAGCGCGTCCCGCGCATCGCCGCTGATGCGCAGAAAGCGGAAGGGCACCAGCTTGCCGTGGTCGGGCACGCGCACGGCCGAGGTGAGCATGCGCAGCAGGGTGTCTTCATCCGGCCCGGGCGCGCCGAGTTGTTTGGAGGGAACCGAACGGCGCGCGTCCAGCGCCTGGAGCGAATACGGTGCGTGCATGATTTCGGATCGGGGCAATGAGGCATTGAATTATAGACGGCCCCTTCCCAACGCTCGCCGCATCATGACTTGCCGCGGCCAGTGTCCCCTGCGGCCAAGCTCCCCGTGCCTGTGCAGTGCGTTGTCCGACGATCCAGTTTGTGCCCCCGGAACGCTGCCCAGCCGCAACCTGGATCCGCTCGAGCAGGTGCGCGAAGTGCTGCTGTTGCCGTTAGTCGATGCGTGTGTGGACGTGCAGGACGCGCTGGCCGAGGCCTTGTTCTGGCTGGCGGCGCACGCGGGTGCGGCGCAGAACGATTTCATGGAGGCGATCCAGACCCTGCGCCAGTAATGCGAACCGATCACCGAGCGGTTTCGCGTGCATCTGGCCCAGGCGTGGCAGGGAAGGCGTGGTGGCTCGCGTGGAAGAGCCCGCCAAACGAAAGCCTTAACCCACGCGGGAAGAGAATGTTGGCAAACAAGCTCCACCGCGATCCAGCGAGCTAGGATGGCTGCTTGACACGCAAACCCGGGCGGTCTCAATTAAAGTGAGAAATGAGTCACACTTAACAAGCGAGCGGACCGCCTACCATGCAAAAGCGGAATTTGGGGCCGCGTCTGCTTTTCCTCGTTTGAAAATTTTCACGCCTGCAGAGGCGGGGAGCCTTTGCGCATGACTTTTCAGCCCAGTCCGTCGGGACACCCGGGCCGTGACCAACGCTTGCTCGAACAGGCGCATGACGTGTTCGTGCCTGCGCTCGCGCAGGTGTTTGCTGCCGCAGTCGCGCATTTCGACGATGTGCTGTTCGACCGTGCCGAATCCGCTGGTGCGTCGCAGTTGCTGTTTCTCGATGGCATGCGCGAACTGCGCCGCAAGCGCGAAGAGGTTGGCAGCCAGTTCCACCAACAGCTGGAAGACGGCTGGCAGGCGCTGGTGCTCGGCACGCCGTTGTCGGCCGAGGTGGTGCTGGCTGGCGAAATGGGCAGCGGCCCGCTGAGTCTGGTGCCCGAGCATGTGCTGGAATCGCGGCTGGCGGTGCGCAATCTGGCCACCGTGTTGTTGCGCGATTTCAAGCAGGTGCTGGCGCGGGTCGACCGCCGCCTGGGCTGGATCGCCGGTGGGCTCGACTTGATGGCCGATACCAACCCGATTGGCCCGGAACACCTGGGCGTGGCGATCCACGAAGCCTTCGCCATCTGCGACCTGGCACCGGAAGTGCGTCTGGTGCTGATCAAATTGTGCGAGCGCGATCTGGCCGAGCCTATCGGCAAGCTGTACGCACGTCTGGACGAGACCCTGGCCAAGGCCGGGGTGATGCCGGAGATGTCGCCGGCCAAGCGCGCGCAGCCACGCATGCCGCCGCGTGGCGACACGCCCGAGGCGCGCACCCAGGCGCGGCCCCAGGCGCGGCCCCAGGGCGGTCAGCCTGAAATGGGCGACGACGATCAGGCCGATCAGTACGCACCGGCCTGGGCCAACCGGTTTCTGGACCGCTGGGCGCACAGCCGCGGCCGCATGCAGGCCGCGAGCCAGCGCGGCCATGCCGATGACGGCAGTGCTGGCGGCATGGACGGCGAGGCCGATCATCCGGGCGGTAGCCAGGGCATGCTGCTCGAAGCGCTGCACGAGTTGCTGCAGCAGACCCGCAGCGTGCGCGACACCGCAGCGTCCGCAGCAACGGTCGCGGTAGGTCAGCAACGCCCGTTGAGCCAGCGCGAAATGATGTCGGTGCTGTCGCTGCTGCAGGCCACGCCCAGCGCGACGCTGCAGGCGGCCATCGGCGACGACGACGAATCGCTGGCGCAGCGTTTGAAGAACGAAGTGCTGTCCAGCGCCACGCGGCTGGGCGTGGACCCGGCCACCGCAAAACTCGATCCGATGGACGAAGATGCCATCGACCTGGTGGGCATGTTGTTCGACGTGATGCTGGAAGAGCGCGATCTGGAAAATCGTTCGCGCGACACGATCAGCCGCCTGGTGGTGCCGTTCGTCAAGGTCGCACTGCTGGACCGCAAGATGTTCGTGCAGAAGAGCCACCCCGCGCGACGCCTGCTCAACTCGCTGGCCGAAGCCTGCGAAGGCAACAACGGCGACAGCGCTGCCGAGCGCGTGCTGATGGGCAAGGTCGAAGAAATCGTCGACCGCTTGGTCGCCGAATTCAACGAGAACCTGGCGATCTTTCTCACCCTGGAAGAAGAATTCCGCGACTTCCTGTCGCAGCACCGGCGCCGGGTGGAAATTGCCGAGCGTCGTGCCACCGAAACGCAGCGCGGGCAGGAAAAGCTCGAACTGGCCCGCAGCCGTGCGCTGGCGGAGCTGGAACAGCGCGCGCCCGAAGGCGCGGGCCTGCCCAAGGCGGTGGACGATTTCCTGCGCCAGCCCTGGCTGCATCATCTGACCATGGCGATCCTGCGCGACGGCGACGAAGGTCCCGGCACCATCGAGGCGCTGGCACTGGCCGACGGCGTGTTGGAAGAGTTGGCCGAAGCGCGCCGCCATATCGTCGGCAAGCCCTGGCTGCAAGTCTGGCAGCCGGCGTTGCACCGCGCGTTCGCCAGCATCGGCCTGCACGGCGATGCGGTGATCGTGGCGATCACTGCCTTGCACGACACCTTGCAGGCGATTGCCGAGGCGCGCCCGGAACTGGAAAAGTCCTTGCCGGAACTGCCCCAGGTCAATCTGCCGCCACCGGCCGCAGAAAGCGTCAGCGTGGTGCTCGGCGCCGAAGCGATGGCGCAGAGCATCGACAGCGCCGATGCCGAACGTTTTCGCGCGATGGAGAGCGGCACCTGGCTGGATTTCGTCGACAAGGACGGCAAGGTACAGGCCGGCAAGCTGTCGTGGGTGAGTCCGATTTCCCAGCGTCTGCTGTTCGTCAATCGGCGTGGCGTGCGCTTCTGCGTTGCTTCGCCGGAAGAGCTGGCGGTGATGGTGCGCCTGGGCCGCCTGCGCGAGCACATCAACGACGGCGCCTTCGACAGCGCGATGCAAGGCGTGATCGACCGCCTGGACCCGCTGCACAACACTACGGTGCATTGAGCCAGCCAGCGCGCGTGTGCAGCCGCAAGGGTGCGCGTTAGCGGTTGGGAAGCGCGTTCCGTGTCGAAACGCTTTGTGGCCTTCATGCCCAGGCCGGCGATTGTTTTCTAACGAGCCGTTGCGGCCGCGCGATCATTGCGCTGTGGGATAGGGCGGTCACGCGTGCGGTGTAATGGGTGAGTTCGAGCAGGTTCGCCGGCGACGTACCTGATCTGCGCGTGGTGCCGCTGTCGTGCCGGTCCGTCTGCGTGAAACAGGCACGACGTCGCTCGTTCAGGGCGATTCGGCCCGGCGCTGGGCGAAGCTGCGGGACTCTCGTCATCCTGCACCAAGTGCCCCGTTGCGAGCGACACTTGCGGCAGCGATGGATAAGCGCGCCCAACGTCGGCGTCAGCGCCTGGACGGCGAATGACCTGCGGCGTCGCCACCGGCGCGCGTGCCGCGCTCTGCCGGCATCGCCGCGACCGGGTCCAAGACCGGAGCAACACATGGCTGTGCAGGTGCTGAAAGAATGGGCCGATGGCGACCGCTGCGTGGCTGCGACGTTGGACACGGGCAAGAATTGGTCGCGCTCGGCGCCAGCGCGGGGATCGAGCCGGAAGCCGGCCGTGCCAACAGCATGGACAACGATGCGTATTTGCAGGCCGGTGTGGTGGTGTGCGTGTAGGTGCCGCCCATCGACACATGAAAAATCGTGACACCGAGATGGCGCGCGGTAGGCGCGCCTGCAGCGTGATCGTGGATCTGGCGGAAGAAACCGATGGCAATTGTGCGACCACCCGCCCGGCGAGACGTACGATCTCGACGGTGGGGTCATCGCCGGCCCGCTCCATCTGGCCAGCCAGGGCGCAGTGCGCGCCAGCGAGATGTTCGCGCGCAACGTGTACGCATTCGCCGCCTTATTGATCAAGGACGGCGCGTTGATCGTCGATTGGGACGAATGAGTTGCTGGTCAACGCACGGTAGTCGGCGCAGGCAGCGAGCAGGACTTAGGGCGACTCACGAAACCTCGCGAGCGTTCGTCAGGTGGGTACGTGCCGCGTGCGGGAACCGGAGTGTCCAAGTGGTACATGCCGATTCCGAGTACCGACCGCGCCTGCCTGCCGGCCGCACAGTCGTTGCGTTAGATGCTCTTCGGCATAGCAGAACACACGGCGCGAGCAATCATCCGAACACGGTCCACGGCGCCTGGTGAAGTGATATCAAGCCGGTGCGGATGACTTGCCCGCAACCCGGTGGGGATTGTCGCGGGTGGTTATTTCCTAGTGCGCGTTGCAATCAATGACGCGCTGGAATCATCGACGCCCACACGTTCTGTCGGCATGTGTGTTGGTTGCTCGGACGTCTTGCAACTGGTTGTGTGACCGGAGTTACGCGGCGTCGCGCGCGCAGCGCGCGCAAGATAAGAGCGGCACGCAGTCGGCGCATGGCCGCACGCAGTGGGTAGTGCGCTGCACGATGCAAGCCTGACGCCTGATGGATGGCAACCGTCCACAACCGCAATACGCGGTGCTTGATCGATCACAGCGGCACGCCATCTGCGCCGCAGCGCTTCCGCGCAAACCTCAGTCCTCGACTGGCGGATGCTCGCGCAACCAGGTGCTACGTTCGGCCGGGGTCATCTTCTGCCAGCGCTGCTGCAGTTCGTTGCGCTGTTGCGGGTTGAGCGTGCGCATGCGGTCGAACAAGGCCTTGGCCTCGCGGCGTTGCTCCGGGGTCATGTTGCGGAAGCGATCCATGCCGGCCTTGGCCTGCTTGCGCTGCTCGGGTGTCATGTCCAGCCAGCGGCGGGCGTGCCGGTACATCCTGGGGCGTTCTTCGGGCACGTCGTTCCAGCGCTCGCGCAGCGCATCGATCATGACCTGGCGTTGCTGCTGGGTCAGCTGATCCCACTCCGGCATTGGGGTCGCGTCGCGCGGGCCCTGGCCGCGTGGGCCAGGCCCGTCCACGGGCGCGCCCGACGGAGTTGCGGGTGGGCGGTCCTGGGCCAGCACCAAGGCGCACGGCCCAGCGCATAGCAGCAAGGTCAACAACAGGCGGGTGGTGTGGGTCATCGTGCTCATTCCATGGCCAGGGCGGTGTCGGACCCGAGCCAGACGTAGAGGTCCGGGTTCTGGGTGAGCAGGTCGTCGGTATCGGTGGTGGCGCCGCTGCTGGCAACCACCTGGGGCGGGGCGGCGCCGGACGGGGCGCTCTCGCCTGGGGGCAGCTGCAGGCCGATGCCGATCGCCAGCACACCCGAGCACGCGGTGGCCAACCACCAATAGCCGCGCCGGCTGCGCGTGGTGGCCGATGCATGGCGGGACTGGCGCAGCCGCGCCAATGTCTGCGGCGGCAGGCTGCTCAGCGCAGTGGCGTGCAGCTGGCGCAGCTGCGCATCGAACTGGGCCGGATCGTGGGAGCGGTTCACAGGAAATCCTCAAACTGTTTTTGCAACGCGTCGCGGGCGCGCGACAGGTGGGTTTTGACCGAGCCTTTGGAGCAGCCCATCGCCTTGGCGGTGGTGGCCACATCCAGGTCTTCGAGCACGCGCAGGGTGAAGGCTTCGCGCTGGCGCGCAGGCAGTGTGCGCAATGCATCGACCAGCCGTTGGTAGGCCTGCTGATGCTGCTGTTCGCCGACTGGTCCCATGCCGGGGTCGGCCCAATCGATGGGGCCTTCGTCATCGCTGCGCTCGGCCGGTGCCCAGAACTTCAGGCGAAAGCTGCGCCGGCGCTGCAGGTCGATGATGCGGCTGCGCAGGATGTTCCAGAACAGCGGAGTCCATTCCTCGGCCGGTCGCTCGCGGTAGCCGAGCAGCTTGACCATGGCGTCCTGCACCGCGTCCAGGGCATCTTCGCGGTGCCGCAAACCGGCCTCGGCAAAGCGGAACGCACGCGGCCCGATACCGGCCAGGAAAGCGTCCAGCGAAACCGGCGCGGCGGTGGCCGGTGCGGCAGGTTTTGGATCGAAAGGAGTTCCCACCAGCACAGCGTAGCTTCCGCGGAGACGATACGAAGTCAACGGTTGGGGGGCGATCCGGTTGACATGGCCTGTGGATGGGCAGGATCGGCGGGCCGCACCCGCCAGTGGAGCGATCGACGATGAGCGACGGGTTCGTAGCGCTGTACATCTTCATGCTGGCGGCCATCGCCGGCCACGTGATCATCTCGCGGGTGCCGGTGATCCTGCATACCCCGCTGATGTCCGGGTCCAATTTCATCCACGGCAGCCTGCTGATCGGCACGATGGTGGTGCCCGGTCACGCCGATACGACGCTGGAAACGCATTGGGGGTTGTCGCAGTAGCGCTGGGCGCGGGCAACGCGGCGGGCGGCTACGTGGTCACCGAGCGCATGCTGGAGAGGTTCAAGTCGAGCAAGAAGCCGCCGGGCGGGGATAGGCTATTCACTTCTTGCGTAGGGACACACTTAGCGCGTCATCGACGGACCAGCCTGGGTGATGGCTTGTTGCGACTGCTCCAACGCCTGCTGCTGTTCGCGCGCCTGTGCCTGACTCTGGTTGGTTGCCTGTAGAGGATCGAACGACTGGGCCTCTGGCGTCTGCACGGCTTCCACGGTCGGCATATGGGCACGCTGGTGTGCCGGCTCATTGAGCGCACCCTGCACCACGAACACCTTCTCGCCACCGGCCAGCTGAGGTGTTGGGTTGTTGAGCACGACATGGTTCACCCGCGACAACCCTTCATCTTTTGCCAGCGCAAGCAGGCTGTCCGTCATGCGCTGGCTTGATGTGTCCCATTCCCTGCCATGTTCGGTATCGAGCTTTTGCACCCCGCCTTTGATCTGTTGGTAAAGCGAGTGATCCGCATGGCCGGGGTCTGACGGAAGAAGCTGAGCCGATGGCACTGGCGATTGAGGATCACGTTCCCGCAACTCCTGTTCGAGTTCGCGTGCAGTGATGGGCGAGATATGCAGGTGCGTATTTTTGCTGTGTTGGAACAGGCCGGGCGCCGGTGGCTGCGTGCTGCTGTCGAGGTAGGGCATCGGGCGCGTATTGCTGCCCAGGTCGATGCCGTTTCGCTCCAGTATGTCTTCTTTAAATCCCAGACGTCGCATGTCCAGAATCATCTGCTGTTCTGGCTCGCCGGGCTTTGGCTTGTTGTAGTGGCGCTCGTAGATGGCAGCTGTTCCAACCACCCACGGGCCGTAGTGGTTGGCGTAGTCGGACTGGCCCGTATGGCCGATGCGTGTGCTCTTGGCATCTTTATCGAAAAAGTTTGTCCCCATTGCCTCGACGTTGGCAGCAGTGACGGGCATCGCCATATCTGCGTTCAACGTAAGGTTTGACTTGAGCGCGTAATTGAATTGCGGCATACCGCCAGTGCGATCAATGAAGTCGTGCATACGACCTGGTGCTTCCCGATAAATATCTTCCAAGGAAGCATGGGGATTTGCTTGTTTCACCCTACTGACGGTTGCATTCCAGCCTGCAATTTCTGCATTTGCTTCATCGCCCCGGTTGCTTGAAAGAACTTTCTCGGCTGCATCAGAATAGTTGTGCGTGGTCTTGGCTATCTGCACGCTGCGGCTTCGAACGCCTTACGGAAAGCAGCTGCGGTCGGACTGTACATGGCGTGTTGCAGTTCATGCCCCAGCACAAACGTCAGATCCCCCGAATCAAGCAACTTTCCACCAGGCCCATTGGAAAGCCTCGACAGCGGTAGCCGGATGGAATGCTCATCTGGTGTGAATGTTCCGCCGGCATTCGGGTCGGTCAGAGGTTTTAGGCTGAGCACGCGTTGCTTGGAGACCGCGTCATTGAATTGGTCAAGCAAGACCGGCGACGCGGCAAGCACACCCTGTAAAAGGCGTAGAGCGCGCGCGATCATGAAGCGTCCGTTGTGCGCTGGTGTGGCTGCGACGCTAGTGGCATCCGGCACCAGGGTCAATCGCAAGGCCTCTGGCAGCCGTCGCATCACCGCCGCAAGCGGCATGCCACACGTCGCACACCTCGGCCGGTACCTCCACCGGCGGCAATACCTCCATCAGCAGTTGCCCTTCGCTGGCGGTGATGCGCAGCTTGGTGCCGGCAGCAAAGCCCGGTTGTTCCAGCCATGTGCCATTGAGGCGGATATGGGGTACGTGCTGGTCGCCGGCGTGGTCGTGGGCACCGGGGTAATGGGTGTCGCTGACGGTGCATTGGCGCGGGCGGCGGGCGCGGCGAGAGCGGGAGCACAGCCTGCCGGGGCCTTGCGGGAAGGCGTCCGGGTCGTGCGACTGCATGGGGAGCAACTTGTATTTGGTCGGCCGCGACGTACACCGCTCGCAGGACACGCCGTGAACCCGTCCATGTGGGGGCTATATGCCGCATCCATGCCGCCAACGGTCCCGCAGTCGGCCAGGACACACTCACCAGACAGTTTCCTAGCGGCTTGATTGAGATCTCTGCACGCCGACCAACTCGACGGGTCGTTGCTCGCTCACCGGCGCGGGACCCTTGGCGGCATGGGTCCGGTCAAGAAGCTTACATGGACGTACTTGCAGCGTGTCCCGCGATGATGGGCGGCAAGGGCCCTGCAGCAAACTAGCCGTGCTCTTCATCGCCTGACTCAGCGCGCGGCCCACCAGGCCAGCACCAGCGCTGCGAAATAACACAGCAGATCGAATGCATTGGTGGCCAGTTGCAGCAGGGTCCAGGCCAGGCGTGGACCCATTTTTTGCGCCGAGGTCCATGGGTCCAGGCCCAGTGGTCCACCCAGTTGCGCCGAGGCGATGCCCCAGTTGGTGCCGACGATGATCAGCGCCGTTGTCACCACGGCCACCCCGATGCGCAAACGGCCGGCGTGCAGGGTGCCCAGGCGCAGCATCCAGACGATCTCCAGCGCGGTGACCACGGCCATCCAGCCGGCCTGGTTGCCCAGGGCGAGTGCGATGAGCAGCCAGGCAATGAGGGCGGTGACGCATCCCAGCAGCAGGAGCGGGGGCCAGAGCCAGTGGGCAGTTCTGGCGGACGCGGTGGTGGGCGGCATTGGAGCTCCTGACAGTGCGCACATGATAGGCGCAAGCCGGCGTTTGCGACGCATGGCACGCCACGTCAGTGCGGCCGCTGGAAGGCAGCGTCGTTGCCCACGGGTGCAGTGGCCGGCAGCGATGCCGTCGTGGTCGGCTAGAATGGCCGACTTGCGCGCGACTTGCGCGGCCCCATATCCAGCCCATGTACTCCCGTAGCAGCGAACCCGTCCAGTTCGAACGCGATTGCGATGCCGTCATGGTGCCGCAGGGCGATTCGGTGACCCTGCCCGCAGGCAGTTACGGCTATATCACCCAGGCGCTGGGTGGCAGCTATACCGTCTTCGTCGAAGGCAACCTGTTCCGCATCGCCGGCAAGGATGGCGATGCGATCGGCAAAGAGGCCCCGCCGGGGCTGGAACTGCCGGAGAACGCCAGCGACGAGGAAGTGGAAGCGCTGGTATGGCAGCAGTTGCGTACCTGCTTCGACCCGGAAATTCCGTTCAATATCGTCGATCTCGGGCTGGTCTACGAGGCAGTGGTCAGCCATCGCGAAGAAGACAACCAGCGCCGGGTCGACGTGAAGATGACGCTGACCGCTCCTGGTTGCGGCATGGGCGAAATCCTGGTCGACGATGTGCGCAGCAAGGTCGAAATGATCCCAACCATCGCCGAAGCCGATGTCGAACTGGTGTTCGACCCGCCGTGGGGCCGGCATATGATGTCCGAAGCGGCCCGTCTCGAGACCGGCATGCTCTGATCGCCAGGCGCCATGTCCACGGGCTGGCGCCGCGCCCTTACCGCCCGCCATACAGGAATCTTCCGGTGTCCGTGTCCTTCGCTTCCACCCGTTCCCCGTCGCCGCGCAGTGCCGACGAACTGTCCGTGATCCTGGCCGCGCCCGGTTTCGGGCTGCATTTCACCGACCACATGGTCGCCATTTCCTGGAACAACGAGCAGGGCTGGCACGACGCCCAAGTGCGTGCTTACGGCCCGCTGCAGCTGGACCCTGCCGCCTCGGTACTGCATTACGGCCAGGAAATCTTCGAAGGCATCAAGGCCTACCGGCATGCCGACGGCTCGATCTGGACCTTCCGCCCGCAGGCTAATGGCGAGCGCCTGCAGCGCTCTGCGCGCCGTCTGGCGCTGCCGGAATTGCCGGTGGACCTGTTTGTCGAATCGCTGCGCCAGCTGGTGGCGGTGGATGCCGGCTGGGTGCCCTCGGCACCGGAAACCAGCCTGTATTTCCGCCCGTTCATGATTGCCGACGAGGCCTTCCTGGGCGTGCGCGCCGCGCACAAGGCCTCGTACTACGTGATTGCCAGCCCGGCCGGCCCGTATTTCGCGAAGGGCGTGGCGCCGGTGTCGATCTGGTTGTCTACCGAGTACGCGCGTGCGGCCAAGGGCGGCACCGGAGCGGCCAAGTGCGGTGGCAATTACGCCGCTTCGCTGCTGCCGCAGCAGAAGGCCCAGGCCCAGGGCTGCTCGCAGGTGCTGTTCCTGGACCCGGTGGAAGGCAAGTACATCGAAGAACTGGGCGGCATGAACGTGTTCCTGGTCTACAAGGACGGCACGTTGGTGACGCCGGAACTGTCCGGCAGCATCCTGGAAGGCATCACCCGCGACAGCATCCTGCAGCTGGCCCGCGACCGTGGCATGCGCGTGGTCGAGCGCAAGGTGTCCATCGACGAATGGCAACAGGGCGTGGCGTCTGGCGAGATCGCTGAAGTGTTCGCCTGCGGCACCGCGGCAGTGGTCACCCCGATCGGTGAGCTCAAGGGCGACGGCTTTGCGGTGGGCGATCTGTCCGCCCCGGCGGGTGAGGTGACCATGTCGCTGCGCCGGGAGCTGACCGAAATCCAGTACGGACGTGTGCCAGATCGTCACGGCTGGCTAGTGCGTTTGTCGTAAGCCGACATATTCCGTCAAAAAATGGCCTCCGCGTGTCAGCGCGGGGGCTTTTTTGTGTGCGTGATAGCAAGTAACGCGCTTTTCGACGGGAAATGCGTCGAATTCGGTATGAGTCGAATGTGATAGGAATCACGTAAATGAAATTTATTTAAAAAAATACCAACTTCGCATTGTCGAGTTCGGTTTGGTTGGGATAGCTTCGCTGAACGAATCGATAACAGGGGCGATTCGGGCCTCTGGGGCAGTCGCCATTGCGGCGGTTCCGGAACTACCGCTTCGGCGGTTCTCTTGACTGGAAGGGAATTCGATGTCCAACGCGTCGTTTCGTCCGCGCCACCGTGCGCTCTGCATCCTGGGTGCCTCGGCACTGACTTCCCTTCTGCTGGCAACGCCGGCTTTCGCCGGTGATGTTTACCTCGATGGCCTGGCCACCGCACAAACCCACCAGAAGTTCATCGTGACCTACAAGGACGGCAGCAGCGCCCTGAGTCGCGCAAGCGTGTTGACCAACTCGCTGCGCACAGCGGCGCGTGCGCTACCGGCCAAAGCCGGCAAGCCGCTGGGTCTGAACAGCGTGCGCCGCCTGGCGGTGGGACCGGAGCTGGTCCGCGCCGACCGCGCGCTGGATCGCGCCGAAGCCGAAACCCTGATGCGCCAGCTGGCCGCCGATCCAAACGTGCAGAGCGTGGAAGTGGACCAGATGCTGCATGCCACGCTCACCCCCAACGACGCTCGCCTTTCCGAGCAATGGGCCTTCGGCGCCACCAACGCCGGGCTCAACATCCGCTCGGCCTGGGACAAGTCCACCGGCGCCAACGTGGTGGTCGCGGTGATCGACACCGGCATCGTCAGCCATCCCGACCTCGACGCCAACATCCTGCCTGGCTACGACTTCATCAGCGATGCCACCGCCGCACGCGACGGCAACGGGCGCGACGACAATCCTGCGGACGAAGGCGACTGGAACGCGACCAGTGGCTGCTCGACGTCCAATTCCAGCTGGCACGGAACCCATGTCGCCGGCACGGTGGCGGCGGTGACCAACAACACCACCGGTGTGGCCGGCACTGCGTTCAATGCCGAGGTAGTGCCGGTACGCGTGCTGGGGCGGTGCGGTGGTTCGCTGTCGGACATCGCCGATGCCATCACTTGGGCGTCCGGCGGCACCGTCAGCGGTGTGCCGGCAAATGCCAACGTGGCCGAAGTCATCAACATGTCGCTGGGCGGCGGCGGCAGTTGTTCGTCCACGATGCAGAGCGCAATCAACGGTGCGGTCTCGCGCGGCACTACGGTGGTGGTAGCGGCCGGCAACAGTGCGGCCAACGTGTCCGGTTCGTTGCCGGCCAACTGCGCCAACGTGATCGCAGTGGCGGCCACCACCTCGGCCGGTGCCAAGGCCAGCTATTCGAACTTCGGCAGCGGAATCGATGTCTCCGCGCCAGGGTCGGGGATCCTGTCCACACTCAACAGCGGCACGACCACGCCGGGCAACGCCGGCTACGTATAACGGTACCTCGATGGCAGCACCGCATGTCGCCGGCGTGGTTGCCCTGGTGCAGTCGGTTGCACCGACCACGTTGACGCCTGCCGCAGTGGAAACACTGCTGAAGAACACCGCGCGCGCCTTGCCGGGCGCCTGTTCGGGCGGTTGCGGCGCGGGCATCGTCAATGCCGATGCGGCAGTGACGGCGGCCATCGCCGGTAGCAGTGGCGGTGGCGGAACCGGCAACACGTTGACCAATGGCACGCCGGTGACCGGTCTTGGTGCGACTGCAGGCGCGGAGTTGAATTACACCATCACGGTGCCCGCCGGCAGCGGCACGCTGACGGTCACCACCAGTGGCGGCAGCGGCGATGCAGACCTGTATGTGCGGGCCGGCAGCGTGCCGACCGACGGTGCCTACAACTGCCGTCCGTACCTCGATGGCAATACCGAAACCTGCAGCTTTGCGTCGCCGTCGGGAACCTATTACGTGCGGATCAAGGCCTACAGCACGTTCTCCGGCGTGACGCTGACAGCCAGCTACTAAACGCGGGATCGCCGGTGCGTTCCCTGGTCATGCCGCCAGGGAACGCTGCTTCCCTCGTCGCTTCACCTGATCTGCGAAATCTCGCCCAGGTCTGCCGCTTCGGCAGGCGCAGGCGAACTGTTGTCACTCGGCCGGAAGGAACTCCGGTCAGTCGTTGCGACGGGCCTGGCGCCCGTGCAGTTTCCGGTCCCGATCCGCGACATGCGGCGAAGGCCGGCCCTCTCGCCGCAGCTGCGGCACCTCTCCAATAAGGAACGATCGATGTCCACTGTGTCGCAATCCCGTGCGCCGACGCGCGCGCTGGTAGTTCTGGGTGTTTCCGCACTGACGTCCCTGCTGGCCGTGCCGGCGTTCGCCGGTCAGGTCAATCTCTCCGGGTTGGATTCGCAGCCCACGCTGGACCGCTTTATCGTCAAATACAAAGACGGCTCCAGTGCGGCGGTGAGTCCGACGTCGATGCGCGCATCGCTCAATTCCGTCGCCAGTGCAATGCCGGCACGCGCTGGTCGTGCGCTGGGCCTGAACCACGTGCGTCGCACTGCCCTGGGTTCGGAAGTGCTCAAGACCGACCGTAATTTGGACCGTGCCGAAGCCGAAACGTTGATGCGCCGCATCGCTGCCGACCCCGGTGTGGACTATGTGGAAGTCGACCAGATCATGTACCCGGTGCTTACCCCGAACGACACGCGTCTGTCCGAGCAATGGGGCTTCGGTACCTCCTCTGCCAGCATCAACGTGCGCCCGGCCTGGGACACCGCGACCGGCACCGGCGTGGTGGTGGCGGTCATCGACACCGGCATCACCAGTCATCCGGATCTCAACGCCAACGTGCTGCCGGGGTACGACTTCATCAGCGATGCCACGCGTGCGCGCGACAACAACGGGCGTGACAGCAATCCGGCCGACCAGGGCGACTGGATCACGGCCAATCAATGTTTCTCCGGTTCGCCGTCGTCCAGTTCCAGCTGGCACGGCACCCATGTGGCCGGCACCATCGCGGCGGTCACCAACAACAGCACCGGTGTGGCCGGCACCGCGTTCAATGCGCGCATCTTGCCGATCCGCGTGCTGGGCGCGTGCGGCGGCGCCACCTCCGACATCGCCGATGCGATCGTGTGGGCCTCGGGCGGTAGCGTGTCCGGTGTGCCGGCCAATGCCAACCCGGCCGAAGTGATCAACATGTCGCTGGGCGCCAGGGGCACCTGTTCGAGCACCTACCAGAACGTGATCAACAGCGCGGTGTCGCGCGGCACCACCGTGGTGGTGGCGGCCGGTAACAGCAATGCCAACGTGGCCAACTTCGTCCCGGCCAGCTGCGCCAACGTGATTTCGGTGGCGTCGATCACCTCGGCCGGTGCGCGGTCGAACTTCTCCAACTTCGGTACCGTCATCGACATCTCCGCCCCGGGCTCGGCGATCCTGTCGACCTTGAACAGCGGCACCACCACACCGGGTTTGGCCAGCCACGCCAGCTACGACGGCACCTCGATGGCGGCCCCGCATGTGGCCGGTGTGGTCGCGCTGGTGCAGTCGGCCGCCAGCCGTCCGCTGACGCCTGCGGCGGTGGAAACGCTGCTGAAAAACACTGCCCGTCCGCTGCCGGGCGCTTGCTCGGGCGGCTGCGGTGCGGGCATCGTCAATGCGGCCGGCGCGGTTAGCCAGACCCAGTAAGAGGGCACCGACGACCGCGATGCCGGCGCTGTGCCGGTATCGCGTCGGGTCTTCCCCGACGCCGCTGTCGGTGATTGGAGAATCTGCACTGCCCCGCTTCGGTGGGGCAGTGTGCGTTCGGGCGGCGGCAATGATCGGGCCGCCAGACAGCGCGGGCAGCGATGGCTGAACGAAGCGTCCACCCGCACGGCGTGGCTGCTTCAGTGCCCCCGTAGCACGCCGATAGCCACCCCACGTGAGGCATGCACCATCTGCATGCCCGCGCATCGGGCACGGCGCATCGCACTGGCGTTAGCGCGTTGCCATCCGAGTTGCCAGATCCTTGGGGAGGGATGGAGTCATGTCGTATCAGTCAGTTGGCACACTGCGCCGCGTTGCATTCGTCTGCGCGTTGTCATGCACGTTTCATGCCGCTGCCGGCGAGGTCAATCTGCAAGGGTTGAACTCCAGCAGCACCCATCAGCGCTTCATCGTCAGCTACAAGGACCGCGTCGGCAGCAGCCGGGCGACCGGGTTGGTTGCGCCATGGGGTGACATCGCGCGCGCCGTGCCGGAAGCGCACGGACGTGCATTGGGTCTGTCGGCTACGCGCCGGCTCAGTGGCGGACCGATGCTGCTGGTGGCCGACCGCAAGCTGGACCGCGTGGATTCGGAAAGCCTGATGCGGCGCCTGGCCGCGGACCCCGCGGTCAAGCGTGTGGAAGTGGACATCCTGATGCGGCCATTGCTGGTTCCCAACGACCCAGGCGTGCCGCAGCAGTGGGCGATGGGGGCGACTGCCGCGAGTCTCAACATCCGTCCGGCCTGGGATCGCTCCACCGGCAAAGGCATCGTGGTGGCGGTGATCGACACCGGCATCACCAATCATCCGGATCTGGCAGCCAACGTGCTGCCCGGCTACGACTTCATCGTCGACCCGGCCACTGCGCGCGATGGCAATGCGCGCGATGCCACCGCGACCGACCAGGGCGACTGGGCCGCTGCCAACGAATGCGGGCCTGGCGCGTCGGCGTCCAATTCCAGCTGGCATGGCACGCACGTGGCGGGCATCGTGGCGGCGGTGGGCAACAATGCGGTGGGCGTGGTCGGCACAGCGTTCAACGCCAAGATCCTGCCCTTGCGTGTGTTGGGCCGATGCGGCGGCTACATGTCCGATATCGCCGATGCGATCGTGTGGGCGGCCGGTGGCAAGGTCAACGGCGTGCCGGCCAACCCGAATCCGGCCACGGTGATCAACCTGTCGTTGGGCGGCGCCGGCACATGCTCGGCGACGTTGAACAACGCCATCACCGCGGCGGTGACGCGTGGCAGCGCGGTGGTGGTGGCCGCCGGCAACAGTAATATGGATGTTGCCACCAGCGTGCCGGCCAATTGCGCGAACGTGATCGCAGTGGCCGCCACCACCTCGGCCGGCGCCAAGGCCAGCTTCTCCAACTTCGGCAAGGGCATCGATATCGCGGCACCCGGGCAATCGATCGTGTCCACGCTCAATACCGGAACCACAGTGCCGGGCAATGCGGCGTATGCGGTGTATAGCGGCACCTCGATGGCGGCGCCGCATGTGGCTGGCGTGGTGGCGCTGATGCAGTCGGTGGCCTTGAATCCGCTGACGCCGGCAACGGTGAAAGCCCTGCTCAAGGCCAGCGCACGGCCATTGCCGGTGGCCTGTACACAAGGCTGCGGAGCAGGGCTGGTGAATGCCGATGGCGCGGTGGCGGCGGTGATCGATTCGACCACGTTGATCAGGAATGTGGCACGTACCGGGCTGAGTGCGGCGCTCTCCGATTCGCTGTATTACCAGGTCAACGTGCCGGCGGGCACGCGTTCGCTCAAGGTCACGCTCGCCGGTGGCAGCGGTAATGCCGACCTGTCGGTACGTGCTGGTGCGCTACCAACCGATGCCGCCTACAGCTGCCGCAGCCTGTTGCCGGGCAATGGCGACAGCTGCACGCTGGCCGCGCCCGCAGCCGGCGTCTATTACGTTCGCTTGAAGGCAACGCTGGGCTTTTCCGGGGTCAGCGTCACTGCGGGGTATTGAGTGACTTCGGCGCGGTGTTGCTGCCGCGCCGGGAGACGCTGTCGACTGCTCTAGCGCGGCGGTCGACAGCGCATGCGTGCAGCGTGGTGTGACATCGGCAGGATGTCGAAGTCCAAGCGGATGATCGACCGTGATGCAGCGTGCGAGTCGATTTCTGAGCGAGTGACGCGCACACCCGCAGGCACGCGCGGCATCGTGGCGGTGCATTCACTCGCACAGCGCGCAAGCGCGTGCACCGAGTGCATGTAACAGCTGGGCGCCGGGCAATTCCAGCAACAATCCACGCTGGCCGGCATTGATCCATAACGCGGGTGCGTCCAGCGCTGCGGTTTCGACCAGCACCGGTGCCTGCCGCTGCTGGCCGAGCGGGCTGATGCCGCCGATCTTGTAGCCGGTGCGCCGTTCGGCATCGACCGCATCCATCATGCGTGCGGACTTGCCGCCGCAGGCGCTGGCCAGTTTCTTCAACGCCACCCGGCGGTCGCATGGAATCACCACGCAGATCGCCTTGTCGTCGACCCACGCCATCAGCGTCTTCAACACGGTATGCGGCTGCAGCCCTAGCGCATGTGCGGCTTGCAACCCTTTGGCATCGGCATCGGCCTGATAGGCGTACGGGTGCAACACGTAACCCACGCCCGCAGCGTCCAATGTCTTGGTGGCGCGGGTGGCGTTGCTCATCGTGTCAGATCGATTCGAAACGGTTGGCGGCCACGTTCTTGCGCACCTTTTCCGGATTCCAGACGCGCCCGTTCATGGCGATGTACACGCCTGCCGGCAGCGATTGCACTGCACCGACCGCGCAACCGATATTGAATTCGGCGTCCGAGCCGCGGAAACGCGCCGGATTGAGCGCGCCGGTCATCACGATCGTCTTGTCGGAAATCGACTGGAGCACCTTGCCGGTCTCCACCATCGAATCGGTGCCGTGGGTGATCAGCACGTGGCGGGTGGGCTGGGCGGCGATGGTGGCGCGGATCAATTCGCGGTCGGCCTCGGTGATGTGCAGCGAATCCTTGCGGATGATCGGAATCACCGAAAAACGGAAGGTCACGCCCAGTTCTTTCAAGATCTGGCCGATCTGCGGGTCGCCGATCTGGTAGTCCGATTTGTCGTCGAAATAGATCTTGTCGATCGTGCCACCGGTGGTGACGATCAGGAGGTCTTCCATTGCTGCGAATCCTGTAGGACTAACGCGGTGCATGCCGCGCGCGGGGCGTCATGATACCGCCCGACCGGGAGGCTGACAGTAAGGCTGCGGCCGTGGCGAAAGCGCATGGTCGAAACGCGCGCTCGCCCGGCTACATGTGGTGGCGTTTGCTTGGGAGGACGTCCTTATCGATGCTGTGCGCGCTGACTTGCGCGATGGCCGTGCTGTTGGCGGGTCAAGCCGCCGCGCAGACGGTGACGATCACGCCCACGCAGACCTACCAGACAGTGCGCGGGTTCGGCGGCATGAATGGCGCCGGCTGGATCAACGACCTGACCCCGGCGCAGGTGGATCTGGCCTTTGGCAGCGGCAACGGGCAGATCGGGCTGTCGATCCTGCGCATGCGTATCGACCCCTCCAGTGCCGGCTGGGCAACGCAGGTGCCCACGGCCACGCGCGTGCGTGCGCTGGGTGGGCTGCTGTTCGCAAGCCCGTGGACGCCGCCGGCCTATATGAAGTCCAACAACAGCGTGATCAACGGCGGCAAAGTGCTGCCGCGCTACTACGCCGCCTATACCCAGCACCTGCTGGATTTCGTCAATTACATGTCGGGCAGGGGGGCACCGCTGTATGCGATTTCCCTGCAAAACGAGCCGGATTGGCATCCCGATTACGAGTCGGCCGACTGGAGCGGTGGCGATTTCGTCAACTATCTCGGCAGCGAAGGCAGCAAGTTCGGCAGCCTCAAGGTCATTGTCGGCGAGTCGGTGGGATTCAACTTCTCCATCACCGACTCGGTCCTCAACAACGCTACGGCGAATCAGGCCACCTCCATCGTGGCCGGCCATCTGTATGGCGCGACGCCGCGCGACTACGCCTTGGCGCGCAGCAAGGGCAAGCAGGTGTGGATGACCGAGCATTACACCGACAACACCGATGGCAACGCGTGGCCGTCGGCATTGGGTGTGGCCAGCGAGCTGCACGCCAGCATGGCGGCCAATTTCAATGCGTATGTCTGGTGGTACATCCGGCGTAGCTATGGGCTGATCGGCGAAAACGGCGCAGTGAGCAAGCGCGGCTATGCGATGTCGCAGTTCGCACGCTTCGTGCGGCCAGGCTCGGTACGCGTCGGGGCTACCGAGCACCCGTATTCCGATGTCTCCGTCACCGCCTACCGCACACCGGACAACAAGCTGGTGCTGGTGGCGGTCAACACCGGCACCAGCCATCAGCGGCTGGATCTGACGCTACCGGCCGGCACTGCCGCGCAGTTCGCCAAATACAGCACGTCGAGCACGCTCAATGTGGGGTTCGGCGGCAACTACAGCGTGGTCAATGGCAAGACCTCGCTGTATGTCGACCCGCACAGCGTGACCACGCTGGTCGGAAACTGAGAGCGGCCACCAAAACGTCACACGTCGCCGTCAGGTGAGCGTGGAACGCGTTTGGCGGTCGGAGTGGACGCTGGTACATGCTACCCGGTGCACCGGCCGCGCTCGCCTGACGGTGAGCGCGGTTGGTTGATCGGCTGTTCTCGGGTGCTAGCGCCCTGACTGCTTCAAATAGATGCGCGGGCGCCCGCTGCATCGCGCAGTTGGGCATGCATCAACGCGGCGCGCGTTTCTTGCCGAAGCGTGCCGCCATGCCGGGGCCACCCACCAGGCCCACCACCGCCAGTGCAAGCAATAATTCCAGCCACGCCATTCCACGTGCCTGGGGCTGGCTCCAGGCCGCCATCACGCCGTGACTGAACCAGCCCAGCGCAAACACGCCGGCCCAGAAGCGCGCACGCGCGCTGCGCACCGCCAACACACCGGTCAGCGCGGCCGGCAGCACGAACACGATGAGCGTGGCGAGCGGGCGTGGGTCGTCGTGAAACCAGACCGCAAACAACACCGTCAGCGCCAGCAACGCGGCACTCAGCAGCCAATGCATGGCGCGCACGCTCACGGGCTTGCCAGCCGCCGTGCCACATCCGCCACCCGGCGGCCCAACGCGCGCGCCAGCAGGGCTTCGTCCTCGCTGGGTTGCGGGTCACCGCCGGCGCCGGACACATGGCTGGCGCCATACGGGGTGCCGCCACTGGTGGTATGGCTGAGCGCAGCCTCAGTGAACGGGATGCCGACGATCAGGCAGCCGTGGTGCAGCAGCGGCAAGTGCATCGACAGCAGGGTGGATTCCTGGCCGCCATGCATCGAGGCGCTGGAGGTGAACACGCCTGCCGGCTTGCCGGCCAGGGTGCCGCTGGCCCACTCGGCGCCCAGGCTGTCGAGGAAGTGCTTCATCGGTGCGGCCATGTTGCCGAAGCGGGTGGGGCTGCCCAGCAGCAGGCCGCTGCATTCGGCCAGGTCGGCGCGGTCCACGTAGGGCGCGCCTTCGTCCGGCACCGGCGGGGCGCTGGTCTGGGTGACCGCGGCGACCGGTGGCACCGTGCGCAGCCGCGCGCTCATGCCGGGCACTTCGCCGATGCCGCGCGCGATCTGCCGCGCCAGCCGCGCCACCGAACCGCCCCGGCTGTAATACAGCACCAGAATCTCCGCCATGGTGTCTTTGCCGCCTGTGTGAGTTGCCGCAGTATCGGCCAAGCGGCCGTCCCGCTGCACGCCGCACCCGCGGCAAGGCCGCGACGACGGCGCATCGGGTACCCTTGCGCGATGGCGCGTGTCAACAAACTCCACCAATGGAAAGAACGTCTGCGCGACCGCGCGCGGACGGTGAGCTTCGGGCGTTTTCTGTGGCGCCGCTTTCTGGACGACCGGCTGTTCCAGGCCGCCGCGTCGCTGGCTTACACCACGGTGTTTGCGTTGGTGCCGTTGGCGATCGTGGTGTTCGGCGTGTTGTCGGCGTTTCCGGCCTTCAACGAGTGGAAGGACGCGCTGACCGATTTCATCTTCAACAATTTCGTGCCCGGCGCAGCGCGCTCGGTGCAGAACTATCTCAACCGCTCGCTGGAAGACCTGGGCAAGTTCACCGTGGCCGGTATGGTCGCGCTGGTGGCCTCGCTGCTGATTACCCTGCACAGCATCGAGCAGACCTTCAACAGCATCTGGCGGGTGGCGGCCGCGCGCCCGAAGGTGACGCGATTCCTGATCTATTGGACGGTGCTGACGCTGGGCACGATGCTCGCCGCCGCCTCGATGGCAATGGCCGCCTATGTGTTTGCGCTGCCGTTATTCCGCACCACCGAAGGCCAGTGGCTGGCGGAATTCGCCTGGCGGCTGGCGCCGATGGCGGTGGAGTTCGTTTGCATCGTGCTGATCTACCGCGTGGTGCCGCAGCATGCGGTGCGGCTGCGGCATGCGCTGCCGGGCGCGCTGCTGGCGGTGATCCTGATGGAGATCGTGAAGTGGGGTTTGGGCTTTTATCTCGGTAATTTCCAGACCTACCAACGCATCTACGGCGCCTTGTCGGCACTGCCGATCCTGCTGCTGTGGATCTACCTGAGCTGGGTATCGGTGTTGCTGGGCGCCTCGCTGGCCTCGTCGATGTCGGCGTTTCGCTATCAGCCCGAAGCCATGCGCCTGCCGCCGGGTTTCGAAATCTACGGCCTGCTGCGCCTGCTGGGTCGATTCCGCCAGGCACGCATCCACGGCAATGGCCTGGACGAAGACCGCATTCTGGCGCTGGAACCCATGCTCACCGACACGCTGATGCAGGAACTGCTGTGCGAGCTCAAACGCATCCGCCTGCTGCGGCGCGATGAGCGCGGCCAATGGCTGCTGGCGCGTGACCTGGACGTGGTGCCGCTGGCCGAACTCTACGAAAACTGCCAACTGCGCGTGCCGATCGAAGACCGTCCGTTGCCGTGCCGCGACGATGCCTACGGCCAGGCCGCCGCCGCCGCGCTGGAACAGCTGCGTCAACCATTGCGCGGCGTGCTGGCGCAACCGGTCGGCGACCTTTACACCCACCTTCCCGGAGATCCTCCATGACCGTGCGTCTTGTCCGCGGCGCTTGTGCGCTGCTGTTGCCATTGGTGTTGCTGGCCGCTTGCAAGCCCGCCAGCGAGGGCACTCCCGCTGCCGGCAACGGCACCGCGCCTGCCACCACCGCCCAGGCGCCGGCCAAATCCGCCGACCCGGCCGCGCCGGCCAACAACTCGGTGGTGCAGCAGACCGCCGAGATGCCCAAGCTTTCGCTGCCGACCGTGACCGGCGACACCTACGACCTGGCCGCGCACCGCGGCAAATGGGTGGTGGTGAATTTCTGGGCCACCTGGTGCGCGCCGTGTCTGAAGGAAATGCCCGAGCTGTCGGCGCTGCACACCATGCGCGACAGCGTCGAAGTGGTGGGCCTGGCGTACGAAGACATCACCGCCGCCGACATGCAGGCGTTCTTGAAGGATCACCCGGTCTCATATCCGGTCGCCATCCTCGACCCGTACCAGCCGCCCCAGGACTTCGCCACCCCGCGCGGTCTGCCGATGACCTACCTGATCGGCCCGGACGGCAAGGTCGCCAAGCAATTCCTCGGCCCGGTCACCGCGCACGATATCGAAGCCGCGGTTGGCATCACCGGCAAGGCGGGGTGATGCAGGCGGCGCGCTTTGTTGTGAGCGGGAAGGTGCAGGGCGTGTGGTTTCGCGCGTCCACCCGCGAACGCGCCCTCGCCCTGGGCCTGGTTGGGCATGCCCACAACCAGCCGGACGGTAGCGTGGAAGTGCTCGCCGCGGGCAGCGCGGCGGCGCTGGATGCCCTGGAAGCGTGGCTGTGGCAGGGCCCGCCAGCCGCGACGGTCGCGGCGGTGACGCGCACGCCGTGCGCCGTTCCGCCGACTGAAGACTTTGTAACTGGATGAGCGTGCGCCACTGAAGCAGCGCAACAGAGATGGATGGTCGCGCCGATAACCTTCTCAACGCGATCAGGCGTGCACGGGGAATGTAATGGCCGCTCCATCTCAAGACCGCAACGACGGGCAGGACCTGCCCGCGCATCGCCGCAACCGCCAGATGGCGCAGCTGGCGCCGTGGCTGTATCTCGGTGTTCTGCTGGGCAGCGGCTGGTTGCTGTTCCTGCATCCGCAAACCCGCGTGCTGCAGCCCGAGCAGGCGGCAACCAACTGGCTGCTGGCGTGGATCTTCGGCGGCATCGTCGTCGGTGCGGTGGTGTGGAGCCTGCGTCTGGCACGCCAGGGGCTGGGGCAGCCTTCGGCAAGCTATCCGCTGTCGGCGCGCCTGCCCGATTCGTGGGCCGATGCCTACGCGGCACTCCTGCGCCCGGCCACTGCAGCCCCGGTTGCCGCGCCCCGGCCGGACCCGGCCGGCGCCCAGCGTGGCGCAGCCTGGCACCGTTTCGGTGGCGGCATGCTCAGCGCGGAAACCTTCGACCCCAACGATGCGACCCGCGCGCCGTGGGACGGTCTGGATGCGCAGTCCTGCATTGTCCGCCTGGACGATGTCCGCCAGGCCTGGCACAACGCCGCCGCCAGCCGCACGCTGCAGCAGGAACGCCGCTACTGGCTGGATGTGGTGCTGTCGCTGCTCGACCACGGCGTGATGCGCCCGCTGCAGGACGGCTATCTGCCCGATACCGCCGCGCTGCGCACCGAACGTTTTCTGCTTGGCGCCGATGCCGGCCCGATCGTGCTGTCCGAAGTGCCGGCGTTGTTCGCGCGGCGTCTGGCGCTGGCCATCGAAACGATGCCGACCGCCCAGCGCGAGGCCGCTGGCGTGCAATGGCGCCTGCTGCAACAACTGCATGCCCTGGTGGCCGAAGGCCGCATGCTGGACGAGCGTTCGCAGGTGATCCAGGTGTTGGCATGGAACCCGGATGTCGACCTGGACCAGGTCGAAGTGGCCTACATCCTGGCCGCCGAATACCGCGCGGGCATGCGCGACTGGCTACGCCGCGCCGCACTGGTGCGCCTGCCCGATAGCGCCTTGCGCCTGGACGAAGTGCTGCTGTCGTCTTGCAGCCCGCTCGGTGCGCAGGCCGATGATGTGGACTACATGGAAGCGATGCGCCCGCTGCATCGCGGCTTCATGCAGTTGTTCAGTCAGCGCCTGAGCCAGCTGGTGGTGCAGGCCGAGCAGGCCGAACGTCAGGCCGGCCTGCATCCGCTGCCGCGTGCCACTGCGACAAGCGACGAAGTCTCTCAGGACTGGGCGGCGTAATCGTCGATCGGCTCCAGAACGCCGTAGCGTTCCTTGTGCAGCTTGCCGGGCAATGGCGGCAGCTGCACCACATCATCGGGCACCGCGGTGTCCGGTAGCCGGTCCAGCAGATCGCGGATCAGGCTCAGGCGGCCACGTTTCTGATCATTGAAATCCACCAAGGTCCACGGCGCATCGGGCGTATGCGTCGCTTCCAGCATGCGTTCGCGCGCGGCGGTGTAGTCGTCGTACCTGGCGCGTGACTGCAGGTCCACCGGTGACAGTTTCCAGCCCTTGAGCGGGTCTTCACGGCGTTCGGCAAAGCGCTTTTCCTGCTCGGCCTGGTCCACGCACAACCAATACTTGAACAGCAGGATGCCGTCGTCGACCAGCATCTGTTCGAAGCGCGGCGCCTGCTCCAGGAACAGGTCGTATTGCACGTCGGTGCAGTAGCCCATCACCTTCTCGACGCCGGCGCGGTTGTACCAGCTGCGATCCATCAGCACTACTTCGCCGGCCGCCGGCAAATGCGTCACGTAGCGCTGGAAATACCACTGCGTGCTTTCGCGGTCGCTGGGTTTGGGCAGCGCCACCACGCGACACTGGCGCGGGTTGAGATGGCCGGCAATGGTCTGGATCACGCCGCCCTTGCCGGCGGTGTCCCGGCCTTCCATCAGCACCAGCGCACGCTGGTTGGTGTGGCGCAGCCAGCGCGCCATGTTGACCAGCTCCAATTGCATCGGCGCCAGCAACTTTTTGTAAGCCTTGCGTTTCAGGTGCGACATGCGTGTTCCAGCAGCGATAGAGCGCGCAGGCTATTCGCCCAGGCGTGGACGCAATGTCGCAAGATTGCAGGGTTTGGTACGCGCATCCAGCTGCGCAAGCACGATCCTTTCCCAGGCCGTGCGGCAGGCCGAGGTGGAGCCGGGCAGGCAGAACACGAAGCTGTGATTGGCAAGCCCGGCAAACGCGCGCGACTGCAGCGACGAGGTGCCGATTTCTTCCACGCTGATCGCCCGGAACATCTCGCCGAAGCCGGGCATGACCTTGTCCAGCAACGGGGTGATCGCTTCCGGTGTGCTGTCGCGGCCCGTGAAGCCGGTGCCGCCGGTGATCAGGATGCCATCGACCTGCGCATCGGCGATCCAGCCGGACACGATCGCACGCATGCGATAACGGTCGTCCGCGCAGAGTGCACGTTCGTGCAGCACGTGGCCTTCATGGGTAAGGGCATCGGCCAGGTAATCGCCGGAGCGGTCATCGGCCAGGCTGCGGCTGTCGGACACGGTCAACACGCACAGGCGCAGGGGAATGAAGTCGAGGTTGGAAGGCATGCACGCAGCCTAGCGAGCCTGGGCAGCCGGGTACAGCGCGGCGGTGTGAAGTTGCGCGCGGCCGGTGACGACAGGCGTTGGTTGAAGCTGGCAGGTGTCGCGGGCGGCGCCCGCCGCATCCACCGTCTAAACCCCCAGCCACCCATTGCGCTGGGCAATGCCTCGCACGAGCGCAGCCAGGTCATCGGCAAACCCGTCCATATCGAACACGCCACGGCGCAGGCGTTGCTCCGCCAGACGCGTGCGCACGCGACGCAAGGCATCCGCATCGTTCGCAAGTTCGATCGCCTTGGCGACAAACGCAGCGTCATCGGCCACGTTCATGTCATCCAAGCCCAGGTGATGATTCAGGCTGCCAGCCACACGCGCGGCAAACGTTTCGCCCGGCGTCGTCAACACCGGACAGCCTGCCCATAGCGCATCGGAGGCGGTGGTGTGCGCGTTGTAGGGATGCGTATCCAAAAACAGATCCGCGTGCCGGTAGCGCGCCAGATAGTGCGGATGCGGCAACTTCTGCATGAACACCAAACGCTGCGGATCCAGGCCCTGTGCCTGCGCTGCTGCACGCAATCGCGCATCGGCTTCTCCTGGTCCGGACAGCAGCCACAACACGCTGCCGGGCACTGCGCGCAACACCGCCAGCATGCGCGTCATGCTGCGTGGATTGAGCTTGTAACTGTTGTTGAAGCAGCACAGCACGAGGCCTTGCGCAGGTAAACCGCATTCCGCGCGCGATGGCGGTTCGGCAACGGTGCGCGCGCTGTCCGAGGGCTGAAACGCGCGCGGCAGGCGCAGCACCTGTTCGCTGTAAAACGGCTCCAGCGACGGCGGCAATGCAAATACATCGCCGAGCACATGGTCCATCCACGGCGCGCCCGAGGTGCCCGGATACGCCAGCCAGTTGAGTTGGACCGGTGCCGGTCGTAACGCAAAGACTTCCGGACGTCCGCCACCGCCCCAGCCGCGCAGATCGAACAGCAGATCGATGCCCTGGTCGCGAATGTGCTGCGCAGTGGCCAGATGCCCCAGCGCGGTGACGTCGTGCAGGCGCGATGCCTGCGCCAGGCGCGCGTGGATCTCGCTGCCATCGTCATGGCTGGTGGCAAACAGCTGCACCTGCATGTCCGGCTGCCGAGCCTGCAGGGCTTCGAACAAGGCCACGGTCAGCAAGCCGGTGGGGTGCGCGCCAAAGCCGTTGGAAACGAAGCCGAGCTGCAGTGCGCCGCGGCCACGCACCGTGGCCGTTGGCAGCGGGCGCAGAGATGAGGCAATCGCTTGCGCACGGGTCCGGGCACACGCCAGTTGCTCCGCAGCGCTGGCGTCCTCGCTCAGGAACGCGAACGGCTCCACCGCCGCCTGGCCTTGCGCCACGGCAGTGCGCACCTGCGCAGCCAGTGATTCCAGCTCGCGCCAATCGCACAGGCGGCGTCGCCAATTGAGCAATTGCGCGGTGATGTAGGGCGCGTCGGGCAACAGCTGATGCGCGCGCGTATAGGCAGCGGCGGCCTGCTCCGGTTGGCCTGCATCCTCCAACGCATGCCCAAGCCACAGGGCAATCCCCGGATGCTGCGGTACCAGGTCCGAGGCCTGCTGCAGCAACGTGGCCGCTTCCACATGGCGCTGCTGCGCCCAGCGCACCCGGCCCAGCCGCGCTATCGCTTCCGGATGCCCTGGATGCAGCACCAGTGCGCGCTGCACGGCGGCTTCGCCGGCAGCGGTGGCGCCCATGCCGAGCTCGGCATCGGCCAGCATCAACCAGGCGACAAAATCGGCGGGCTGGCGTCGCACTGCCTCGCGCAGCTGCAAGAGCTCGCGCGGGACCTGCGCACTCACGGGCTGTCGCTCAACCGTGCCAGCTCGTCGGCCTGATGCTCGTGCAGCAGCCGTGCGATCAACGCATCCAGATCGCCTTCGATGATGTTGGGCAGGTCGTACAAGGTCAGCCCGTCGACGCGATGATCGGTGATGCGGCCCTGCGGAAAGCTGTAGGTGCGGATACGTTGGCTGCGATCGCCGCTACCCACCTGCAACTTGCGGGTTTGCGCTTCCGCGGCGGCCGCCTTGCTGCGTTCGGCTTCCACCAACTGCGCTGTCAACCGCTTCATCGCTTTGTCGCGATTGGCGTGCTGGCTGCGCTCGGTCTGGCATTCCACCACCACGCCGCTGGGCACGTGGGTGATGCGGATCGCCGACTCGGTCTTGTTGACGTGTTGGCCGCCCGCACCGGACGAGCGAAACGTGTCCACCTTCAGATCGGCCGGATTGATGATGATTTCTTCCACGTCATCGGCTTCGGGAATGATCGCCACCGTGGCGGCCGAGGTGTGGATACGGCCCTGCGATTCGGTCGCCGGCACGCGTTGCACGCGGTGTGTGCCGGATTCGAATTTCAAGCGCGAATACGCACCGCGCCCGACCACGCGCGCCACCACTTCCTTGTAGCCGCCGTGTTCGCCGGGGCTGTCGGATTCGATTTCCACCTTCCAGCCCTGGCGCTCGGCGTAGCGCGCGTACATGCGGAACAGGTCGCCGGCAAAGATCGCCGCTTCGTCGCCGCCGGTGCCGGCGCGCACTTCCAAAAACAGGTTGCCATCGTCGCGCGGGTCGCGCGGTACCAGCAGCAATGCCAGCTGTGCATCGAGTTCTTCCAGGCGCGCCTGTGCCGTGGCGATTTCCTCTTCGGCCAGCTCGCGTATCTCCGGGTCGTTGCGCATGGCTTGGGCCGCAGCCAGGTCGGCCTTGGCGCGCGCCTCGTCTTCCAGCGCCACCGCGACCGGCTCCAGTTGCGACAGTTCGCGCGACAGGGTGCGGAACTTGTCGTTGTTGTTGACCACATCGGGGTCGGAGAGCAGGTGCTGCAGTTCTTCGCGGCGCTCGGCCAGCGCTTCGAGCTTACGGCGCAGAGTCGGCGTCATCGGTCCTCACGATCGGGGTAGCTATAGGGGGATGTTGGTAACCCGGTTTTTCAGGAAACAGCCGGTCGGCCGCCGTGGTCAATTCCAGGTCGTTGTTGAGCGCTGCATCGCGCAGTGCGGCAGTGGGCGGATGCAGCAGGCGGTTGGTCAGCGCATGCGCCAACTGCTCCAGCACTTCGTCGGCCGGTTTGCCGTTGTGCAACTGCTGGCGTGCCTTGGCCAGCAGTTCGTCGCGGGTGCTGTCGCCAAAGGCGCGCAGCCGCTTGAGCGGTGCCTGGCGCGCGTTGGCCTGCAAGGTTTCGACATAGCGCGCCACCTGCAGGTCGATGATGGCTTCGGCCTGGTCGGCGGCTTCGCGGCGGCCGCGGCGGTTGTCTTCGACCGCGCGTTCCAGATCGTCCACCGTGTACAGGTAGGCGTCGCTCAACTCGCCCACCGAGGCCTCGATATCGCGCGGCACCGCCAGGTCGAACAGCAGCATCGGCTTGCGCTTGCGTGCGCGTAATGCCTGCTCCACCTGCACGCGGGTCACCAGCGGCTCGTGCGCGGCGGTGGCCGAAAACACCACATCGGCTTCGGCCAGGTGGCGGTCCAGATCGGTCAGCGGCAAGGCGTAGCCGCCGTGCTGGCTAGCCAGCCTCTGTGCGTGGGCCAGCGTGCGATTGGCGATCAGCAAACGGCGTACGCGGCCTTCGCTCAGATGCTTGGCGGCCAGTTCGATGGTTTCGCCGGCGCCGATCAGCAGCACCGTGGATTCGTTGAGCCGGGCGAAGGATTCCTGCGCCAGCCGCACCGCCGTGGATGCGACCGAAATCGGATTGGCACCCACACGGGTATCGGTCCGCGCACGCTTGGCGACCGAAAAGGTCTGCTGGAACAAGCGGTCCAGTCCGCTGCCCAGTGCACCATGCGCACGCGCCACCGCCCAGGCGTCCTTCACCTGACCCAGGATCTGCGGCTCGCCCAGCACCATCGAATCCAGCCCGGTGGCCACCCGGAACAGGTGACGCACCGCCTCGGCCTCCTGGTGCTGGTACAGATAACCGCTCAGCCCGGGCGCATGCGTTTCCAGCCAGGTCACCAGACTGTGCGCCTCGTCGGCCATCGCATACAGCTCGGTGCGGTTGCAGGTGGACAGCAGCGCGGCTTCGCTCACCTGGGGCAGGGCACGCAACGACTCGAGCGCGCGCGGCAGCGCATCACCTGCGAACGCTGCGCGTTCGCGCAGGTCCACAGGTGCGGTCTGGTGATTCAGTCCGAGCACCCACAACGTCATTGTTCAGTTGCTTGCGATAAGCTGGCGGCCATTCAGGGCCCCATTTTACGGCCCGGTTGCCCCCGATGCCTGTACCGATTCGCATCCTGTGTGTTCTTCTGCTGGTCGCAGTCTCCGCCAGTGCCACCGCAGCATCCAAGAAAGCACCGTCCGCTCCATCCAGTCGCAGTGCTGGCGTCTCGTCGCTGGAGCCCGTGCTGGCCGGCGAATTCGCCTTGCAGGCCGGACAGTTGGACGATGCCGCGCGCTCCTACCTGGACGCGGCCAAGGCCGAAGCCGGCGATGCCGGCCTGGCCGAGCGTGCGGCCCGCATCGCCATGCTGGCCAACGACGACCCGCGCGCGATCGAAGCGCTGGCGCTATGGCGTGCCCGCGCGCCGTCGTCGATGTCCATGCGTAGCACCGAGGCCTCCCTGGCTCTGCGCCGCAACGATCTGCGCACCGCCCGCCGCGATCTGCTTGGCCTGCTCAAGGAGCCAGGCCCGCGTGGCTGGCGTTCTGCGCTGATCGCCCTGGCCAACGGCGGCCGCGAACCCGAAGCCTCTGCCGATGTGCTCGAAGACCTGGTCAAGGCCGGCGCCATCCCTAACGAGATCGAAGCCTGGCAGGAATTCGGCCGACTGGCGCTGCGCATGGAGCGTCCGGCACTGGCCAAGCGCATCGTCGACGAAGTCGTGCGCCGCTTCCCCGAAGAGCCGCGCGTGGCCTTGTTGCACGCCACCCAGCTGCAGCAGGAAGGCAACAACGATGAAGCGCTGGCGCTGCTGAAGAACATCGAGCCGAAGGCGGTCAAGGATTCGGAGCTGCGCGGCGCGCTGGCCTTCGCCTACGACGCTATGGGCCAGACCGAAGCCGCTGCGCGCGTGCTCTCGACCGGGCCGCAGGACACCCAGACCTACGGCTTGCGTGCCTCGATGCTGGCCAAGGAAAAAGATCGCAGCTCGCTTGAAGCGCTGTACGGCGAGCTGAAAAGCAATGCCACCAAGCCCGATCCGGACCGCCGTCTGCTGCTGGGCAAGATCGCCGAATTCCTCAAGCGTTACGACGAGGCAGTGGAGTGGTATCGCGGCGTGCCGGGTGGCCCGCAGCTGAGTGAGGCGCGTCTGCGCGCCGCCAGCGCGTTGTACGAACTGGGCCGCAAGCCCGAGGCGCTGGCCGAAGCCCGCGCCCTGCAGAGTGACGCCACTGCCGACGATGACGCCCGCCGCGATGCCTACGTGCTTGAGGCCGAGCTGCATCAGCGGGCCGACGATGCGCCGGGCGAGTTGGACGCCTTCGAACGTGGTCTGGCGGCTTACCCGGACGACAGCGCACTGCTGTACGCCCGCGGGCTGGCCTGGGAGCGGCGCGACGATGTGCCGCGTGCCGAGGCCGATCTGCGCAAGATCCTGGTGGCCGAGCCGGAAAACGTCGCGGCCTTGAACGCGCTGGGCTACACCCTGGCCGACCGCACCACCCGTTACAAGGAAGCGTTGGCGCTGATCGACCGCGCCCGCACCGCCGACCCGGACAATCCGGCCATCGTCGATAGCTATGGCTGGGTGCTGTACCGCATGGGCCGCACCAAGGAGGCGTTGGTGCAGCTGCGTCGCGCCTGGGCGCTGGTCAAGGATCCGGAAATCGCCGCCCACGTGGGCGAAGTGCTGTGGGTCAGCGGCAAGCAGGACGAGGCACGGCGCTACTTCGATGAAGCCCGTCGCCTGGAACCGGAGAACCGTGCGCTGCAGCGCGCGGTGGAAAAATTCGGGCTATGAGCATGGCGCTCCGAGCGCTGGCCCTGAGCGGGCTGGTACTGGGTGGGCTGTCGGCCTGCGTCAGCGTGCCGCGTGGGCAGGGCGGTGGCGCGGCGGTGGTCGAGCAGGTTTCCGACAGTGCCCGCCAAACCGAAGCCGCGCGCCAGGCCTGGCTGCAGGCGCATCCCAACTGGTCGTTCCAGGGCCGGGTGGCGATCAGCAAGGACCGCAATGGTGGCAGCGGCCGTATCGACTGGCAGCAGGACGGTCCGCGCTACCGCGTGCAACTCAGCGCGCCGGTCACCCGGCAAAGTTGGGTGCTTACCGGCGACACCACCAGCGGTGCAGGTCGGCTGGAAGGGCTGGAGGGCGGCACGCGCAGCGGCCCCGATGCCGAGCAGGTGTTGCTGGAAGCGACCGGGTGGACCATCCCGGTCAATCAGATGCCCGACTGGGTGCGCGCGCTGCGCATCGCTGACGCTGGCGCCGCCCGCGTCGACCTGGATGCCGCCGGGCGCCCGCGCACCGTGCAACAGGACGGCTGGACGATCGAATTTCTGGCCTGGACGCCAGCCAGTGCCGGCCAGCCCGAGTTGCCGCAGCGGATCGAAGCCCGTCACGGCGAAGCCAAGGTGCGCCTGTTGGTCGACCAATGGACCATATCGCCCTGATGGATGCGCCGGGCAACGATTGGTCGGCGTGGCCCGCGCCGGCCAAGTTGAATCTGTTTCTGCAGATCACCGGGCGCCGCGCCGACGGCTATCACCTGCTGCAGACCGTGTTCCGGTTGCTGGATTGGGGGGACACCATTCATCTTCGCGTGCGCAGCGACGGACAGATCCGCCGCATTGGCGAGAGTTTGCCCGGCATGGCCGAAGACGATGACTTGGTAATCCGCGCGGCGCGCCTGCTGCAATCGGCAACGGGCACTCGGGCGGGCGCGGAGATTCGTGTCGACAAACGCATCCCCGCCGGCGGCGGTTTCGGTGGCGGTTCCTCGGACGCAGCAACGGTGCTGGTGGCGCTCAATGCCTTGTGGGGCCTGGGTCTGGCGGTCGATGCGCTGGCCGAGCTGGGCCTACAACTGGGCGCGGACGTGCCGGTCTTCGTCCGCGGCCGCAATGCCTGGGCCGAAGGCGTGGGCGAACGACTGACCCCGATCGCCCTGCCGCAAGCGACCTACTTGCTGGTTGATCCGGGCGTTCATGTGCCGACACCGGCGTTATTTCGATCACAGGAATTGACGCGGGATGCCGCGCCCGCGAAAATAGCGGACTTCGCTTCCGGTTCTCTGCTCGACAACGCGTTCGAGCCGGTTCTGAGGCGCCGCGAACCCGTCGTTGAGGCAGTGTTCCAGGCGCTTTCCAGGGTTGGCACACCACGTTTGACCGGGTCGGGAAGTGGCTGTTTCGTCGAATTCGCCGCGCGCGCTGCTGCAGAGCAGGCCCTGGCGCAGTTGCCGGGCAGCCTGCGTGCCTGGGTGGTGGAGGGTGCAGCGCACTCGCCATTGCTCGACGCGCGGGACGCGATGAAGGTTTGATGCAGGGGCGTCGCCAAGAGGCCCAAGGCACCAGGTTTTGATCCTGGCATTCGTAGGTTCGAATCCTACCGCCCCTGCCAGTTATTGATGGATTGATGCAGATCCCTCTGCAACAGCCTGCACATCCATGTGCGGGGATTGAACAAGAAGCCCGGCATTGGGTCGGCTTTATCCAGCTCCACCATCGCCCGCACGCTTCGCGCCGCCGCCCGAGAGATCTCATGCAAGACCAACGTAACCTGCTGGTGTTCTCCGGCAATGCCAACAAGCCGCTTGCCCAAAGCATCTGCAAGGAGCTGGGCGTTCGCATGGGCAAGGCGCTGGTCACGCGCTTTTCCGATGGCGAAGTGCAGGTCGAGATCGAAGAAAGCGTGCGCCGGCAGGAAGTGTTCGTCATCCAGCCGACCTGCGCGCCGAGCGCTGAAAACCTGATGGAACTGCTGGTGCTGATCGACGCCCTCAAGCGCGCCAGCGCCCAGTCCGTCACCGCAGTGATCCCGTATTTCGGTTATTCGCGTCAGGACCGCCGCATGCGTTCCTCGCGCGTGCCGATCACCGCCAAGGTCGCCGCCAAGATGATCTGCGCGATGGAAGCCGACCGCGTGTTGACGGTCGACCTGCATGCCGACCAGATCCAGGGCTTCTTCGATGTGCCGGTCGACAACGTCTACGCCTCGCCGCTGCTGCTGGCCGATATCTGGCGTGCCTACGGCACCGACAACCTGATCGTCGTTTCGCCCGACGTGGGTGGCGTGGTGCGCGCGCGCGCCGTCGCCAAGCGTCTGGACGATGCCGATCTGGCCATCATCGACAAGCGCCGTCCGCGTGCCAACGTGGCCACTGTGATGAACATCATCGGCGACGTGCAGGGCAAGACCTGCGTGCTGGTCGACGACCTGGTCGATACCGCCGGCACCTTGTGTGCGGCCGCCGCAGCGCTGAAGCAGCGCGGCGCGCTCAAGGTCGTGGCCTACATCACCCACCCGGTGCTGTCCGGCCCGGCGGTGGACAACATCAACAATTCGCAGCTCGACGAGCTGGTGGTCACCGACACGATTCCGTTGAACGAAGCGGCGCGCACCTGCGCCAAGATTCGTCAGCTGAGCGTGGCCGAGCTGCTGGCCGAAACCATCCGCCGTATCGCTTTCGGCGAATCGGTCAGCTCGCTCTACGTCGACTGATGCCCCACTCGGTGCCCGGATTCCCGGGTGCCGCCACACGTCTCACCTGGTCGCGGGTGAGACGCTTCATCGCCGCGAGGCGGTGTTCCAAACTAGGTAGTGAAATCCAATGGCAAAGACTCATGAAATCAAGGTCGAGCGCCGCGCTGACGAGGGGAAGGGTGCGAGCCGCCGCCTGCGTCACGCTGGCGTCATTCCGGCCATCGTCTACGGTGGCGAACTCGAGCCGGTCAGCATTCAGCTCAATCACGAGCAGGTCTGGCTTGCCCAGCAGAACGCGTGGTTCTACTCGTCGATCCTGGACCTGAACCTCAATGGCGACGTGCAGCAGGTGCTGCTGCGTGACATGCAGCGCCATCCGTTCAAGCAGCTGATCATGCACATCGACTTCCAGCGCGTCAGCGCCAACGAGAAGCTCAGCGCCGCTGTGCCGCTGCACTTCGTCAACGAAGCAGCCTCGCCGGCCGGTAAGTCCAGCGAAGTGGTCGTGACCCACGAACTCAACGAAGTCCAGGTGGTCTGCCTGCCGAAGGACCTCCCGGAGTTCATCGAAGTCGACCTCGGTGCCCTGGAAGTGGGCAACGTGATCCACTTGTCCGAAATCAAGCTGCCGGCCGGCGTCGAAATTCCGGAGCTGAAGCTGGGCAAGGAACACGACGTGGCCGTGGTTGCGGCCAAGCACGTGCGGATCGAAGAAGAAGACGCTGCCGACGAAGAAGGCAGCGAAGGCGCAGAGACCAAGTAATCCGTTGGCCGGTTCTTCGCAGCATGCGGGGAATCGGCTGCGGTCACTGGCATGTCTGCACTTCGTCTGATCGTCGGGCTGGGCAATCCCGGTCCCGAACACGCGCAAACCCGGCATAACGCCGGGTTTCGTTTCGTCGATGCCCTTACCGAGCGCAGTGGCGCCCGGTGGGCGTTGGAGAGCAAGTTGTTCGGCGAGACCGCCAGGGTCGATATTGCAGGACAACCGGTCTGGCTGCTCAAGCCGGCCACCTTCATGAATCTCAGTGGCAAATCGATCACTGCCGCGTTGCGGTTCTGGAAGATCGAACCGGAGCAGATGCTTGTCGCACACGACGAATTGGATCTGGCGCCGGGCACGGCACGGCTCAAGTTCGACGGTGGTCATGGCGGTCAGAATGGCCTGCGCGACACGATCCGCCTGCTCGGACACGGCAAATTCCACCGCTTGCGCGTCGGCATCGGTCACCCCGGTCACAAGGATCGTGTGGTGCCATGGGTGCTGGGGCGGGCAGGGCGCGAGGACGATGCGGCAATCGGCATGGCAGTGGATGCGGCCATCGATGTCCTGCCGCTGGCGATGGACGGCAATTTCAACGAGGCGATGAAGCGCCTGCATACCGAAAAAAAATAGAGAATGGGGAATAGGGAATGGACAGGGCGCTGCTCTTGCCATTCTCGATTCCCGATTCTCCATTCACTGGAAAACCCATGGGTATCAAATGCGGCATCGTCGGCCTGCCCAACGTCGGCAAGTCGACCCTGTTCAACGCGCTGACCAAGGCGGGCATCGCTGCGGCCAATTTTCCGTTCTGCACTATCGAGCCGAATGTCGGCATCGTGCCGGTGCCCGATCCGCGCCTTAATCAGCTGGCTGACATCGTCAAGCCGCAAAAACTGATTCCCACCGCGGTCGAGTTCGTCGATATTGCCGGCCTCGTTGCCGGCGCGGCGAGCGGCGAAGGCCTGGGCAACAAGTTCCTGGCGTACATCCGCGAAGTCGATGCGATCACCCACGTGGTGCGTTGCTTTGAGAACGACGACGTCATCCACGTCAACAACAAGGTCGACCCGATCGCCGATATCGAAACCATCGATACCGAGCTGGCGCTGGCCGATCTGGATAGTGTGGAAAAGGCCCTCAACCGTGCCGAACGCAGCGCAAAAGGCGGCGACAAGGATGCGGCCGCGCGCAAGCCGGTGTTGGCCAAGTTGCAGGCCGCGCTGGCCGACGGTAAATCCGGTCGAGCGGCGGGTCTGGACGAGGAAGAGAAGGCGCTGGTGCGCGATCTGTTCCTGCTGACGCTCAAGCCGGTGCTGTACATCGCCAACGTGCTCGAGGACGGTTTCGAGAACAATCCACACCTGGATGCGGTGCGCGCGCATGCGTTGACCGAAGGTGCGGAAGTAGTCCCAGTGTCGGCCGCCATTGAGGAAGAGTTGTCGCAGCTCGACGACGAAGACCGCGACACCTTCCTGGCCGATCTCGGCCTGGAAGAGCCAGGACTGAATCGCGTCATCCGCGCGGCTTACACGCTTTTGGGCCTACAGACCTACTTCACCGCAGGCGTCAAGGAAGTGCGCGCCTGGACGGTCCGGGCCGGTTCGACGGCGCCGCAAGCTGCTGCGGTAATCCACACCGATTTCGAAAAGGGCTTCATCCGCGCCGAAACGATTGGCTTTGACGACTTCATCAAGTACCGCGGTGAAGCCGGTGCCCGCGATGCGGGGCGTCTGCGCCTGGAAGGCAAGGAATACCGCGTCCAGGAAGGTGATGTGCTGCACTTCCGTTTCAACGTCTAATTGGCTGCATGTGGCGCGTCGAGCCACGTGTCGGCGATGGTGAAGATTGTTCCAAATTTTTGTTGACACTGCATGCGTCGCGCAACAAAATAACGGGCTGCTTCACCCCGAACCGAATTCGCCTCCCGGCGCACCGGTACGGTAGTAAAAGCGGAGGGATACCCAAGCGGCCAACGGGGGCAGACTGTAAATCTGCTGGCTTACGCCTTCGGTGGTTCGAATCCACCTCCCTCCACCAGTTTCACGTTGTGGTATGCAGTTCCCGGCGCGGGAGTAGTTCAACGGTAGAACCTCAGCCTTCCAAGCTGATGGTGCGGGTTCGATTCCCGTCTCCCGCTCCATTGAACGTAAATGCATGGCATAATGCAAAACTCGCTCACGTAGCTCAGTCGGTAGAGCACCTCCTTGGTAAGGAGGAGGTCGAAGGTTCGATTCCTTTCGTGAGCACCATTACTCAATCGTCTTCAACTCCAAACGATTACCGAGACACGCACCC
>NZ_FLTX01000072.1 GCF_900092025.1 Xanthomonas bromi
TGGCACTGCCAGGGCTTTTTTTGCCTGTGCTTTAGTATTGGCATCCGCATTGAACGGATGTTGCGGCGATTACAGGATCAGACAAGCGGGCGTGCAATTGCATTCGATGGTGCGGCTTGCCTGCAATAACACCGCCACGCACCCACAAGTGCCGTCAGCGTAGGCGTGATTCACGCCAACCGCCTGGATGCGTGTACGGGCGGCTTGACCCGCACCGCCCATTAACGCAAATCAAAACCTTCCGCCTGATCGGCAAGCCAACCACGCGGCGCACCGCACGCAATAGGTCAGGCCTGCCCGCTATCCAGCACCTTGCGGCCCTCATGCGTCAGGTCGATGTCGCCGTCTTCGGCCTGGGTGGCGTAGCCGGCACGTACCGCCCAATTGCCCTCTTCGTCCGCCACCGGCTTGGTGTCGTGGATGTCGCGCAGGATGCGCAGCTGTTGCGAAGCGTCGAAGTCCATGGAGGTGACCTATTCAAAATAGACGTCCAAGGTACGCATGCAGCGTGATGGTTGCGTGCCTGCAACGTCATCCATTGCCCGCGCACTGCATGGCGCTCGTGCGCAACGGTAGTCGTGTATCTGCGGCACGTGCGAGCCGATGGATGAAATCAGCTCCAAAGCATTCGCATCATGCGGCACAGGTTCGCGAAGCGCTCCACTCCTGATAACAGCGGCCCAGACATCCTGACCGATTGCTCCGCCCTTACCCTGGCCAACGGATCGCAGTCACCGGCGTCTGGAATCACAGAAGCCGCCGAGACCTGCATCTTGCCAAAACGATACACAGCAAAAAGCCCCACCGAATTTCTCCAGAAGGGCTTTTGCTGGGACTGCAACAACTTGGTGCCGAAGGTGGGACTCGAACCCACACGCTTTTAAGGGCGGCGGATTTTGAGTCCGCTGCGTCTACCGATTCCGCCACTTCGGCGTGGCCGCGCAGTATAGCGACTTGTTGTTGAAACGACCAGTGTCGGTTCGCCCCTGACGAATTCAGCTGCAAGCAGGGTCTGCAGCGCTTCGGACAGGCAGTCCCGATATACTGACCAATTACGTGAAGGAGTAAGCAATGTCGGTGTTGCGTGGAGCTCGGGTACTCGTGGTCGAAAACGATGACATGAATGCCATGCTGCTCGACATGCAGCTTGTCCAGGCAGGCGCCGTCGTCATGGGCCCGGTCGGAGAAGTGCGCGATGCCTTGCAGCTCATCAGCGCCGACGCGCCGGATATTGCCGTGCTGGACTATCGGCTGGGTAATGGCGAAACCAGCGAACCGGTCGCGCGACTGTTGTCGGAGCGCGGTATTCCGTTCGTGCTGGCGACCGGCGTTGCCAGTGGCAGCATCCCAAGCGGTTTCGAGCGCGGGGTCATTCTGACCAAGCCCTACCTGTCCGAAGAACTGATTAACGCATTGTCCAGGGCGCGCGAGCTGAGCGACGCCAAGAGCTGAGCAGCAGCACCTGCTGCGAGGCAGGCCCATCGCCGTGCAGGCACTTTGGCCGGCACGCATGCGATCTATCTTTACCACTCTTTCTTCCTGCCCACCTCGCTCTTTATGGTCTACGCGGCAAGCGTCTCTGCTGATCGCCGGTTCCTCGGCGCCGCCATTGCCGGCACGGTTGCCACTAGAATCTGGCATCGAATCATGACGGGCGGGGTCGCTGGATGGATATCGCCGTGTCGCCGTTGGCCGGCTTGCTGCCGGAGACGAGCGAAACGACAGCATTGTTTTTCGCTTCCGCACATGCTGTGGACGCCCTGCTGCGCGACAGCCCCGCGCTGCGCACGGCGTTATCGGTCTGCTTGCACGCGCAGGTGCCGATGCTGTTGGAGTGGGGGCGCGACGCCCGCTGCATCTACAACGATGCCTGCATTGCAGTGCTGGGGCCGCACCATCCGTCGGCATTCGGGCAGCCGCTTGCAGCGCTGGCAAACGCCTCCGATCGCGCTGGCGAGCAAGCGGCTGCAACGGTGCTGGATCTGGCAACCTGGTCATGCAGCCCAGTACTGCAAGCCGGCGAGCGGTTAGGCGCGCTGTATGTAGGCGTTGCGGCTACGAGTACCGAGGTCAGCGAACAATCTCGCAGCGACAGTCGCGACAGTTTTTTATTGATGCTGGAGGACGCACTGCAGCATGTGTCCGATCCGCGACAGATCATCGATACCAGCGTGCGTCTGCTTGGCGAGCATCTGCACGCGAACCGTTGCGCGTTTGGCCTGGCCGCCGCCGATGGCAGCACCATGCATGTGGTCAGCGATCATGTGCAAGACATGCCAAGCCTGCAAGGCGATTTTCCGCTGGAGGTGGCGCAGGGCCTGCGCGATGCGCTGCTGGATAACCGCCCTTGGTTCACGACCGATGCGATGGCGCCGGGTGCGCCTGACTATGTGGCCGAGCAGTACCGCCGCTCCGGATTGCGCGCCTCGCTGGCCATTCCGTTGCACAAGCACGGCCGACTGGTGGCGGCGATTGGCGTGCATCAGCGCGCACCGCGGCGCTGGCTACCGACCGAAATCGAACTGGCGCGGTTGGTGGCGGCACGCTGCTGGGAGTCGATGCAACGGGCCAAGGCGCAGCAGCAACTATCCGCCAACGAAGCGCGCCTGCGTCGCCTCGCCGACACGCTGCCGCAGATCATCTTCATTGCCGATCCGGACGGACGGCCGCACTACTTCAACCAGCGCTGGTACGAGTACACCGGCCTGGATCCGTCCAATAACGAAGATGCCGCTTGGCACCGGGCGCACACCGCCGACGGCTTGCGCCTGTCCGCGCAGGCCTGGGCGTTGGCATTGAACGGCGAGCGCGCGTTCGAGGTGGAGTGCGAGCTGCTGCGTCACGATGGACAGTCGCGCTGGCACCTGGTGCGCGCGTTGCCGGTGCGCGGCGACGACGGCAGCATCAATGAGTGGATCGGCACCTATACTGACATCCACGACCGGCGCGCGTTCGAAAAGCGATTGCGCGAGAGCGAAGCACGCTTCCGTGCGCTGTGCGAAACGGTGCCGGCGATGATCTGGATGGCCGACGCGCAGGGCGATTGCGTGTACTGGAATCCACGCTGGTACAACTTCACCGGACAAGGAGAAGACCAGGCGCTGGATCAGGGCTGGTGGGATGTGATGCATCCCGATGACGCGGCGCGCGTGCGACATGCCTTCGAACGGGCGCTCAATCAACGCGGCGAATTTCTTGCCGAATACCGCGTACGTCGCCACGACGGGCAATACCGTTGGTGCATCGACACTGCATCGCCGCATTTTGCCAGCGACGGGCGTTTTCTTGGGCACATCGGCTCGCTCACCGACATCTCCGAGCGCAAGCACATCGAAGATGCCACCGCCTCCGACCGCGCGATCCTGAGTCTGATCACGACCGGCGCGCCATTGCCGGTGGTGCTGGATGCGATTGCGTTGAGCGTGGAGGCGCGCGGTGAAATTCCCTTGTACTGCTCGGTGATGGTGCGCGATGAGATCCGCCACACCTTGAGTTTTGGCTCGGCACCGCATTTTCCGATTGAGTACAGCGGGCACTTTGAGCCATCGCCGATCGGGCCGGATGGACCACCCTGCGCCCGTTCGGCGCATTTGGGCCGTCAGGTGATCTGCACGGATATCCAGGCCGATGCAAGCTTCGCCAGCCACCATGCGATCTCGGCGGCGATGGGCATCGCGGCGTGCTGCGTCACTCCGATCCTGGCCAGCAATGGGCAGGTACTGGGCACGCTCAACATTTATTACGACCGCCCTCACCTGCCCTCGTTACGCGAACAGGCAATGGCGCGCTCGGCCTCGCATCTGGCCGGCATCGTGATCGAACGTACGCGTGTGGATGCGAAGCTCAAGTTGTCGTTACAGGCAGAAACCGGTGCGCGCGCGCAAGCCGAGCATGCCAGCCGGGTCAAGGACGAATTCCTTGCCACGCTCAGCCACGAGTTGCGCACACCACTCAACGCGATTCTGGGTTGGTCGCGGTTGATGCAATCGGACATTGCGGAGCCGGCCAATCTGGGCCGAGGCCTGGTGATCATCGAACGCAGTGCGCGTGCGCAAACGCAGATCATCGACGACCTGTTGGACATGAGCGCGATCCTGTCCGGCAAGATCCACCTGCAGGCCGAGCATTTCGACATCGCCGGGCTGGTGCGCAGCACGCTGGAACTGATGCAGCCGACTGCACTGGCGCGCGAGATCGCGCTGGAACTGGACGCGCCTTGCGATGGCGAATTGTGGTTCTTCGGCGATGGCGGGCGGCTGCAACAGGTGCTCACCAACCTGCTCAGCAATGCGCTCAAGTTCACCCCTGCCGGCGGCACGGTGCGGGTGGCGATGGACGTCGAAGACGAGCGCCTGCGGCTGTGCGTACAGGACACCGGCATCGGCATTGCGGCGGATTTCCTGCCGCATGTCTTCGACCGTTTTCGGCAGGCCGATGCCGGTACTACCCGGCGCGTGGGCGGCCTGGGTTTGGGCTTGTCGATCTCGCGTCAGTTGGTGGATCTGCATGGCGGCAGCTTGGGTGCGTCCAGCGCGGGCGCAGGCCAGGGCGCGCTATTTACCATCGTGTTGCCGTTCCAGCACGGGGTGAGCGAGCTGCGCCCTGCCTCGGCAGGCACCAACCACGTGAGCACGCTGCCGGACGAGTGCCGCGACCGCCTGGCTGGTGTGCGCGTCCTGCTCGTCGACGACGATCAGGATTCACGCGAAGCAGTGATGCAGTTCCTGATGCTTGCCGGCGCGCAGGTGCAGGCTGCCGGATCGGTGGAGGCGGCCGAGCAATGCCTGGCGAACGCGCACTTCGACGTATTGGTCAGCGATATTGCCATGCCCTTGCGCGATGGCTACGATCTGATCCGCACCGTGCGTTCGGGCCGCGCCGATCTGCCGCGGCATATTCCGGCCATCGCGCTCACTGCTTATGTCCGCGCAGAAGACCGCGACCGCGCGGTGGTGGCCGGCTTCGATGCGCACATGGGTAAGCCGGTGGAGCCGCCCGGCCTGGTCGACCTGATCGAACGCTTGATCCTGCCGGCGCATTCGGTGCGGGATGAAGCGTGATGGCACCAGCGCATGGGTGTGCAAATTATGATCGGCGAAATTGAGGGAACTTAGCCGCACGAGGTGCGTTACCTCCTGCGGCGCGTGAGAGAGTGAAAAGCTTGGTTGATCGAGGGCGCGGTGCCCTCGTGCGGTGCCATCGCCAGACAGTCTGTTGGCTGCTTGATTGAACGCGATGCGCATCGACCAACTCCACTGGTCCTTGCCCGCAGACCGTCGCGGGACCTTATGCGGCATGGATGCCGCGTAAGGGCGTACAAGGACGGACTTGCAGCGTGCCCTGCGATGTTGGGCGGGTAAGGCCCCTGCAGTAAAGCCTCAGATCAATCGGGCATTTGGCGACATGCATACCACCAACGAACCCAGCTAGCAGTACGCCTTATCTCCCTAGTCACGATCTGCCGCGATGACATCGAAACCAGACTGCAGACCAGCGCACGGCGACGATTGCTCCACGCCACTCAATCACGCCGGTCAATCACACCGCCAAACAATCAAAAGCGCGACTTAGCTACGCTTGGCGCGCGCAAACGCGGCTGCCAATGCGTTGTCGGCCGGCGGTGCGGTGGTCCGCGGTTTGGTATTGACTTGCGCTTGACCACGGCCACCGCCGTCGCGCCTGCCCTGCCCCTGGCCGCGGGCGTCGCGCGGTTGCGCTGAGCCATCGGCCGGTGGGGGCGTGTCGGACAGACGGCAGGTCAGCGCAATGCGCTTGCGCGCCACATCCACTTCCAGCACCTTGACCTTGACGATGTCGCCGGCTTTGACCACATCGCGTGGATCCTTGACGAAGGTCTCCGACAACGCCGAGATGTGCACCAGTCCATCCTGGTGCACGCCGATATCCACGAATGCCCCGAACGCGGCCACATTGCTGACCACCCCTTCGAGCAACATGCCCGGCTTGAGGTGCTTGATGTCCTCGATGCCTTCGGCGAACTGTGCCGCCTTGAACTCGGGACGCGGATCGCGGCCGGGTTTTTCCAGTTCCTTGAGAATGTCGCGCACGGTCGGCACACCGAATTGCTCGTCGGTGAACATCTCCGGCTTCAGGCCACGCAGAAAACTGCCGTCGCCCAGCAACGCCTTGATCGGCTTGCCGGTGGTGCTGACGATGCGTTCGACCACCGGATACGCTTCCGGATGCACCGCCGACACGTCCAGCGGCTCGTCGCCATCGGCAATGCGCAGGAAGCCGGCGCATTGCTCGAAGGTCTTGTCGCCCAGCCGCGGCACCTTGAGCAGGTCCTTGCGCCGCTTGAACGGGCCATTGTCGTCGCGGTGACGCACGATGTTTTCCGCCACCGTGCTCGACAGCCCGGACACGCGCGACAACAGCGCCGCCGAGGCGGTATTGACGTAGACGCCGACCGCGTTGACGCAGTCTTCCACCCGCGCTTCCAGTGCCTTGGCCAGACGATATTGATCCACATCGTGCTGGTACTGACCCACGCCGATCGCCTTGGGTTCGATCTTCACCAGCTCGGCCAACGGATCCTGCAGACGACGCGCGATCGACACTGCACCGCGTAGCGACACATCCAGATTCGGGAACTCCTTGGCGGCGAACTCGGAGGCTGAATACACCGAAGCGCCTGCCTCGCTCACGACGACTTTCTGCAGCTTGGTCGCGCCGCATAGCGCAATCGCCTCGCCTGCCAGCTTGTCGGTCTCGCGGCTGGCAGTCCCGTTGCCGATCGCGATCAGCTCCACATTGTGCTGCATGCACAATTTTTTGATCGTCTGCAGCGACTGATCCCATTGACGCTTGGGCTCGTGCGGGTAAATCGTTTCGGTGGCCACCAGCTTGCCGGTGGCATCGACCACGGCGATCTTGCAACCGGTACGGATGCCGGGATCCAGCCCAAGCACTACGCGTGGACCGGCCGGCGCTGCCAGCATCAGGTCCTTCAGGTTGTCGCCGAATACCGCGATCGCCTCGGCCTCGGCCTTTTCGCGCGCCTGGTTGAACAGGTCCAGCAGCAGGTGCATGTGCAACTTGGCGCGCCAGGTCAGCCGGCACGCGTCCAGCAACCAGCGGTCGGCCGGGCGGCCTTCGTTGGAAATGCCCGCACTGCGCGCCACGCGACCTTCGGCATACTGATGTCCGGCTTCGGCATCGCTGCCGGGGTCCAGGTCCAGATAAAGGAATTCCTCGCGACGTGCGCGGAACAGCGCCAGCAAGCGGTGCGAGGGAATTTTTGCCAGCGCTTCGGCGTGGTCGAAGTAGTCGCGGTACTTGGAACCGGCCTCTTCCTTGCCCTCGGCCACGCGCGCGCGGATCACGCCGTTGTCGTTCAGCCAGCTGCGCAACTCACCGACCAGTGACGCATCTTCGCCCCAGCGTTCCATCAGGATCGCGCGAGCGCCTTCCAGCGCGGCCTTGCTGTCGGGCACGCCCTTGTCGGCATCGATGAAGGCTGCCGCGGCGACGTCCGGCGCCTGCGCCGGATCCGACAACAGGCCATCGGCTAACGGATCAAGCCCGGCCTCGCGCGCAATCTGCGCGCGGGTCCGACGTTTGGGCTTATAGGGCAAATACAGATCTTCCAGCCGCGACTTGGTGTCGGCCGCCACGATCTCGTCGCGCAACTCGTCGCTGAGCTTGCCCTGCTCGCCAATGCTGGACAGGATCGCCGCGCGGCGCTCTTCCAGTTCGCGCAGGTAGATCAGGCGCGTTTCCAGGTTACGCAACTGGGTGTCGTCCAGGCCACCGGTGACTTCTTTGCGGTAGCGGGCAATGAATGGGACGCTGGCGCCCTCATCGAGCAGGGCAATGGCGGCGCGCGCCTGGGCGGGCTGAGCACCGATCTCGTCGGCGATGGTGCGAGCAATCTGCTGGGCAAGCTGGCTATCGTGCATGACGGCGCGGGGTGAACCGCTTCACTGGAAAAAAAAGCATTTTCGCAGCGCAGGCCCGCCACGGAAACCCGTTGACAGCGCCGTCGTAAACCTATGCCGCCACGCTCAGCTGACGTGGCGTGCGTAATGCGTGGCGGCGCGCTCGACCAGGATGCTTTCGTGCAGCGATTCCAGCGCCATCACACGGACCTTGCCCATATTTTTCAGGGGCACCATGCGCTCGACGTAGACTTCCGGGCCAGCGTCGGTCATCGCACGCGATTTACGGAACCCGTAAGGCACCACTCCCTTGTCGCCATCTTTGCTGCCACCGACGTACAGGACGATCGACATACCACACCTTGTCTGCTGCTGTTGCTGCGTTGTGGCGGGAGGATACCCAGCGCGCCGTGAGGAGCTTTCCACGCACGTTAACGCCGGCTGTTTGCGGTTTGGTGACGGCGTCAAGGCAGGGCCCGCCTCACGGCCGCTTCACCCTGCTTGGCTGTCAATCGCGATCCGCCAACTCTGTTACGACACCGCATGGACCTCAAAAGTGGCTACCCGTTCTGGTCGATCCGAAACGGATTGATGCGCGCCTACCCGCGCCTGGAGCAAGACACCCAATGCGAAGTCGCCATCGTCGGTGGCGGCGTCACCGCGGCACTGATTGGCCACGAATTGCTGCGTCACGGCCACGAAGTGGTGGTAATCGAGCAGCGTGACATCGGCTGGGGCAGCACCTCGGCCAGCACCGCGCTGCTGCAGTACGAAATCGACACGCCAATGATCGAACTGGCCAAGCAGCACGGCATGCAGGCGGCGGCGCTGGCCTATGGCGCGTGTGCGCAGGCCATCCTCGACCTGCAGGGTCTGTGCAATACCTTCGGCGGCACCGACTTCACGCGCCAGGACAGCCTGTACTACGCCAGCCGCGTGCGCGATGTGGGCGATCTGCGTCGCGAACTGGAGACCCGCAAGACGCACAAACTGCCGGTGGAATGGATTGAACGCGAACAGCTGTGGCACGACTACGGCGTGCAGTCGGAAGGCGCGATCCTGAGCCGCCTGGCTGCCAGCGTCGACCCGTACCGGCTGTGCTACCGGCTGTTTTCCGAGTGCGAGCAATACGGCGCGCGCATCTACGACCGCACCACCGTTGCCGCGATCGACCCGCACGACCAGCATGTCGATCTGCGCACCGAAGATGGCGTCAGCGTACGCGCGCGTCACGTGATCCTGGCGGCCGGCTATGGCAACCAGCGCTGGCTATCGCAGCGGGTGGCGCGCAATCGCAGCAGCTATGCCTTCGTGACCGACCCCTTGCACGACAGCGAGATGGGCGCGCTCAAGCACACCATGATGTGGGAGACCGCGCGCCCTTATCCCTATGTGCGCAGCACGCCGGACGGGCGCGTGGTCGCCGGCGGCGAAGACGACGACATCGACATCCCCGCGCGCCGCGACGCGCGGGTGGAGCGCAAGCTCAAGACGCTGCTGAAGAAAATTGCCAAGACCATGCCCGATGTCATCCTGCGCCCGGCGTTCTCGTGGGCCGGCACGTTTGCCGAGACTGCCGACGGGTTGCCGTTCTTCGGGCCGCATGCCGAATTGGGGCCACGCGTGGCGTTCGCGATGGCCTATGGCGGCAACGGCATCACCTATAGCGCTATCGGCGCCGGCCTATTGCGTGCGCAGCTGGAGGGCACACCTCACCCGTTGTCCGAGTTGTTCGGCTTCTCGCGTCTGGGTTGAATACGCCACGGCCACCAGCCGTGGCCGTGCATCGCATATGTATCGGCGGCCCGCTCCAGCGGGTTGCGCACGTGGATGCCTCCGCACAGAAAGTACACCGGCAAAAACAGCGGCCCCAGCAGCATGTATTGATAGACATGCGCCCGCTCGTGGTCGCCCAGGCGCACCGGCGGATGCTCACACCGGCCGGCGGCATGCGCGTAGGTGCTGCATTGCAGGTCAAGGGAAGCACCTTTCAGCAGGATCACGTTGCCCAACGTCATCGCCCCGCCCGGCCCCCATGGCCAGGCGTGAAATACCAGCGCATGTTCTCGCCGGGACCAGCGTGGGCGCGCGCCAAACCACCACCCGGCCGCGCCGATCGCCAGTCCAAGGACCGTGTTGGGCAGCGTCCACAACGCGCCGAGAGCCTGCAAGGCAAACCGCCCACGCATTGTTGGGTTCAATCGGCCTGGTTGGGAATCAGCAGCCACAGAATCAGATAGACCAAGATGCCGGGAAACGCGGCCGAGGCGATCGACACGATGACGAACAACACGCGCAGCAGCGTGGAGCTCCAACCAAAACGACGCGCGATGCCGCCAACGACCCCGGCGATCATGCGGTCGTTAAGTGAACGGGACAGTGTGGTGGTGGACATGGCGAAACTCCTGCAGAACGTAGTCAACAGTCTAGAAAGCGCGAAGGCTGTACATCGTGATGGCGACGCGGCGCGCTCAGCGCAGCGTCACCTGCGCGTGCTGCAGGCAGCGACGTCAGGCATGACCGTCACGTTCCTGCAGCCAGCGATGGATCGCCACGGGCACCTCGCGCTGCGCGCGCCCCGAGACGTAGATCCCGATATGCCCGCCGCGAAAGCTCAGTTCGCTGTAATCGTCGCTACCGACCAGCCCGCGCAGCGCCCGTGAGGCATCCGGCGGCACCAGGTGGTCGTGTTCAGCGTAGATATTCAGCACCGGCATGTCGAGCGCCTGCAGATCGACCGCCTGCCCGCCGATGCTCACCTGCCCGGTGACCAGCCCATTGCGCTGATAGAACAACGTGACGAATTCGCGGAACGCTTCGCCGGCCAGGTCGGGTGAATCGAAAATCCATTTTTCCATGCGCAGAAAATCTTCCAGCGCCTGCTTGTCGTCGAGAATGTCCAGCAGGCCCACGTACTTTTGCAGATTCAGTCGGAACGGTTTGAGCATCAGGTAACTGGCGTTCATCAGATCCGCAGGCACGTTGCCCATCGTGTCCACGAACAGATCCACATCGACCATGCGTGCCCAGTTGGACAGCATGTTGTCGGGGGTATGGAAATCCACCGGCGTCACCATGGTGATCAGGTTGCGCACCTTGGCGCACTGCAGCGCGGCGTAGCATAACGAGAACGTGCCGCCCTGGCAGATGCCGAGCAGATCGACTGCCTCTCGCCCAGACTGCGCGCGCAAGTGATCCACGGCGCCATCGATGTAGCGCAGCAGATAATCTTCCAGCGTGAGATAGCGCTCGGAGCGATCCGGGTAGCCCCAATCCAGCACGTAGACGTCCTGGCCGTGACTCAATAGTCCTTTCACCAGCGAGCGATCTGCCTGCAGATCGACCATGTACGGGCGATTGACCAGCGCATAGACGATCAGCAGCGGCGTCTTGGCCACCGGCGCCTGCTCGCCGATGAAGCGGTACAGCACCACTTTGCCGTCGCGCCAGATTTCTTGGCGCTCGGTGACGCCGTAATCCACATCGTCCACGCCCGGCAACAACTTGAGCCCTTCGCGCAACTTGCGTTGCATCGACAGGGTTTCCTGCATCAGGTCTTCGGCGCTGAATCCTAACGGGCCTTTCATGCCTGCGCTCCACGTGGCTTCCGTGCGGCGGATTTGCCGGCTGCCGGCCTGGACGGGGTCTTTGCACCAAGCTTCTTGTTGGGCGGCGTCTTTTTCGCTGACTTGCTGGTGGCCGCGTTCTTGTTAGGCGTGGTTTTGGGGGGCGGGGTCTTGTGGACGGCCGCCTTCGTCGACGCACCCTGCTTGACCGGCCGCGCGGCGCCGCCCGGCTTGGCAGCCGACGCACGCTTGCCGGCTGCCGGTGCCGCCACCGGATCAGGCTCGGGCGCCGCAGCGGGCCTGGCCGGCGGTGACGCTGCGCTGCGCAGCATCCGCCTGACCAGGCGTTCCAGTTCGGCAATGCGGCGGTGCGCGGCGTCCATCTCCGAGCGCGTCGGCATACCGAAGCGTTCGCTGAGCTGCTCGACTTCTTCCTGCAGCGCAGCGCGCAGGCGCATGTGGGCATTGGCGAAGCCGCCGTACACCTCGCGAAACTGGTCCGACAGCGCGACGTCGGCATAGGATTCTTCGGCGGCTTCGATCCACAGGTCGAACAAGGCGCGGGCGCTGGTCAACTGGCTGCCGCTACTCTCGTGCTCGCTCAGCTTGGACGCAAACCGCGCAAACGCCTGCTCGATCGCCGCCTTGAGTTGCTCGCCGTAGGCTTGCGACTGGGCCTGGAAATCCTGCTGCGCACGAGCCAATTTCTGCAGGCGCGACTGGTGATTGCGGTTCAAACCGAACGCCGGCATGTCCAGCCACGGCGCGTTTTCTTCGCGCCACTTTTGCAGCGTCTGCGCCGCCTCCTGCAGCCACGGGTCGAACCCACCCGGGCTGCCGCCGCGCAGCGACCCCAGCGTCCACTGCATCAGCTGTTCGCCCTGCCCTTTTACGGCCTGGCGCCAGGCATCGGCCACTTCATTGGCCGAGGTATCGCGCCCGGCGAACTGCGCGGCCACCTGTTGCATGGTGCCGAACCAATCGCCGGCCTGGGTGCGGAAGCGGTCGATCGCCTCCTGCGCCTGCGGTGCGGCCTGGGTGGGCAGCAACTGCGACCACCAATCCACCGCCTTGCGCCAGTCCTGCGTGGCGTCGCCACCGGACGCGGGCGGCGGTTGCTGCGCAGCGGCGCCGGCCTGGCCGTGGCGCATGGCATCTCCCCAGGCAGTCCAGTATTGGCGCGCCTTGTCGTCGAAGTTGCCGTTGTCCGAACCGCTGCTTGCCATCATTCCGTCCCGTGACCGTCACCCAGCCATCCTACCGCGTGCGTACCGGTGTGCCGCTCAGGGTTTGGGGATTCGCAGCGTCTTGCTGATCATCAGCGAGCCGGACACCGCAAACAGCAGCACCAGCGGGTGGAACTGCCACGGCCCCAGCTGCCACTGGCCCCACCACAAGGTGTCGCCAAGATGGCCGCTACTGGCAGCAACCGCGAGCAGAATCACCAGCAGCAGGCTGGTCGGAATGGGCGTGCCTTCGAAGTACGGCACCTTGTCGGCCTCACCGGCGATCTCTTCGGCGGTGACGTTGTAGCGCGCCAGCCGGCTGACGCCGCAGCAGACGAAATAGCTCAACACCAGCCAATCCCAGCCGCCGCGCATGCCGCAGGCGTAGCCCAGCGCCGCTGGCGCTACGCCGAAGGAAATCACATCCGCCAGCGAGTCCAGCTCGCGGCCCAAGGTGGAAGACGCCTTGCGCCAGCGCGCCACATGTCCGTCCAGCGCATCGAATACGAATGCCAGCGGAATCAACGCCATCCCCAGCAACAAATCGCCACGATGCCCCTCCTGCAGGAACCGCATTGCCGCAAACACCGCACCGGTGCCGCAGAAAGCGTTGGCAAGTGTGAACCAGTCCGCCAGTTGGAAATCGCGCAGCATCGAAAAATGGCGTTTCATGCGGAGCCTGAGGTGAGCAAGACACGAAGGGTAACGCGCGCGCGCCGTGCAGGCGACCGTTTCGCCGCACTCGGCTAGGCTGGCGATCGGCGTGACCGCTCCCGGCCGCGCACCACTCCGTGAGGACACTCGATGCGCAACATCCTGATCACCGGCGCGGGCAGTGGCATTGGCGCCGGTATCGCCACCCAACTGGCGTCCGACGGCCATCACCTGATCGTCAGCGATGTGGAGCTGGCCGCCGCCGAGCGCACGGCAGATGCGTTACGCCAGGCTGGCGGCTCGGCCGAGGCGCTGGCCCTGGACGTCACCGACGCAGACAGCATCGCGCAGGCACTGGCCAACGCATCACGCGCCCCGCAGGTGCTGGTGAACAATGCCGGCCTGCAACATGTCGCTGCGCTGGAGGAGTTCCCGATGCAGCAATGGGCGCTGCTGGTGGATGTCATGCTGACCGGCGCCGCGCGGCTCAGTCGCGCCGTGCTGCCCGGCATGCGCGCGGCAGGCTATGGCCGCATCGTCAATGTCGGCAGCATTCATTCGCTGGTGGCCAGCCCGTACAAGAGTGCCTATGTCGCCGCCAAGCATGGGCTGGTCGGCCTGGCCAAGGTCATCGCACTGGAAACGGCCGATTGCGACATCACCGTCAACACGCTGTGCCCCAGCTATGTGCGCACGCCGCTGGTGGAGCGGCAGATCGCCGATCAGGCGCGCACCCGCGGCATCGCCGAGGACGCTGTGATCCGCGACGTGATGCTCAAGCCGATGCCCAAGGGCGCCTTCATCGCCTACGACGAGCTGGCCGGCACCGTGGCGTTCCTGATGTCGCATGCCGCGCGCAACATCACCGGGCAATCCATCGCCATCGATGGCGGCTGGACGGCGCAATGATCGCGCTGGTGAAATTTTGATCAGCCGTTGCTCGCGCCAACTGGCGCAAGGGATGCACGCACTTGTCCACAGAGTTGCGCAGTGTCCATCCACAGGGGGTGTGGAGAACCGCGCGACGCCTGCGGTCGCGTTGGCATACCGAGATACCCGCCAATGGTCGCTGCATGATCCGGGAACGGTTGCGTCTGGTGAATGCCGGGTGCTGCGCCGTTAACCGATATCGCGCGCCGATGACGTCGAGCTGCGACAGTTGGGTTCGGCTAACGCGCGTGCTGGCACAGCGTCAGCGGCTCGGTTCATAGGCATTGCGCACGGCGGCGGGCACGCGAACCGATCAGATCCGCGAATACGTCCACGACTGCATGCGCCCGTCGCGATACGGCATGACGCCGTGGAACGGGCGCGGGTCGCCATCGAACACCAGTGGCAGGAAGTGGCGGTCGCCCTCCCACATCGGCACCTGGTTCATCTGTGCGATGGAAATCCACTCCAGCGTGCCCTCGGGATTGGATGCCTGCGGGATGCCGTCGAAGCTGCGGATCAGGAATACGAACCCCAGCCAGTCCTCGCCCTGCTTCCCGAAGCCCGGCCAACTGATCGTGCCGCGCAATTGCATGTCGCCGCACTCCACGCCGGCTTCTTCGCGGATCTCGCGACGCATGCAGGCCAGCACGTCTTCATCCGGTTCCAACTTGCCACCAAGCCCGTTGTACTTGCCCAGATGCTGGTCGCCTGGACGGGCATTGCGGTGGATCATCAATACCTGGGTGCCGTCCGGCGACAACAGGTAGCCAAGCGTGGCGACAATCGGGGTATAGGGCATGGCATGCGATCTGACACGAAGCGGATCAGTATGACTGAAGCGGCGTGCCGCACGCGGCGGCAAGGCTGGCTCAGCCGACGGCGGCCTGCGGGTTCGGCCGCGGCGGCGCCACGTAATTCGTATCCAGGCGCAACGTGGCGACGCCGTGGCCGCGCTCGGCCAGGTACTCCAGCCACTTGCCCAGGAACGTATTCATGCGCATGCGGTGGCTGATCAGCTCGGCCGGCGGCGGGAACATGCCCATCACGTCCTGCCAGCGACGGCCGACATAGCAATGCGTTGTCTCGGCCTGTCGCGCATCGCGATACAGGCGTACATACGCCGACGGGTCCGGCTCGCCGGTCACCGGGTCGCACAGGTCGTAGGTCAAGCGCAGTTCCACCGTGTAGCGGTGGCACTCGATCACGTCCAGCCGCAGGTTCAGTCCGTCGCCGATCGACGACACATAGGAACCGGGCGCCAGATCGGCTGGAGCGAATAGCCGGGTCAGATGCTGGAAGTTTTCTGCGTACAACCCCATCAGCCAGCCGAAGCGGCTCAATTTGGGAATGCGTTCGAGTTTGCTCAGTGCTTGCGCCATGGACCGATCCTACACGCTGCGCCGCCGCACGGGCAGCATTGACGATGGCCCAACGGCAGGCCTGCCTTGGCGGAGCACTGCCCCGCCCGCTTTCTACCCACAAGCCGCCGCCGCAACTGCACGGACAGCGCTCCAGTCCGTGTGCGCAGTCCGCCAGGACATGCTGGGCGGCGACAAATAAATGTCCAGCCACCACTCTCGACTCAAAACATCTCGCGCTGCAGCCCCAACGTGGACAACACCTTGCTGGAGATTTCTTCGATCGATGTATTGGTCGTGCTGAGCGAGGGAATGCGCTCCATCTGGAACATGCGCTCGGCGATGGCCACTTCGCGCCGGCAGGTTTCTGCCGCGCTGTAGCGCGAATTCGCCCGCCGCTCCTGCCGAATCTGCTGCAACCGCTCCGGGTCGATGGTCAGACCAAACAACTTGCTGCGGTAATTGCGCAACCGCGGCGGCAGCTGTTCGTTTTCCAGATCTTCGTCGGTGAGCGGATAGTTGGCGGCGCGGATGCCGTAATGCAAGGCCAGATAGATGCACGTTGGCGTCTTACCCGCCCGCGACACCGCCACCAGAATCACATCGGCCTCGTCATAGTTGAGCGCAATGCCGTCGTCGTGGCTCAGCGCGAAGTTCATCGCATTGATGCGGCGGTGATAAGTCTCGAAATCGACCATGCCGTGCGCGCGACCCACACGCGAATGACGCGGCGCGTTGAGCTCGCGCTCCAGTGGCTCGATGAAGGGCGCGAACACATCCAGCATCAGCGCACCGCTTTCAGCCAGGATCATGCTCAATTGCGGATCGACGCACGAATTGACCACGACCGGGCGCACTTGGTACCGCTCACCCGCGGCGCGCACACGCATTGCGGCGTCACGCGCTTTTTCTGCATCATCAATGAACGACATGCGGTCGGTGACGAAGTTGAATCCGCTGAACTGGGTGAGCAGGCTATGCCCAATCGTTTCAGCGGTGATACCGGTTCCATCGGAGACGTAAAACACCGGCCGAATTGTTGACATCGAGACCACCTCTTTGAACTAGTGTTCAAAACTTACGGGTTCATGCTTGTGCAGGTTCCGCTGTGCACTGCATCATAGCGGCTTCTTCCTACGGACGCGGCCATCCAGCCCGCTCGGGCGATGGCCATACGGAGCATCGCGCTTGAACGAGAATATCCTGTGGTTGCACGAGCTACGCCTGGCCGATCTGGCCCGCGTAGGCGGTAAAAATTCCTCACTTGGCGAAATGATCGGCAACCTGGCCGGGTTGGGCGTATCGGTTCCGGGTGGATATGCGACTACCGCGGAAGCTTTCAAGGACTTCATCGCACACAACGATCTGTCCAAGCGCATCTTCGACAAGCTGGCAACGCTGGATGTCGAAGACGTCAATGCGCTCACACTCGCCGGCAAGGAAATCCGCGACTGGGTGATCGACGCCCCGCTGCATCCGGAACTGGACCGCGACATTCGCACTGCCTACGCACAGCTTTGCGCCCAGAACGGCGGCGGCGACGTGGCCGTGGCCGTGCGCTCCTCGGCAACCGCCGAAGACCTGCCGGACGCTTCGTTCGCAGGTCAACAGGAAACCTTCCTCAATGTGACCGGCGCCGACGACGTGGTGCACAAGGTCAAGGAAGTGTTCGCCAGCCTCTACAACGATCGTGCGATTGCCTATCGCGTGCATCATGGCTTCAAGCACGAAGACGTGTTCCTGTCGGCCGGTGTGCAGCTGATGGTGCGCTCGGGCGTGGGTGCGGCCGGCGTGTTGTTCACGCTGGACACCGAATCCGGTTTCCGCGATGTGGTGTTCGTCACCTCCAGCTTCGGTCTGGGCGAAATGGTCGTGCAGGGCGCGGTCAATCCGGACGAGTTCTATGTCTACAAGCCCACGCTCAACGCGGGTAAGCCGGCGATCCTGCGCCGCTCGCTCGGCAGCAAGGCGATCCGCATGGTGTATTCGGATGTGCCCGGCGAACGCGTACGCACCGAAGACACCCCGGCAGAGTTGCGCAGCACCTTCTCGATCAGCGACGAAGACGTGCAGGAGCTTTCCAAGCAGGCGCTGGTGATCGAAAAGCATTACGGCCGCCCGATGGATATCGAGTGGGCCAAGGACGGCATCAGCGGCAATCTCTTCATCGTGCAGGCGCGCCCTGAGACGGTGAAGTCGCGCAGCCATGCCACCCAAATCGAGCGCTTTTCGTTGGAGGCCAAGGACGCCAAGATCCTGGTCGAAGGCCGCGCGGTCGGCGCCAAGATCGGCAGCGGCGTCGCACGCGTGGTGCGCTCGCTGGACGACATGAATCGCGTGCAGGCGGGCGATGTATTGATCGCCGACATGACCGACCCCGATTGGGAGCCGGTGATGAAGCGCGCCTCGGCGATCGTCACCAACCGTGGCGGTCGTACCTGCCACGCGGCGATCATCGCGCGTGAACTCGGTGTGCCGGCAGTGGTGGGCTCGGGCAACGCCACCGACGTGCTCAGCGACGGCCAGGAAGTGACGGTGAGCTGCGCCGAAGGCGACACCGGCTTCATCTATGAAGGCCTGCTGCCGTTCGAGCGCACCACCACCGACCTGGGCAACATGCCGCCCGCCCCGCTCAAGATCATGATGAACGTGGCCAACCCGGAACGTGCATTCGACTTCGGCCAACTACCCAACGCCGGTATCGGTCTGGCACGCCTGGAAATGATCATCGCCGCGCACATCGGCATCCACCCGAACGCGCTGCTGGAATACGACAAGCAGGACGCCGACGTCCGCAAGAAGATCGACGCCAAGACCGCCGGCTACGGCGATCCGGTGAGCTTCTACGTCAACCGTCTGGCCGAAGGCATCGCCACGCTGACCGCCTCGGTTGCACCGAACACGGTGATCGTACGTCTGTCGGACTTCAAGTCCAACGAATACGCCAACCTGATTGGTGGCTCGCGCTACGAGCCGCATGAAGAGAACCCGATGATCGGCTTCCGCGGCGCCAGCCGTTACGTCGATCCCTCCTTCACCAAGGCGTTCGCGCTGGAGTGCAAGGCGGTGCTGAAGGTGCGCAACGAGATGGGCCTGGACAACCTCTGGGTGATGATCCCGTTCGTGCGTACGCTGGAAGAAGGTCGCAAGGTGATCGAGGTGCTGGAGCAGAACGGGCTCAAGCAGGGCGAAAACGGCCTCAAGATCATCATGATGTGCGAACTGCCGTCCAACGCGCTGCTTGCCGATGAGTTCCTGGAGATCTTCGACGGCTTCTCGATCGGCTCCAACGACCTGACCCAGCTGACCCTGGGCCTGGACCGCGACTCGTCGATCGTGGCGCACCTGTTCGACGAGCGGAACCCGGCGGTGAAGAAGCTGCTGTCGATGGCGATCAAGTCGGCGCGCGCCAAGGGCAAGTACGTGGGCATCTGCGGCCAGGGGCCGTCGGATCACCCGGAACTGGCCGAGTGGCTGATGCAGGAAGGCATCGAGTCCGTCTCGTTGAATCCCGACACCGTGGTCGATACCTGGCTGCGTTTGGCCAAGCTCAAGAGCGAGAGCTGATGGGACTGGTGGGTGCGATGTGGGCCGCAGCTGCGGGAGCAGCTGCGGCAACGCCGGTGGCGGCAGCAGGCGCAGCAGTTGCGAAGCCGGCGGCGGCCAGCGAGCCGGCATTCAATTGGGCGGCCGTTCCGTGGGCACAGTACGCGGTCAATTGGGGTGTGGCGCTGCTGATCATCGTGGTCGGCATGTGGCTGGCCAGGCAACTCAGCCAGTGGTTGCACCGCGCGCTGACCCGCGCGCGCGTGGAGATCACACTCACCAACTTCCTGCGCAACGTGATGTATGCGTTGTTGCTGGTGTTGGTGTTCGTCAGTGCGCTTAGTCAGATCGGTGTACCGCCGACCTCACTGATCGCAGTGCTCGGGGCGGCAGGCCTGGCAGTCGGCCTTGCGTTGAAGGATTCGCTGTCCAATATCGCCGCAGGCGTGATGCTGATCGTGCTGCGGCCCATGCGCGATGGCGACCATGTGCTGATCGCAGGCCAGGAAGGCATCGTCGACGAGATCAGGATCTTTCAGACCCGGATCCGTTCGTTCGACGAACGCATGATCACCCTGCCCAACAGCACGATTACCACTGCCCCGATCATCAACTACAGCACCCTGCCCAACCGTCGCCTGGAAGTGACCGTGGGCGTGGGCTACGAAGACGATCTGAAGAAGGCGCAGCAGCTGTTGCTGCAAATCGCCAAAGACAACCCGAACATCCTGGAATCGCCTGCACCGTTCGTGCAGGTCACCAACCTGGGCGAGAGTACGGTCGATCTGATGTTGTTCGCGTATGCTACCAACGGCAACTTCGGCACCGCCAAGAGCACGACGCTGGAGCAGATCCGCAACCAGCTTCTGGAAAACGGGCTCAACATCCCGTATCCGCAGCGCGATCTGCATGTGTATCACCACGACGCCGATGGCAAGCCGATTTCAGATCTGTTGCTCAAAGGCATTGCCGACGATGGCGACCTGAGCAAAGGCCCTTCGCTGGCACGGTGAGACGGCGACACCGGCAATACCGCAGTCGAAAACAAAAAGGCCGCATCGAACGATGCGGCCTTTTTGTCAGCGGGTGGCGCCAAGTCGCGTTTGCAAAGCGTGCGAAGAAGTGAGGCCGAGCGCTGCTTCAAATACGCGCTGCACCTCTCATTCCACTGCACGCCTCACACTGCTGACGACCAACTGCGCAATGCGCGCCTGCAGGGTCTCAGCCTTCCACACCCGCAGCGGTATCGCCACCGAGCGCGCCCATGAACTGCCGATAGTGCCGCAACTCGTCGATCGAATCGCGTACATCGCTCAATGCGGTATGCGCAGAACTCTTGGCGAACCCATTCGCCACCGTCGGCGCCCAACGCCGCGCGAGCTCCTTGATGGTGGACACGTCCAGATTGCGGTAATGGAAGTAACGCTCCAGGCGCGACATCTGGCGGTGCAGGAAGCGGCGATCCTGGCAGATCGAGTTGCCGCACATCGGCGAGGCGCCAGCGCGGATCCACTCGCTCAGGAAAGCCACCGTCTGCGCTTCGGCCTGGGCGTGGGTGACCTGACTGTCGAGCACGCGCTGCCACAGACCCGAACGGCGGTGCTGATTGCGGTTCCACTCATCCATCGCTTCCAGGGTGTCCAGCGGGTGCGCGATGGCCAGTTCCGGCCCCTCGGCAAGCACGTTCAACTGCGCATCGGTCACGATGGTGGCGATCTCGATGATGGAATCGCGATCGGTATCCAGGCCGGTCATTTCCAGATCGATCCAGATCAGTCGGTCGTTGCCTGCAAGGTTCTCTGCCATATCGCCGTCCTGTGGAAGGCCGTCGCCGGCCGGATGCTGAAAAGGGCGCGCATCATACCGCGGCCACGTCGCTCAGGGCGCAAGTGGCGGTTTGCCGCGCTTGGCCCTGAAGTAATTGGTCAGCCGCAGACCTGCATCGGCGGCCAGCACGCCACCGCTGACCTGCACGCGGTGGTTGTGGCGTGGGTCGGCAAGCAGATCGAACACACTGCCGCAAGCGCCGGTCTTGGGGTCGCTGGCGGCGAACACCACCCGCGCGATCCGCGCATGGATCATTGCCATGGCGCACATCGCGCACGGCTCCAGGGTGACGTACAGCGTGCAGCCGATCAGGCGGTGATTGGACAGGCGGCGCCCGGCTTCGCGCATCGCCACGATTTCGGCATGCGCGCTGGGATCGTGGCTGGCGATGTTGAAGTTCCAGCCTTCGCCAAGCACATTGCCTCCGGCATCGACAACCAGCGCGCCGACCGGGATTTCGTCGTAGTCGCGCTCGGCACGCTCGGCCAATTGCAAGGCGTGCTGCATCCAGTGCACGTCGATCGCTGCGTGTAGCGTACCGACCGGCGCATCAGTGGGCACCTCGGCCGGCACGCTCACGTGGCCGAACCGCCGTGGCGGTCCAGGAACGCGGCGAACGCGGCAACCGTGGCCTCGCTGACATGGTGCTCGATGCCCTCCGCGTCGCGACGCGCCGTGGCTTCGTCGATGCCAAGCGCAAGCAGGAAGCGCTCCACGATCTGGTGCCGCTGGCGGCTGGAGGCAGCCAACGCCTCGCCGGCCGGTGTCAGAAACACCCCGCGATAAGGTCGTTGGACGACCCACCCATCGCGCACCAGCCGCTTGAGCATCTTGGCCACGGTAGGTTGCGCCACGCCCAGGCGTGCAGCGATATCGACCTGACGCGCCTCGCCGCCGTCGACCAGCAGATCGGAGATCAGCTCCACATAATCTTCGACCAGCTCGGCGCGGCGCGCTTCGCGCACCTGACGGAAGCTCTCCATGTGCACCTGCGCATCGATCAGGACCGGCGCAGCCGCTTCCACCTTTTCGCTCTTGCCCACCCTCGTCCTCGTCATCGTCGCCGGCGTTCGTGCCCGGATGTGTAGTTTGAGGCACACAGCCGATCAATACGATTGAGTTTGCCACTGCTCAATAGCATAGCACTTGCTATATCATGCATTTGACCGCTCTCGCCGCCTGCCTTGCATGTCCGCCGACACCCTTCCCCCTGCACGCGCTTCCGCCGCCACCAACGGCGGCCTGGGCAACCACCACGCCAGCGTCTCCGTTCCGAACGGCGGCCATTGGTGGTTCCGCTTGCTGGCGTTTCTGGGACCGGGCTACATGGTGTCGGTCGGCTACATGGATCCGGGCAACTGGGCCACCGATCTGGCTGGCGGCTCCAAGTTCGGCTATCTGCTGCTGTCGGTGATCCTGTTGTCGAACTTGATGGCGATCGTGCTGCAGGGCCTGTCGGCGCGACTGGGCATCGCGACCGGGCTAGATCTGGCGCAAGCCTGCCGCGTGCGCTATCCGCGCCGCGTCAATCTGGCGCTGTGGGGCATTTGCGAACTGGCGATCATCGCCTGCGATCTGGCTGAGGTGATCGGCACCGCGATTGCGTTGAAGCTGTTGTTCGGCATCCCGCTCACCGCGGGCGCGATCATCACCGCGGTGGATGTGGTGCTGGTGTTGTTGCTGATGAACCGCGGTTTCCGCGCGCTGGAAGCGTTCGTGATCGCGCTGCTGCTGATCATCTTCGTGTGCTTCGGCATCCAGATCGCACTGGCCGCGCCGCCCATTGCGGCGGTGCTGGGCGGTTTCATTCCGCGTGCGCAGGTGGTCACCGACCCGCAGGCGTTGTACCTGGCGATCGGCATCATCGGTGCGACGGTGATGCCGCATAACCTGTATTTGCATTCGTCGATCGTGCAAACACGCGCGTATCCGCGAACCGATCTCGGCCGCAAATCGGCGCTGCGCTGGGCGATCACTGACAGTACCGTGGCATTGATGGTCGCATTGTTCATCAACGCCTCGATCCTGATCCTGGCGGCGGCGGTGTTCCATGCGCAGGGTCGCACCGACGTGCAGGAAATCGAACAGGCGCATGCGTTACTGGCGCCGATGCTGGGGGTTGGCCTTGCCTCGACCCTGTTTGCGGTGGCGCTGCTTGCTTCCGGCATCAACTCCACCGTGACCGCCACGCTGGCCGGGCAGATCGTGATGGAAGGCTTCCTGCAATTGCGCCTGCCGCCGTGGGTGCGGCGCCTGCTCACCCGCGGCATCGCCATCGTGCCGGTGGTGATCGTGACCTGGTTGTACGGCGAAGCCGGCACCGCGCGGCTGTTGGTGCTCAGCCAGGTGGTGTTGTCGATGCAGTTGCCGTTTGCGGTGATTCCGTTGGTGCGCTTCGTCTCCGACCGCCAGTTGATGGGCGCATTGGTTGCGCCGGCATGGCTGGTGCGCATCGCTTGGGTGATTGCGGCGGTGATCGTGTGCCTGAATCTGAAGCTGCTGTGGGACATCGCGCTGCACTGAGACCTAGGCGTTACGGTTGGGCTCGATCAGGTCTGGCATGCCGCGCGCAAGCCGAGAAGAAGACCTCGCACAGTCTTCGCCTCAACACGAGCCATCACGGATGGACGTCACGTAGAAACGCCGTAAGCACTACGCGTCCATTGATGCATCTTCCAGTCGGCCTGCGCATCGCTCGACCCGATCACACGCCACCTGCGCAGGCGCATCGCGCAGGCGAATGCGATCTGCAGGCGTATCTGACGCGTTCTGCTTGATGCATGCACCGGTCTGTCCGTTCTTCAACGCAACGATGCACGCAATAGCCACACGCGCTCAAATCGATCTTCTTGCGCTATCGTATGCACCGCCAAGCGGCATGGGGACCGCTTCAGCATCTGGTTCGTTCGCCGATAACGGCTACGTCCGATCGCGGAACTGCGCTGCGGCGGCAGTCGATTCAATCATTTAAACGCGTTCAGGGGAATTGCGATGCTTCGTCACTCTTTGCGGGTGCGCCTGCTGTTGCCGGTGCTGGCCTTGGGGCTGGTCGTGGTGGTGGCACTGACGGTCATTCTGGCCATTACCGAAGCGGAACGGGTCGAGTCCGAAACCGACGCGTCCATCGGGCGAACCTCGATTTTGGCGCAGACCATGTTTTCGGTCACCCGCACGATGCTGCTCGACCGCGTCAACTCCTCCATGCGCCATCTGCGCAAGGAAGCGAATGCGCAAGGTACCGCCAGTCTCGGCAACGACGTCCGGGTAGCGGACCGCACCGCCAAGGATGTGCTGCTGGGTCAGAAGTCGCAGGCCAACGTGTTCGGCATGCTCGACGAGATCACCTCGGTTCACGAGGGCACCGCAACCCTGTTTTCGTATACCGGTGAGGACTTCGTACGCATCTCCACCAATGTCAAGAAAGACGACGGTAGCCGTGCCATCGGGACCGTGCTCGATCCAAATGGTCAGGCCGCTGCCAAGCTACGCAACGGCGAGAGCTTCTACGGCGTGGTCGATATCCTCGGCAATCCCTATATCACCGGCTACGAGCCGATCTTTGCCGGCAGCGACAAGCGCGTCATCGGTGCATGGTACGTCGGCTACAAGGCCGATACGCAGGCGCTGGCCACCGTGATCGGCAGCCGCCGCGTCCTTTCGGACGGCTTCGTTGCGGTGTTCGACAGCAAGAACAAGTTGCGCTTCCAATCGACCACCGGCACGACGACCGACGCGGCCACGATCGAACGGATCGTCAAGGAAAGCCCGAACGACTGGGTGATGAAAAAAGAGAACGTGCCCGATTGGGGCTTCACCCTGGTCTCGGCGTATCCCAAGAGCGATGTCAACAGCGTGATCGTGCGTCAGTCCTTGTGGATCGCCTGCATCGGCTTGCTGATCTGCGCATTGCTGGTCGGCGTGCAGTGGGCGCTGATCTGGAGCCGCGTGCTGCGCCCGATCCAGAACTTGACCACCGTGGCCGAAGAGCTGAGCCTGGGCAGATGGAACCACACCATCGCCGAGGTCAACCTCAAGGACGAAATCGGTACCCTGGCGCGCGCCATCTCCCGTTTGTCCAACAGCGTCCGGTTGGCCATGGAGCGCCTCAGCAAACGCTGAGTCGCTGTTACCCATTCCGTACCTGATGCTGCAAGGAAGACGCCATGTCCACTGAATTCCGTCCGCTGATCGAGATCCTGCGCGAACTCAAAGTGCTGGCATTGAAGAAGGCGTCCGGCTTTCTGTTCATCGTCACCGAGGAAAACCACTCGTGCATCGTCCGCATCAACAGCGGGCAGATCGAAGAAGTGGTGTTCCGCATGCTGCGCAATGATGAGGCGGTGCAACGCCTCACCATGGTCAACGCGGCGAAGGCGCGCTTCCAGGTCGACCCCGGGGCGGGCCTGGGTAAACCCTCGCTGTTGAGCGACGACTCGCGGCAATGGTTGATGGGCGGTTTCGAACAGGATCTTGGCGGTGCACCCGTGCCGGTGCGTTCACCGGTTGCGCCGGCAGCGACTCCAGCGCCTACGGCACCGGTTGCAGCAAGTGCGTTGCCGGCTTCCAGCGGCGATAGCGCGGGGCCCGACGAGCGCGTCCGCGATGCACTGGAAAAGGTCGCGTTGAACTATCTCGGCCCGATCGCCGGCATGCTCTGCGATGAAGCCTGGGACGCCTCCAGCGACATCGAACAGGTGCTCAGCCAGATCGGCGCCAACCTGGCAACACCGCAGGAAACACAGAAGTTCATGGCCGACGCCCGGGTGGCACTGGCCAAGGTCCGCTGAAGACGAACGTCGGTCCGGGTCATGCATCAAGCCGCGCACTGCGCGGCTTTTTTGTTGGCGCAGGGGTGACGCTCCACGCGCGTTGGACGCAAGGATGCGTTTGCACGGCCCGAGCATCGGCAGTGAATTGTTCGCCTGCGGACCACTCCCCGATGATGAGCGCGGCGGTAGATCCTGAAGTAGTGTCTATTGGACCGACCACGTTCGATCCGCTCTAGCCTTGGGTCTGCGCGACTCATGGAAGATGGGATGGAACTCCAGGTCTCCAGACGTTGCCGCGGGCTGGAGCAGAAGCCGAACCAACGGATTCGGAAAGCGGTGCGACACGGTGACCGCATGGAACGTTTCCACGATATCCGGCATTTGATCGCCTTCCATCAGCGCGCCCGCCGCAATCTCGTCCTTGACCACTATCGGCGGAAGAACAGCCAGGCCGATGTCCTCGCGGGCAAGCAGTCGCATCATCGCCATGTCCTCGACTTCCGCCACGATCTGCGGACGCAGGCCCACCTCGAAGCCGATGCGCACGCTGCTGTCCACCGTCGGCAAGATGATGGGGTGGATGCGAAGGCGATCGGCGAAGCTGGCGGCGTGGCCTAGCCGATCCGGTGTCCCCACCAGGCTGATCGGGTACTCCGCGAGCCGGTGGGTGCCCGATTCAGCAGCACCACGTCGAGATTGAGCGCCTGCAGCGCCCGCAGCAGTTCGCCCGCGTTACCGGAACGCAGAATCAGATCGATGTCGGTGCGGCCCAGCAGCGGGCGCAGGAACTCCATCTGGAAATTGCGCGACAGCGTGGCGAACTAGCCGACGCGTAGCGCCTGCCGCGCTGCACCTGTCTGCCGCAGCGTGCCGAGCAGCTCATCGCCGCTGGCAAAGATTGCATCGGCATGGTCGAGGACGATCTGCCCCGCCTTGGTCAGATGCAGTTGCCGCCCGCGGCGCTCGAACAAGTTGCGAGGCACCGGCGACAGCGGGCTGATCGGATGGAGCGGTATCGGCCTGTCCGCACGGCTCGACGCGGTCAGCGTGACGATGCTCCTGCTGGTGGACTTCGTCGGTTGGATCGTGGTGCGGTACGCACGCACCTACCTCGACGGCGAGGCACGCCAGGGCTACTTCACCGCTTGGCTGTGCATGGCGCTCGCAGCGGTCCTGCTGCTGGTGCAGGCAGGCAATGTGGTCCAGGTCGTCATCGCCTGGATCGCCACCAGCATCGCGATGCATCGCCTGCTGCTGTTCTATCCCGAGCGTGTGGAGGCGCAGCGCGCAGCACGCAAGAAGCGCCTGTTCTCCGCCACCGGCGGCATCGCCCTGACCTGCGCAGCAGTGCTGCTCTGGAAAAGCATGGGCACAACCGATATCGCCACGATCAATGCGCTGGCCCGGAGCGGGCAGCACTCCTGGGCACTCGTCGCGGCGGCGGCCCTGCTCGCACTCGCTGCGGTGCTGAAATCGGCGCAGTTCCCTACCCACGGCTGGCTCACCGAGATGATGGAGGCACCTACACCGGTCTCGGCACTGCTGCACGCCGGTGTGATCAACGGCGGCGGCTTCCTGCTGATCCGCTTTTCCGACCTGATGCTGTCTGCCCCGGCGTGCTCGCCGTGCTCGCCATGCTGGGCAGGTTCACCGCATTGTCGGCGCGCTGGTGATGCTGACCCAGCCGGCGGTCAAGACCTCGCTGGCCTGGTTCACGGTCGCGCAGAGGGGCTTGATGATGCTCCAGTACGGTCTGGCACTGTTCCCGCTGGCCCTCTCGTGACCTCTCACTGCCAGGCCCACATGCTTGCTGATGACCACGACGACTAATGCCATGTCCCTCTCCCATACTGTGATCATCGCCGCCGCGTAGCGTGCGGCACGCGCCCTCCCACACTGTGACCGCCCGCTTCAAGCGTTGCGGTCAACCCCTTCCTCGGCCAGGCCAACGAGCCACTGGAAATGGCAGCAGCGCGACTGCGCCGCGCCTCTGGTATCGCCGTCAACATGCCGCGGTCCTGGTATGCAGAGCGGCTACAGTCCGGCGAGATCAGCGAAGACGATCTGCAGGCGGCCCTGCAGAGCGCGCCGGTCGCGCTGCGCCCACCGGCCTTGTCCGCGCTCAAGCAGGCCGTCGAAGCCAAGCGCCCCGCCCGGCAGGCAATCCCCACGGTCGCCGAGCTGGCCTTCGACGCCGCCGCGATCGACTGGCCTGGCATCGTCAACGAGCGCATCGGTCACTGGGCAGCCGGCTATTTCGATCAGGGCCAGGCGCTCTCGGCGGTCGGCCAATCCGACGGTGCCTACAGCACATGGAGGATCATCGCGACCCATGATCTGACCCCGGAAATCGCCGGCCTCGCAGGTTTCGCACGGTCTGTGGCGGATGCGCCAGCCAATGCCAAAGACGCCATCGTCGACTGCGTCGTCCGCTTCGGGCTCTCCCTGGACGCGCTGGACGGCTATTTCCACCGCTTGCTTACCACGCTTGGCGGTTGGGGCCAGCTCGCCGGTATTGGCTCTGGCAGGCGGAATTGAGCAGCGCAACCGATGCATGTGTCACCGACGTGCTCGCCATTCGCATGCTCTGGGACGCCGCGCTGCTTTACAACGGCGGCTCCGCGCTGGTGCCTGGCTGGCAAACGGTCATCGCGGACTACGCCGAGCCGGTCGCCGCCACCTCGGACGATGTTTACGACTGGCGTTGCGACGAAGGCTTCGGCGTGCTGGAATTAATCCTGACCGCACCGGTCGTCGTCGCCAGCTGGATCAGCCTGCAGTACTAAGGATCGACCGTCGCGCCCGAGAGTTTCGGGACCGGCAACACGCTGCTGCATAACGCCACCGGCGGCATCGGTGTGGTCGAGGGCAGTGGCGGCCGGCTGCGCGGAGGACTGCCCTGGGACGGCGAACGCCTGACCCACGAACCGCTGAGGCTCTCCGTGCTGATCGAGGCACCACCTGAAGCCATCGCCAACATCCTCGAACGTCACCGGTAAGTCCGCACGCTGTTCGGTGGTTGCATCTTTTCGCGCTGGACGACAAAGGCCGCATGGCGTGGCGCTATGCCGGCAAACTGCGCTGGGAGGCGTATTTCGAAAGTGCGTCTCCACACAGCCATTCCGCGCAAGCGCTTGCTTAAGGCTGCGTTTCGACCATCCTGCTGAATCCCCGTGCAGACGCCTCCCCACTTCCGACGTCATTTCGTCTATCTAGACCGAGAGAACGACGGCAACCGAGGATCCGTGCAATGGCTGAATTAGGTCAAAGCCCGCTGGCTTGCCCACGTACGTCTCGATGCGCCGCACTACTCGTCTTGCGCCGGGCTCGCCCATTGGGCAACGAACTCGGCAACCCGCTCTTCGATGCGGCTTTCGACGGTGCGCAGGCGCAGGATAAGGATGCCGCTTTTCGCCAAGATGCCGTTCTTCAGGGCATCCCGCGCCGCCTGATCGGGTCGGTCGTGAGAGCCGCCATCGACTTCGATCACCCCCACCGGAATCTTTCCCACCCGGAAGTAGATGACGAAGTCGCAACTGGCACGCGCCATGAAAGCCCGCTCGCGGTCCGTCAAGCCCGGGGTATTCGGCGATGCAACCTGATCCAGCTTGACCTGGTCGTGGACCATCAAGGCATGACAGGCCGACGTAGATAGGACCTGACGTAGTATTTGCGCCGCGATCTGCTCGGACTTGTAACGCGAATCCTTTAGCCGCAAGCGGGCATTCAACCGCGCTAGGGATTGATCGTATTCGCGATACAACAGATCGAAGGCAGACACCACGGGTGCCCGCACGATCTGCTCGTCCTGCGCGTAATAGATGACATAGCGCATCAAGGCAGCTATGTGGCCGTTGTTGCCGGTGAACACCTCGTCGCCTGTCACCAGGGTGAAGCGGTGCTTGGCCCGCGACACCGCCACGTTGATCATGCGCGGGTCATCGACGAAATCCAGGCGCTTGCGCTCTTGGTTGTAGCGTTTCTTGTCCAGCACGGTGGAGAAGACGATTTCATCGCACTCCCGGCCCTGGAACTTGTGCACGGTGTCCTTGACGAAATCCACTGGCAGATACATGCCGGAGAGCGTGACCTGCGCGCGGAACGGCGCGATGAAGCCACGGCCGTCGCCGTCTAGCGTGACGGGTTCGCCCTCGTCATCAAGCACCTTGAGCAGGGAATCCAGCTCCCGTAAGTTGGTGTTCTGGCGAGCGTGATTGCCTTTAGCTGTCACCACCAGACGCAGCGGCGCTTCGCCGTTGTCCTGGGTCATCGGCACCAGTGCGTTACCATAGAACTGCTGGTTGCAGAACTGGATGATCCTGGGATGGCAACGGTAATGCTCTTTCAGCAGGGTCCTA
>NZ_FLTX01000009.1 GCF_900092025.1 Xanthomonas bromi
GTCGATGTCGTGGAAGCAGTAGTACGGCACGCCGAGCTTGGTGAAGAATTCGAACGCGGCATCGGCCTTGGCTTCGGCGCGGCCCAGCGCGGTGTTACCCGCATCCCACGGATACACGCGGGTGCCCGGGCCGAACGGATCGGCGCCATTGCCGCAGAAGCTGTGCCAGTAGGCCACGGCAAAGCGCAGGTGCTCGGCCATGGTCTTGTCGCCGATTGTCTTGTTGGCGTCGTAGACCTTGAATGCGAGCGGGTTGTCCGAATCGCGGCCTTCGAAACCGATCTTGCCGATGCCGGGGAAATATTCTTTCGCGCCGATGTACACGGTGTTGCTCATGGGCTGTGAAGTCCTTGCTGCTGGGGGAGTTGTAGAAAAACCTGTCGATCAGCCGGCGTAGAGCGGGCTGACGACGTGCAGGTGCTTGAGGAAGGTCTGGTAGTGCTGCTGATACCGGGCCACGCGCTGCGGATCGGGCTGCGCGGCCAGCGCGTCGTCCACCTGCAGATGCTCCAGCACCACCTCCGACAAGGCGGCATCGCCACCATCGGCACGCTCGCAGGCCCACAGCGCCTGCAGCGCGGCACCGAAGGCCGCGCCTTCGGGCTGGGTCGGCACCACGACCTGCAGGTTGAAGATGTCGGCCACCATCTGCCGCCACTGCGCGCTCTTGCTGCCGCCACCGGTGAGCAGGATGGTATCGAACTGCAGACCGGCGGCAACGAAGGCATCGAAACCATTGCGCAGGCTGTAGGTCGCCCCTTCCATCGCGGCGCGATAGAAATGCGCGGCAGTGGTGTTGTGCAGATCCATACCGAACAGGCAACCGCGAGCATCGGGCAAATTGGGCGTGCGCTCGCCGTTGAAGAACGGCAGCAAGACCAATCCGTCGGCGCCCGGTGCGGTGTCGGCGATCATCGCCTCGGTCTGCTCGCGGGTGATGGAGAACATGCGCATCACCGCCTCGGTGGCGACGGTGCAGTTCATGGTGCAGATCAACGGCAACCAGCCGCCGCTGGAGGAGCAGAACGCGGCCCAGCGTGCGTCATCGTCCACTACCGGGTGATCGGCGTAGGCGAACAGCGTGCCGCTGGTGCCCAGGCTCATGGTCAGACGCCCCGGCACCACGTTGCCGGTGCCGATGGCGGCCATCATGTTGTCGCCACCGCCGGTGGTCACGCGCACGCCGGCCGGCAGATTCAGCGCCTCGGCTGCCGCGGCGGACAAGACATAGACCGCGCCGGTTTCCACCAGCGGCGGCAAGGCGGTGCGCAGATCGCGCTGCGCATCGACCGCGCCGAGCATGCGCTCGGACCACTGCCGCGTGCGCACATCCAGCCAGCCGGTGCCGGAGGCATCGCCGACTTCGGCAAAGCGCTCGCCGGTGAGCCAGAAGTTGATGTAGTCGTGCGGCAGCATCACCGTGGTCATCGCTGCGTACGCCTCGGGGCGATGCTTGCGCGTCCATGGCAATTTGGAGGCGGTGTAGCCGGCCATGATGGGGTTGCCCGCCGTGGCGACACTGCCTGCGGCGCCGCCGACGGCGTCCATGATTTCATCGCATTCCAGCGCAGTGCTGGTATCGCACCACAGCTTGACCGGCGCGGTGACGCTGCCATCTGCGGCCACCGGCACAAAGCCGTGTTGTTGGCCCGAGACGGAGATGCCACGCACGCGGGCGCGCAGCTCGCCATCGAGCTGCGCGAAGCAATGCACGATGCCGTCGATCCACCACTGCGCCTGTTGTTCGCGGGTGCCGTCGTCGCGGCTGATCAGTTCCATCGGCGCGGCGATGGTGGCGACCACGGCGCGGTCCTGCGGATCGTAGGCCACGAGCTTGACGCTTTGCGTGCCCACATCCAGTCCTACATACAAGCTCATTGCGTCACCAATCGGTTGTTGTTGAGTCCCACCTGCTGGGTGCGGCCTGCGCCCAGGTCCAGGTCCAGGGTCTGCCCAGCGTAGGACAGTTGATAGCGCCCGCCACGATCGCTGTGCAGGCGTGCCTGCTGCAAGCGACCACCCTTCCATTCCTGGTCCACGCTGGCACCGCCGCGCACGCTGCCACGTGGCCAAGCCGCCGGCAAGGCCGGCAGCAGAAACACGCTGCCTCCCCAACTTTGCAGCGGCATTTCGGTGATTCCGGCGGTGCCGCCGAAGTTGCCGTCGATCTGGAATGGCGGATGTGCGTCGAATAGATTCGGATAGGTGCGGTCGGGCGAAATCAGCAGTTGCATGATGCGATACGCATGCTCGCCATCGGCCAGGCGCGCCCACAGATTCAAGCGCCAGCCCAGGCCCCAGCCAGTGGCGTTGTCGCCACGGATTTCCAGCGAGCGCCGCGCCGCCGCAGCCAGTTCGGGGGTATCGCGCAGATCGATCTGGCTGGACGGATGCAGCGCGTACAGATGCGAGAAGTGGCGGTGATGGAGCTCCGGCGCCTGCATATCCCAATCCTGCTGCCCCTCCTGCAACTGCCCCGCCTTGCCGATGCGGTTGGGCGGCAGTTGCTCGCGCAGCGTGGTCAGCTGCTGCGCCAACCCTGCATCGACGTTCAGCAACGTGCTCATCGCAACGCACTGCGCGAACAGGTCGCGCAACAGCTGCGCATCCATGGTCGGGCCTGCACAGATGGCGGCACCGAACGGAGGCTGATTTTCCGGCGACATCGACGGGTTGGTCACCATCGCGCCGGTCTGCGGGTCGCGCATCAAGGTGGCGACGAAGAATTCTGCGGCCCCCTTGAACAAGGGATAGATCTTGCTCAGATACGCGCGGTCGCGCCCGTAATCACAGCGGTCCCACAGCTGCTGCAACAACCACACCCCGCCCATCGGCCACAGGCTCCACTTGGCGCCATCGATCGGGCCGGCCTGCCGCCACAGATCGGTATTGGTGTGCACCACCCAGCCCGGCACGCCGTAGATCGCCTGTGCGGTGTGGGCGCCGGTGCCGGCGAGATCGAACAGCATGGATTCCAGCGGTTCAACGCACTCGTGCAATGCGTTCGCCTCGCTGGGCCAGTAGTTCATCTCGGTATTGATGTTGATGGTGTACTTGCTTTCCCACGGCGGCTGCATCAGGTCGTTCCAGATGCCCTGCAGGTTGGCCGGCTGGGTGCCGGGCCGCGAGCTGCAGATCAACAGGTAATGGCCATCTTGGTGATACAGCGCTGCCAGTGCCGGGTCGTTGCCTTCGGCGAACCGCGGCACGCGGTGGTCGGTGGGCAGCGCTGCCGCGTCGCTGGTGCCCAGGTCGATCGCCACGCGCCGGAACAGGCGTTGGTGATCGGCCAGATGCGCACGCAGCAACGCCGGGAAATCCAGTTTGGCGGCCTTGTCCAGGCTTGCTGCGGTCAGTGCGAGCGGGTCGCCATCGACGGCATCGAAGCGCTGGTAACTGGTCGCAGCGCTGAGCAGCAACACCACTTCATCGGCAGCGTCGATACGCAAACGGTCACGCACCTGGCTGAGCTTGCCGCCGGTGACCTGCGGCAGCACTCGCAACGCAAAACGCAGCTTGCCTTCGATACCGGCAAAGCTGCCATTGCGACCACTGAACAGCAAACCACCCTGCTCCGCCGTGATCTCGCCGTTTTGCGGGCTGTCGATGCCCACTTGCAACGAGATACCGCCCGGGCGGTCGCACGACAACCGCATCACGATGCATTGCGCTTGCGCAGAGACGAACACTTCACGCCGATGCAGCGCGCCGCCGGAGCGAAACGTGGTCGTTGCCACCGCGGTGTCCAGATCGAGCTGACGCCGATAGTCACTGATGCCATCGGCGCGATCAAAACCCAGCAACAGATCGCCCAAGGGTTGATACGGCATCTGCTTGTGCGGACGCGAGAGCAGTTTGGCATCGGCCAGTGTTTCGGCCTCGGCATAGCGCCCGGCAAAGATCAGCGCACGCACCTGCGGCAAGGCCGCCGACGCGTCCGGGCTGGTGGAATCGTAGGGCCCGCCTGCGTAGAGCCTGTCTTCGTAGAGTTGCAGGCGCTCGTGGGCAATACCACCCCACACCATCACACCGAGTCGCTCATTGCCGACCGGTAAGGCCTCCCCCCATTCATTGGCTGGTTCGCGATACCACAACTGCAGCGCATCGGCCGGCGCCACGGCAGGCAGCATGGCGTTTTTTGAAGCGCGCGCGTCCGGTCCGGCCACCGGCACGGCACCCAGGACCGTAACCGCGGCTCTGGTTGCCTTGCACACTTCACGCCGGGTCAGCACGGCCAACGCCGTGCTGCGTCACCGGAACCGCCCGCGACTGCCTTGCGGCGTTCCCGCATCTGCTTACCCGTCGACTGAAGACAGCCTGCGATCATCGACGACGCGCTTTGCCGGACGCAATCTTGCGCTGCAACACGCTGACCGGCTTGCCGTCGTACTGGATGCTGGTGTCGCTCTTGGGCTCCAGCGCACCGGCATCGTCGCGCGGGCCATCGACGAAGCGCACATGGATGGTGCGTTTGGCCTGCATACCGGTCCAGCTGCCTTCGCGCTTGCCGATGCTCAGCTCGCCCTTGGCCTGGTTCCACACCAGCGGGATGCGGCTGAACTCGCCTTTCTCGTAGCCGTAGCCCTTGCCGTCGTCCTCATAGAGCGAGAACTGACCATCGGCACCGGTATAGACCACCACAGTGAGCGGCGGGTCCGGCTTCTGGTCCACGTATTCCTGCACCGGGCCGGTCGGCACGATGGAGCCGGCACGCACGAACAGCGGCATGCGTTCGATCGGCGCAGCCGCTTCGATGCTCTGGCCGCCGTCGTAGCGCTTGCCGGTGGCGAAATCCAGCCAACTACTGCCGGCCGGCAGGTACACCTGGCGCGAGGTAGCGCCGAAGCGGGTCACCGGTGCGACCAGGAACGCGGGCCCGAACAGGTATTGGTCGTTGATGTCGCGGACCTTGGGATCGTCCGGAAAGTCCATCATCATGCCGCGCATGATCACGCCATCGCGCTGGTAGGTCTCGCCGGCCAGGCTGTAGATGTACGGCAGCAGCGCATAACGCAGACGGTTGTAGTAGGCCATGCTGTCGTAAAACGGCGTGCCTTCCGGGGCGATGTTCCAGATTTCGCGGTACGGGAACTGACCGTGCGAACGGAAGATGGGCACGAACGCGCCGAACTGGAACCAGCGCGTGTTGAGCTCGCGCCATTCCGGCAGGTGGGCCGGATCCTGGTCTTTATACCGCTTCTCCACCGCAAAGCCGCCGATGTCGAAGGTCCAGTTGGGCAAGCCCGACAGCGCCATGTTGACGCCGGCGGAGATCTGGTCGCGCATGTCGTCCCAACGCGAGACGATGTCGCCGCTCCACACCGCCACCGCATTGCGCTGGGTGCCGGCATAGCCCTTGCGCGAGAGGATGAACACGCGCTTGTCGTCGGCAGCACGGTCGCCCACGTACACGCCATGCGTATGCGGTAACGGGTAGGAGTTGAAGTATTCGGTGGACGAACCCAGCGCGTTAGGCGTGGTGCGTGCCTTGCGCTCGGCAATATCCAGGTTGGAATGCACGTCCGGCTCATCGGCGTCCATCCACCAGGCATCGAAGCTCTTGCTGTTGAGCTTTTCGTTGATCTGGCGCCAGTACATGGCCTGCGCCTTTTCCGAGTACGGATCGTAGAACGAGTTCTTGTAGCCCTTGCCGATCCAGTCTAGCTCGCCCACTTCCACGTTGCGCTTGAACATGAAACCCGCCGCGTCCAGTTCCTTGTAGTTGGCGGTGGTGGGATAGAACTTGGGCCAGATCGAAATCATGATCTGCGCATGCAGGTCGTGCACGGCCTTGACCATGCCGTCCGGATCCGGGAAGTGCTTGGGGTCGAAGTCATGCGAACCCCAGGCATTCTCGGGCCAGTACGACCAGTCGAGCACGATGTTGTCCAGCGACAGCTTGCGCTTGCGGTATTCGGCCACCGCGCCGATCAGTTCATCCTGGCTCTTGTAACGCTCGCGGCTCTGCCAGAAGCCATACGCCCACTTGGGCAGCATCACCGACTTGCCGGTGAGTTCGCGATAACCGGCCACCGCCTGGTCGTAGGAATCGGCCTTGACGAAGTAGTAGTCGATCATCTGCCCGGCTTCGGACCACAGCGACAGGTCCTTCGCTTCGGCGGCCGGCAGCGGGTCGCGGTGCAGCAGCGCGATGTAGCTGGGGTCGATCAGGTCCCATTCGATCTTGACGGTGTGGCGTATGCCGGGCTGCAGGTCCAGCTTGAACTCGTGATTCCACGGATTCCAGTTCTGCCGCCAGCGGTCGATCACCAGCTTGCCGTCCACGTACAACTTGGCGTATTCGCTCGAATACAGCGAGAAGGTGTGTTCGCCACCGGTGAGCGCTTCGATCTGCCCGCTCCAGGTGACCTGCATGCGGCTGTCCTTGTCCTTGGTGATCGCCTTCTTCGGGAACTTGGGCAGGTCGCTGAGGTATTGATAATTCACCTCGCTCTCGCGGCGTTCGAGGATTTGCTTGCCGTTGATCGCATAACGTGCGGTCAGCGCCCCGGCCCTGCCTTTGGCGTCGTACAACTTCAGCGTTTTCGGCAGCGGTTGTAGACCGCGCGGATCGCCCAGGCGGCTGATCGAGTTGTTGTCCCACAGCAGGCCGTAGTTGCGGCTGGACACCAGGTACGGCACCGCCATGTCGATGTTGTTCTGCTGCAGCTCGACATTGCGGCCCTTCTGGTTCATCCAGCCCTGCTGATGCTGGCCGAAGCCGTACAGCGCTTCGTCATCGGGCGACTGGAAGCGCTGGCGCACGCTCAGGTACTGCTTGCCCTCCACTTTCAACGGCGCAAAACTGCGTCCACCAGCGACTTCCGACAACACCGGCTTGCCGCTTGCGTCGGCGAAGCTGACATGGCCATCGACGGTGGACACGATGGCGGTGACCTTGCCGGTCTTCAGCTGCACGCTGTCGCCCTGCTCGGCGACTTGGAAGGCGCTATCGCCCTGCACCGGCACGCGCATCAGGCTGGGGCTGCGCGCGAAATCGCCGTCCGGATCGGCACTGACGCGGATGATGCCGGCATCGACCACCTGCAGGCGCACCGCTGCGGCGCCCTTGGCGCTCGGCACCACGGTAACGCCATCGGCGGCCTTGCGCACGTCCTGCGCATGTGCGGCATTGGCCAACAAGGCCAGCGACAACGCCAGGCAATGGGCAAGCGGTGTGCGTCGGTTTGCAGACGCCGCGTCGGCGGAACGGATGGTGGTTTGCATGGTCACTCCCTTGGAATTGCGAAACGTTGCCGCGGGGGCGGCAGCGCATGGGTGAGGTGAGGCGACGTCGTCGATACGGCATCGCTGCGTTGTCGCGGGCACGCCTAGTTGTAGGTCGCCAGCGTGATCTTGAGCAGCTGCGGCACGCTGGAAAAATTGACGCCGTAGTCGGTCTGGTCGCCATTCCAGTTGCGCTGGAACTTCCACGCGTCGCCTTCATATACGCCTTCCTCGACCCGGTCGTAGATCATGTTGGCGGTGGCGTCGCTGGCCGGGTGCAGGGTCACACGCGCGTGGTAGCCGGTGACCAGAAATTCATCCGGGCCCAGCTCGGCGATCAATGCGGCGCCGATCGGCTCGGGGTTGCCCGGCGGCTCACCCTTGAACCAGAACTGCGGTACGCCATAGGTGATGGTGGCGCTCCAGCGGTCGTTGAGCTTGAGTTCCTGCACGGCTTGGTCGGGTTCTTCGGCGGTACCGTGCAACTTGCCTTCGGACGCAGCCTTGGCGAACGGGCGCATGCCCATGCTAACGGCCTGGAAACCCAGCGCGAACGGTGCCAGCGTTTCTTCATCGACATGCTTGGCGCCCAGTGGATAATTAGAATATCGGGTGAAATCGATGCCGAATGCCGACCAGCCAATGCCATCGTGGCCCAACGTGGGATACAGGTAACGCGCGTATTCGGGGCGGTTGCCGGTTTCGGCGACGAACAAGGCATTGTCCGGGCGCGCGTAACGCTCCAGCACCGTGGTGTACATGCGGTACTCGGGCATGTAGATGTCTGGCGCCAGCAGATCGATATGCGGGCCGGCCGCCTTCCAGACATCGAGCATGTTGTCGGTGGGGCCACCGCTGGCGTACTGGCCGGGCTGGCCCGGATTGAAGGGGCCACGCAGCGCGGCATTGACGTACATCGGCAGCGGATACTCGGCCTTACCGGCCTCGACGACCTGGTCGATGTAACGGCCGATCGACCACGCGTGGAAGATCTCGTCGGCATCGGCGCCGAACACCTGCGCCCAGCTGCCCGGCTGCTTGTTCAAGCGCTTGAGCAGTGCATCCGGTACCGGGCCGTCGAACAATTTTTGCGCCATCGGCGAGAAGTCGCGCACGCTGCCGTAGGTGCCCGCCTCGTTCTCCGGCTGGATCATGATCACGGTGTGTTGCGGGTCCACTTTCTTCAGGTGCTGCATGAAAGCGACGAACGCCTTGCGGTCGGCATCCAGCGTGGCCTGCGCGTGCGGCGATAACGAACCGATCGACTTACCGTCGCGGGTGACCACGCGCGGGAAGCGCTGGTTATCGGTCTTGACCCAATGCGGCGCGTACTGCGGCCCGTTGTTCTTCCAGGTCGCAAACCACAACAGCACCAGACGTATCTTGTGCTCACGCGCGTGGGTGAGCAGCGTATCGACGAAGGAGAAATCGAAGGTGCCTTCTTCCGGTTCCACCTGCTCCCAGGCGATCGGCACCTGCACGGTATTGGGACCCATCATCTTGATGGCGGGCCACACCTTGTCCATCACGCCGGGATAGTTGCTGGAGTTGTTGACCTGCGCGCCCAGGATCAGGAACGGCGCGCCATCGACCAGTAACGCATGCTTGCCATCCTTGCTGACGAACTGCGGCATCGGCGTCTGTGCGGCCGGCGCCTGCGCAGACGCCGGTGTTGCCGTGGCCGTCGTGGCAGCAGGTGTGATTGCCGCAGGTTTGCCGGCATCGCCTTGCTCGCCGGAGTGACACGCAGCCAGGGCAAGCGTCAGCGCGGAAAGCAGCAGCGGACGCAGGCAACGCCGCGCGTTGGAACGGCAGATGACGCCTGCGACGGGGAAATGCATGGACATAAGACTCCGAGTCACCAGGTATCAGTGCGGAAAGGGGAAACAGGAAGGGCGTCGCGATTGATCAGGTTGGCGTCGTCCGGGCTTTCGCTCCAGCCGTAGCGCACGGCTAACGGTGCGGCGACTGCTGCGCTGCGCACGATCACGCGCTCGCTCTCGATCTGCGCGGTGGCCGGGTGGAAGCGTTGATCGGCGCCGGCAATACGAAAGCCCTGCACTGCACCACCGCCGCGCACCTGCAGTGCACTGCCCTGCAAGTCGAAGCTCAGCACCGCGCTGCCTCCATCAAAACTCGCCCGCTTGAACACCGGCGCGCTGTACACCAACGTCTCGCCATAGGCCACATGCCGCGCTGCCAGCGCCAGGCGATGACCGACATCGCGCTTGTCGGTGGGATGGATGTCGGTCGGGTTGCCGATGTCGATGATGACCGCCTGCCCGGTTGCCGGAAGCGCCAGTGTCTTGGACTGCGACTCGCGCAACAGCGCCCAGGGGCTCAGCTCGCCCTTGTCGTCGCCGGACTTGAAGTTGGCCAGCTGTACCCAGAGGAACGGCAGCTTGTTGTCGCCGCGTTCGGCACGCCAGTGCTGGATCATCGCCGCAAACTGCTCGCGGTATTTCACCGCACCGGTGTCGGTGGCATTGGTTTCGCCCTGGTACCAGAGCACGCCCTTGACCGGCAACGGCTGCAACGGATGAATCATCTGGTTGTACAGCAGCGTGGGCAGCTGATTCTTGTTGTCGGTCAAAGACACCCGCACCGCGGCGGGGCGGAACTTCCAGCCGCTCAGTGCGCGCTTGGTGCCGCCCTTGGTCTGCACAAAGCGTTGCTCGTCCAGGCCGTGCATGCCGCCACCGCCACTGAGGTCTTCCACGCGCACGGCGATGTGGTTGACGCCCGCCTTGAGCACCGCCGCTGGCACCTGGTAAACGCGTGGCAGGTTCCATTGCTTTTCGTTGCTGCCGACCTGCTGGCCGTTGACATAGGTGATATCCGAATCGTCGATCTGGCCCATACCCAGCGAGACACCTGCTTTGGCCTCGGCAGCGCTCAGCGTCATCGTGGTGCGATACCAGGCGATGCCATCCATGCCGTCATAGCCGCTGGATTCCCACTGTTTTGTGACTGGAATGCTGTCCCAGTCGCTGTCGTCGAACTCCGCTTCGCGCCATTGCGGCATTTCGCCGTTCACCTTGGGCCAGCGCGCGAGGCGCTTGCCGGTGGCGGCCTGCGCGGCGGCATCGCGTTGCTTGATCGCCTCGATCGCCCCCTTGTTCTGATCGGCATTCAGACCCAATGCGGCGGCGTCCATCCACGCCTCGATCGAACTGCCACCCCAGGTGCTGTTGACGATGCCGATCGGCACACCGGTGCTGGCGCGCAGCTCCTTGGCGAAGAAGTAACCCACCGCAGTGAATTCGCCGGCGTTGGCCGGAGTGGCGGCCTTCCAATCGCCACCGGCCAGACGCGCCTGCGGCTGCACCGACCACGACTTGGGCACCTTGAAATGCCGCAATTGCGCATCGTTGGCAGCAGCCACCGCTTGCGGGCCGTCGCTGGCCTGGGCCAACGGCCATTCCATGTTCGATTGCCCGCTGGCCAGCCACACATCGCCGACCAGCACATCGCGCAGCCGTACGTCGCCGCCATCGCCCTGCACCCGCAGCACATACGGACCACCGGCCTTGTGCGCAGACAGTTCGACCTTCCATTGCCCTGTTGCATCAGCCTTGGCGGTGGCGCGCTTGCCGTCGAAGCTGACCGTGATCGCGGCATTGGGCGCAGACCAGCCCCACACCGGCATCGGTCGATCGCGCTGCAACACGGCGCCATCGGCAAACAACAGCGGCAGCGTCGGCAATGCCCAGGCGGCCGGGCTGGCCAGTACCAGACCCAGCAGGCAGCCACGACGAACCAAAGAAGCGGTCATGCAGTGATCTCCAAAGTGGGCGCAGCCGAACAGCGCACAGCGATACGACGGCGAACAGCGTCATACACGGTAAGACAGCGCAATGACGCGTAGCGACGCAGCGCTCATCGGGGATCGCCATAGAAAATGCCACGGCCACCGGTGGCGAAGTACACGCGACCAGGAAGTCGCGGGGCGCCGGTCACGCTCGGCCGTCATGCCAGACCAATGAAATATTCCTGGAAAGGTTTCGCAGAACCTATAACAACGCCAGAAAACCCAGCACCTCTGCCATGACCAAGCCGGAACACCGGACCAGGCGTGGCGGGCTCAACTCTGCGAGCCCGCGCGCATCGACTGCATGATCGCGCGCGCTTACCAGTTCATGCGCAGCACCAACGAATAGCGCCGGTCGTTGACGAACCAGCTGCGGGTGTACAGATGGTTGTCGACCTCGCCTCCGGTGTAGGACGTCGGCCCCATCAGCACCTTGGTCACCGTGTTGGTCAGATTGTTGGCCTGCACGCCGAGCTGCACATGCGGGTTGAAGCGGTAGAACGCCGAGGCATCGAGCTGGCCATAGTCGTCCGACCAGGTCGGCAACTTGGTCGACACATCGCTGGCGGTCAGCAGGTAACGCGAACGCCAGTTGTACGCCAGGCGCAGCGAAAGCGGTCCTTTCTCATAGATGCCAGCCAGGTTGTAGCTGCGCCGAGACAGACCTTCCAGCGGCAGGCTCACGCCGGTCACCGTGGTCTGGGTGTATGGGTCGGTGGCGGTGTTTACGCCGCCACTGCTGTCGACGAAGGTGAAGTTGGCATTGACGCCGAAGCCGCTCAGCCAACCCGGCCATGCATCGAAGAACTGCGTATAGCCGTATTCGAAACCGCGGATGCGCCCCTTGTCCATGTTGTACGGGCGCGTCACCAGCCAGTCCTGTCCACCGTAGTTTTCAGTGACCGTCTGGTTGGAGAAGTAATCCTCGACGCTCTTGTAGAACAACGTCAGGTACATCATGTCGCTGGTGTCGAAGTACCACTCCAGCGCAGTGTCGTACTGGTTGGCCTTCATCGGCTGCAGATTCGGATTGCCGGCGGTACCGGTCCACCTGGACACAGTGCCGTTGGACTCGGTGTTTGCCGCCAGCAGCAGATAAGGCTGCAATTGCGTGTAGTCCGGGCGCGCCATCGCCTTGGACGCGGCGATGCGCCACTGCAGCGCATCGGAGAATTTGAAACGCATATTGAAGCTCGGCAGCACGTTGGTATAGCTGCCCTTGGCATTGTTGGCGAAGTACTGCCCGGTGTACTGCTCGCGCAGCGCTTGCGAACCCGCGCTTCCCGACAGATCGGGGAACTGGCCGTAGCCGTTGGCCTCGGTCCTGGTCTGCACGATGCGCACGCCGATATTGCCGTCCACCGGCACGCCCAGCGCCTCGTCGTTACCGAAGTACATCACCGCGTAGGCGGCCTGGGTCCGTTCGAACTGGCGATTGATGTCCTGCAGTTGATACGTGTCCGGAGCCCAGCCCGACCCACGCAGCGCCACAATCTGCTCGATCATCTTCGAGGTGCCGGCATAATCCTTGACCGCAGCATCGCTCGGGAAATACAGCCTGTTGGGCACATCGATCTTGCCGCGGAACAGGTTGGAATACGCATACAACTGCGAAGAGCCGGTCATGTAGGTAGCCAGGTCGGCCAACCCAGTCCCATTCGCGCTCCCGGGAATCTGCGCCCAGTTATCGCTGATCACACCCCAGTTGTAGCCGGAGTTCTTGTTGATCTGGGTGCGGTCGGTGGCGCGGATGCCGGCACGGAACGTACGCAGCCAGGAACTGTCGTCGAAGGCGTATTCCAGGTCGAAGCGCGTGGCCAACTCGCGGCCGCGATTCTTCGCCAGGTGGTCCATCGCCGCACTCCAGAAATAGTTGGATGGGTTGGTGGTGTAGGTGCTGTCGGCAATCGCCACGGATGGATATTTTCCGCTGAGATCCACGTTCAGACCCGGCAGATAGATGGAATCGAACAGGGTGAAGTCCAGCGAATCGCTCTCGGAGCGCACCAACTGCATATCGCCGCGCACGGTGAGCTTGCTGGTGAGCTTGTGGGTGAAGCCGCCGGACAGATCCGAGGTAGTCGTGCGCTGTTGCGAATAGCGGTTGTTGGTGTAGAAGCGCACGCCATCGTTGCCGGTGACGTTGCCGCGCCAGGAACTGGACGTCGGCGAGCCGCTGACGAAGCGGCCGTCGGCATCGTAGGTGAACCTGGTCCCGGGAGCCGGACCAATCGCATTGGTGTCGTCGTTGAAAAACGCTGCGCGTTCCTGCCAGTTCATGTCGTAGCTGGAACGCATGTACTGCACATAGATCTCGGTGTCGTCGCTGGGACGCCACTGGAACGCGCCGGCCACACCGTTGCGCTTACGCTCGAAATCAAGCTGCCGCCAGTTGACGCCGCCGGGGACGTAGACCTTGTCGAAGTTGGTCCCCTCCAGCAGCGCCGCATCGGTGCGGCGCACGAACGGCTCGACCTGGATGCCATCGCTGGGGGTGGCCAGTTCCGACTGCGCCACATCCACCATCAAGCCCATCTCGCCGATGCCGGTAGTCCAACGATCGCTGAATAGAAACGAGCCAGACGGTTTGTAGGTCTTGCTGAAATCGCCGTAGTTCTCGTCGGCGGTAACGCCGATCACCCGACCCGGCTGGTCGAATGGCATGCGCGTACGCAGGTTGACCGTGCCACCAAGACCGCCCTCGATGATCTCGGCCGACGGGTTCTTGTACACGTCCACGCCCGCCATCAACTCCGCAGGCACATCCTCGAAACTCAGACCGCGGCCGCTGGCCGCGCTGAAGCTGTCGCGGCCATTGAGTTCGCCGCGCACCTGGGTCATGCCACGGATCATCACGCCGCTGCCTTCGGCAGAAAAGTGGTCCGGATCGTTACGCGCCATGAAGTGATCGATGGTCACGCCGCTCACCCGTTGCAGGGTTTCGGTGACGCTGCGGTCCGGCAGCGCGCCGATATCCTCGGCGCTGACCGAATCGACGATCTGTTCGGCATCGTGCTTGATCGACTGCGACTTGATCAGGCTGGCGCGCACGCCGCGCACTTCGACCGCATCCAGGTCGGTGGCGCTGCCGGCACGGCTTGAGGAGGCATCCTTGGACGACTGCGCCTGCTGGGCATAGACCGGCGCAGCGAGCAACAGCCCGATGCTGATGGTCATGGCGGAACGACGCAACGATGGCAAACGACGGGCAAGCACGCCCGTACCTGCCGAGGCATGGCTGGAACACTGGTACATCTGAATCCCTCCCAGGACGCAAGACGATTGAAACGGGTTGTCGCGGCGCAGAGGCGCCGCGTGATCACGCGAAAAACGGGCGATGTCGCCCGTGATTTCCCTCCAGCAAGCGGCTTGGCCGCCAATCGCGTGCCCGACGTTACGTGCGCTTCAGCGTGCGATCTCGCACACACATATAGGCGCGCGGACTAGTGCCAGCCAATGAAAAATTCACAAGCTGTTATTCCACGGCGGAATAGCAACGAAAGAGCTTGATCAGACAAGCGATTCCGACCCGCGTAAAGCGGGATACAAACGCCGTGCAGTAGTGCGCAATGCCTGCAAAATGCGTTCGGCACCAGGCGGGAGAACATAATCGCGCCGACGGATGATGCCGAACGATTCCATCCGCACCCCCAGCTCGATCGGCAGCACGGTGAGCAACTTGGCCTGGATCAGCGGCGCCACCGATTCCACCGGCAGAGCGGTCAGCATGTCGGTGCCGCGCAACAGCGTGGCGGTCACTGGCAACGACGACGTCTCGATGGCGTTGGTCGGCGTCTGCACGCCATGTTCCATGAACATCGAATCCAGCCGCGCGCGCAACACGCTGTCGGCGGGCGGCAGGATCCAGCCATGCCTTACCAGATCGGCATGTTGCAGGCCGGCGCGGCTGGCCAGCGGGTGGCCGGCACGCGCGATCACCGAATGCGGTTCGTCGGCCAGCGGTTCGAACTCCAGCTCGCCCACGCCTTCCGGCCCCAGGATGCGGCCGATCACGATGTCCAGCTGACCATCCAGCAACTTGGCCACCAGCGGGCGGCTGTAGTCCATTTCCACCCGCACCAGGATGTCTGGGAACTCGCGCTTCACCTCGGCGATCGCCTGCGGCACCAGATTGGTGCCCGGATTGACCACGGTGCCGATCGAGGCTTGGCCCATGCGCCCGGCGCGCAGTGCAGCGATTTCTTCCTGTGCCCGACCAATCTCGGACATCGCTGCGCGCGCACGCCGGATCAATACGTGGCCATACCAGGTGGGCTCAACGCCACGGGCATGCCGCTCGAATAATTTCACCCCCAGCATGTCTTCCATTTCTGCCAGCAGCTTGGACGCCGCGGGTTGCGTCATGCTGGCGGCCTCAGCCGCACGCAAGACCGAACGCTGTTCGTGCAAATGCAGCAGTAGCAGGAGCTGGCGCGTCTTCAGCCGGGCTGCGTTGAACCAGGGAGTACTGGAGTTTGCCATAGCGTGCGGTTGCGGCTGTGTATTCGACGGAGGAATAGAATATGCCGAAAATTTCATTTGCAGCACATATCTCCCCGGGCGAGGCTATCGAATGCCGCAGCAGGAGCCCCGCTCTCCCGGGCGCGGTGAGTACAGACGTGAACTGCACGGCATCGGGCAGCAGCACGCATGCCATATATGCGGAGGTGGACGACGATGACGGCATTTTGCCTGCCGGTTGCGGGTCGTAAGACGGCACACGCGAGTCCGGGTGGCGCTTGCCGAGGCCGCAGGTCAAGTCTTCGTCGCCGCATGTCCTTGTCCGGATCTGCGCGTCAGCCCCGCTTACCGCGCCACGCAGTCGTGCAGTTCCACCGATGTTGCCCCCACCCGGTCGCCAACCGCCGCTCTCCGCTCTACCGCGAGTAACCGAATGACGTCAGATACCACCGCCAGCCCGTTTGTCATGCCCCTGGTCGCCATCCTGCGCGGCATCACGCCGGAACAGACGCTCGACCATGTCGGCGCGCTGATCGACGCCGGCTTCGATGCGATCGAAATCCCGCTCAACTCGCCGCGCTGGGCCGAGAGCATCGCCCTGGCCCAGCAGACCTTCGGCGACCGCGCCTGGATCGGCGCCGGCACCGTGTTACGCAATGAAGACGTCGACACCCTGGTAGAGATCGGCGCGCGCTTCATCGTCACGCCCAACACGCGCCCGTCGCTGATCCGCCACGCGGTGTCGCGCGGTCTGACCGTGGTGGCCGGTTTCGCCACCGCCAGTGAGGCATTCGATGCCATCGACGCCGGCGCAACCATTCTCAAGCTGTTCCCGGCAGCGACCTATGGCGCCGCGCATGTGCGCGCACTGCGCTCGGTGCTGCCCACTCACATCCCGGTCTATGTGGTCGGCGGCGTCAGCCCGCAGACCCTGGCAGGCTTCATCGCCCAGGGCGCCGCCGGCGCCGGCATCGGCGGCGAACTGTACAAACCCGGCCAATCGCTCGAAACAACCCAGACGCATGCACGCGCGTTCGTACAGACCTACCAGGAACTGCAAGGATGAAGATCACCCGCCTCACCACCTACCATGCCGCACCGCGCTGGCTGTTCCTCAAGGTCGAAACCGACGAGGGCATCACCGGTTGGGGCGAGCCGGTCATCGAAGGCCGCGCGCGTTCGGTGGAGGCCGCCGTGCACGAACTGGCCGGCTATGTCGTCGGCAAGGATCCGGCGCGCATCAACGACCTGTGGCAGACCATGTACCGCGCCGGGTTCTACCGCGGCGGCGCCATCCTGATGAGCGCCATCGCCGGCATCGATCAGGCCCTGTGGGACATCAAGGGCAAGGCGCTGGGCGTGCCGGTGTACGAACTGCTGGGCGGGCTGGTGCGCGACCGCATGAAGACCTACCGCTGGGTCGGCGGCGACCGCCCGGGCGCCATCATCCAGCAGATCACCGACTACCGGGCATTGGGTTTCGACACCTTCAAGTTCAACGGCACCGAAGAAATGAAGCTGATCGACAGCGCGCGTGCGGTCGACGCAGCCGTGGTCAAGGTCGCCGAAATCCGCGAAGCCTTCGGCAACGCCATCGACTTCGGCATCGACTTCCATGGCCGCGTCGGCGCACCGATGGCCAAGGCGCTGCTGCGCGAACTCGAACCGTTCAAACCGCTGTTCGTCGAAGAACCGGTGCTGGCCGAACAGGCCGAGTACTACCCGCGCCTGGCTGCCAGCACCTCGATTCCGCTGGCGGCCGGCGAGCGCATGTTCTCGCGCTTCGAATTCAAGAACGTGCTGTGCGCCGGCGGTATCGGCATGGTGCAACCGGACCTGTCGCATGCCGGCGGCATCACCGAATGCGTCAAGATCGCCGCGATGGCCGAAGCCTACGATGTCGGCTTCGCACCGCACTGCCCGCTCGGCCCGATCGCGCTGGCTGCGTGCCTGCACGTGGACTTCGTCTCGCACAACGCGGTGCTGCAGGAACAGAGCATCGGCATCCATTACAACGAAGGCGCGGACCTGCTCGATTACGTCATCAACAAAGACGATTTTCAGTGCGTGGAGGGCAGCATTGCCGCCCTGCCCAAGCCCGGGCTCGGTGTGGAGATCGACGAAGCCATGCTCAAGCGCGCAAACGAAAACCCGCCCGACTGGCGCAACCCGGTCTGGCGCCACACCGACGGCAGTATCGCCGAATGGTGAGCACGCCCGAACATACCGCCGTACTGGCGGTCGACAGCCGCTGCACGCATGGCGAAGGCGTGCTGTGGTGCGCACAGCGCCAGGCGCTGTACTGGGTCGACATCAGTGAAAAACGCCTGTGGCGGCACCATCCGGCCACTGCGCATACGCGCTACTGGGTGCTACCCGACCGCCCCGGCTGCATCGGCCTGATGGACGATGGCCGCATCCTGATCGCGTTGGCCAAGGCGATCGGCATTGTCGCCCCGAACAATGTCGAAGAAGACGTACTGCCCTTCGAAAAACTGGCCGATGTGGAAGCCGACAACCCGCTCACGCGCAGCAACGATGGCCGCGCCGATCGCGACGGCAACTTCGTGTTCGGCACCATGGACGAGCACGACACCAAGGCCGCGCGTGGGGCGATGTACCAGTTCTCGCTGCAACACGGCTTGCGCGCATTGCCGCTGCCGCGGGTGTCGATCCCCAACTCGATCTGCTTCAGCCTCGACGGCCGCACGCTGTATTACTGCGATTCGGTGCGCCAGCAGATCCTGTGCTGCGATTACGACGCGGAGACTGCGCAGACCAGCAACACACGCGTGTTCACCACGCTGGACCGGGACGATGCCGAACCGGACGGCTCGATCATCGATGCCGAAGGCCATCTGTGGAATGCGCAATGGCGCGCCTCGCGCGTGGTGCGCTACCGCCCCGATGGCAGCGTGGAGCGCATCGTGCACCTGCCGGTCAAGCATCCCACCTGCAGCGCCTTCGGTGGCGCAGCGCTGGATCGTCTGCACGTGATCAGCTCGCGTCTGGACCACAGCGCCGAAGAGCTGGCCCGCACCCCTGAAACCGGCAGTCTGTACCTGTGCGATCTGCCGGTCACGGGCCTGCCAGAAAGCCTGGTGGCCAGCGCGTGATCGCCATCGACTGGGGCACCAGCAGCCTGCGTGGCTATCTGCTCGATGCCAACGGCAAGGTGCTTGACCAGCGACGCGGCAGCGACGGCATCCTGGCCTGCCAGGGTCGCTTCGCCGAGGTGCTGGCAGGCTTGGTCGACGGCTGGGACGGCCCGCTACTGCTTTCGGGCATGATCGGCAGCCGCAATGGCTGGGTCGAACAACCCTATCTATCCTGCCCCGCAGACACCGATTCGCTCGCCCAGGCGATGCGCAACCACGACCACCTGCTACCGGGCCGCACGCTGTGGTTCGTGCCCGGCGTGAGCACCGGCGAACAGGCGGGCGTGCCGGATGTGATGCGTGGCGAAGAAACCCAGCTGGTCGGGCTGATCGCCGCACTCGGCGATGGCGCGCATGTCGCCTGCCTGCCCGGCACGCACAGCAAGTGGGCACGGATCGCCAACGGCCACCTGACCGGGTTCGCCACGGTCATGACCGGGGAGTTGTACGCCGTGCTGCGTCAGCACAGCATCCTCGGCAAGCTGATGTATGACGATCACGCCGAGCTGGACACTGCGGCGTTCCTGCAAGGTGTGGACCGCAGCACCGAGCCCGGTGGACTCAGTCACCACGTGTTCGGCGCCCGCACGCTCGGCCTGTTCGAACGCCTGTCCTCCGCGGCGCTGCCGTCCTATCTCTCGGGCCTGCTGATCGGTCACGAACTGCGCGAGCACCGCGGCACCCACGCCACCGTGCATCTGGTCGGCAGCCCTGGTCTGGCGCAGCGCTATGCGTTGGCACTGCAGCACCTGGGCGTCGACAGCCAGCTGCATCCCGAAGATCTGGCTGCGGCGGGGTTGTTCGCACTGGCCAGGCGGCGCGGATTGGCCTGACAAGCCAACAGCCAACATCGACAACCCCACACCCATCACGCGACTGCTTTAGAATTGGCAGGCTAATCGCCGGATTCTGCCATGCCTTTTGTTGTCACCGAAAACTGCATCAAGTGCAAATACACCGACTGCGTCGAGGTCTGTCCGGTGGATTGCTTCCACGTCGGCCCGAACTTCCTGGTCATCGATCCGGACGAGTGCATCGATTGCACCCTGTGCGAGCCGGAATGCCCCGCCAATGCGATCTACCCGGAAGATGACGTTCCCGCCGGCCAGGAGGCCTTCGTCGCGCTCAACGCCGAACTGGCCAAGGCCTGGCCGGTGCTGACCGTGCGCCAGGAGCCCCTGCCCGATGCCGCCGAATGGGATGGCAAGCCGAACAAGTTGCCGTTGCTGCAGCGCTAAGCTGCATCAGCAGAGGCGACGCAGCCGGACCACCGCGCGCGTCCCGCAAAGCAACCGCAGGCAGCACCGCACCAACGCAAAACGGGCGCCCAGAGCGCCCGTTTTGCCATCCCATCCAGCAAACCGAACCGGCCTCAGCCGCCCAGCTTGCCCTTGAGCGCAGTGACCACTGCCACTGGCGCTGCTGCCGTCGCCGGCATGCCGCGCGGATCCACGGCCGACACGTAGCTGCCGGCTTCGACCTTGACCACGCGCACCAGAAAGCTGGAACCTTCGTAGCTCACGTCGTAGGAACCGAGCATCTGCGCCTTGCTGGCGATGGTCAGGCCGGGAATCTCGGCCAGCGCCGCGCCCACCTTGGCAAACACCTCATCGCGCTCGCCCGGCACGGTGAATCCGCTGTTGGCGCTCGCTGACGGCGGCGCGTTGGTCTGCTGCTGCGTGGTCGATGCCAGCGTCGGCACCTTCATCGCACCAGAGGTGTCGGGCAGGTTCAGATCCGGCGGCACTTCCAGCGGGCGGGCTTCCGGAGCGAGCGCATAGTCGCCGCGCGCGCCCTTGTGGAACCAGCTGCAACCGCTCGTGGCGGCGACGGTGGCGGTCGCCAGCAACGCGAGCGACAGCACGCGGACGGGGGAAACGGAATGACGCATCGATAAATCTCCTGGGTCAGGCCGCGAGCATTTCGCGGCTGGAAAGTGCTTCCAACGCAACAGCGTCGGCGGCGAGGCGGTCGGCGGCAGGCTGGTGCGCCGCAGAAAGTGGCAGCAGCGGCAAGCGCAGGCCGTGGCCGATCCCGGCGCGCTGCAGCAGCGCCTTGACCGGGATGGGATTGGATTCGATCCCGCAAAAGCTGTGGTACTCGCTCAAGCGCGCGTCCCAGGCGGTGGCAGCTTCACGTTGACCAGCGCGGGCAAGATCGCACAAGCGCCGGTACGCCGAGGGCAACGCGTTGGACGCCACCGAAATCAGCCCTTCGGCGCCGGACAGTATCGACTGCACGGCACTGCCGTCATCGCCGCTGAACACCACGAAGGAGTCGCTGCGCAACGCCACCAGCGCGGCGACGCGCTCGGGCTCGCCACGTGCTTCCTTGATGCCGACGATATTCGGATGCCCCACCAACTCGGCCACCGTCTCCGGCAACAGATCGCAGCCGGTGCGGCCCGGCACGTTGTACAGCACCACCGGCAAGCCACCGTCATCGGCCACTGCCAGAAAATGCGCTTTCAATCCGACCTGGGTCGGACGCACGTAGGGGGGCGTTACCACCAGCGCGTACTGCGCGCCCAGCGCGGCGGCGCGGCGCGTCTGCGCAATGGTCTTGGCGGTACCGGACAAACCAGTGCCGGCCAGCACCGGCAAGCGACCGTCCACCTGCGCAACCGCAGTGCGCAACAAGGTGTCGTATTCGTCGTCGCTCAGCGCGGCGGCTTCGCCAGTGGAACCGGCGACGACGATTCCCTGCACGCCGCCGTGTAGTTGCTGTTCCAGCAACCTCCGCCACGCATCCATGTCGAGTGCGCCATCCGGAGCGAAAGGAGTCGCCAGCGCGGTGATGATGCCGGAAAGGGACAAGATTCTGCTGCTCTTACGTGACAGGAAAAGGCCCGCGCGAGCGCGGGTTGAGACCACTGCATGTTACTTGCGGCGCGAAACCACGGGCAAGTATGCTGGTCACCGCCAGGGCGCCTGCCCGGGCGGCCATTCAGCCTGATGCAATGCCGGAAGCCCCTTTGACTGACTCTACACCCCGGCCTTCGCCGACCGAAAATCACCTCCTGATCAACGCCTACACGACGCATCCGGAGTCCCCCCTATTGCCTGTCACCCGCCGCATCGCCGACAGCGGCTGCAATCTCGTGGACGCCCGCCTGGCCACGGTGGGGCGCGATGTTTCGGTCACCGCACTGGCGACCGGCTCCTGGGATTCGGTCGCCAAGCTCGAAGCCATGCTGACCCGGCTCGAACGCGAGGAAGGCCTCAAGCTGGTGTGGTACCGCACCGGCCCCAAGCAGACCCAGTCCAACCTGCTGCCGTACATCGTGGAAGTGATCGCCGCCGACAAGCAGGGCATCCTGTTCCAGCTTGCCGATTTCTTCGACCGCCAGGGCATCACCATCGAAAACCTGCAGAGCACCCGCTACCGTGCCATGCAGACCGGCGCGGAGATGTTTTCTGCGCAGGTGACCATCGGGGTGCCGGCCAACATGCACATCGCCGCGTTGCGCGATGATTTCCTGGAATTCTGTGATCACCTCAATCTCGACGCGATCATGGACCCGATGAAGTTCTAAGGCAGACGCACCGATGGCCATCGCCCAATCCGCGCTGAAACAGATGTTCGACCACATCCGCTCCGAGACCGACTGGAATCTCGACGGCCCGCTGCGCTGGGAATATTTCTTCGCCGACCCGGCCCAGGAACCGCTGCAGAAGCTCGCCGAGCAACTGACCCAGGACGGCTACCGCGTCATCGACATCTTCCTCGGCGAACGCGACGAAGACGATGGCGACGATGAAGAATCGTATTTCCTGCATGTGGACAGGAAAGAGCACCACACCATCGAGTCGCTGAATCAGCGCAATGCGCAGTTCGACGCACTTGCCAAACGTTTCCATGTGGCTGCTTATGATGGGATGGACGTCGGCCCGGCCTGATCGGCCGCCGACCGCCTTTCCCCTTCAGGCTGAGCAACGATGACCGACGCTGTACTGGAACTGCCCGCTACGACCCTCGACCTGCCGCTGGCGCTGTCCGGCGGCACCCAGACCACCCTGCGCGGTTATGCCGGCAGGTGGTTGGTGCTGTACTTCTACCCGAAGGACAGCACGCCCGGCTGCACCACCGAAGGCCTGGATTTCAACGCATTACTGCCGCAGTTCGAAAAGGCAGGCGCGATGGTGCTGGGTGTTTCGCGCGATTCGGTGAAATCGCACGACAATTTCTGCGCCAAGCAAGGCTTCACCTTCCCATTGATCAGCGACAGCGATGAAGCGCTGTGTCGCGCCTTCGACGTGATCAAGGAAAAGAACATGTACGGCAAACAGGTGCTCGGCATCGAGCGCAGCACCTTTTTGCTCTCGCCCGAGGGGCATGTCGTGCAGGCCTGGCGCAAGGTCAAGGTCGCCGGCCATGCCGAGGCCGTGCTGGCCGCAGTCAAGGCGCACGCCAAACAGTGACACCCCTCGCTTCCCGCGTCCTCCATCACCCTGCGCTTGCAGGCGTGATGGCTCGCCCCTGCTCCATCACTTGGAAGACCCAATGACCCGAGGCAAGCGCATCTACGTGCTGGACACCAACGTGCTGATGCACGATCCCACCGCGCTGTTCAAGTTCGAGGAACACGATGTGTTCCTGCCGATGCAGGTGATCGAGGAGCTCGACAACGCCAAGAAGGGGACCTCCGAAGTCAGCCGCAACGCGCGCCAGGTCAGCCGCTTCCTGGACGAATTGCTCGAAAACGCCAACGCCGAGCAGATTCAGGCCGGCATCCTGCTGAGCCATCCGCAGGGCATCCAGCTCAAGGGCCAGGCCGCGATCGGCCGGCTGTATTTCCAGATCCACCCGATCGACCCGGGCCGTACCTTCGGCGCGATGCTGCCGGACAACAAGATCCTGGCCTCGGTGCTGGCGCTGCGCGAAGAAAATCCGGATGTGCCGGTCATCCTGGTGTCCAAGGACATCAACCTGCGCATCAAGGCCTACATCAGCGGGCTGGTCGCCGAGGACTACCAGAACGACCGCGCGCTGGACGATTTCAGCCTGCTGTTCACCGGTGCCATCGAGCTGCCGGAAGATTTCTGGCACAAGCACAACGAGGATCTGCGCAGCTGGAACGAGCGCGGCCGCACCCATTACGAAATCGTGCTGGCCGACGATGAAGATTGGTACCCGAATCAGTACCTGTATCTGCCCGGCGACGACGAGGTGGAACTGCGGGTGGCGCGGGTCGGCGGCGGCAAGGCCACGCTGTGCCTAGTCGACGACTTCCGCAATACGCAGCACGCGGTGTGGGGCATCGCTGCGCGCAACCGCGAGCAGAATTTCGCGCTCAATGCCTTGATGGACCCGGAGATCGACTTCGTCACCCTGCTCGGCACGGCCGGCACCGGCAAGACCTTGCTCGCACTGGCCGCCGGCCTGGCCCAGACCATGGACCAGCAGCGTTACCGCGAAATCATCATGACCCGCGCCACCGTCAGCGTGGGCGAAGATATCGGCTTCTTGCCGGGCACCGAAGAAGAAAAGATGACCCCGTGGATGGGCGCGCTCACCGACAACCTGGAAGTGCTCACGCACAACCAGGAAGGCGGCTCGTGGGGCCGTGCGGCCACCAACGACCTGCTCGCCAGCCGTATCAAGATCCGCTCGATGAACTTCATGCGCGGTCGCACCTTCCTGTCGCGCTATCTGATCCTGGACGAGGCGCAGAACCTCACCCCGAAGCAGATGAAGACGCTGATTACCCGCGCCGGCCCCGGCACCAAGATCGTGTGCCTGGGCAACGTCGAACAGATCGACACGCCCTACCTCACCGAGACCACGTCCGGCCTGACCTATGCGGTGGATCGCTTCAAGGCCTGGCCGCACAGCGCGCACATCACGCTGCGTCGCGGCGAGCGCTCGCGTCTGGCCGACTTCGCCTCGGAGGTATTGTGATGCGCCCACTTCGTGGCGCGGTGGCGCTCGCTGTGGTTGCGCTGGCTGGCTGCGCCACCACGCAAGGTCCGTCCAGCGTGCCGACCAATCTGAAGAACGGGCAGTCGTGGATCATCACCCGACAGGGCGTGGCCGAGCAGGTGCTGCAGACCTGCTCGCGCGACAGCCCGGCGAAGCATCCCGGCCAGATCAGCGGCTATTGGGCGCCGAGCCACCAGCAGGTCGAACAGCTCGAAGCGCGGCAGGATGCATTGACGCCCACCATTGCCGAGCCGCGCGAGTTCGACCGCCAATACGTGGGTGTGGTGATCCAGGGCCAGCAGTTGATCTACATCAACGCCTTCAAGCTGCCGAATACGCCGAAGGTGAAACCAGCCACCGAGGCGATCCAGGTCTGCGACGGTGGCAGCATGTTCTGGGGCGCGTTGTACGATCCACAGACCGGCGCGTTTTCGCAGATTGCGGTGAACGGCACCCCGTAATGCCACTGTAAGCCCTCCAGGCGTAAAGCAGCGTCGACATACGATTCTGCACAGCCGCGATCCGGCAGTGCAGAATCGGCATATGACCACGCCCAGCACGCTGTCTGCATTGACCATCGCCGGCTCCGATTCGGGCGGTGGCGCCGGTATCCAGGCCGACCTCAAGACCTTCGCCGCACACCGCGTGCACGGGTTGTCGGCGATCACCGCACTGACCGCACAACACACCCGCGCCGTCACCGCCGTGCATATCCCACCCCTGCCTTTTCTGCAGGCGCAGGTGGATGCCTGCTTCGCCGACTTCCAGATCCAGGCGGTCAAGCTCGGCATGCTGGCCAATGCCGAGGTCATTCATTGCGTGGCCGACTTGCTCGAACGCCATCGCCCACCGTTTGTGGTGCTCGACCCGGTAATGGTGTCCACCAGCGGCGCACGCCTGCTCGAAGATGCTGCGCTGGAGGCGCTGCGCACGCGCCTGCTGCCGCTGGCCACGCTGATCACGCCCAATACGCCCGAAGCGGAGCTGCTGATCGGCCGCCGCATCGACAGCGCCGACACCGCCGAACACGCCACAGCGGCCCTGCTCGATCTGGGCGCCAACGCAGTGCTGCTCAAGGGCGGACACCTGCACGAAGGCGCACGCGTGCTCGATCGCTTCGATGACGGCGTCACCCAGGATGTGTTCATGCATCCGCGCCTGCAGGTGGATGCGCATGGCACCGGCTGCAGTCTGTCGGCGGCGATTGCCGCACAGTTGTGTCAGGGCCTGTCGTTGCTCAATGCCTGCGAAGCGGCGATCGATTACGTTGCACGCGCCATCCGCCTCGGCCAATGCCCCGGCCACAGCGATGTGCTGGTGCTCGACCACTTCGGCGCTGCGCCCGGCGCATGAGCGTGCAGACCGATACTTTGCTCGCCAGCGCTGCAGATGGACATCGCTGGCAGGTGATTCGTTGCGCGCCACCACAGCCAACCGCCACGCTGCTGTGGTTGCCCGCGCTCGGCGTAGCAGCGCGGCACTACCAACCTTTCGCCCAGGCGCTCGCGTCCACCGGCGTGGCGGTGTATCTGCACGAACGGCGCGGCAATGGCAGCAGTACGCTGCGTCCATCGCGTGAGCACGATTGGGGCTATCGCACGCTGCTTGCCGACGATCTCCCCGCCAGCCACGCCTTGCTCGATCTGCACGACCCGCAGTTGCCGCGCGTCATCGGCGGACACAGCCTTGGCGGTCAGCTCGCGTGTTGCCATGCCGCACTGCATCCGGCGCAATTCGCCCAGCTCTGGCTGGTGGCCAGCGGCTCGCCGTACTGGCGTCATTTTCCCGCACCGATGCGCTACGGCCTGCCCGCGGCATTTCGGCTGTTGCCGTGGCTGGCACGCAGGCAAGGCGTGCTGCATGGGCGCAAGCTCGGCTTCGGCGGGACCGAAGCACGCAGCTTGATCGCCGATTGGGCGCAGGTCGGTCGCAGTGGTCGCTATCGCGCGGCAGGCGCGGCCTGGGATCTGGAACAGGCACTGGGCCGACTGCGCGTGCCGATCCGCGCGGTGACCCTTGCACGCGACAAATTAGGTCCGGCCGCTGCGCTGTATGCCTTGCTCGACAAGATGCCGCAGGCACGCGCGGAACACCTCGCGTTGGACGACAGGCAACTGGGTACGCGCAGCGATCATTTCGCCTGGATGAAAACATCTGCGGCCGTGGTCGCTGCCCTACGCAGTGCGGCGCCTGACGAGGACATCCACGGCAATCGAACTTCATAAAGGGATTGACGGACCCGTCGCTCATCCGCATAATTCCGCTCCTGACGAGGCGCCCGTAGCTCAGTTGGATAGAGTACCTGGCTACGAACCAGGCGGTCGGGAGTTCGAATCTCTCCGGGCGCACCATCCTCAGAACGACAAAAAGACAGCACTCAACCGCTGTTTTTTCAGTTAAAAAGATCCGATCGCACTGCGTCAGATCTGCAAGGCAAACAAGATATGCGCCCGTAGCTCAGTTGGATAGAGTACCTGGCTACGAACCAGGCGGTCGGGAGTTCGAATCTCTCCGGGCGCACCAATCTTGAAGAAAACGACCAGCTTGTTGGTCATTTTTTTGCCTGTCGTTTTTTCCGATGCAGACGACGGCGCGCATGGCGCCGGATCGGAGTGTGCCGCTGCATCGAACACTGCCACGAACTTGGCGACACCCTACCCTCGCCTACGCAACCACCGGGACCTCGTTCGTGCCATCAGGCCGTGGCAGCAACGGCGCTGGCGTCGGCCACCACCGCCGGCACCAGCGATGTCACCGGATGCCCGGCATCGCGCCATGCATCCAGACCGCCCAGCAACGGCCGCACATCGCGATATCCGCGCTCGCGCATCCGCGCGGCCAACCACGCGGCAGACACCTCGTCCGGACACGCGCAGTAGATCACCACGCTGCGATCGCGCGGCACGCTGGCAAGGATCTGCGCCAGCTGGCGCTCGTCGGCGAACACGGCGCCAGGAATCGTGTAGGGCTGCAGATCGCGATAGTCCGGCGCACGGATATCCAGCACGGTCGGCCGCAGGCTCTCTTCGCCATCCAGCAACGGCACCAGTTCGTCTACCGCAATGCGCGCATGCTCCAGCGATCGCAACAGGCTGTGCCGCCGCCACCAGCGCCAACCGACATAGCCGGCCAGCAACGCGGCCAGCACCACAATCGCGCCCGAGCAGAGTTCGGACAGCAAGGCGAGCACATCCTGCACCTGATGCGCGAACACAGCGCCCGCACCCAGGCCGGCCAATGCCCACAACGATGCACCGAAGGCGTCGTAGCGCAGAAACGCCGCAGGACCTACCCGCATCGCGCCAGCCATCGGAACCGACACCATCGACAAGCCCGGCACGAATTTGGCCACTGCCAGCACCCGCACGCCCCAGCGCGAAAAGAAGCGCTCGGTCTGCTTCATGCAGGTATCGCGCGACAGCGACAGCCGACACAACGACTGCAAGGTGCGATTGCCGAAGCGACGGCCCGCCAGGTACCAGACCAGATCACCCAACAGACTTGCCGCGACAGACACCGCCAACGCTGCAAGTCCGGCCAACCAGGCATCGCGACCGCCCTGCAAGGCATAGCTGGCCCCGACCAGCACCGGCGTCGGCAACGCCGGCACCGGCAGCCCGAGCGACAACGCCAGCACGTTGGCGAACACCAGCGCCAATCCGTGCTGTTCGATCAAGCCTTGCATGCGACGACCCTGCGCGACGGCGAGCGGCCATTATCCGCCTTACGTCACAGCGGCGACTGCCCGCCGGCGACGGAACGATACGTTGCGGCCAAGGCGTGCAACCAGCGGTCGAACAGGCCATCGCTGCGCAAGGCAGCTCGCCACCAGCTCAAAGCCTCGCCGTCCTCGCCCGGCCGCCATGCCAGGTAAAAGGTTTCGTCGGGCTTGTGCGTTTCCACCTGCACCTCGCGCAGCCTGCCGTCCTGCAGCGCCCCGCGTGCGTACGGCTCGGGCAGGAAGCCGTAGCCGGCGCCAGCCAATTGCAGCAGCAGCTTGGTGCGCATATCGGGCACGGTGAGCACGTCGCGGCCGGATAGCAGCCCGACGGTGCGCGGCAGCAGCCGCCGCGCAGAATCCGCCACCGCAATTGCGCGGTGCTCGGCCAGCTCGGCCGCGCCGAGCACGCCGGCATTCGCCAGCGGATGGGCGGATGCCACGGCGAATACGAAGCGCAGGGTGCCGATGGGCTCGGCCACATATCCACCGCCACTGGGGCCCTCGCCCGCCGCCACGATCAGGTCCACGCGCCTGTCCAGCAGCGCTTCCCAACTGCCCGACAACGACTCGCTCAGCACGCGCAAGCGCGTGCTGTCTGCGACGGCGTAGAAGTCCAGGATCTGTGGCTGCAGCAAGGCCGCAGGCAGCACCGCATCCAGCCCGATCGCAAAGTCCGATTCCCAGCCGGAAGCCACCCGGCGCACCCGGACTTCCAGCTCCTGCGCCGCACGCAGCAAGTGACGGCCTTCGCGCAGGAGTCCGCGGCCAGCCTGGGTGGGCGTGGCCTTCGGCCCGAATCGCTCGAACAACTGCACGCCCAGATCCTCCTCCAGCCTGGCCACCGTGTAGGAAATGGTCGATGGCACCTTGAACAACACCTTGGCAGCAGCGGTAAACGAGCCACGACGGTCGATCGCATCCAGGATCTGCAGCGCTTCCAGGCTGATTTTCATTGTTCGATTTTTTCGATGGTAGCGGCCAAATCTACTCGCTTTTTCTCTGACCGGCAGAGGTTGAGACTACGCATCAAGCCGCTGGGCACCGATTCAACCTCCAGCACCAATTCGAATCTTTCAAGGAGAAGCCGCATGTTGAATGTCCGCAAGAGCGAAACCCGTGGCCACGCCGAACATGGCTGGCTGTCCTCGCGCCATACCTTCTCCTTCGCCAGCTACCACGACCCCCGCCACATGGGCATCGGCCCGCTGCGGGTAATCAACGAGGACAAGGTGACCCCGGGCGAAGGCTTCGGCACCCATGCGCACCGCGACATGGAGATCATTTCCTACGTCCTGGGCGGTGCGCTGGAACACAAGGACAGCATGGGCACCGGCTCGGTCCTGCACTACGGCGATGTGCAGCGCATGAGCGCCGGCAGCGGCGTCACCCATAGCGAGTTCAATCATTCAGCCAGCGAGCCGGTGCACTTCCTGCAGATCTGGGTGATGCCCGAACGTGCCGGCATCGAGCCGAGCTACGAAGAAAAGCACTTCGATGTCGACAGCAAGCGCAACCAGTTGCGCCTGATCGCCTCGCCGGGTGGGGAGAACGGCTCGCTGCGCCTGCATCAGGACGCGCGCCTGTATGCCACCATTCTGGACGGCGAGGTGCGCCTGCAGCAGCCGCTGGCCGAAGGCCGCATCGGCTACGTGCAGGTCGCCCGCGGCAGCCTGAGCGTCAATGGGCAGGTGCTGTCGGCTGGCGACGCGGTGCAGGTCATCGGCGAGCCGCAGATCGTGTTGGCCGATGCGTGCGATGCCGAAGTCCTGATATTCGACCTGCCGAAGTAAGCGCCAAAGACGCGATGGATGGCGTCCTGCGCACTACTGGTGCGCTCGGCAGTAACTAGCGCCGAGCCAGACAAAGCCCGCTCACGCGGGCTTTGTGTTGTGCGGACTTTTTAAGGGGGGACTGGAACCAGTGATGGCTTGTCGCTGATGGCTTACCACTTATGGCGGGTGAGTTCTGAGTTGCAGCTAGCGGCTAGCGACTAGCGTTCCGACGGGTGTTGTCGCCGCGGTCTGATCGAAGCAAATGCGCCAGAGAGAAAGCCATCGAGTCCAGTGCGATCGTCGCCAGCGTGTCGCCCGCACTATCAGGGCAACGTGCTCCTTCGAGCGCGCAGCGCCACGTAGTCACGCCACCTTCGATGTCGCATTCTGCGCAACCTGCGCATCGACCTGCACTCCAGCACGATCCTCGCCATTGGCATCGCCATTGACCAAAGCGAATAGCGCATCGGCATCGCCTTCCAGCACGCGCGCCGAGCGCGCCAGGTCGTCGACCATCTGTGCTTGGTCGCGTGCCTGCACACCGATCGACTGCAACGCGACGTTCGCGATGGAAATATCCTGAGCCTGGTCGCGGCTGGCAGCGGCGATCTGCTCCACGGTCGCAGTCACGCGCAGGACCGAGGTCACCACGTCCCGCATCACCACACCGGCTTGCTCGGCCAGGCGCGAACCATCGCCTACCTGATCGGTCGCGTTGTCGATCAAAGATCGAATCTCCTTGGCCGAGACGCTGCAACGTTGCGCAAGACTGCGCACTTCGGTCGCCACGACGGCGAAGCCACGCCCCTGCTCGCCGGCACGGGCCGCTTCTACCGCTGCGTTCAAGGCCAGGATATTGGTCTGGAACGCGATGCCGTCGATCACCTCGATGATCTGACCGATGCGGTCGGTCGCCGAGCGGATGCCGGCAGTGGTCTTGACCACATCGGCAATGACATCGGCGCCGCGCCGTGCCACTGCGGCCGAGTCCTCGGCCATGCGCCGCGCGGAACCTGCATTTTCGGAATTGGCGCGCACGGTCGCGGCCAGTTGATCGATCGTGCCCGAGGTCTGCTCCACCGCGGCGGACTGCGTGGACACGCGGATGACCAACTCCTGGTTGCTCGCCGAAATATGGTGCGCCTCGCGCTGCACGTTTTGCGCAATGCTCATGGTCTGCAGCATCAAATCACGCATGCGCTCGGCCGAGCGCACCTGATCGGTCACGTCGGTTGCGTACTTGACCACTTTATACGGCTGCCCGGAGACATCCAGGATCGGGTTGTAGGAGGCCTGGATCCAGACCGCACTACCATCCTTGCTTAGCCGGCGATAGCGCCCTGCATCGAATTGGCCGCTTGCCAGCTTCGCCCAGAACTGTCGGTATTCCTCGGACGCCCGATAGGCAGCATCCACGAACACGCTGTGGTGCTGACCGATTGCCTCCGCAGCCGGATAGCCCAGGATGTTCAGGAAATTCTCGTTGGCGCCGAGCACGTTCCCTTTCAGGTCGAACTCGATCACGCCCATCACCTTGTCGATCGCCCGGATGCGTCCGTCCGCATCGGCCGAGTCGATCACCTGACGGGTCACATCGGTGGCGTACTTGACCACCTTGTACGGGCGCCCGAGCTCGTCGAGCACGGGATTGTAGGACGCCTGGATCCACACCTGCCTGCCGTCCTTGCCGATGCGCTGGTAGCGTCCCGCATCGAAGACGCCGCGCCCGAGCGACTCCCAGAACGCGCGATATGCAGCCGACTGACGTGTACTCGCATCCACGAACATGCCGTGGTGCTTGCCGCGAATCTCCTCCAGCCGGTAGCCCATCACTTGCAAGAAATTCTGGTTGGCCGCGAGCACCGTACCGTCCAGCGAAAACTCGATGACCGCCATCACCTTGTCGATGGCGTCGATGCGCCCCTCAAAATCGGCGGTCTGGCGTACCTGTGCCGTGATATCGGTGGCGTACTTCACCACGCGATACGCCTTGCCGGATCGATCCAGCAACGGGTTGTACGAGGCGTTGATCCACACCTCGCGCCCATGCTTGTCCAGGCGGCAGAAACGCCCGGCATTGAAGTCGCCGCGACGCAGCGCCTCCCAGAACTGCCGATAACTTTCGCTGTCGCGATCGGACGGTGTCACGAACATGCGGTGATGCTGCCCGACCACCTCGTCCAGTCGATACCCCATCAGGGCCAGGAAATTCGGGTTCGCATCCAGAATGCGGCCGTCCAGATCGAACTCGATCACCGCCATCACCCGATCCACCGCCGTGGCCCTGTGTTGCAGCCCACGGCTCCAGGAAGAGAACAGGCGTCCAAGCAGATGTGATAGGCGCATCACGTCGAAATCCGATCTTTGGTTCAGACCTTTAGCGACCCATGCGCCGGTTACTTAACCCCACTGCATGCGGCGTCTCCAAGGTGGTTCAGATGGCGTCATGGAGCGGCGACGCACCCTGGAGCGAAGCGCTAACGATGTCCCTTCCGAGCCCGTTTCGCGGCATCCCGGGCAGGCAACCGATAGCGTTTAGGGCGCTGGTAGCAGCGCCACCGGCCCCCTCGACCGACGCAGTTCGATAGGCTTTCCCAATTGCTCCTCATTCGCTGCCCTGCCCTTGGTGGGTCGGCCTTTGGTCTGTCGTCTGCGATCGTTGGCGTGGGTGCACTCGTCTTCGGTCTTGCGTCGGCGGTTGTTGGCGCCGGCAGATTCGTCCGCGCGCGCTCTCTGCCGTTCTAGCCAGATGGATTGGCTTCGATCTTTCTACGATGCCTGGGCTTGGTGGAGTAATCCTTGAACCTTTCTTCGGCTCTTGGTTCCTGGCTCTTGATGTTCGGCAGAAGTGAATTCTTGATCCGGCGTCGTTGGAACAGCGACAGATCCAAACGCTGCACTCTTGCAGAAGCAGCACTGCCATGCACTCCCAGTCTGCATGCGTAATGGCAGGAAAAACTTCAAAACCCCATCAATGCGATGGCGAAATCTCTCACGTCGATGCGTCTGGCTCGATGTGTCGTGCGGCCGTTTAAGCACGCGCGAGTACGGAAGCATCACCCATGCGCTACGCGCATGCTTACAGGCGCGTGCCAACACCATCCAGGATGTAGCGGCACGTTGCATGCGTGTACCGACACCTAGCGGACTGGCAAAAAGCAATCAGTGCGATGCCTCTACGCAACGCAAACAACGCAGCTCGCAAGCGCGATGCAGGCATACGTCAAACGAATAGCCGTCGATTGTTCCGACCAAGCGAGTAAGCCACGTGCTACACCCGGCGCCAGCGGTCATGCTCGAGAGGTGAGCTAGTTCGATGGACGAAACATCGTTGGAAACCCGCGATGCAGCCAAGCTCGGAAAGCCTAGCCCCCATCAGGCAACGTCGACACCGACGACAATGCAGGGACAGCGTGTTGCCATGAGCTACACACACCGCTAGCTGAGCGCGTCCACGGATGCATCTGCGGAACCGAACCCATGCTAGCGCGCGTCAACGCATGGCGCGGCAACCCAAGCGCTGCTCCATGCTGCAGCGTCCAGGCGCCGATCTCAGCCAACATTGTCGAATCGAGGAACGCTGCAACACAAATGAAACGCCCGCAAATCAATGCTTTGCGGGCGTTTTAGAACACTGGCGGAGCGAGAGGGATTCGAACCCTCGATAGAGCTTTTGACCCTATACTCCCTTAGCAGGGGAGCCCCTTCAGCCGCTCGGGCATCGCTCCAGTTTTTTGCGTCCTGCCGCGATGTGCGTGGCAGGCCGCGAAGAATACCGGGTAAGAGGGGCTAACGTAAACCCTTTACAACGATCAATTCGAAGAATCGTCACCGTGATGTGCGCCGGAGGCGACCGGCTCATCCCCACGCTGGATGCGCTGATAGATTTCTTCGCGATGCACAGCCACATCCTTGGGTGCGGTAATACCGATGCGCACCTGATTGCCCTTGACGCCGAGCACGGTCACGGTGACCGAGTCGCCGATCATCAAGGTTTCGCCTACCCGGCGAGTGAGGATCAACATTTTGCAAATCTCCTGGAACCGGTGGGTTTCCCACCAGTATCGACGGCCTCCTGAGTGAGACGCGCCCTAGGTAAAGGGAATAGACCAGAAATGGTAGCGGGACATCCTGCTAGCCAGCAAGGCATAGCGGGACAAGTGTTCAGCCCAAGTGTTGCTTGACCCAGGAGGGCACACCGGCGATAGCGGTCGCAAGGGCGGGCCCGTCCTCGCCACCACCCTGGGCGAGATCCGGACGGCCACCGCCCTTGCCTCCGATCTGACTGGCGATATGGCCGAGGAGTTCCCCAGCCTTCACCTTGCCAGTTGGGCTGCCATTCACACCTGCGACAAGCGCAACCTTGCCGCCTGAAGCGCCAGCAAGCACGATCACCGAGTCGCCGAGTTGTTGCTTCAGGCGATCCATCGCATCGCGCAGCGCCTTGGCATCGAAGCCCTCCAGACGCACTGCAACGACCTTGACCCCGACCACATCGATCGCACCAGCGCCCAGGTCAGCCGTTGCACCCGACGCAAGCTTGGCCTTGAGCGATTCCAGCTCACGCTCCAGCCGCTTCTGCCGCTCGGTCAGTGCACGCACCTTGTCCACCACCTCGGTGGTATTGCCGCCGAGCAGGCTGGCCGCTTCGAACAAGCGACGCTCTTCTTCGGCCACATAGTCCAACGCGCCCTGCCCGGTCACCGCTTCGATACGGCGCACACCCGACGATACCCCACCTTCAGAGGTGATCTTGAATAAGCCGATGTCGCCGGTGCGGGTGACGTGGGTACCACCACACAACTCGATGGAATAGCCGCCCATCTTGAGCACGCGCACGTTTTCGCCGTATTTCTCGCCAAACAGCGCCATCGCGCCGAAATCGAGCGCCTCCTGCATGGCCATGTTGTGCACTTCCACACCATGGTTGGTGCGGACTTCGGCGTTGACCTTGCGCTCGATCACAGCGAGCTCGTCAGCAGTGATCGGCTGGAAGTGCGAGAAGTCAAAGCGCAGACGATCCGGCGCGACCAGCGAGCCCTTCTGTTGCACATGCGTTCCCAGCACTTCACGCAGAGCCGCGTGCAGCAGATGGGTCGCCGAATGGTTGAGGATGGTCTTGCCGCGACGTTGCACATCGATGCCACCGGCCAGCACATCGCCTAGCGCAAGTGCACCTTCGGTGATGCGCCCCACATGGCCGTGGAATTGACCGGCGAACTTCTGCGTGTCGGCAACGTCGATCGACACGCCGGGGCCGCTCAACTGGCCGCTGTCGCCGACCTGACCGCCGGACTCGGCGTAGAACGGTGTGCGGTCGGTGAATACGATCACCTCGTCGCCCGCTTCCGCGCGTTCGACGGGGCGGCCCTGCTTGAGCAGTGCCACCACCTTGAGCGCATCGGCATCGTACGCTTCGTACCCCAGAAAGACGGTGGGCGACATGCTGGCGACCAGATCCGCCGGCAATGCCACGCCGCCGCCGAACTTGCCAGCCGCACGCGCGGTCTCGCGCTGACGTTCCATGGCGAACTCGAAACCCTCCATGTCCACGCGCATGCCACGCTCGCGCGCGATGTCGGCGGTCAAGTCGACCGGAAAGCCGTAGGTGTCGTACAGCCGGAACGCATCGACGCCGGGTATAACCTCCTGCGAACGCGCTGCGACCTCGTCAAAGATTTTCATGCCGGCATCCAGCGTCTCGGCAAAGCGTTCTTCTTCGGCCAACAGAGCGCGCACCACAGTGTCCTGTGCCACCACCAGCTCGGAATAGGCCTCGCCCATCAACTCAACCAGCGTGGGCACCATCTTGCTGAAGAACGGCTGGCGCACGCCCAGCATCCAGCCGTGGCGCAGCGCACGCCGGATGATCCGGCGCAGCACGTAGCCGCGCCCTTCATTGGAGGGCAGTACGCCATCGACGATGAGGAACGAACAGGCGCGAATATGATCGGCGATCACCCGCAGCGACTTGTTCTCCAGATCGGTGATGCCGGTCAGCGCGCTGGCTTTGCCGATCAAGGCCTGGAACAGATCGATTTCGTAGTTGGTGTGGACGTGCTGCAGGATCGCAGCCAGACGCTCCAGGCCCATGCCGGTGTCCACGCACGGGGCCGGCAGCGGCACCATGGTGCCGTCGGGCTGGCGATCGAACTGCATGAAAACCAGGTTCCAGATCTCGATGAAGCGGTCGCCATCTTCGTCCGGTGAACCCGGCGGACCGCCGGCAATGTGATCGCCATGGTCGAAGAAAATTTCGGTACACGGGCCACATGGGCCGGTGTCGGCCATCTGCCAGAAATTGTCCGACGCGTAGGGTGCGCCCTTGTTGTCGCCAATGCGCACAATGCGGCTTTCCGGGATACCGATCATGTCGCGCCACAACGCGAAGGCTTCTTCGTCGGTGTGGTAGACGGTGACCAGCAGACGGTCGGCCGGCAGCTTCCAGACCTGGGTCAGCAGTTCCCATGCCCAGCTGATGGCATCTTTCTTGAAGTAGTCGCCGAACGACCAGTTGCCGAGCATTTCGAAGAAGGTGTGGTGACGCGCGGTGTAGCCCACCGAATCCAGATCGTTGTGCTTGCCACCGGCACGCAGGCAGCGCTGCACGTTTGCGGCACGCACATAGCTGCGCTTCTCTGCGCCGAGAAAGACGTCCTTGAACTGGACCATGCCGGAGTTGGTAAACAGCAAGGTGGGGTCGTTGCCCGGCACCAGCGGCGCAGAGGGCACGATGGTGTGGCCCTTCCCCTCGAAGAACGCGAGGAAGTCACTACGGATCTGGGAGGTGCTGAATTTGGCAGGTGCGTTCATGTGCTGGCATTGGGCGGGCGGCAATCCCGGTCACCCAATGACATGTGGGCGCAGATGAACGGAACAACCTGAAACCACGAAGGGTAGCAGGCCTGACGCCCTCAGTCCTCAAGGTCGAAGCGCGTGGCGCTGCGAATGCTGTTGCCGTCAAAACCTCGCCGGGCGAGCAGATCGGCGGCCTTGCGCCGCTGCGGAAGGTCCACTGGGCCTTGTTCGCCGAATCGGCGGCGGATCAGATCACGCGCGTTTTCGGTCCAATCACCGTCAAAGGTCGCCATGGCGGCACTGATGGCCTCGCTATCCAAGCCATGGGTTCCAAGTTCGGCGCGAATATGCAGTGGGCCATAGCCCGAGCCGGCGCGATTGCGCACGACCGCGGTAGCAAAACGGGCGTCGTCCTGCCACCCTTCGCCGGTAAGGCGATCCACGGCAGCTTGCGCCACATCTGGCTCGATCCCGCGGGCCAGCAGCTTGCGGTTCAATTCCTTGCGCGAATGTTCGCGCCGCACCAATAGACCGAGTGCGCGCTGGACCGGCGTCTGCGCCTTGAACCGGCGCCCTCGCTTTGGTGCTGGCTCTTGCTCGTCCATCGTGAGGTGTCCTGAATCGCTAAAATCAAACAGCATCAAATGCGCCGTCCGTGGCGCCTGCCCTCCTGGCCTTCGATAGATCTACCGCGAGAAGCGACGGCACTGACTCCGCCGTCCTCGCGATAGAAAAACTTGAAACATCGTCCGACGTGTCGAGCTAGTGCCTGCCTTGATTAGAGGTTGCGAGGTTCGTTGCATACCACAAGCACGCTGCAACCCATCCATGGGCAACCCCGACTGTCGATGGCTTTCAGCGAAGACTTATTCCTTTTCGACGTCATCGCCCGCTTCGCGCGGCGCTTCGGCAGGCTGGAACTTCTCGCGCAGCTCGGCTTCAAGCCGGACCGCAACCTGCGGGTTATCGCGCAGGTAGGTGCGCGCGTTGTCCTTGCCCTGCCCGATGCGCTCATCGCCGTAGCTGTACCAGGCGCCGGCTTTGTCGACCAGTTTGGCTTCCACGCCCATGTCGATCAGTTCGCCCTCGCGGCTAATGCCTTCGCCGTACAGGATTTCGGTCACGACCTGCTTGAACGGAGGCGCCAGCTTGTTCTTGACCACCTTGATCTTGGTCTGGTTGCCGATGATCTCGTCGCCCTTCTTGATTGCGCCGATGCGACGGATGTCCAGACGCACCGAGGCGTAGAACTTCAAAGCATTGCCGCCGGTGGTCACTTCCGGACTCTGGCCCGGCATCATGACGCCGATCTTCATACGCAGCTGATTGATGAAGACCACCAGAGTGTTGGAACGCTTGATGTTGCCGGTGAGCTTGCGCAGCGCCTGGCTCATCAGCCGAGCCTGCAGACCCGGTAGCTGGTCTCCCATTTCGCCTTCGATTTCCGCCTTCGGGGTCAGCGCGGCAACCGAATCGATCACCACGATGTCCACCGAGCTCGAACGCACCAGCATGTCGGCAATTTCCAGCGCCTGCTCGCCGGTATCCGGCTGCGACAACAGCAGATCGTCGACGTTGACGCCCAGCTTGGCCGCATAGATCGGGTCCAGCGCATGCTCGGCGTCGATGAAGGCTGCGGTGCCGCCCAGCTTCTGACATTGGGCAATCGCCTGCAGGGTCAGTGTGGTCTTGCCCGAGGATTCCGGCCCGTAGATTTCGACCACGCGGCCCTTCGGCAGGCCACCGATCCCCAGGGCGATGTCCAGCATCAGCGAACCGGTCGGAATGACTTCGACCGCCTCGATGATGCGGTCGCCCATACGCATGACCGAGCCCTTGCCGAATTGCTTTTCGATCTGGCTCAGTGCGGCGGAAAGGGCGCGCTTCTTGTTCTCGTCCATCTGGGTGATCCTCGTCAGTGATTTCGGTATGGGGCTAATGTAGCGGCGGTGTATCGCACAAGCTGAGACTGCAGGCGACACACTCAGATTAGGGAGACGATACGTCCGGTGGCAGCGGGAAATCCTGTAATGCCGGCTCGGGGAAAAACCAGCACGACCCTCGGCACAGACCTCAGCGGTTAGGCCTCAACAGCCCGCAATACAGGCCTTCGATCGCGAAGTCCTGATCCGGCAACACTTCGATGGGTGCGTAGTCCGGGTTGCGTGGCAACAGCCGGATACGGTCCTTGCCGATCTTTAGCAGTTTGACCGTGATCTCCTCATCGATCCGCGCCACCACGATCTGCCCCGAACGTGCGTCGCGGGTGCGATGCACGCCGATCAGATCGCCGTTGAAGATGCCTTCGTCGCGCATCGAATCGCCTTGAACCTTGAGCAGGTAATCCGGCGACGGCGAGAAGAAGACGCGATCCAGCACCACGAAGTCGTCCGAGCCGATATCGGCACCGATCGGCAAACCAGCCGCAACGCGGCCCAGCACCGGCAGACGCAGCACATCGTCATGGAGCGGTTCGCTCGCCGCCGGTGTGCGCGCATGTGCGCCCTGCCCGGTCAGCCGTATGCCGCGCGCTTGGCCTGGGACGCGGCGGATCGCACCCGCCTGCTCCAGCGCTTCCAGGTGATACTGCGCAGCGCGCACACCCTTGAAGCCGAACGCACGGGCGATTTCGGTCTGCGAAGGCGGGACGCCATCGGCATCGATGCGCTCTGCGATCAAGGCCAGGATTGCTTGCTGGGTATCGGTCAGGTCCATGGTTAGTAGTATTACTACTAACGGACGACTGCGCAAGAGCCACCCTGCGCCGGGCTCGCAATGCCGCCCGCATTTCCTTTGGTCTCGGGCTTTAGCGCCGGCTGCGCCAGATCGAGAACAGGATCCAGATGCCGCACAGCGCCGCGCCGATGAAGCCACCCACGCCCAGCGCGAGCAACCAGCGGCTGGCGCTGCCGCCAACGCTGTTCATCACGATCGATGAGCCGATCACCAGTGCAGCAGTGACGATCCCCATCGTGAGGCGGTTGGCCGCGCGGTCGACCTGCTCGCCGAACTCGCGTAGAGCGCGTGTCTCGATCTGAAGCTGCAGCTTGCCGCGGCGTGCGGCCTGCAACAGGCGCTTGAGGTCGCGCGGCAGATCGCCGATCAGATCGATTGCGCCAGTCACGGTACGCCGGCCACGTCGCACGATGGCGCGCGGCGCATAGCGCTGCAACACCACGCGTTCCAGATACGGGCGCGCCTCGGTGGCCATGTCGAAATCCGGATCGAGCTGGCGCCCCATGCCTTCGAGGGTGAGAAACGCCTTGATCATCAGCGCCAGATCCGATGGCAGCGTCAGCCCGTGGTCGCGCAGGATCGAGGTGACGTCGCCCAGCATGGCGCCGATGCGCAGTTCTTTCAGCGGCACGCCGCGATACTCGTCGACGAACGCACCGATGTCCTGCTGCAGACGTGGCTCGTCGATCTCCAGGCTGGTGCCCGCCCATTCCAGCAGCACGTCGATGACCGCTTCGGCGTCGTAGCTGACCATGCCGTGCAGCAGTTGCGCGACCTGGAACCGACGCTGTTCGGAGACGCGCCCCACCATGCCGAAATCGATGACCGCGATCCGCCCGTCGCGCAGGTAGAAAATATTGCCCGGATGCGGATCGGCGTGGAAGCAGCCGTCTTGCAGCACCATCTTGAGCACGATGCCGGCACCGGCGCGCGCGAGCGCCTTGCGGTCCAGGCCGGCCGCATCGACGGCGAGCAGATCGCGTCCCGGAATGCCATCGATGAATTCCTGCACGTTGAGCGACTCGCAGGTCCACTCCCAGTACACCGCCGGCACAACCACCTGCGCGTCGCGCGCGAAGTTGGCGGCGATGCGTTCGGCGTTGCGCCCCTCGGCAGCGAAATCCAGTTCCCGTCGCAGCGAAACGGTGAATTGCTGCACCACCTCGGCGGGACGATAGCGCTTGAGATCCGGTGCGCGGGTTTCGACGATGTCGGCAAGCCGCGCCAGCAGTCGCAGGTCCGCATCGATGGTATCGCCGATACCGGGGCGACGGATCTTCAACACCACCGGCGTGCCATCGGCCAACCACGCGCGATGCGTCTGCGCCAGCGATGCGGCCGCCAGCGGCTGCTCGTCCAGACGCGCGAAAATGCTCTCCGGCTCCATGCCCAGCGCGGCAACCAGCTGCGGGCGGATCTGCTCGAACGGCAACGCCGGCACGGCATTCTGCAGCTCGCTCAATTCTTCGATCCACTCCTGCGGCAGCAGATCCACGCGCGTGGCCAGTACCTGGCCGAGTTTGACGAAGGTCGGCCCGAGTTCTTCCAGTGCACGCCGCACGCGCATCGCCGCGGACATCCGCAAACGGCCCTCGGCGTTATTCCAATGCAACAGCCTGCCGGCGCGCTCGAGCACATCGGCCATGCCGATACGGCGCACCACATCGCCGAAGCCGTAGCGGATCAGGACCGAGGCGATTTCCTGCAGACGCCCAAGATCGCGCACCGTGCCAAGTGCTTCCCACATCAGCGCACCGCCCGCGCACGGGGTGCGATCACGCGCTGCCTGACGCTGCGCTGTCTAGCAGCCTGCCGCGCAGGCAATGATGGAATAGGAGCAAGAAACGAATGCATGGCACACTGGGCGGTGAGGAGACCTTGTTTGTAGCCGATCTGCCGGTTGCTGTCGCGCCCTCGCCCGCTCGAAGCCCAGCGCAGGTTGCAACCGATTGCGCAGCGCACGCGCAACATGCCGCACGCGTCCGTCAGGCACATGCACCTCAATCGCGCAATCGCAACGTCACACCATCATTGCGAGACGCGCCCTGGAAACGCATTCCACGACCGGGCTGCAGCGGCGTGCCGATGACGATCTGCCGATAGGTTTTTTGGGGCGGCGGCGCACTGCCACAGTATTTCGGTTTCGCTGGCGCGCTATAGCACGCTGGACATGGCGCGCACCACCAAGCTGGTGCCGATCACTATCCAGCTAACCTGCGGGTAACTAAAGCAGCGCGCTCAACCCACGCAGTGCTGCGATCACGGTCTGACGGCGCACCGCATCGCGGTCGCCCTTGAACTGGAACAGTTGCGCCGTGGCATAGCCGCCGCGACGCTTCCAACCGATCCAGACCGTACCGACCGGTTTATCGTCGCTGCCGCCACCGGGCCCGGCAATACCGGTTACCGCCACCGCGATGCTTGCACCGGAATTCACCAGCGCGCCAGAGACCATTTCGATCACGGTTTCGCGGCTGACCGCCCCATGCACCTCCAGGGTCTGCGGGCGGACGCCAAGCAGTGCCTGTTTGGCCTCGTAGCTGTAGGCGGCCATGCCGCAATCGAACCAGTGCGAGGAGCCGGCGACATCTGTCACCGCCTTGGCGATCCAGCCACCGGTACAGCTCTCGGCAGTGACCAGGCGCTCGCGCGCGGCAAGCAATTGCTGGCCGAGGACTTCGGCAAGCTGCTGCAGTTCGGAATCGGTGGACAAGGACATGGACACGGCGACGAGGGAGCAGCGGACGTTTTAGCCCAATTCGTGGCATCTGTCTGCGGCTGGCGCCGCTTCCGAATGGGCGCGACGGGGCCCGGGTTCAGTGGCGATGTGGCGCCGACATGCGGCGCTTCGGGTCTGGAACGCCATCGGATATGCAGCGACAGACCTGCCGCACGCCGTCTAACCGCAGCGCCGAGGCGCCCAGATCACCTGGGCGCCGTAGGAGCGACGGCCACGAATTGCCAAGCAAACGTGCGGTGCGTGAGGTTACTCCGTGCATGCAGGTTGCCGCAGAGAGCATGTGCTGCCGCAGGTTCGCACAGGTCGAAGCGAGACGGTACAACTGCCGCACAACGACACCGCACACCCGGCCTCATCCGCCTTGAAACAGCAGCACAGTCGCGCCATGCGGACTGCGCTGCCTCCATCACGCCTCCCAGTCTTCGCGACGATCCGGCAGCATCGCGCGCAGCGGCTCGCCATCCTCGCCAGCAGCCAGCCGCTCGGCTTCGACCATCGGCAGATCGACCTCAAGCAACCAGCCCTCCTCGTCGGATTGCTCGTTGCGCACCACTTCCAGCTGATGCAGCCTGGAACGCAGGCGGCCGGCCGACGGCGGCAGCCGCAGCTGGCCGGTCAGATGGCGCAGGTCCAGTCGCTGACCGAGCGCCTGCTGCAGTTCTTCCAGCCCACGCCCGTCGCGCGCCGACACCCACACGCGCTCGCGGCGTGCCGGATCCGGAATGCCGTCCTGCGCATCGTGGCGCACTTCGGCGCCTTCGATCTTGTCGATCTTGTTGAATACCAACAGCTGCGGCAGATCGCCGGCACCGACCGCCTGCAACACTTCATCGACCTGCAGGATGCGCTCTTCGCGCAGCGGGTCGGCCGCATCGACGATGTGCAGCAACAGATCGGCATCGCGCGCTTCAGACAAGGTCGAACGGAACGCAGCGACCAGTTCGTGCGGAAGATCGCGCACGAAGCCGACCGTATCGGCAAGAATCGCGCTACCGCCCGGCAACGCGATGCGCCGCACGGTGGGATCCAGCGTGGCGAACAGCTGATCGGCCACGTACGCCTCTGCGCCGGTCAACGCATTGAACAGCGTCGATTTGCCGGCATTGGTGTAACCGACCAAGGCAATCCGCGGCAATTCGCTGCGCATCCGCGCGCGACGCATCTGGGTGCGCTGCACCTCGACCTTTTCCAGTCGCTGCTGCAACTGCTCGACGCGCTTTTGCAGCAGGCGACGGTCGGTTTCCAGCTGGGTTTCGCCAGGGCCGCGCAGGCCGATCGAACCGCCGCGCTGACGCTCCAAGTGCGTCCAGCCGCGGACCAGGCGCGTGGCCATATGACGCAATTGCGCCAGCTCCACCTGCAGCTTGCCTTCGTGGCTGCGCGCGCGTTGCGCGAAGATGTCCAGGATCAGGCCGGTGCGGTCGATCACGCGCCGCTCCAGATACTTCTCCAGGTTGCGCTCCTGGCCGGGCGACAAGGTGTGATTGACCAACACCAGATCCGCGCCGGTGGCCTCGGCTGCCGCCTTGACCTCTTCCAGCTTGCCGCTGCCGATCAGGGTCGACGGGCTCGGTTTATCGATGCGTGCGGTCAGGGTGGCCGCCACCGTGGCGCCCGCCGACTTTGCAAGATCGGCGAACTCCTCCATGACATCGTCTTCGGCAGGCCCACCGGAGTGGGTCTGTATCAACAACGCGTGCTCACCCTTGCGGGACCGATCAAACACGCACTACTCCGTTACTGCTCGACGTCGTCATCTTCCGCCTGATTGCCTTCATTGGATTGCACATACCCACCACCCGGCCCCACGCGCACATTGCGCGCCGGCACCACCGTGGAAATGGCGTGCTTGTACACCATCTGACTCACGGTATTGCGCAGCAGGACCACGAATTGGTCGAACGACTCGATCGTGCCCTGCAGCTTGATGCCATTGACCAGATACACCGACACGGGAACCCGCTCGCGTCGCAGCGCGTTGAGGAATGGGTCCTGTAAAGATTGCCCCTTAGCCATCGAAAAATCCTCTTCATTATTGTTCTTATCGTCCCGGTCGACACCTGCCATCCCCAGCCGGCCCCGGAAACGGGATGTTACACGCCTGAAGCCTGCCGCACAGCGGGAAGATCACCGAGGAAGCCGACAAGTGCACTCTCCAATCGATGACGGTCACGCTCCGGGTCGAACCAGCGCGCGTCGAGCTCGCCACGCAGCCAGGTGAGCTGACGTTTGGCCAGTTGCCGGGTCGCCTGAATCGCCTTGTCGCGGAACTCAACGAGGCTGCAGGCGCCGTCCAGATACTCCCAGGCTTGCCGGTAGCCCACCGCACGCACCGCCGGCAGATCCAACGGGGCGGCCACCGCCTGCATCTGCGGTAGCGCCCGCAAGCGCTGCACTTCTGCCAGAAAACCTTGCACCAGCATCGCGTCCAGGCGCCGTTCGATGCGTTCATGCAGCACCGCACGCTCGCGGGGTGCCAATACCACCTTCAACACACGCACCGGCAGGCGCGGCCCGGGCGGTAGCGCCTGCCAATAACTGATCGGCCGCCCGCTGATGCGGTAGACCTCCAGCGCCCGCTGGATCCGCTGCGGGTCGGTCGCATGAATGCGCGCCGCGGCCATCGGGTCCACGCGTGCCAGCTGTGCGTGCAAGCCAGCCCAACCACACTGCTCCGCTTCGGCCGCGATGGATGCGCGCACTGCCTGGTCGGCCTCGGGCAGTTGCGACAAGCCTTCCAGCAGCGCACGGAAATACAGGCCGGTGCCGCCGGCCAGGATCGGCAGCTTGCCGCGTGCCACGATCTGCTCGATCGCTTTACGCGCATCGCTGGCGAACTCGGCGGCCGAATACACCTGCCAGGGATCGCGCACGTCCAGCAGATGATGTGAAACCGCCGCGCGCATCGCCGCGTCCGGTTTGGCCGCGCCGATCTCCAAGCCGCGATAGACCAGCGCCGAATCGACGCTGACGATTTCTCCGTTCCAGCGCTCTGCAGCTTCCAGCGCCAGCGCAGACTTGCCGCTGGCGGTGGGGCCCATCAGGGCAATCGCCAGCGGACTTTGGTCGGCAGGCATCAGTCCTCGTCCGGCCAACGGATCGTCGGTGCAGCCGTTGCGCTGACACGCGGGACAGGAATCGCCGCCATCGCAGTCCACACCTTCAACGCATCGACGGTTGCTGCCACATCGTGCACGCGCAGCAGCAGCGCGCCATGTTGGGCCGCAATCAGATGCGCGGCCACCGAGCCGTGTACGCGTTCGGCGGCGATCTCGCGGCCGGTCAGTTCGCCGATGCTGCGCTTGCGCGACAGCCCCGCCAATACCGGCAGCCCGAATTCCTGCAGGCGCTGCAGTTGCGCAAGCAGGGTGAGGTTATGCGTGGTGGTCTTGTCGAAGCCGAAGCCCGGATCCAGGATCAGCGAGCGTTTGTCGATACCGGCCATCTCGGCGGCGAAGATGCGCTCGGCCAGAAACCGGTGCACCTCACCGACGACATCGTCGTACTGCGGCGCGTCCTGCATGGCGTGCGGCGCGCTGCGCGCATGCATCAAGACCACCGGCACGCGCAGGTCCGACGCTGCTTCCAACGCACCGGGCGAACGCAAGGCATAGACGTCGTTGATCATGCCGGCGCCGGCCGCAACCGCTGCGCGCATGACCTCCGGCTTGAACGTGTCCACGCTGATCGGCACGTTGGTGCGCTGCGCCAGTGCCTCGATCACCGGAATCACCCGCTGCAGCTCCTCTTCAACCGGCACCGCTGTGGCACCCGGGCGTGTGGATTCGCCGCCGATATCCAGCACGGCCGCGCCCTGCTCCACCAGCACCAGCCCGTGCGCGATCGCCGCTTCGCACGTTGCATGCTGGCCACCGTCAGAGAACGAATCGGGCGTGACATTGACAATGCCCATCACCTGCGGCGCATCCAGCCGCAGGCTGCGGCCGGCGCAATCCAGTTTGAGGGCGGTGTCGAACATCGGCAGTGTCTCCTTTGGTGATCGCGATTGCTCGCATGTGGGCGTACGCACTGCCCGATAACGCATCAAGGCCGGGAATCGCTTCCCGGCCTTGATGGATGCCTCTGCAGATCAGCGGATGACCGGCTTAGATCTGCTCGGCCGGTCCTGCAATGGGCGGCAACGGACGTGGGCTACCCTTGTCGTTGTTGTTGCCACCGTCCTTGTCGGACTTGCCCCAGCCTGCCGGCGGCGGCGGATCGCGGCCCTCCATGATGGCGTCGATCTGCGGCACGTCGATGGTTTCGTACTGCAGCAACAACTGCGACATCGCATGCAGCTTGTCCAAGTTGTCGGTGAGGATGGTCTTGGTCTTGCTGTAGGCCTTGTCCAGGATCGAACGCACCACTTCGTCGATCTTGCGCGCGGTTTCGTCCGAGACGTTCTTGTGCTGGGTAACCGAACGGCCCAGGAACACCTCGTCCTCTTCCTCGCCATAGGCGACCGGGCCGAGCTCGTCCGACAAGCCCCACTTGGTGACCATGTTGCGCGCCATCTTGGTGGCACGCTCGATGTCGTTGGACGCACCGGTGGTGACCTTGTCGCCACCGAAGATCAACTCTTCGGCCACACGGCCACCGTACAGCGAGCACAGCTGCGATTCGATCGCCACGCGATTCATCGAATAACGATCGCCTTCCGGCAGATACATCGTCACGCCAAGTGCGCGGCCGCGCGGAATGATGGTGACCTTGTAGACCGGGTCATGTTCCGGTACCAGGCGGCCCACGATGGCGTGGCCTGCCTCGTGATACGCGGTCAGCGTCTTTTCGTCCTCGCTCATGGCCATCGAACGACGTTCGGCGCCCATCAGGATCTTGTCGCGGGCGCGGTCGAAGTGGTCCATGCGGACTTCCTTCTCGCTGCCACGCGCCGCAAACAACGCCGCTTCGTTGCAGAGGTTGGCCAGATCGGCACCCGAGAAACCCGGGGTACCGCGGGCGATCACCATCGGCACCACGTCGTCGGCCAGCGGCAGCTTGCGCATGTGCACACGCAGGATCTGTTCGCGGCCCTTCACGTCCGGCAGGCCGACCACGACCTGACGGTCGAAACGGCCCGGACGCAGCAGCGCCGGATCCAGCACGTCAGGCCGGTTGGTCGCCGCGATCACGATCACGCCTTCGCCGCCTTCGAAGCCGTCCATCTCGACCAATAACTGGTTCAAGGTCTGCTCGCGCTCGTCATGACCGCCGCCCAGGCCAGCACCGCGATGACGGCCCACCGCATCGATTTCGTCGATGAAGATGATGCATGGCGCGTGCTTCTTGGCCTGCTCGAACATATCGCGGACGCGGCTCGCGCCAACACCGACGAACATTTCGACAAAGTCCGAACCGGAGATGCTGAAGAACGGCACCTTGGCCTCGCCGGCAATCGCCTTGGCGAGCAGCGTCTTGCCGGTACCCGGCGGGCCGACCATCAACACGCCGCGCGGAATCTTACCGCCCAGCTTGGTGAACTTGGTCGGGTCGCGCAGGAAGTCGACCAGCTCGCCCACTTCTTCCTTAGCTTCGTCGCAACCGGCAACGTCGGCAAAGGTAATCTTGACCTGATCTTCGCCCTGCAGCTTGGCGCGCGACTTGCCGAAGCTCATCGCACCCTTGGCACCGCCGCCACCGCCCTGCATCTGGCGCATGATGAACAGCCAGAAGCCGATGATCAGGATGACCGGCAGGAAATTCAGCACCAACGACCAAAAGCCAGGGCCGGTCGAAGGCTTCTGGCGGGTCATTTCGATGTTCTTGCTGTACAGCACGTCGACCAGCTTGTCGTCGCGCGGACCATAAACGGTGGCTTCGCTACCGTCGGTGCGCTTGAAGCGGATCGCGTTGACGGCCAGGTTGGTCTCGTCGGTGTAATCCACCGATTTGACGCGCCCGGAGTCCACTTCCTTCAGAAACTGGGTGTAGGTGATCGAGTCGGGGCCGACACCGCCTGCCATCCGCGGCGAGAAACTCTGGAAGACAACCATCAGCACAACTGCGACGACCACCCACAGCAGCAGATTCTTGGTCAAGTCGTTCATCCTCATTGGCTCCGGTGCCCTCTACTCTTCGATGCTTGAAATACGGTGGTCATTGGCAGCTTACTTGATCTGGACACGCTTGCCCTGACCGAGCGCATAAACTTCCGGGGAGCGCTTGCGCGAGGCCGCCGGCTTGCGAATCGTCACCTTCTCATAGCGGCGGCGAAGCTCACGAATGTAGTCGTCGGACCCGACACCCTGGAACAGCTTGATCAGGAACGCCCCGCCCGGCTTGAGGTGGGTGTCGGCAAATTCCATCGCCAGTTCCGCCAGGTGCATCATCCGCGGTTGGTCGACCGCATCCATACCACTCTTATTGGGGGCCATATCGGACAGAACAAGGTCCACCGGCACATCGCCCAACATCGCTTCAAATTGGGATAGGACGGCCTGCTCCCTGAAGTCGCCGTGAAGGAACTCCACGCCCGCCAGGGCCGGCATGTCCAGGATGTCCAGCGCCACCACCCGGCCACTGTCGCCCATGGACTTGCGCACCTGCTGCGACCAGCCGCCCGGCGCCGCGCCCAGATCGACCACCACCATGCCCGGCTTGAGCAGGCGGTCGCGTTGCAACAACTCTTCCAGCTTGTAGGCCGCGCGCGAGCGCATGCCCTCGGCCTGGGCCTTCTTCACGTAAGGGTCGGCGAAGTGTTCCTTGAGCCAGCGCTGGCTGCTTTTACTGCGGGAAGGCATTGGCAACGGGGGTCAAAACGGGCCGCCATGATACCCTGAACACCCTTTGCTTCCCTTCGATCCTGCATGTCCATTGTTCTCACCTCCGCCCAGAACCGTTTCCTGCGCGGCCAGGCCCATGATCTCAAGGCACTGCTGCAGACTGGCGGCAAAGGGGTCACGCCGGCGTTTCTGGCCGAACTCGAAGACGTGCTCGAGCGCCACGAACTGATCAAGGTGAAGGTGGCTTCGGAGGATCGTGAGACCCGCGACGCGCTGATCGCCGAGCTGGTCGGACAGACCGGAAGCGCCCTGGTGCAACGGATCGGCCACGTCGCCATCCTGTACCGCCCCAGCAAGGAAAAGCGCCAGATCGTGCTGCCGCGCGGCTGAGCCAACGAGTTCGTCATGCCTCTAAGTCAGGAACACCCCGATTACGCCTATGCGCTGCGCGCGGCCGATGGTCGCCATGCCAAGGTGAACGACCAGATCCTGCAGCAGAGCTTCATCCTGATGCCGGATGAGTTGGTCGAGCGTTGGCCGGTACACACCCTGGAGCAACTCCAGGTGAGCCATCTGGACGCGGTACTGGCGCTCAGCCCGGCTGTGATCTTGCTCGGCACCGGCGAGCGCCAACTATTCCCGAAGACCGACGTGCTGGCCGCCTGCCTGACCCGCGGCATCGGCCTGGAAGCAATGACCAACGCCGCCGCCGCGCGCACCTATAACGTGCTGGCCAGCGAAGGCCGTCGGGTCGCGTTGGCGATGGTGTTGCCGGGCTGATTGGTTGGGACGGGATTTGGGAGCCGGGATTGGGGATTCGTAAAAGCGGGCCGCAGATCGCTTTTCCATTCAGCGAAGAACGGGATCGGATCGTGGTGGCTCGCCGTTACTAAACAGCGAGAACGCGCTTCTCGCGCACGTTCAGCCCAAGTGCTGTTGCGACTCCCGACTCCCGATTCCCCAATCCCGAACTCACTTCTTCGGCAGATACAGCAGCGGATCCACCGGCTTGCCGTTGTAACGGATCTCGAAGTGCAACATGTCGCGGGAAGCACCGCTGCGGCCCATTTCGGCGATCTGCTGCCCCGCCTTGACGCTCTGGCCTTCGTTGAGCAACCGCTTGCGGTTGTGCCCATATGCGGACAGCCACTGGTCGTTGTGCTTGATGATGATCAACTCGCCGTAGCCAACCAGGCCGGCGCCGGAATACACCACCACACCATCGGCGGCGGCGCGCACGGCCTGGCCGCTGGCACCGGCAATATCCACGCCTTGCTTGGTCGTTTCGCCGGTGACGAAAGTGCCGACCACCACGCCATCGGCGGGCCAGCGCCAGGGAAATCCGCTGCTGACCGGTGCAGCAATCGGCGCCGCCGGACGCGGCGGAGCCACGGGGCCGGAGACTGGCGCGCTGGCGCCAGGCTTGCTGCCCCCCCCCGGATACAATTTGAGAGTCTGCCCGGGATAGATGGTGTTCGGTGAAGACAGCCCGTTCCAGGCCGCCAGATCCGGCGCCGTGATATTGGTGCGGCGCGCGATCGCGTAGAGCGTATCGCCCCGCTGTACGGTCACCGTGGCACCCGGGCGCGGCACTGACGGGCGTGGCGCCGCGCTCGGACGCGACGACGCGCCACCGCTCGCCCCAGGCGAACGCACCACGGTGGCGCTGCTGCAGGCGGTGAGCCCGATGGCGACTGCGAGCAGGACTGCTGTCTTGCGTACCGAATTCATCTGCGTCTTGCTCATCCGTTCGTTGTCTTCCATACCAGCCAGCCGGCGCCGGCCGCGAGCACTGCCATCGCTACCCAGCCGAGCGGCTCGATCCACCTGTGCAATGCGGCCTCGGCACGCGCGCCGCCCAGACGGATCGCGCCGGCCACCAGGTACACGCGCTTGCCGCGGCCCACCAGCATGCTGGCGATAAACGGCAGGATCGGCACGCCAACCACGCCGGAGGCCCAGGTGAAGATCTTCAGCGGGATCGGAGTGAAACCGACCAGTACCAGCGCCCAGAACGCTTTCCACGGCGACTCGGCCACCAGCGCGCGTAGATTTTCGATCTGCGCCTGGATCTTCACACTCCAGCCCAGCCATTCGATCAGCGGCTGCAACGCGGCAAACGCGAAATGGCCGAGCAGATAACCGACCAGCGCCCCGCAGACCGAGCCGATCAGGCTCAAGGTGGCAAACCACAGCGAGCGCTTGGGTTCTGCCAGCGACATCGGTGCCAGCATCACTTCCGGCGGTACTGGAAAGATGAAGCCCTCCACGAAGCTGAGGCCGGTCAGCAGCGCGGGGGCGCGGCGATGGCGCGACCAACGAATGGCCACGTCGTACAACGGCCCGAAAATCTTCATCGAGAAACTCTCATGGATTCAATCCAGCATGCCCGACAACAGCGGCACGAACGTGACCGGCGCCAGAACCTGGTGGTCGATCGCGCCATCGGCCCCGCGGGTGAGTTGCACCAACGACTGCGAGGACGCGCCACCGACCGGGGCGACCAGGCGTCCGCCGACCGCGAGCTGATCGACCAGTGCGTCCACCAACGCAGGCGCGGCCGCGGTCACCACGATGGCGTCGTACGGGCCATGCTCGGGCCAGCCGATACGGCCGTCGTCGTGCTTGCTGCGCACGTTCATGCCCAGATGGCGGAAGCGTTTGCGCGCCTGCCGCAGCAGGTCGCCGATACGCTCGACGGTGTACACCTCCAGCCCCAGCGCGGCCAGGATGGCGCCCTGATAGCCCGAACCGGTACCCACTTCGAGCACCTTGGTCGGCGCTACCTGCAGCACTGCCTCGGTCATGCGTGCGACCACCCACGGCTGCGAGATGGTCTGGCCGTGACCGATTGGCAGCGCGGTGTCTTCGTAGGCGCGCGAGGCCAGCGCTTCATCGATGAACAGATGGCGCGGCACGGTGCGCATTGCATTGAGCGTTGCTTCGTCCTGGATGCCGGCTTCGCGCAGGCGCTCGACCAGACGGTCGCGCACGCGCTGCGAGGTCATGCCGATGCCGACCGATTCCGGTTGCAACATGCGCAGCCTCGGTGTCATGCCGGGCTGTCCAGCGCGGCGGTCAGCCCGCCGACCCAACCGGCCACCGTCTCCAGCGCCTGGTAGCGGGTGAGATCGACGTGGATCGGGGTGATCGAGATATGCCCGGTCCGCACGGCGTGGAAATCGGTACCGGCGCCAGCGTCCTGCTCCGGACCGGCCGGGCCGATCCAGTACACGGTGCGGCCGCGTGGGTCGCGCTGCGGCACGCAGGGTTCCGAGCGATGCCGGTTGCCGAGCCGGGTGACTTCGAAACCGAGCACATCCGACCAGGCCAGATCCGGCACGTTGACGTTGAGGATGGTGTCGGCGGGCAACGGGTCGGCCTTCAGCCGCGCCACGATTTCCACCGCAGCGCGCGCGGCGGTTTCATAGTGATGCGCTTCGTGGTGGTGCGTGACCAACGACACCGCCACCGCCGGCAAGCCGAGGAAGCGCCCCTCCATCGCAGCGGACACGGTGCCCGAATAGATCACGTCGTCGCCCAGATTGGCCGAGTTGTTGATGCCGGAGACCACGATGTCGGGGTCGTAATCGAGCATGCCGGTGAGTGCCAGATGCACGCAGTCGGTCGGCGTGCCGGCCACCGCGCAGGTCTGCGCGTCGATGCGGCGGGTGCGGATCGGCACATCCAGCGTCAGCGAATTGCTGGCCCCGGAGCGGTCGCGGTCGGGCGCGACCACCATCACTTCATGACCGGCATAGCGCAGCGCCTCGGCCAATATCTGGATGCCGGGGGCGTCGACACCGTCGTCGTTGCTAACCAGTACGCGCATGAGACTCCTCGGAAAACCGGGTCATGATACCGGATGCGCCCCGCCCCTTCGCGCTTGATCTTCGCGTGCGCCTGCGCCTGCGCCTGGACCGGGTACGCTGTGCGCATGTCGCATCCTGAAGACGAAGACGACGGCGCGTTGTTCCGCGCAGCGATCGGCGCGGTCAAGCCGATTCGTGAGGTCGCGCCACCGGCCAACGCCAAGCCGCGCCCCAAGCCGCGCGCGCGCATGGCCGAGCGCGACGAGGCGCAAGCGCACACCGAATTTGCACGTCTGTTACGCAACAGCGCGCCGCTGGAAGCCGGCGATATCGCCAGCTATCGGCACGAGAACCTTCCCACGCGCTTGTTTCAGCGGCTCAAGCGCGGGCAATTTTCGGTGCAGGACGAACTGGATCTGCACGGCGCCACCGCGGCGCAGGCCGAGTCGTTGTTGCGCCAGTTCCTGCTGGACGCGCATGCGCACGAACATGGTTGCGTGCGCATCATCCACGGCAAGGGCCCGCAGTCCGACACCGGAGCGCCAGTGCTGAAGAACCTGATGGACCGGCTGCTGCGTCAACGCAACGATGTGCTGGCGTTTCATTCGGCGCCACCCACGCAGGGCGGCACGGGTGCGCTGTTGGTGTTGCTGGCACGGCGATAGGCTGACCGCGGAGGGTGATTGACGCGAAGCGTTGGGGAAGCGATTGCGCGGATCATGCGCACCGCTAACGTCTGTAATGCGCGAGGCACCTCGACGCAAGCAACGGCTTTACGACACACGGGTGCAATTGATCCGGGTCGGTGTCGCCTCAGCTGCCCGTCGTGGCGAAGAGCATGTAACAAACCTACTGCGCGGCCGCCAGGCAGGCGCGGTCGGTACTCGGAATCGGCGTGTACCAGTTGAACACTCCGGTTCCTCCGCACCGCCCGCACCCACCTGACGACCGCTCGCGACGTTTTGTGAGCCGCTGTAAGGGCGCTCCTCCGTAGGTAGCGGAGCGAGACGTCATTGACCCTGCACTGCGCCCGACAGCGGCCGCGCGCAGTCACGCGTCAGAAGGCACATCGGCGTTGAAGCGGCCTGCGTCGGCGACCTCGCCCAATTCCCACAGCAGTGCGGTGGCGTAGCAGCCAGGCGGCAATGCGAACGCGAGCTGCAGGGTCTGCGCCTCCAGCCATCGGTACTCCAGGCCTTGCGGGCGCAAGCGCAGCGCGCGGCGCTCCTGCTTCAAACCCGCTGCTTCCAGGCCTTGGCGCAGCGCTTCGGATTGCGGGTCGGACAATGCATCCTGCTCCACCGCCGCGGCCTGATCGGTCGAGCGCAACGCTCCCGCGCCCCACAACGGGCCACTGGGATGGATATCGAAACGCGCCAGGCGCTCGGCCAGCACCTCGCTCCACGGCTCCGGGCCGAAGACGCTGCGCGAGCCATCCAGCATCCACGCCTCGCCCTCCAGCGCGCTATCCCAACTGCCCTGCGCCACACGTGCGCTGAGCACGCGATTGAACAAGGCCGAGCGCGCCGCCGACAGCAGCATCGAGCGCTGATCGTTGCGCAGCCGCCGCTTCGATGTGGGCACCGGCAGCAAGGTTCCGTCGACGGCTTGCACATGACCAAACATCGCCAAAGCAGCCGCCACGTTGCCGCCATCGCGACCAAAGCGTTGTTCGCCGAACCAATTGGGGATGCCGCGCGCAGCAATCGCCTGTAATCGTTGCTCGATCGCATCGCGCTCGCCCTGCACCTGACGCAGTGTGAGCACGAAGCGATTGCCGTGCAGCGCACCGCGTTGCAGCTTGCGGTTGTGCCAGGTGCTGTCGACTACCTGCATCTGCGCATCATCCAGCGCGGCCATATCCGGCGCGATGCGCTTGGGCAGATGCACGCTGAAACGCTGGGTGGTCACCGCATGGCGATCTTTCAGACCCGCATAGCTGACCCCCATTTCGGCGATGCCGGCCCAGTGCGCGAGCTTCTTGGCGATATAGGCGGTGTTCTGACCACGCTTGCGCACGGTGAGCAACAGATGCTCGCCTTCGCCAGAAGGCTCGAATGCCGGAAGTTCGTCGACCTGAAAGTCGTCCGGCGTGCTGCGCATGGCCGAATGCAGCACAGCCGCGCCATACGCGCGTGGAAGAACAGAGATCTCGCTCATGCTGTGGTTTGCCTTCGCATCAGAGGTGGCGCGCTGCGTGCCGCTTCGCTCGGCGCGTTGATGGCGTCTGGCAGCATCGGCGCTGCCCCGGCGCCCAGCGCTGCGTGTGTCGCGATAAATTATGTAGCGATCCTGCCCAGCAACACCGCGGCCTGTGCGGCAATGCCTTCGCCGCGGCCGGTGAAGCCCAATTGCTCGCTGGTAGTGGCCTTGACGCTGACCGCATCGAGTTCGATCGCCAACAGGCCGGCGATGCGTTCGCGCATGGCCACCGCATGCGGACCCACCTTGGGACGTTCGCAGATCACGGTGATGTCGGCATTGCCGACGCGCCAACCGCGCTCGCGCAGCAAGCCGTCGCAATGCTGCAGAAACTGCGCGCTGTCGGCATCCTTCCAGCCTTCGTCGGATGGTGGGAAATGCCGACCGATATCGCCCAACGCCAGCGCACCCAACATCGCATCGCACAGTGCGTGCAACACCACATCGCCATCGCTATGCGCGAGCACGCCATGGCTGTGCGCCACGCGCACGCCGCCAAGCATAACATGGTCGCCAGGGCCGAACGCATGCACGTCGTAGCCTTGGCCGATTCGGAAATTGAAGGACATGGAGACCCCGTGGTTATTAAAAGCAGCCAACACAACATAGCGCGCGGTGGTCGAGTGAGCGTGGACGGCGCGCAGTGACCGCGGTGGACGGTTGGTACAGACCGCACCGAGCAACGGCCGCGCCCACTGGCGGCTGCGCAATTGTCTTTCTAGCCGCTTTAAGTGGAGTCGTTGCCGTGGCTGGCCGTGGCGGGCTGCGCTGCAGCGTCGCGCGCGTTGGCCGGCGCATCGACGACCTGCGCCTCCAGCGAATCGGCATCGATCGTCATGCCGCGGCGTGCCACTTCGAATTCGAACCGCGCCAGATCCGCAGGCGTGGTCACCTTGAAGTTGTCTTCGGCGCCTTCCACCAGCAATGGGCGCAGCCCCATCCGCTCCATCGCCATCGCTTCATCGGTGACGTCCACACCGGCTGCCGATGCCTCGGTGAGTCCGCGGATCAGCTGATGGCGACGAAACAACTGCGGGGTGAGTGCACGCCATAGACGTTCGCGTGGTTCGGTACGGTCGATGCCGCCATCGTCACCGGCACGCTTGAGCGTGTCGCGCACCGGTGCGGCCAGGATCGCACCGACCGGATCGCCGCGGCCGATTTCCAGCAGGCGGTCCAGATCGGCCAGGGCCAGATTCGGCCGCGCGGCATCGTGTACCAGCACGAAATCGTCGGCACGCACGCTCTCCGGGAGAGCCAGCAAGCCGGCCAGCACCGACGCTGCACGGGTGGCACCGCCCACGCAGGTCAAGACGGGCTTGGAGTGCACTGCCGTCCAGCCCGGCCAGTCGGCATCCTCCGGTGCAATCGCCACCAGAATGCCGGCGACCGCGTGATGCGCGGCCAGCGCGGCCAAGGTATAAGCCATCAGCGGTTGGCCCGCTGCCGGCAGATATTGCTTGGGAAGCGCGCCACCGAATCGCGTGCCGCGCCCTGCGGCCGCCACGATGGTCCAGATCGAGCCGGTCATGGGTGCGGTTCCGCTGCGGATGCAGGGTCGGATGTAGCCGGCGCGGGCGCAGCTTGGGGGCTTGCAGCAGGCAGTGGCGGCGCATCTTCGACCACACGGTAGAACGTCTCGCCCGGCTTGATCATGCCCAGCTCGCTACGTGCGCGTTCTTCGATTGCCGCCTCGCCGTCCTTCAAATCCTTCACCTCTGCTGCCAACGCCTGGTTGCGTTGGCGCAGACCTTCGTTGTCCTGTGTCTGATGCGCGACCTGGGATTCCAGCATCATGACTTCGCCGGAATTGCCGGGCCCGAACCAGAAGCGGTACTGCAGCCAAGCCAGCAGTACCGCCAGCACCAGCAGTAGCCAGCGCCAGTTGCGCACGGCTTATCCCTTGATCGAAACGAACGCGTCGCGGCCGGCGTAACGCGCGCCGGAGCCCAACGCCTGCTCGATGCGCAGCAGCTGGTTGTACTTGGCCACACGATCGCTGCGGCACAGCGAGCCTGTCTTGATCTGGGTGGCGGTGGTCGCCACGGCGATGTCGGCGATGGTGGTGTCTTCGGTTTCGCCCGAACGGTGCGAGACGATGGAGGCGTACTTGGCCGCATGCGCCATCGCGATGGCTTGCAGCGTTTCGGTCAGCGTGCCGATCTGGTTGACCTTGATCAGGATCGCATTGGCGGTGCCGGAGTCGATGCCCTGCTTGAAGATCTTCGGGTTGGTAACGAACAGATCGTCGCCCACCAGCTGCACCTTCTTGCCAACGCGGTCGGTGAGCAGCTTCCAGCCGGCCCAATCGTCTTCGGCCAGGCCGTCTTCGATGCTGATGATCGGGTACTGCGCAACCCAGTCGGCCAGGAAGTCGACGAACTGCTCGCTGGTCAGGCGCTTGTTCTCGCCGACCAGGTTGTACTTGCCGTTGTCGTAGAACTCCGACGAGGCCACGTCCAGGCCCAGCAGGATGTCTTCACCGGCGGTGTAACCGGCCTTGCCGATCGCTTCGAGAATGGTGTCCAGCGCTTCGACGTTGCTGCGGAAGTCCGGCGCAAAGCCACCTTCGTCTCCCACCGCCGTGCTCAGGCCGTGGCCCTTGAGCACCGACTTGAGCGAATGGAAGATTTCGGTGCCGGCGCGCAGCGCTTCGGAGAACGAGCTGCAACCGACCGGCAGCACCATGAATTCCTGGAAATCGACGTTGTTGTCGGCATGCGCGCCGCCGTTGATGATGTTCATCATCGGCACCGGCAAGGCGACATCGGATTCGGTGATGGTGGACAGGTAATGCCACAGCGGCTGCTTGCGCGAGGCGGCGATTGCATGCGCGGCGGCGAGCGAAACGCCCAACAGCGCATTGGCGCCCAGGCGGCCCTTGTTCTCGGTGCCGTCCAGATCGATCAGGCGGCGGTCCAGGCCCTGCTGGTCAGCCGCGTCGAAATCCTTGAGCGTCTCGGCGATGGTGCCGTTGACGTTGTCCACCGCATGGCGCACGCCCTTGCCCATGTACCGGGTCTTGTCGCCATCGCGCAACTCCACCGCTTCCTTGGTGCCGGTCGAGGCGCCCGAGGGCACGGCCGCGCGGCCGAACGAACCGTCTGCCAGCGTGACTTCGGCCTCCAGCGTGGGATTGCCGCGGGAGTCGAGGATTTCGCGGGCGAGGATCTTGGCGATAGTGGTCATAGGTCGATCGGTTACCAGTAGAGGGGGAATGACACCGGAAACAAGCTGCCGGATTATCGCTGTACACCGCGCCATTGCCAAATCGCGTGCCGCCGCTGCATGCGGCAGGCAGGCGAGCGTACCGCTCAGCCATCACGCCCAGCAGCGACAAACCAAACTGCAGCAGCGAGCGACACCAATAGACAGGGCCAGCGCCAATCAGCCCCGGGGCCAGTGACACCACTGCCGACCCTGAGGGTGTGACGCTACCACCGCCCAGGGATTGGAACTCATGCGAAGCGCGCGAACCCGTGCTTCTTGGTCACTGCATCCAGCTCCATCAGCGTTTCGAGCAACTCTTCCATGCGATCCAGCGGCCACGCATTGGGGCCATCGGACAGCGCCTTGGACGGGTCCGGATGGGTTTCGGCGAACAGGCCGGAAATACCGACCGCCACGGCGGCGCGCGCCAGCACCGGCACGAACTCGCGCTGGCCACCGGAGCTGCTGCCCTGCCCGCCCGGCAACTGCACCGAGTGGGTGGCGTCGAACACCACCGGGCAGCCGGTGTCGCGCATGACGCTCAGCGAGCGCATGTCGCTGACCAGATTGTTGTAGCCGAACGACGCGCCACGCTCGCAGACCATGATCTGCTCGTTGCCGGTCGATTTGGCTTTTTCCACCACCGGCTTCATGTCCCATGGCGCCAGAAACTGACCCTTCTTGATGTTGACCGGCTTGCCGGCGGCGCAGACGTTCTTGATGAAGTCGGTCTGACGCACCAGAAACGCGGGCGTCTGCAACACGTCGACGACGGCGGCGACCTCGTTCATCGGGGTGTATTCGTGCACGTCGGTGAGCACCGGCACGCCGATCTGCTTTTTCACCGCGTCCAGCACCTTCAGGCCTTCTTCCAGGCCGGGGCCGCGGAAGCTGGTGCCCGAGGTGCGGTTGGCCTTGTCGAAGCTCGACTTGAAGATGAAGTTGATCCCGAGCTTGCCGGTGATGTCCTTGAGCTTGCCGGCGACATCGAGCTGCAATTGCATCGACTCGATCACGCAGGGGCCTGCAATCAGGAACAGCGGGTGATCCAGGCCAACGTCGAAGTCACACAGTTTCATCAAGTCACCTATTGATTGAAGCCCCTCTCCCATCGGGAGAGGGGTTGGGGTGCGGGTGGGGTTGCCACGCAATGCTGAAGCCCGATGGTTTGCCCTGGCTGGCGCGTAGCGACGCGTTCGTCATGGCTGCCATCTTCCGGTGCGTTGCGGCGCACCCTCATCCGCCCCTAATGGGCACCTTCTCCCACAGGGAGAAGGAAGTCCTCACGCACGCGCTTCCTTGAGCAGCTGGCCGCCGGCTTTCTTCTCGCGCGCCGCACGCACGAAACCGATGAACAACGGATGCCCATCGCGCGGGGTGGAGAGGAACTCCGGGTGCGCCTGACAGGCCAGGAACCACGGGTGCGTGTCGCGTGGCAGTTCCACCACTTCCACCAGGGTGTCGTCCATCGACTTGCCGGAAATCACCAGACCGGCGTCTTCCAGCTGCGTGCGATAACGGTTGTTGAACTCGTAGCGATGACGATGCCGCTCGGCCACTACATCCTTGCCGTAGACCTCGCGCGCCAGCGTGCCAGGCTTCAGCCGCTGCTCCTGCAGACCCAGCCGCATGGTGCCGCCCAGGTCGGATTTTTCGTCGCGCTTCTCGACTTCGCCGGTGGCAGTGCGCCATTCGGTGATCAGGCCGATCACCGGGTGCGGCGACTGGCGGTCGTTTTCGGTGCTGTTGGCTGCATCCAGATCGGCGACATGGCGGGCATAGTCCACCACTGCCGCCTGCATGCCGTAGCAGATGCCGAAGTACGGCACCTTGTGCTCACGCGCAAACTTGGAGGTCAGCACCTTGCCCTCGAAGCCGCGGTCGCCGAACCCGCCCGGCACCAGGATGCCGTCGATGTCCTGCAAGGCAGCCATGTCGCTGCCTTCCAGATCCTGCGCTTCCAGCCACTTCAGGTTGACCTTGGTGCGCTGGCGCAGGCCGCCGTGACGCAACGCTTCTGCAACCGACTTGTAGGCGTCCTGGTGATCGACGTACTTGCCGACCACCGCAATGGTGACTTCGTCCAGTGGATGCTTGACCGCATCCACCACCGCCGCCCACTCGGACAGATCCGCGGCAGCCACCTTGTCGCGCAGCTTGAACTGCTCGATGACCAGTTCATCCAGACCCTGGCGCAGCAACTCCAGCGGCATGCCGTAGAGCACGTCGATGTCCGGGCAGCTGATCACCGCGCGCTCGGACACATTGGTGAACAGCGCGATCTTGCGGCGTTCCGAGTCCGGCACCGCCTGCTCGGACCGGCACAACAGCACGTCCGGCTGGATGCCGATCGAACGCAGTTCCTTGACCGAATGCTGGGTGGGCTTGGTTTTCAACTCACCGGCCGCCGCGATGTACGGCACCAACGTGAGATGCATGAACATGGCCTTTTCGGCGCCGCGCTCGGTGCGTACCTGGCGGATCGCTTCCAGGAACGGCAGCGATTCGATATCGCCGACAGTGCCGCCGATTTCGATCAACGCGACATCGAACCCCGCCGTGGCCTCGTCGATGCAGCGACGGATTTCGTCGGTGATGTGCGGGATTACCTGCACGGTGGCACCCAGGTAGTCGCCGCGGCGCTCCTTGCGGATCACGTTCTCGTAGATGCGGCCGGTGGTCACCGAATTCTTGCGCGACAGACGCGTGCGCACGTAGCGCTCGTAATGGCCCAGATCCAGGTCGGTTTCGGCGCCGTCGTCGGTGACGTAGACCTCGCCATGCTGGAACGGGCTCATCGTGCCCGGGTCCACATTGATATACGGGTCCAGCTTCATCATCGTGACCTTCAGGCCACGCGCTTCAAGAATGGACGCAAGCGAAGCGGCGGCAATGCCCTTGCCTAGCGAGGACACTACGCCGCCGGTAACAAAAATCAGGGGGGTCATGGGGCTTGAAGCCTCCCGGAAAGCCATAGTTTAGCGGGTGATGAGCCAATGCCCAAGGGTTGCGTGACGACGAAGTGGTTCCACACTGAAAAGTGCATGCTGCGCGGGCCGCACATGCAGACGCCCCGGCCGGAGCCGAGGCGTCTGGTGGCGCATCGCGGCGCGTCAGCGCGGTCAGCGTGACGGCTTCTCTTCTTCCTCTTCCTCGCGCGGCGCGCTATCAGCCTTGGGCTTCTGCGCGGCGGCAGCGGCGCGACGTTCAGCCTTGCGCTCGGCTTCGCTCTTGGCCTTTGCATCATCAGCCTTCTGAGCAGCGGCGCCCTGCCCGGTCTGCTGCGGAGCGGCCTGGACCATGGCCGGGAGCGCTGCGACTGCGGCCGCACCGAGGGTGAGCATCAGGATGTGCTTGAACTTCATGGCGTCCTCTTTGGCATCGGTGACATCCTCAAATGGGGACGTTTGGTTCCGAAACCAACGCCAGGGTAGCCAGTAGCACCCAGCCCTGCACTGAACGTGGGTCGCGTGCAAAAAATCCTCCCAGCCCCCACACTTGCGCGTCGTTTCACGTGCCAACGAGATGCATGAACACCCGCTATAACGCCGCCGATATTGAAGTGCTGTCGGGCCTGGACCCGGTCAAACGCCGTCCTGGCATGTATACCGATACTGCGCGCCCGAACCATCTGGCACAGGAAGTGATCGACAACTCGGTCGACGAGGCGCTGGCTGGCCACGCCAAGCAGGTCGAGGTCACCTTGTATAAGGACGGCAGCTGCGAGGTGTCCGACGACGGCCGCGGCATGCCGGTGGACATGCACCCGGAAGAGAAGATTCCCGGTGTCGAACTGATCCTGACCCGCCTGCATGCCGGCGGCAAGTTCAACAATCGCAACTACACCTTCTCTGGCGGCCTGCACGGTGTGGGCGTCAGCGTGGTCAATGCGCTGTCGACCAAGGTCGAGCTGTTCATCAAGCGCGAAGGCAGCGAGCACCGCATGGAGTTCCGCGACGGCCACGCCGCTTCCAAGCTGGAAGTGGTCGGCACCGTCGGCAAGAAGAACACCGGCACGCGGCTGCGGTTCTGGGCGGACCCGAAGTATTTCGATACGCCGAAATTCAACGTGCGCGCACTGCGCCATCTGCTGCGCGCCAAGGCGGTGCTGTGCCCCGGCCTGACCGTGAAGCTGCACGACGAAGCCACCGGCGAGCAGGACAGCTGGTACTTCGAAAACGGCCTGCGCGATTATCTGAAGGGCGAGATGGCCGAGCACGAGATGCTGCCGGCCGAGTTGTTCGTCGGTAGCCTGAAAAAAGACACCGAAATCGTCGACTGGGCCGCAGCCTGGGTGCCGGAAGGCGAGCTGGTGCAGGAAAGCTATGTCAACCTGATCCCGACTGCGCAGCACGGCACGCACGTCAACGGCCTGCGTTCGGGGCTGACCGATGCGCTGCGCGAGTTCTGCGATTTCCGCAACCTGCTGCCACGCGGGGTCAAGCTGGCGCCGGAAGACGTGTGGGACCGGGTCACCTTCGTGCTCAGCCTGAAGATGACCGACCCGCAGTTCTCCGGGCAGACCAAGGAGCGGTTGTCCTCGCGCCAAGCCGCTGGCTTCATCGAAGGCGCTGCGCACGATGCGTTCAGCCTGTACCTCAATCAGAACGTGGAGATCGGCGAGAAGATCGCGCAGATCGCCATCGACCGCGCCAGCGCACGGTTGAAGACCGAGAAGCAGATCGTCCGCAAGAAGGTCACCCAGGGCCCGGCCCTGCCCGGCAAGCTGGCCGACTGCATCAGCCAGGACCTGTCGCGGACCGAGCTGTTCCTGGTCGAAGGCGATTCGGCCGGCGGCTCGGCCAAGCAGGCGCGCGACAAGGACTTCCAGGCGATCCTGCCGCTGCGCGGCAAGATCCTCAACACCTGGGAAGTGGCGTCGGGCAGCGTGCTGGCCTCGGAGGAAGTGCATAACCTGGCGATCGCGATCGGCTGCGATCCAGGCAAGGACGACATCACCGGATTGCGTTACGGCAAGGTGGTGATCCTGGCCGATGCCGACTCCGACGGCCTGCATATCGCCACGCTGCTGACGGCGCTGTTCCTGCAGCACTTCCCCGCCCTGGTGGCCGCCGGCCACGTGTTCGTGGCAATGCCGCCGCTGTTCCGCGTAGACGTGGGCAAGCAGGTGTTCTACGCGCTGGACGAAGAGGAAAAGGCCACGCTGCTGGACAAGATCGCGCGCGAGAAGATGAAGGGCCAGATCAGCGTGACCCGCTTCAAGGGCCTGGGCGAAATGAATCCGCAGCAGCTGCGCGAATCCACCATCCACCCGGATACGCGCCGGCTGGTACAGCTGACCATCGACGACGGCGAGCAGACCCGTTCGCTGATGGACATGCTGCTGGCCAAGAAGCGCGCGGGCGACCGCAAGCGGTGGCTGGAGACCAAGGGCGACCTGGCGTCGCTGGAAGTCTGAGAACGCCGGGAGTGTTGAAGGCTCAAGAAGCGAAAGCCTCTTTCACGCTGGGAAAGGGGTTGGGCAGTGAACGTGACGCCATCGGCTCAGCTCTGCGGCCTGATGGCGATACTTCGCGATGAATGGCTGGGACATCGCCATGGGGCGCACCCTCATCCAGCCTTTTAGGCACCTTCTCACCAAGGAAGAAGGTAGCGCTATCGATCGACACGTGTTGTCAGCCGATTGCCGGAACCGGCCGCGCATGCCACCTCGGTCCGAGCGGCACCTGTGCCTTCTTGCACATCCATCGAGCTCTACGGCGGCTTAGCATCGGGCACTTCCCTACTCCCGACATCGATACCCATGTCCTTGTTTCTCCGTGCCGGCCTGCTGGCCTGTGTATTACTCACCGGAACGGCGCTGGCCGATGCGCCAGACAAAGCCGATAAAGGCGACGCCAAAAGCGACGCCAAACCCGATGCTGCTGCCGCCAAACAGCCACCATTGCCGGCCGATGCCAGCGTGCGCCAGAGCACGCGCATGGCTGGCCGCAGCCTGAGCTACACCGCCACGGTCGGCACGTTGCCGGTGCGCGATGCGCAGGGCAAGACCACGGGCGAAGTGGTGTTCACCGCTTACACCGCCGATGGCAAGGACCGCCCGGTGACCTTCGCGTTGAACGGTGGGCCGGGCGCCTCATCGGTGTATCTCAACATGGGCGCGATCGGGCCGAAGATCGTCGGTTTCGGCGCCGAAGGCGACAGCGCGTCGGCACCGGCCACCCTGCGCGACAATCCGGGCACCTGGCTGGACTTCACCGACCTGGTGTTCATCGACCCGGTCGGCACCGGCTTCAGCCGCGCGCTGATCGGCGACGACGAGGCCAAGAAGCAGTTCTACAACCCGCAGGCGGATGTGGAATATCTCTCCCGCGTGATCTACGACTGGTTGCTCAAGAACCGCCGCCTGCAGGCGCGCAAGTATCTGGTGGGCGAAAGCTATGGCGGCTTCCGCGGCCCGCGTATCACCCATTACCTGCAGACACAGCTGGGCGTGGCGATGAACGGCGTGGTGCTGGTCTCGCCCTATCTGAACCCGACACTGGACGACAACAGCGACGTGTCGCCCGTAGCATGGATGCTGACATTGCCGTCGATCGCTGCCGCGCACCTGGAGCGCCAGGGCCAGCTCAGCGACAGCGCGATGCGGCAGGTGATCGACTACACCCGCGGCGATTACGCGGTGGCGCTGATGAAAGGACGCACCGACCCGAAGGCCACCGAAGCGATGCTGCAGCAAGTCACCCGCATGACCGGGCTGGATCCGGCGTATGTGCGACGCTCCGGCGGGCGTCTGGAAACCCAGGCGTATCTGCGCGAAGTCTTTCGCGACAAGGGCGAGTTAGGCAGCCGTTACGACTCCAACGTGACCGCCTTCGACCCGTTTCCCAACGACGCCGAGCAACGCGCCAACGACCCGTTGCTGGACAGCATCATTGCCCCCACCACCACCGCGATGGTGGATTTCGTCACCCGCGTGGTCGGCTGGAAGATCGATGCGCAATATCGCGCGCTCAACTACGACGTCAACAAACTCTGGGAATGGAACGACGAACTGCGCAAGGGTGCGGTGACCCAGCTGCGTCAGTCGGTGGCGATCGATCCGAAGTTGCGCGTGTTGATCGCGCACGGCTGGAACGACCTCTCCTGCCCGTTCATGGGTTCGGTATTGACGGTGGACCAGATGCCGGCGATGGGCAGCGACCCGAAACGCGTGCAGGTGCGCGAATATCCGGGCGGCCACATGTTCTACAACCGCGCCGATAGCCAGGCCGCGTTTCGCAACGACGTCAAGGCGATGTACGGAACGCGCTGAGCGCAGACATCGCCGGGCGTATCGACGTCCGGCGATGGATCAGCCGCGTCGCGCGGTGTTCAGACCGCGCCAGGTGCGGTCGCCTCCACGTTCCACCCCATCCATTGGTAAAGCTGATAGCGCGCAATGCCCAGGTATTCGTGCAGGGCCACATCGGCCAGCGTGAAGTTGTAGCTCTGCGGCAGGATCGACCAGGTAACCGTCAGCCAATCGGCGCGGACCGGTGTGGCATCGATGCCGAAATGGCGGAAATACAATTCGGCGCGGCGCAGATGCGTGGCCGAGGACACCAGCGCGATGCGATCGGGTCGGTAGGCGCGCAGCAGGGGCTGGCTGAATTGCGCGTTCTGCCAGGTGTTCATGCTCGACGGCTCCATGATCAGGTCCGCCCGTGGAATTCCCAGGCCCAGCAGCACGCGCTGATACACCACTGCTTCGGACAGGCCCAGCCCGCGCGCATCGCCGCCGCTGATCTCGATCTTGCAATCGCCACCGCTGTGCCGGCATTGCCGGTACAGGCGTGCCGACTCGACGATGCGGCCGTAGGCGAACATATTGGCTTCGGCTACCGCGTCACGGCCTTCCGGGCGTACGGTGCCGGCGCCCAGCAACACGATGATGTTGCGCACCCCCCACGCGTTGAAGTCGTTGACCCCGGTGCGTTGCAAGTGCTGCAGCATCCAGGAGGGCAACGGGCCGCAGCCCACCGCGAACACCAGCAGCACACTGGCGATGCCCAACGCGCGCGAAAGGCGCCGCAATCCGCGGCGGTCGATCAACCAGGCGAACCCGAACAACACGCACACCAGGGCAAGCATCATCGGGAAAGGGTCTCACTTCATGGGATGCGGGCAAGCCCGCCGAAGGCGGTTCATGCGGCATCGGCCTCGCATCGTGCCGACAGTGCGTGACCGCCCCGCGACACCGCTCAGGTCCAGCCGAACAGCTCGAACAGCATCAGGATCAGATAGGCCACACCGCCAGCGGCCGGGATGGTCAGAATCCAGGCCCAGACGATGCGCTCGATTACGCCCAGGCGCAGCGAACGCGGGTTCTTGGCGAAGCCCACGCCCATGATGGCGGTGGAAATGCTGTGCGTGGTGGACACCGGCATGCCGAAGTGCGCCGCCACGGTGAGCACCGTCGCCGAGCTGGTTTCCGCGGCAAAGCCGTGGATGGGATGCAGCTTGACCATCTTGTGGCCAAGCGTCTTGATGATCTTCCAGCCGCCCGACGCGGTACCGGCGGCCATCACCACCGCGCAGGTCAGCACGATCCAGATCGGGATACCGGCACCAGCCGCCAGGCCGGTGCCCGGATGCAGGAACGCCAGCCAGCTCGGCAGGTTGTCCAGTGCACCGGCCGACTGCGCACCGATCAGGGTCATCGCGATGATGCCCATGGTCTTCTGCGCATCGTTATGGCCATGCGCATAGCCCATATACGCAGCCGAGGCGATCTGCGCCTTGCCGAAGAACGCATTCACCCAACGCGGACGCGCCAGCCGCCCGATCCGGCCACCGAGCTTGGACATGCCGGCGATGATCGCCCACAGCAGCAGCATTACTACGATGCCGAGCAAAAAACCGGCAATCGGCGAAGTGATCATCGGCACGAACACCTTCCACAACAGGCCCTTGTTCTTGGGCCAGTTGCCGATGTTTTCCGACCAGATCAGCGCATCCCAATTGTTCTGCGCCGCGGCCAGGCCAGCGCCGCACAGGCCACCGATCAGGGCATGCGAGGAGGAGGACGGCAGCCCCTTCCACCAGGTGATCAGGTTCCAGATGATCCCGCCCAGCAGCGCGCACAGGATCACCTGCGGGGTGACTTCGACCACGTTGGTGTTGAGCAGGCCGGACGCGATCGTCAGCGCCACGGCGGTGCCGGTGAGTGCGCCGATCAGGTTCATGCCGGCCGCCAGCATCACCGCCCAGCCGGGCGAGAGCACCTTGGTGGCGACGACGGTGGCGATGGAATTGGCGGTGTCGTGAAAGCCGTTGATGAACTCGAACACCAACGCCGCCAGGATCACCACCAGGACAAGGGTAAGCACGCGGCGACCTCAGCTGTTCTTCAGCACGATCTGGTAGACCACCACACCGGCCTCGCGGCAGCGGTCGATGGCCTTTTCCAGAATCTCGAAGAACTCCTTGAGCAGGAACATCTGCAGCGTGTCCAGGCGGCCGGAATAGATGTCGCGGTACAGCTCCAGCATCAGCCGGTCGGCTTCGTTTTCGAGCATGCGCAGCTTGTCGTTGAGCGCGGTCATGCGGTCGATGTTCATGTGCGGCAGGTCGGTCACCATCTCCACTACCACTGCGGCCGCCTGCTCCAGCATCGCTGCGCGCGGAGCGAAGTCGATATGCTCCAGGTGCTTGGTCGCCAACGAATAGCGGTCGGCGAATTTTTCGACCTGCTTGGGAATCTTGTACAGCGCCGAGCCCAGCGCTTCGATGTCTTCGCGCTCGATCGGGGTCATGAAGCTGTCCACCAGGGCCTGGCCGATCTTGTCGGAGGCGGCGCGTTCGCGCAGGCGGGCCAGCTTGAAGGCGTCCAGCGCGGGTTGGCGGTCGGACTCGCGCATCATGGCGTGCAACGCCTTGGTGCTGTCGTAGGCGGCCTGCGCCGCTTCGTTCAGAAGCGCATAGAACTGCTTGCCGGAGCCGAAGATGGTCTGCAACGAGAACATGGGTGGACAACTTCCAGCCATCGAGGGAGAGACGGCGCCAGGCGCGAATTATGACCGTTCCATGACCTCTCCGGGTATCTCGCACCGGGAAGTCGCCTTCACATCGGCATGTCCCGGCTCGAACCACGCTGTGGTTTGGTAACATGCCCCCGCGCCTCCGGGCGCACCCTATGGAAGACGACCCTATCCCCCCGTGTTGCCGCCCGGCCTGTGCGCCTGCCGGTAGACCCAGTGCTCCCCCGCCCTCCCCTTCACTGACCGGGGAAGACGCCCGTGGTTGAGTTTTTGATCGTCATCGCTCTGATCGTGCTGAACGGCTTCTTCGCCATGTCGGAGATGTCGTTGATGACCTCGCGCAAGAGCCGCCTGAAACAGATGGCCGGCTCCAGCAAGCGCGCTGCGCGGGCGCTGGCATTGGCGGAAAGCCCTGAAAACTTTCTGTCGACGGTCCAGATCGGCATCACCTCGATCGGCATCCTGACCGGCCTGTTCGGCGGCGAAGCCATCGGCGAGGCCATCGGCCAGCGGCTGCAGCTGGCCTTCCCTGCACTGTCGGCCACGTTCTCGCTGGTTGGCGACCCCAAACCGTATTCGGCGGTGATCGGCAGCACCCTGGCGGTGGCGCTGATCACCTTCCTGACGCTGATCTTCGGCGAGCTGGTGCCCAAGCGGCTGGCATTGCGCAATTCCGAGGACATTGCCGGCTTTGTCGCGGTACCCATGACCTGGCTGGCCAAGATCGCCGCGCCCGGGGTCTGGGTGCTGGCACGCTCCACCCGGCTGGTGCTGCGCATGCTGGGCATGGGCAAGGACGAATCGGCATCGATCACCGAAGAAGAAATCCGCATGCTGGTGGCCGAAAGCCACGAAGCCGGGTTGATCGACGCGCACGAGCGCGACATGATGAACCGAGTAATGCGACTAGGCGACCGCACCGCCGACAGCCTGATGACGCCGCGCAACCGCATCGCCTGGCTGGACGCCAACGCCGAGCCGGAACGCAATCTGCAGGTCATGCGCGAGCACGAATTTTCGCGTTACCCGGTCTATCGCGGCAGCGACCAGGACATTGCCGGCGTGCTGGAGGTCAAATCGTTGGTCACGCGCATGGGCGGGCACGGCGAGAACCTGTTCCAGGCCTTGCGCGATACCTTGTTCGTCTCCGAATCCACGCACGCGATGAAGCTGCTGGAAATCTTTCGCGAAGAACAGCAGTCGATGGCGCTGGTGGTCGACGAATACGGCGAAATTCGCGGCTTGGTGACCATCAGCGACTTGATGGGCGCGGTGGTCGGCCGCCTGCAGGCGGTGGAGAACACCGACGAAGATGCGTTGGTGGTGACGCGTGCAGACGGATCGCTGCTGATCGACGGCTCACTGCCGGTGGAAGAGTTGCGCGAAGTGCTTGGCGCCGATCTGCCAGAGGCCGATGAGGGCGATTACCACACGCTGGCGGGCCTGTGCATTTATTACTTCGGGCGCATTCCGCAGGCCGGCGAATTCTTCGATTGGGCCGGCTGGCGCATCGAGATCGTCGACCTGGACGGTGCCCGCGTGGACAAGCTGTTGTTGAGCCGGGTTGGCGACGAGGACAGCGATGACATCGTCGGATGACGGCAGCGCGCCGCACGACGACGCCAGCGAACAGATGCGCTACCGCAACGAAGGCATCCGCAGCTTGTTGGCGGCCTTCAGCGAGGGCGACCCGGACCAGGTGTTACGCGTCCGCGAGATTCTGGCCGACCTGCAGCAAAGCGCCTTCGGCGTGTTCCTGTTTCTGGCGATCCTGCCCTCTTTCATTCCGATTCCCGGCGTTGCCGGTGGTATCAGCGGGCCACTGACGGTCCTGATCGGCCTGCAGATGATGTGCTGTCTGCGCAAGCCGTGGGTGCCGCGCTTCATCGGCGAACGTGGGCCGCGCCGTCGGACCGGCCAGCGCTTCGTCGCCAAACTGGCGCCGACGCTGCAACGCCTGGATCGCCTGCTCGAACCGCGTCTGCACGGCATGCTGGACCGTATGCCGGCGCAGGTGTTCACCGGTTTACTGTTGGTCGTGATGGGCATTCTGCTGACGCTGCCAATCCCGTTTACCAACTATCTTTTCGGATTGATCCTGCTGCTGTTCGCACTCGCCCTGCTCGAGCGTGACGGCGCGCTGATGCTGGTGGGCTGGGCCGCTGCGCTGATCTCGGCAGCCGTGTTCGGCGTCACCTCCGACCAGCTGGTGGATCTGGTGCGCGACGGGTGGACGGACGCCTGGCGTTGAGCGCTAAGCGTCCGGCGCGTTTTTGGCGCAGTTACTTCAGATCGACCACGCGGTTGTCCGACAGGCTGCCGGTATCGTCGGTCACCGCCGTCATCACGAAATACAGCGCCTTGCCGAGCAGCCCGCTGGGGCCATCCCAGTATTCGGCCGATTCGGCGCGCACGTGGATCAAGCGCAGGTTCGCATCGTCCTTGCCGCCCGGAAAAAACTCCTTCATCGCCGGCGACCACAGTTCTTCGATCTTGGCGCGGTCGTGGACCACACGCGCAGTGCCGGCGACCGAGACATAGGTGTTTTTCGATGCCGAGGCATAGGCCACGTTGACGCGCGGATCGGCGGCGATTTCCGCCACTTTCGGGCTGTCGGCGGCGGTGGCGAACCACAGGTCGCCGTCGAACTCGACGTCCTGTGTGCCCAGCGGACGGCTCACCAGTTTGCCGTCGGCCGACACGGTCGTGAACATCGCGACGTCCACGCCGCGGATCAATTCGGCCAACTGCTTGATACTCTCGCTGCGTTGCTGAAATTGCATGCTGATCTTCCCAATGAATGTGCACGCATCACAGCGGATCGTCGCGCAAAGCGACGTGAATCACGCCGTGGTCACGTCCAGCTCGCGGCATGCCGCAGCGGCGATTTCAAAGGAACGCAGACGCGTAGCGTGGTCGTAGATGTTGGCGGTGAACAACAGCTCGTCCGGCGTGTGGCGCTCGATGAAATCGGCCACGCCTTGGGTGATCTGCTCGGCATCGCCGAGCACCGTACAGGCCAGTGCACGCTCGACGCCCACGCGCTCGTGGGGCTGCCAGAAGCTGTCGATGTCGTCGATCGGCGCGGGGATCTTGCCCGGCTTGCCGCGACGCAGATTGACGAAGCTTTGCTGCTGGGTGGTGAACAGGCGGCGGGCCTGCGCTTGCGTGTCGGCCGCCACCACGTTCAAGGCCAGCATCACGTGCGGCTTGGCGAGTTGTGCGGACGGGCGGAACTCGCGGCGGTAGATCACCACTGCTTCGTCCATCGCGTCGGGTGCGAAGTGCGAGGCGAACGCGAACGACAAACCCATCGCTGCCGCCAGCCGTGCACTGAACAGGCTCGACCCAAGTAGCCACACCGGCACATCCAACCCGGCGCCGGGCACGGCCTGTACCAGCTGCCCCGGCACCGCCGGCGCGAAATAGCGCATCAATTCGGCCACGTCCTGCGGAAACTGATCGGCGCTATCGAAATAGCGGCGCAGGGCGCGTGCGGTGGGCTGGTCGGTGCCGGGCGCGCGGCCCAGACCCAGATCGATGCGCTGCGGATAGAGCGAGGCCAGCGTGCCGAATTGTTCGGCCACCTGCAGCGGTGCGTGGTTGGGCAACATGATGCCGCCCGAACCTACGCGGATGCGCTTGGTGCCGCCTGCGACATGGCCGATCAGCACCGCGGTCGCTGCACTGGCGATGCCCGGCATGTTGTGGTGCTCGGCGAGCCAGTAGCGTTGATAGCCCCAACGCTCGGCGTGCTGGGCCAGATCGAGCATGTTGGCGAAGGCCTGGGTGGTGTCGCTGCCTTCGCAGACCGGCGCCAGATCGAGCACGGAAATGGGGGTCATCGGATGACTCCGGAGAGAGTGATGTGCATGAGATGGGGCTGGCCGCTGGCATTGCCAGCGACTTGGTGGGTGCGGAGGGGGATTACAGCATTCCAGCAGTCGGACAACGGATGGGGCTGCGGGCTACCACTAGCGATAGTTGCGTTGTTGAGCTTGTTGCTGAGGGGCGCGTTGCGCTGCCGTGGTGTTGCAACGGTATGTTCGCGCTCGCTTCCGCTTCGCAATTGCGCGGCATCATTCGATCCAGGAGCACCAATGCATACGGGCCGGAGAGCCGGCATCTGGGCGAAGTGACACGCGACCTACCGGATCGCTGGCACAGGGATCCCCGCCCAACTTCTCGGGAGAGAGAGGCTGGTGTGAGCGCGTTGGTGATCGGTGCTGGCGGCTGGTGCCCGCGCCCATGCTGTTGCTATGCGCTACGGTGCTGATTGCTGCCCTTCGCAGACTGCTCGCACCTTCATGCTCGGCGCTCTCGTCCGCAGACGAATACATTGACTGCGCGACGAAGCGTGGCCGGTACGGGCTCTGGACGCTGGCTATGATGGTATCGTCTCCGTCTGCGTGTGCCTGCCCATGTCTCCGACTGCCCCAGCTGGCCCCGCCCAGCTCTCGTCTTCCGCGCAGATCGCGGCGCGGATCGATCGGCTGCCCGCCAGTGCCACGCTGTGGCGTTTGGTGGGGTTGCTGGCGCTGGGCGGGTTTTTCGAGTTGTACGACCTGTTCCAGACCGCCTATATCAGTCCCGGGCTGATTCGCGACGGAATATTTTCCAGCGGTGCCGATGGCGCGTTTGGCATGCCCGATCAGGCCGCATTCGCGGCGGCCACCTTCCTGGGGCTGTTTGTCGGTGCCGCGCTATTGAGTCCGTTTGCCGACCGGTTCGGGCGTCGGCCGGTGTTTACCTTCGCCTTGATCTGGTACACCGCCGCCACGATGGCGATGGGCCTGCAGAGCACCGCTACCGATGTGATCGTGCTGCGTTTTGTGGTCGGCATCGGGCTGGGGATCGAGTTGGTGACCATCGATACCTATCTGTCCGAACTGGTGCCGCGGCACATGCGGAGTGCGGCGTTCGCATTTGCATTTTTCGTGCAATTTCTGGCGGTACCCACGGTCGCGTTAACCGCGTGGCTGTTGGTGCCGTTTGCGCCATTGGGCGTGAGCGGCTGGCGTTGGGTAGTGTTGCTCAGCGGCGTGTTCGCGCTGGCGATCTGGTGGCTGCGCAGTCGCTTACCGGAATCGGCGCGCTGGCTGGCCGCGCATGGCCGGCATGCGGAAGCCGATGCAGTCGTGACCGAACTGGAGGCGCGCTGTACGGACGACGTGGGTGCCCCATTGCCCGAGCCGCAGGCGGCCGCTCCCTCGCCGACCGGCGTTGTGCCGGGCGCGCTGCTGTGGCGTGCGCCGTATCGCGGGCGCATCGGGATGTTGGTGGTCTTCCATGTGTTCCAGGCGATCGGCTTTTTCGGTTTCGGCAACTGGCTGCCGGCACTGATCTCGGCGCAGGGTACCGGGGCCGGGGTGACCAAAAGCCTGGCGTATTCCTTTGCGATCTCCTTGGCCTACCCGCTGGCGCCGCTGCTGTTGCTGCGTTTTGCGCAGCGCTGGGAAAACAAATGGCAGATCACCGCATCGGCGCTGGGCGCTGTTCTGTTCGGTGGACTGTTCGCCTTGCAGCATCAGCCGGTCGGCATGGTGCTGTGCGGGGCGATGGTCGCGTTCTGCAACGCCTGGATGAGTTTTGCCTACCACGGCTATCAAGCCGAGTTGTTCCCTACCGGCTTGCGCGCGCGTGCGGTGGGGTTTTGCTATTCCTTCAGTCGCCTCTCCACGGCAGTGAGCAGCGTGTTGATTGGCTGGCTGCTTGCGCAAGTCGGCAGCCATGGCGTATTGGCCTTCATCGCACTCAGCATGTCGATCGTGGCGAGCGTGATTGCCGTGTTCGGCCCGCGCACGCGCAATCGTGCGCTGGAAGACATTGCGGGTTAGTGCTGCGAATGCAACGGCTGCGCACCTGCCAGTCGTGTGCGACCGGTGCGCAGCGCAACTTGCTCACACTACGCTGCGCGTCGTGCATGCCGTCCATGCAGGCCCGACGTTTACGCACTGCGTTTTTTGGCCATAGCGGATAAGTGATACGCCCGCACGCGATGCACTTATCGCATGCCGTGCCGGGCCGCAATGTCCGCCGAGCCGGCACGGAGCCGCCTAACCAGCGCACGCCTCCAGTGTCACCGTGCGGTCGGCCATTGTTGCCAGGCTGGTGCGATGCGACACCACCACCAGCACGGTGCGCGGCAGGCGCGCGCGCAGGGTGCTCAACACCTGATGTTCGGCATCGGCGTCCAGGGCGCTGGTCGCTTCATCCAGCACCGCCAGGGTCGGCTGTCGCAGCAGCACCTGCGCCAGCAGTAAGCGCTGCGCTTCCCCCCCAGAGAGGCGACCCTCCTGCGCATGGATCGGCGTGTCCAGGCCTTGCGCATCGCGCTGCAGCCGAGCATGCAGGCCGACAGCGCACAGCACCTCCCACATGCACGCGTCGGAAGCACCGGGCAGCGCCCACTGCAGGCAATCGCGCACCGTGTGCTGCCACGGTCGTACGCCCTGGCCGACGTAGGCACTGTGCCGCACCAGATGGCGATAAGCAGCAAACGTCAGCCGGCGCCCGCCCGTATGCGCAACGAAATGCGCCGGCGGCGTCTGCCCGGAAAGCACGTCCATCAGACTGCTCTTGCCCACGCCGGAGGCGCCGACCACCAGGGTGATCTGACCTGGCACCAATAACACCGATTCGATCGCGAGCTGGGGCAGCGGCGGCGGTAGCCCGATGTGCTCGATATGCAGCGAAGCCGGCAGCGGTTCGGCCATCTCTTCCGGCGCATGTGCACGCACAGCGCCCAGGTCCACATAGCGGCGCCACAGCTGCAGGGCCGGCCATGCCGAACGCAATTGCTGCACGCTTTGCCGCGTGGTAATCAGGTACGGCAGCAAACGGCCAAGCAACAGACTGACGGTGATCAGCGCAGCGCGATCGCCCCCCTGCCATCGATTGGCCAACACCAGAATGCCGGCGATGGCGACCGCCGCGGTGAGTTCGAGCAGCAGTCGGCTGCCGGCAACCAGTTCTTGCTGCTGCGCATACCCGTGCCCCAGGCGCGTCGAAATGCGCTCGTAATGGCCGGTCTCGAGGTCTTCGCGCTGAAACGAACGCACGTGGCGCAAACGACGGGGAAAATCTTCGCTCAACCAGAACAGCTGCGTCATGTCGGCCACATAGGCACGGCTGATGCGCGCCTGTGCGTCGCTGCTGGAGATACGCAGGCTCAACCATGCCAGCACCGCCAACAGCGGTGTGGCGATCAGGAGCGCAGGTGCGATCAAGACCGCGATGCCCACGCTCACCAGCGCCGTGATGGCTGCGACCAACAGTTGCAGCACGGCGCTGAAGCCTTGCGTGGCGATCTCGATATTGTAGGTGAGCACATTGGCGATTTCTGCCGAACTGGCGCCGGACAAGGCAGGCAATGGCGCTTCGATCAATGCCGCATGCACGCGTCCGCGCAGACCGATGGCATAGCGACTGGTCAAGCGCGCGGCCAGCCGTGCGCTATGCCAGCGCAGTGCGGCAAACAACAGGCTCACCGCCACGAACACACTCGCCTGCAGCGCCAGGCTGCCCGGCAATGCCAGGTGATAACCCGCCAGTTGCACGCTCTGGCCGGGCTGCACCAGCGGCAGCAGGCACACGGCCACGACACTGCCGACCAGCGCGGCAGCCAGCGACAACGCAACGTAAAGTGCAATCGTCGGCATGTCTGCCGGCACCAGGGTGCTCAGAAAGTGGTGCAGCAGGGTGCGCATGCGCTGCTGCGCCGTCATCGCCTGCATGTCAGACGCGGGCAACACGCAGTCCCCGATGCGCGACGACGGCCTGTGGGCCACTCGCGCAGCGGTACGTTTGCATGCAGCTGCTCATTGCAATAGCTGCAGCAGCGCATCCACAGACGCCTGCGGATGCGAGCCACGGTGCAAGGTGAACATGCCGATGCGCTGTACCTGTTCGACAAACCGTTTCCAGCCGGGCTGACCGCTGGCATACGGTTGATCGTGGGCCAGACAGGCGGCGACCTGCTCGGTCGGCACCGCAACCAGGCGCTGGGCCGAAATGCTGACCGGTGTCCTGGACACCATCACCACCGCATGCAACGGCATGGGCTGTGGCGCCAGATGCGCATGACCATGGCGCAGATCGACCTCGAATTTTTCGACGCCGCTGCGGCGCCGGATCACCGGCGATGCGCCGATCCACGCGCGCGTGTGCGCATCGACCAGAGCCAGCGCTTCGGCTCGCAAATGCAGGAAATTGGCGACGCCGGTGGTCAGCAGGCTGTCCGGCGCGACAAACACGCCGTCTTCGGCAATGAAGTCCAGGCCATGCAACAGGCTGTGCAAGGCCAATGTCGATTTGCCCGCACCGCTGGCGCCGAGCAGCAACACGCTACGGCCACGTTGACCGACACAGGCGCCATGCAGCGGCACCAGCCCGATCCCACGTGCGGCCAGCAGGAACACCGCAAATTCGATCAACTCGTACCGCACGTGATACGCGTGGGCAAGCATGTCCTCGGACACCACCAGCATCGCGCGGCGCTGCGGCACCGACAGCATCAGATAGTTGCAGGCATCCATGACGCCGCACAACAGGCCACCGCTGGCGTGCGTACGCACAGGTGGCGGCTCTGCACCGATGCTGCCCGGCGCACGCGGCAGCAGATCCAGCGTGACATGGAATTCCGGCGCGCCCGGCAACCGATGCGCGGGCAGGTGAGCATAGGCGACATCGACCAGCGCCAACAGCGCTTCGCTATCGCTCTGGAAATGGAACAGCGCGCCAAGAATCTGCCGACGCACGGCCAAGCGCCGCGGACGCTGTTCGCCGAACGGATCTGCCGCTACTGCAGCCTCCGGTGCGATGACACCTTCGCCATCGCTCGGCGGCGTGTGTTCTGCCCATGCAGCCGATTGCGGCATGTGGTTATCCAATGCTGTGAATCAGCCGGTGTGTGCTGCGTTTCTACCGAAAGGTTGCATCGCCGGCGGCCGCGTCTGCTCGCACTGCTACGCAACCAAAGGCGCCTGCAGGCGCACCTACTGCCGAGCCGAATGCCGGTGTCTGCGCACGCCGCCGCTGCGCCCACCTGGCGACAGAACGAGAGCCTTGTGCAGATGCTAAAGATCCAGGTCAGTCATTCGTATTTCCTGCGTTACGATCCCAAGCAATGGGAGCGCGGCAAGCCCTATCCGCCTCTGGCGACGCTGCAGATCGCAGCGCTGCTGCGCGAGCGTGGGCATGCATTGAGTCTGTTCGACGCAATGCTGGCAGACGATGTCGAGGACTACACCCCTGCACTGCGCGCTGCGCAGCCGGATCTGGTGGTGTTTTACGAAGACAACTTCAACTTCCTTACCAAGATGTGTTTGAGCCGGATGCGCGAAGCTGCCTGCCGCATGATCGGGCAAGCGCGCGCCGCCGGCTGCCGCGTGCTGGTGGCAGGCTCGGATGCGTCCGACAACCCGGATGTGTTCCTGGCAGCAGGCGCGCACGCGGTCTTGATCGGCGAAGGCATCGCTCCGTTGATCACGCTGCTGGAGCGCGTCGAAGCGCAGCCGGACATTGCCACCGAACAATGGCTGGCAGGCGTTGCGCAGATCGCCACCAGCGAACCTGCGGTTGTGCGCGTGCATCCCGGCGCACAACCACCGGACGCACGCCTGAGTGGCCTGCCGGCATGGGATCTGGTCGACATCCCGCGCTACCAGCGTTTCTGGCAGCAGCGGCACGGCTATTTCAGCTTGAACATGGCGGCCTCGCGCGGCTGCCCATTCCGTTGCAACTGGTGCGCCAAGCCGATCTGGGGCAATCACTACAAACGCCGCGGCGCCGAAGAGGTAGCTGCAGAAATGATTCACCTCAAGCGTCGTTTTCGTCCCGATCATATCTGGATGGCCGACGACATCTTCGGCTTCCACATCGATTGGGTGGAGACGTTTGCGCAGCAGTTGAGCGATGCCGACGGCGCGATTCCCTTCACCATCCAGACCCGCGCCGACCTTGCCAGCGAACGCATGGCCGCAGCGCTGGCGCGCGCCGGTTGCGCGGAAGCCTGGATCGGTGCCGAAAGCGGCAGCCAACGCATTCTCGACAAGATGACCAAGGGCACCCAGGTCGGCGAGGTGATCGCCGCGCGTGAGCGCCTGGGCGCGCAAGGTATCCGCGTGGGCTTCTTCATCCAGCTCGGATATCTGGGCGAGGAGCTCGACGACATCCTGGCCACGCGCGCACTGGTGACGCAAGCCAATCCGGACATCATCGGGGTCAGTGTGTCGTATCCCCTGCCCGGCACAAAATTCTACGAAGAAGTGAAGAATCAGCTCGGCAGCAAGACCCATTGGCAGGACAGCGACGACCTGGCGATGATGTTCCGTGGCGCGTACGACTCCGAGTTCTATCGCAGCGTGCGCGATCTGTTGCACACGCAGGTCGACCTGCAACAGGCGCGCGCCACGATGGCGGCCGATGCGTTTGCGCAGGCATCGGATCAGCTGGAAGCGCGCTGGTCCGCCTTGATCGCCAGCGCAGGTCGGCACCGCACCGAGCCGCTGACCCAAAGTACTGCGCGTCAGCCAAGGCAACTGGCCACTGTGCTGGTGGGCTAGCACTCGCTCGTTCCCATCTTCCTTCGTTCGACATTCCGCCTGACCGGACCACGCGCATGCAGCCTTCCCTTCGCACCATCAAGCACCACCTGCACACGGCGACCGAACGTCTGGCTCAGGAACTGGCCCAGCCGGGCGACGCATTGCCGCAGTGGGACCGGCTGCAATGGCAGCTGGCTGCAGCAGCAGCGGCAGCGCATGGCGTGTCGCCGCTGCTGCAGCGTCGCTCGTTATGGCAAAACGCCGAATGGAACAGCTTCCTCAGAGAGCAGCGCGACCATGTCGAAGACCGCCATCGGCGCATCGCGCTGCTGCTGACCCGCATCGATGCAGCCGCACGCAGCGCCGGCATTGCGCTGGTTGGTCTGAAAGGCACCGCCCTGCATCGACTGGGCGTGTATCTGCCCGGCGACCGCCCAATGGCCGATATCGATCTGCTGGTAGAACCGGACGACGCGCCCGCGGCCGCAGCGCTGTTGTGCGAGCTCGGCTATGTCGCCTCTTTCGCGCAATGGAAACATCAGGTCTTCAAGCCGCAGCAGGGCGAGGCCGTTGCTGGATTGGGCGAACACCGCGATGCGCCGATCACGATCGAATTGCATACGCGCATCCAGGAACGTCTGCCGGTGAGCAGCGTGGATATCACTGACCGGATTCGGCCAGAGCACCCGCAACCGGGCTTGAACGCCTACCCGTCCATCGGTGCATTGATGTGCCATTTGCTGCTGCATGCGGCAGGCGGCATCTGCCACCGCACCATTCGCTTGATGCATCTGCATGATCTTGCATTGCTGACCACGCGCATGGGCCCGCGCGATTGGGAAGAATTGTGGGAAGACGCCTCCATGCCGCCGTGGTGGGCGCTGCCGCCATTATTGTTGCTGCAACGCTATTACCGCGCAGTGGTACCGACTGCGGTGATGGCACGCCTGCAGGCAGCCTGCCCTGCACTGTTGCGCCTGCGAGCGGCACGGCAAACGCTTACTGCCGCATCGTGTTCCAATCTGTGGCTGTCGGCCTTGCCTGGGATCGAATGGTCGCGCTCGTTGGGCGAAGCACGGCAGTATCTGCGCAACCGCGTGGTGCCTTCGGCAGAAAGTCGCAAGGAGCGTACGGACATGCTGCAGACGCAGTTATGGCTGCAGGATCAGCCTTGGGTGCGGCAAACGCAGGCGCGCCGCCTGATGACGCGCTTGACCAGGCCAGTGCCGCGTACGGACATGCTGTATGTGGTGCGTGCGGCGCTGGCTAGCTATCTGCAGCCGGCATGAGCGTGCAGTTTCGGGCTCCGCAGGCAACACGCCGCGCCTTCGAAGAGTAAGTGCAAGCGCTCCGAAGAGCGCCCCTCGCTCGTTGCCACACGCATCAGGGCACTCAACGCAGCGGTCGCCGCTCACACAGCTGGCAATACAGCTGCTCGAACAGGCGCGCGGTCAATGCAGCGTCTTCGCGGACAGCGCGACATTGCGCCGCCCAGGCCAGACGCAAGCGTAGTTCGTCGTCGCCGAGGACCTGGCGGATGGCCTCGGCCATCCCGACCCAGTCGCCCGGTGGCACTGCAAGTGCGGAAATGGGTGCCCATTCGACAAGATGCCCCACCGCAGTTCCCACCGTCGGAACACCGGCAACGGCCGCTTCCAGCAGCACCAGCGGCCCGGCTTCGTGCAACGAGGACAGCACCAACAGATCGGCCGACAGCATGATCGGGCGCAGCTCGCGCTGGGTCTTGAAGCCGAGAAAACGCACCTGTTGCTGCAAACCAAGTTGCTGCACCAAGCGCTGCATGGCGCCGTCCAATGTATCGACGCCGACCATGTCCAGGGTGAAGGCGACACCGGCGCGTTTGAGCGCGGCCATCGCCTGCAACAAGGTGGTCTGATCCTTGACCGGATTGAGGCTTGCTACATGCAGCAGGCGCGCAATGGATTCGGTACGGACCCGCGGCGCGGCAGGCAGCCAGGCGCGCAGATCCACGCCCAGCGGCACGCGTTGCGCCGCGATGCCCAGTGCCTGCAACGACGCGATGATGGGCGCGCTGGCCGCGGTCACCCGATCGGCAAGCCGCAGGATCACCGCTTCGCGCAGACGTCCGCGCCACTTGAGACGACCGCCGTAGCCGATACGGTACAGGGCGACCAGCTCGCCGCCGGCGATATGCACCACGCTGGGACGGCGTAACAGCTTGGCGGCGGTGACTGCGATCAAACTGCAATAGCCGGAAAAAATCGCCTGGATCACATCGAACGGTGCGCGCCGGTGTTCGTCGACGATGGCGGCGATCGCGCGCAGGCGCGTGCGGCGAGCACCGATGTTATGCACCGTGGCGCCGCGCAGGCTCCAGGTATCGGGCTGCGGCTCCTGGTGCAGCACGAACACGTGCACCTCATGGTTGCGTGCCAGCCAGTGGATCAAGGTCAGGAACACCGGGATCACGCGGACTTCTCCGCTGCGATCCACACCTCCCGGGACCACCAGTGCCAGTTTCATGCAGTGCGCTCCGGCGCGGCAGCGCGTAATTGCGTGTAGGCCTGCGCCCAGCGCTGGCCCACTGCGGCAAACGAGAGGCGTGCGTCGAAATGTGCGCGCACCTGCGCACGCGAGGGCCGCTGCCGGCAGACGCGCAGCAACAGGTCCGACAATGCCGATGCATCGCCTACCGGCCACAACGCGCCCACTGCGCCATCGTCGCTGAGCGCACGGAACGAAGGCAGTGCGGTGAGCAGCGGCAGGCAGCCGCAGGCGTAGGCTTCCAGTGCGGCATACCCGCAGCTTTCCGTGTGGCTGGCAGAAACGAACAGGTCGGCCGCACGCAGCAGCGCCTGCACGCGCGCATGCTCGACCTTGCCCAGCAAGTGGACGCACCCCGCCAGCTGCGGGTCGTCGCGCAGGCGCTGCTGCACCTGCTCCATCAGCGGCGCCTGGTCGAACACGCACCACAACCGCAACCCCGGCAGGCTGCGCGCGGCGATGGCCACTGCATCGAGCACGCATAACGGGTCCTTGGCTGGACTTAAATGCCCGATCCACAGCACACACGGATCGCCGTGCAAGTGTGTCTGCTCGCGTGCCTGCAGCTGATCGCCCGGGGTAAAGCGGCTGCTCGATTCCGGAATCGCAAACAGCTGCGTGCAGCGGCGGAACAGGCGCGCCCGCATGAATGGCTGCGCCAGCTCCAGCGAGGTGAACGCAATGCCGGCCGCCGCCGCGTAGCGTGCGCGCCATAGGCTTCTGCTCCACCAGCGCGGCGGCCGGTTGGCGTGATCCTGCAGCAGGACTGGCACCTGCGGCAGCAGGCGCGCCAGACGCCGCGCATCGCCGGCAAATTCCAGACCATGCACATGCAGCACATCGGCATCGGTCTCGCGCACCAATGCGGCCAGCGTACGGGCGCGGCGTGCGCTGCCACGCTGCAGCAGATCGGCAAAGCGATAATCCACGCCCTGGCGGCGAAGACGCGTGTTTAAGGTGGATGCCTGGATTACCGATACCTGCACGCCAGCGCTGGCGACGGCCTCGGCGATGTCGGCCAACGATGGCCATTGCGCGAACACCTGCTCTGCGCTCAGACCATCGGGCGAGGGAACCAGATTCAGCTGTGCGACGCGCAGGCTCATGGGGCCGACTGCGCTTGTACGTGGATCAATGCAACGACGCTGCCATGCGCCGCTGCAGTCGTAACGGATCGCTGACGGGCGGCACTGACTTCACCCGCAGCCATTGTCCTGTGCGATGTCTTGTTCACGCGACGCGTCGCAGCCGCAGTACCAGCGCAACCGGCACGTGCAACGCCGTCTGATCGAAACGTGCGCTGGCCGGAATATCCGCCGGGTCCAGCATCGGCTCGGCGACCGCTTCCACCGCAAAGCCGAGTGCAGTGCATGCCGAATGCCAGTGACTGTAAAGGTGCTGGGTATGCCGCACCGCGTAATGCCGCCCATCGGCCTTAAAGTCGCGTCGCCAGCCCAGTGCGTGGCCGATCGGATGCACGTCGCTGCACAGCACAAGACCGCCGACGCGGGTGACGCGATGCAGTTCTTCCAGCGCAGGCCACAGCCGTTGCAGATGTCCCACGACCAGGCCACACACACTGAGGTCGGCGACCGCATCGGCCAGTGGTAGCTGATCCAGACTGCCCTGTTGCAAGACGAAGCGTGCGGCCTGCCAGTCCTGCGCGAGCTCGGCGCCGGCACGCAGCAACATCTCCGGCGATAGATCGACGCCGGTGACGTGCCGCGCGCCGCGGCGCAATGCGTGCAGCATGTAACGGCCGCTGCCGCAGCCGGCGTCCAGCACATGCTGGTCCTGCAGGCTGGCCGGCATCAATGCAAGCATGGCGCGTTCTTCGGCCAACATCACCGGGTTGTGCGCATGCGGCGGATAGGCCTGCGCCCACAGCGCATAGGCCGCGGCGGGTTCGAGCGCCGGCACTGCGCTCACGAGATAGCTCCGGTGGCTGCCAGCGCATGCGCAACCTGCACGGCGGCCTGCGCAGGTCGTTCCAGCGCCACGCGCTGCAGGCCGGGTTCGAGCGCCAGTACCGCCGGGTCGGCCAGCCTGGCATCGAGTAGCTTGGGCCGCCCATCCAGCAGCACCGGCACTGTCTGGATGCCGGCCGCGTCGAACCACGGCGCGAAATCCGGATCGGCGATGCGCGGTTTGCCGTCACGGATCACCGCACGCAGATCACTGCGGTCGCAACCGATGACGCTGCTGGCGGGCTCGCCGCCGCGGTCGCGCACGATCAGCAGATCTGCAGTGGCGCCCGGTGCAATACGCCCACGGGTGGCCATGCGCAGGATGCGTGCGGCGTCGCTGGTAACCATGCCAAACAGCAGGTCCGGCGCTAACCCACTCTGGCTGGCGATGCGCAGTTCTTCCAGCAGGTCGCGTGCGCCGCTGAGGCGCGAATCGCTGGCCAGCGCCAACTTGCCGGCCATGCACAAGCGCCATGGATCGAGCGTGCGACCGAGCAGCGCCTGATTGCTGGACGGACACCAGACCACGGCTGCGCCGCGCGCGATCACCCGCTCGATATCCTGCTCCCCCATGCCCACACCATGGATCAACACCGTGTTGGCGGCCAGGCAGCCGAGCCGGTCGAGTTCATCGAGCTCGGCACGCGCTACGGCATCGGTGCCTTCGGCCAGATGAATCATCCAGGGATGCGCGGTCGGGGTTGCGGCGAAACTGCCTTGTACCGGTGGGCCGTAGCCGGTCCAGCCCAGCGCGTAGCTCCAGCCGAATTCACGCAGCAGGCTCACCGGGAAATGCGCTTCATCCAGGGTTGCGTGCCATGGGTCGTGCTGGGCCACGCAGGTGACGCCGGCCAACAGATTCTTCAAGCCGCCATGGCGCAGCCGCACGGCTTTAGGAACGCGCAGTGCGGCGGCGACGTCGGGGTGCTGAAAATGCACCTGAAACGCCTCGATCCACGCATAGCTATTGGCGAACGGCGCGGCCTGCGGCAGCGGCGGCACGCAGTTGACCTGCAGGTGCTCGTGCGCATTGATCAGGCCCGGTGTCAGCACATGCCCTTGCAGGTCCAGGCGCAAGGTACCGGTGCCGAGCGTGCCGCCAAAGCGCCCCGCGTGGATGGTCACGGCGGTACGCGACGGACCCGCCAAGGTCATCGCGCGTGCTCCTTGCAGACAGACATCGGCCATGGCCATCGGCATCTCCACTCAACGCTTGCGCATCACGATCAGAAAGTGATCGCCCATATCACGCAGCAGCGGCAGCCCGCCCCAGCGGTCGTCGCAGCGTCCCAGACGCTCGGACAGGCGCGGATGGCGTTCGCAGAAATCCACCAGATACGGGGGCGGCAGGAACAGGCTCAAGGCCCGATAACTGTCCAGCACGAAATGCTGTTCGAATGCGCGGTAGAACTCGCGCGGCAGGTGGTACCAGGTCCAGATGGTGTGGCCGTTCATGCCAACCGCAATTGCCCCCTTGGCGGCGCGCACCGCGGCACGCGTGAAGCGCCTGCGCAAGGCATAATGGCCGATTTCCCACGGACAGATTCGCCCGATCACCGAAAACACCAGGCAACCATCGGCGCGCAACAAACGCGCGCATTCGGCCGCGACGGCCGGCAGATCCGGCGCGCAATTGAGCGGGCCGAAATTGGAATACATGCCATCGAAGCTGCCTTCCAGCTGATCGAGTTGCTGGATGCCGACATGTGCGGCAGTGAGCCGTTCTTCCAGCCCGTGCGTTGCGGCGCGATGGCGGGTGCGCTCGACCATTGCCGGCGACCAGTCGGTAGCAAGTACCGAATATCCGCGGCGTGCGAATTCGCCAGCATCCAGGCCGGTGCCGCAGCCCAGATCGATCAACCGCGAGCCGACCGGCAGCTCGGACGCGACCGTGTCCCACAGCGTGGTACGCATGCGCTGGATCAGCGCATTGTTGCCACGCGGGCCATCGTAGTCGGGAGCAACGCTGTCGAACGCACGTTGCGTCTCAAGCAGTTGCTCCGGCGCCACCGTGCCGCCCCGCGCCGCATGCTCATTAATTGACGACATGCGCAGCCCCCCACACCAGTCCTGCTGTTCTCACCACACTCTCCCGGCGCAACGCCGCCGACGCGGCATCGCTTGATAGACCCGTGAGTGCCAGGTGCTGCCGGTTTGGTTGCAGCGTGGTGGGCGATGGTCACGCGGGCTCAGGCGATCGCACGCCACACGCATGCGTTGGCTCGACCTGCAGCCATGCCAAGTGCGGCTTGCCTTTCGCACGCGCTACAGCGTGGCGCCTGCGGGATGCGCGCGGTCAAACCCAGCGCAATGCGCCGATACGCCACCGCAGTCGTCACGCACCAGCAGGTGCGGCAGCCCGCACACGGCGACGTACCGCATTGCGCAGCACCGCGACCAGCACGCCCAGCCCCGCCCCGGCAAGCAGGCCCGCTGCCCAGGCGGTGATCGCATTGGGATAGGCCCGGCGGTCGGGCACGTACAGCGGCCACGCCAGCGAGGTCTGGTAGGTGTAGCGTGTGGTCAGGCGGGCGATCAGATCCTCGCGCTCACTCTTCAACCCGCGGATGGTGGTGTTGCTGTCGGCGAGCAATACGCCGGCCAGGACCTGCGCCGGCGTGGCAGCGGAACCGCCCTGCCCGGCCTGCAACTGCCGCTGCAGCTGCTCGCGATTCGTGGTGGCCGCACGCAGATCCTCGCTCAAGCCCTGCAGCCGGGTGCGCGCCAGATCGAGCGCAGCCGCATTGGTGTCGCCATGCAACCTCTGCAGCTCGGTCACGGTGGCCATGGCCAGCGTCCGCGCCTGCTGCGCCGATGCGGCGCGGATGGTCACACCGATGAGATTGGCGTAAGGATCGGGGTCCGGCTTCAGGCTGCTGCGATAGAGCTGTGCAGCGCGGCTCTTGAGCGGCACCTGCGCCTGGCGCAACACCGCGTCCTGGAAGAGCCGCGTTTTCATGCGATCGATCACGCGCTGGAACGGTTCGACCTTGGGGTCGCGCCCGGCCGGTGTCGGGCCGATCTCGCCGACCTGGATCCACGCGGTGGCCTCCCATTGCGGGGTTGCCACGCGCAGGAACGCAAACGTCAGCACAAGCACCACCACCAACGCAGCCAGCGCCCAGCGCCATTCACGGCGCAGGATGCGCCACAGGTCGATCAGATAGATTTCGTCGTGTTGATTCATGGGCTACGGCTCTGCAACGGGGCGATGAATGGAGTGCTGCACACTTACGCGGCAGACGGATGAGCGGACAGGCGGTTGGGCAGCACCACCGTGGAGGCATGCAGCACCAGGCACAGCGCGATGAAGCCGAAGTTGGTCCAGGTGAATGCCTGTGGTGCGAATGGCGACATCAGGCAGGCGTAGGCGATGCGCAGGAAAATCAGCACATGGAAGATCGACAGCGAGCCGTTGAGCCGGCGCACGCTCCACACCAGCCCGGCATACAACGCCAGCAACGCAAGCAACGCGCCGGGAGCGCCCCACGCCATCAAGAAGGGAAAGAACTCGGTGCCCACATTGATGTTGGGCGCATCCAGCGGAATGCTGGTGCCTGCGGTTGCAATCGAACCACTGAACGGCACCAATTGATTGACCAGAAAACTGGCGTTGACATAGCCCTTGGCCAGAATGGCGCCGAAGTTGTACGGCCCGGCGCTGATATAGAGCAGCAACCACTGCACGCCCTGCGGCATGGCGCGGTAGAACGCACTGAACGGCAACGCCACCGTCGCCAGGGAACCGGAACGCAACGCGCCAAGGATCGAAAACACCCCACCACCCGCCAGAACGAGAAGGCCGATGGTCTTCCACGGCAGCCGGCGCGACGGGTCGCGGCGCAGCAACATCACCAGCACGAACGAAAACAGGCCGGCGAAGATGCGGTTGCGGTCGATCACCACGATCGGGAACACGAACCCCAACGTCACCATTGCTGCACGCAGCCCACGGTGGCGCACGCACAGCAGGGCGATCGGCGGCAGGATCCAGCACATATTGGAGATGTGCCGCACATGCGCGCGCAACGGGCTCAAGGTGGCGTACGACGATGGATCGTTGAACAACGGAATGGGAAACAGCACCACATCGGCAATGCAGAACACCGTCACCGCCGCGGCCAATACCATCGCCAGAAACGCATCGCGGGTTCCAGCGTAACGGTAGTTGCAAAAGCGCTCGACAGGTGGCAGCTGCGTGCGCAACGCCACATCGAGCCCGAAGGTAGCCGCTGCTGCAAGCGCCAGCAGCACGATGCCTTCCAGGTAGCCATCGGGTAATGCGTACGTCAGCCACGTCAGCGCGCAGCTGATCAGCATCGGCAGCGCCAGATAGGTCGCGGGACGGCGCATCAACGTATTCATGCGAGCTCCGCCGCGCGTGCGGCACGTTTCGGACACCACCGGGCCGTGAGCGACAGCCACCCGTAGAACACTAGATGCATGGCCACCTGGTGCGGCCGGCGCCGCAGAAATGCCACCTTGGCTGCGATGTAGTGTGCCTGCGCCTGCAGCAGCATGCGGTCGGGCCCGTCGAACAACGGCACGCAGCGCAGCGCCACCTGCCGCGACTCGCGCAGATTGGCGATGCGTGTCGGCACATTCACCGTCTTGCTGAGGTTGTTGCCATGCAGGCGGTAGGCGCACACCGGCAGATCGATAAAGCCCAAGGCATTGCGTGCGGCAAGACGCAGGAAGAAATCCCAGTCTTCTATCCGCAGCGATTCGTCCCAGCCGCTGCGGGCATCGAAGGCACTGCGCCGTAGCAGTGCCACCGCACCACCGACTGCCCATTGCCGTATCACCGCGCGACGGATGCCGGATTCGGAGCGATACAGGCTCCTGTCCACCCCGTGCAGATCGCGCATGGCGCTGTCGTGCAGCAGTCGCCCATGCCCATCGACCACGCAGGCATCGCCGATCACCGCAAGCTTTTGCGGATGCCCGCGCAGGTAGCGTACTTGTGCGTCCAGCCCGCCTGGCAGCAGGTAGTCGTCGCTTGCGCCAAGCCGCAGGTACTCCCCGCGTGCGCGCAATACCAGTTCGTTGAGCGTGGCGGCTACGCCACGATTCTCGCGTTGCACGAAGTGCACCGGTAGCCGGGGCCCTTGGTCGCTGATCCACTGGCTGATCTTTTCGGCGGTGGCGTCGCTGGAGCCATCGTCGATGATGACGATCTCCTTGCACGGATACGGGTCGTCCAGGACGCTATCCAGGCAACGCTGCACGAAACGCTCATGGTTGAAAGCCGGAATCAGCACCGACACCAACGGCCAGCGTGCACATGACGATACAGCCGCCTGACCGTTCATGCCGTCCGTCCCAGGTAGCGCCGCACCACCACGATGTTGAACAACAGATACAGCACGTAGTTGGCGGCGAAGGCGTACATCGCACCGATCAACCCGAACTGCGCAGTGAACAGATACACCAGCGCCAGATAGCTCGCCGCAAACACGCATTCGGAGACCACGAACAGCCGTGTCATCGCCTTGGCCAGCATCACGTACGACAGAACGAAGGCCGCAATCTTGATCACATCGCCCAGCAGCTGCGGACCGTACAACGGTGCCGCAGCGGCAAATTGCGTATCGAACAGCAGCCAGGTCACCCAATCGCGGCACACATAGACGCCCAGCGCCATCACGATCACCGCCGGCATCACGTAGCGATAGGCGCCGCGCAGCTCCTGGCCCAGGGCTTCAGAGCCGCGCAGCGAGGCCAGCTTGGGCAGGTAATACACATTGATGGCCGTGGTGAAGAACAGCAGATAAGCGTCCGAGACCCGGCTCACCGCTTGCCAATACCCCACTTGCTGCCAACCGAACTGCAGCGCCAGATGATCGCGTACCAGGAGCGTCACCAGTTGCGGCACTAGCGTCGAGGTGAGCGTCATGATCGAAAATGCGGCCAGCTGACGGGTCATCTGCGCATCGAAGCGCATGCGCCACATCGCAGGCAAAAAATACGGGCTACGCCGCAGCGCCGGCACCGCAGCCAGCAACCACAGCATCTGGCCCAGCACCAGCGCCAGCAACGCACCCTGCAACTGTGCCCGGCTGGAAAGCCAGGCCACCAGCGCAACGCTCAGCAGAGCGCCGGAGACCTGCACGAAAGCGAGCCGCCGCACATCCATGAAACCGTTGATCACCGCCAGCATGTAGTTGAGCAGTGCGATGCCCAACTGCGCGATGGCCAGCACGCAAATCAGTGGGCGGTAGCTCGCATCGCCCAGCAGGCGCTCGGCGATCGCGCCACTGAACACCACCGCCAGCAGCGCCATCACGCAGGCAGCGCAAAAGGCGTACCACAGTGCCGCACTCAGCAAGCGCGCCAGCGCGGGCGCGTCATCGCGGTACTGCGCCACGTACTTGACGATGCCGGCACTGATGCCGCCACCGGCCAACACCGCCAGGACCGACATCAGGTTGAGAAACTGGCCGAGCCGGCCCACGCCTTGGGGCCCGGCATAGACGGCGACCAGCTTGACCACGACCAGGGCCGCCAGCAGCTTTGCCAGCGTTGCAACGCCGGTGTAGGCGCTGCTGCGCACGACATTCATGTGCCGCCGCCGAACGACTGGCAGGCGGCGATCACCTGCGCAATCGCTGCATCATCCAGCGCCGGCCCCATCGGCAGACTGAGCACCTCCTGGTGCAGGCGCTCGCTGAGCGGCAGGCAGGCCTGGCCCAAGGTGGCGTACGCTGGCTGCCGGTGCGGCGGCACCGGATAGTGAATCTGCGTCTGGATGCCCTGCCGTAGCAGATGCGCCTGCAAGGCATCGCGCTGCGGGCTGCGCACCACGAACAGATGCCAGACGTGCTGCTGCTCGGCGACCACGGTCGGTAAAGCAATCAGCGGGTTGTCGATGCCTTGCAGATAGCGCTGCGCCACTGCACGCCGCAGTACGATCTCTTCTTCGAGATAGCCCAGTTTGACACGCAGGAATGCAGCCTGCATTTCATCCAGGCGCGAGTTCACGCCCTGGCAGAGGTGGTGATACTTCACTTCCGAGCCGTAGTTGCGCAGTGCGCGAATCCGCTCGGCCAGGCGTGCATCCGAGGTCGTCACTGCGCCGCCATCGCCCAGCGCACCGAGGTTCTTGGTCGGGAAGAAACTGAAGGCCGCTGCATCGCCGAAGGCTCCGGCGCGCCGACCCTGTGCGCTTGCACCATGGGCTTGCGCGGCATCTTCGAGCAGCAGCAGGCCATAGCGATGGGCCAGCGTCTGCAGGGCCTGCATATCGGCCAGCTGCCCATACAGGTGCACCGCCATGATGGCGCGCGTGCGCGGCCCGATGGCCTTCTCCACCCTGGCCGGGTCGATGTTGAAGGTGATCGGGTCCGGCTCCACCGGCACCAGCACCAGATGGTTCTGGCTGATCGCCAGAAACGTCGCGATGAAGGTATTGGCCGGCACGATGATTTCGTCGCCTTCGCGCAAGACGCCCAGCTCGCGGTAGCCGCGCAGGATCAACGCCAACGCATCCAGCCCATTGCCCACGCCGACCGCATGCGCGGCACCGCAATAACTGGCGAATTCGTCTTCGAACGCCGCTAGCTCCTTGCCGAGTACATACCAGCCGGCATCGATCACCCGTGCCGCAGTGGCTTTGAGTTCATCCGCATAGCGCGCATTGACTGCACGCAAATCCAGGAAAGGCACATCCATTACAACGTCCATCGATAGAAATCCTGCACCACGGCGCGCGCGCCGAAGCGTTCCTTTTGCTGTACCAGACCTTCGTTGAGCACCTGTCCACCCTGCTCGGTCGAGATACCAAAGCTGAAATACTCGCGCTGCGCATACACATCGGTGATCAACTCGGCCAGCAGCAGACTCAAGGCGTCCAGCTGGCGGCCTTGCTCGGACACCGCCAGATATTGGGTGTGCACACTGCGACCGAAATCGAAGACCAATGCGGCCGCCATCAATTGCCCGTCAGCGCGCGCCTCATGCAACACGATCTGCTGCGCAAACCGGCCTTGCAGCAGTTGCAACTCATCCAGCCGATGCGTTGGTGCCGCGCCATGCCGCTGCAACACCTGAGTCAGCAGCGCATGGAAGTCCACAAGCTGGGTTCCGCGCTGAATCTGCACGCCCGCCTTGCATGCCTTGGCGATAGACCGCCGCCGCTCGGCACTGAATGCAAATGGCTCGCGTAGCGCAATCGCCGACGACAGGTCGCGACGATACAGTTGTGCGTCGACCCGATGCAGCGCGTACAACTCCTCTTCGGCCGGGTAAGCATGAAAAATATGCGGCACCGGCTTGTACACGATGTCGCGCACGCCAAGCGCACGGTAGTGCGCGGCCATCTGCTCGAATACCTGCAAGGTGGCACCGGCACGCAGCGCCATCGACGACAACAGCCCGGCATACGTCAGCCCGGCATGGCTGCTGACGCAATCGCCCTGCACGTTGGCAGGGAACACCGCCACCACCTCGCCCCCGCGCTCGACCAGCAAGGAGGCATCCACAAACCGTTCGGTGTGATAGTCCATGTAGCCGCGCCGATGCAGCAGATTGCCATTCCGCGAGGACGCCACCAGAGCGTCCCACGCCGGCGCATCGCCTGGCACGTACGATCTAACCGAAAACATGCTCGCCCTGTAACTGCACCGGTAACGCCGCATCTGCCAGGCCGAAGCCGGCCTGCCCCATCGCATTGCCGTTGTAGAACATCAACACGCGCTCGCCGTGTTGAATCAAGGCCGGGTAACACAGCGTCTGCGCATCCCAGCCGCCCTCGGACAATGCAAGCCCCAACTGACTGTCGTCGCGTTCCCAGTGCACGCCATCGCCACTGAAAGCGATGCCGGGGACGTAGCCTCCGTGGATATCGCCGCGGGTGAAATACATCAGATAGCGTCCGCCAAACCGGTACACGCGTGGGCGCCCGATGCGGTATTCATCGCCACGCGGACGCAGGCACACCGCATCATCGGTGGGGATGCAGCGCAGGTCGTCGGTGTCTACGTGGCGGATGTGGTAACGCGGATACGGCTGGCCGCCGATCGTTTCCCAGTCATCGCCCACAGCGTACCAGAGCCGCCAGCGGCCCTGTTCGTAGCGCGCCGAATGCACGGCGGCAATCGTGCTGCGCCCAGGCGCGCGATCCAGCAAGGGCGTTTCCTGCCGACGCTGAAAGCTCTCGCCACCATCGCTGGACACCGCCAGACCGGTAAAGGCGAGAAACTTGGCCTTGGCCACACGCTGGAAGCCGACATAGAACATGTACAGCCCATCCGGCCCGGCCACCACATCGCCAAGAATCATGCCGTTGTCGTCGAAGCACCCATCGCGGCCGATGTCTAGAACCGGCTGTTTGCTGACGCCGACGATCTGCGTCGGTGCATCGGCGCTCACATCCACATAGCCGATTCGGCTCACGCCCTGCGCATCGCGGAAGCCGGCATACACCCGCAACACCTGCGCAGACAACCGGTACGGGGTCGGCGTCAGCGCGGCCTGGTGCATCCAACCGCCGACGCCATCGCGTGCAACGTCGAACACCAGCCCGCGTTTGTTCCAGGCAAACACGGCTCAGAGCTCCACATCGAAGCTGGACCTGCCCGCCACCGCACGCGCCGGCGACCCCACGTACACACGCTCGGCTTCGGTATGCCGGGTCACCAGTGCGCCGGCACCGATGATGTTGTTTACGGCAATGTGCACCTTGTCGCTGAGCGTGGCGTTGACGCCGATAAAGCTGCCCTGCCCGATCTGGCAATAGCCGGAAATCACCGCATGCGAGGCGATGAATACATGGTCCTGCACCACCGTGCGGTGGCCGATATGGTTACCGCTCCACAACACGCAGTTGTCGCCGATGCGGGTAAATGGCTGGACGACGTTGCCCTCGAAGATGAAACAGTTGGCGCCGATGTGCGCGTTATGCCAGACGAACGCGCGCGAACTCACATAACTGGCGCAGCGATAACCGCGCTGCACCACGTCCTGGAAAAAGCGCGTGCGCAGGCGATTGAGTTGCGTTGCCGGAATCGCGACGAACACCGCGTACTGCTGCGGCGGGTAGCGTTGCTCCAGCTCTTCGTAGGGCACTACCGGCAGTTCGGCCAGCGTGGGCTGCGACAGGAAGTCGCGTTCCACGCTGAAGGCCACCACCGTGTAGTCGCTGTCGTGCTGGAAGTATTCGCAGGCGATCTGCGCGAACTCGCCAGCGCCGATGATCACCAGTGGTTTTGGCGCGCTCATGCTTCCAGCCTGCAGGCTTGCGGCTGCATGCCATTGCGCACTTCGCTCACGAATTGGTCGTAATCCAGGATGTAATCGCCCGGATCGTAGAACTGGTCGGCGAGCACCATCAGGACGCAGTCGGCGCTGAAGCGATGCAGATCGCGCCACACCATGCGGCCGAGCAGCAGGCCCTGCGAGGGGTCGTCCAGCACCACCTCGCGGGGGCCATTGCCGTTGCCTTCGTCGAGCAGAATCGTCACCGAGCCGTGCAAGGCCACTGCAAGTTGATTGAGCCGGCGGTGCGCGTGCTGGCCGCGATGTACGCCGTCGCGTGTGCCGAACAGGTAATACACGCGGCGGATCTCGAACGGGACATTGCGCTGCTGCTCCAAGGAAATGAGCAGTCCGCGATCGTCACCGTGGGTATGCAACTGGATGCGTTCGATGGCCATGATCGGAGAGGCGTAACCGCTGACTGCACGTAGTGCGACATGCCTGAGTGCGTCGGGTTGCGCGAAAGGTTGCGCGCGGCCGCGCCCCTGCGAAGCGCTGTACGCGCAAGCGCAGTTGAACGTATCGCACCACCTCGATGTGCAGCGCGCGCGAGCGACCTGCCACGACGAGGCAACCTTTTTCCGACGTTGCCGCACCCATCGGTGCACGTTCACCTGGCCGCCGTTGGCCGGCGTGGGGAGCCAGGCCTGGCAGCACAGCGACGCTGCCGGAACCAACGACCACCACCAGAAGACAGATCAGATGAGTTCATCCCCCCAGCGGCCCGTCAGCGCTCCCGCCAACGGCGCAGCAGGCACCTCGCCATCGGCAGAACAGGCGCCCGCAGCCGCGCGCGTGCTGCCCTTGCCCAAGGCGATGCGCGTGCTGCACTGGCTCACCGTGCTGTGCCTGACCATGGCGGCCACGCTGATCCTGCTGCGCGCCGAATTAGATGGCCGCGCCTTGCGTCAGTGGCTGCTGGAAGGTCACCGCCACTTCGGCCTGCTGGTCCTGGTGTTGTTCGCCTTGCGCATCGGTTTGCGCCTGCGTCTGCGCACGCTGCCACCCGGCCCGCCGGCGTCGCTGCCGATGCGTCTGGCCGCTGGTGCCACGCATGCGGCGATGTACGGGCTGATGCTCGCGCTGCCGTTGCTGGGCTGGTCGCTGAGCAGCGCGTACGGCAAGCAGGTGTATTTCTTCGGCATTCCCCTGCCCGGGCTGGTCGCACCGGACGGCGACCTCGGCGACACCCTGGGCACCTGGCACGTGAATGCCGCCTGGGCGCTGCTGGCGCTGGTGCTGCTGCATATCGGCGCCGCGCTCTGGCACCACCTGGTCTTGCGCGACGGCCTGCTGCGCCGCGTCTTGCCGGGCAAGCGCGCATGAACCGCCGCACCCCACCGTCTTTGATCCGTTTCCTCTCCCGTTCCCGCACCGCTGCATCCCGCACCGTCGAACAAGGACTTTCCATGCCCGCTTCCCAGACCGCCCCGCGTCGCACCGCCACGCGTACCGCCTCCCTGACGTCCTTGTTATGCGTGTCCGGCCCGTTGCTGCTGCTGGCCAGTACGCAAGCGCAAGCAATTCCCTCGTTCGCACGCCAGACCGGCGCGTCGTGCGCGGATTGCCATGTCGGTTCCTACGGTCCCTCGCTCACGCCCTACGGCATGCGCTTCAAGCTCGGCGGCTTTACCGATACCGATGGCGACGGCACCAAGATTCCGGTGTCCGGTCAGCTCACCTGGTCGCGCAACAATCCCAGCCGCGGCGACAGCAGCTCACGTCTGCGCGAAGCCGATCTGTACCTGGGCGGCCGCCTCAACGACAACATCGGCGGCTATTCGAAGATCCGCTCCAACAACAGCGGCAATGCGACCTTCGATACGCGCCTGGACGATGTCGATCTGCGCTTCGTCAGCAAGCCGTTCCAGATGGGCGGCAAGGACACCATGATCGGCGTCAGCGTCAACAACAACCCGGGCATCTCCGACCCGGTGCACGTGTTGCCGAACGCCTCCACGCTGACCCCGGCCTCCAATGGCGGCGCGTCCACCATGCTCAGCTCCTCGGCGCTCTCCAATCGGGTCATCGGCGCGAGCGTCTATGGTCTGTACGACCGCAATTGGTACGGCGAAGTGGGCAGCTACAGCGCGCTGTCGCCGTCTGCGCAGGACCGCCTTGGCTGGCCGGTCAACGGCGACCCGGGCAAGCTCGGCGGCACCCGCTATGCGCGTCTTGCCTATATGAAGGACATGAAGCGGCAGTTCTTCTCGGTGGGCCTGACCGCACTCAATACCCGCCGCCAGCCCCTGCGTATCGGGCCCAGCGACGACCTCACCGATTTCGGTTACGACCTGACCTACCAATTCCTGGGCACCCGCGAGCACGTGCTGTCGCTGGCCTACGTCAACATCTACGAGCGCCGCAAGTACGGCAACCCGTTGATCCCGACCGATCCCACCATGCCGGCACTGGACCGTGGCAGCGTGCGCGATCAGACCCTCAGCATGAACTACGCCTTCAAGCAGACCTACGGCGTGCTGGCCGCGCACATGATCAACACCGGCTCGTTCGATGCGGCGCGCTATTCGCCGGTGGGCATCCCCGACACCACCAGCAATCTGATCCTGCTGTACTGGACCCCGTTCGGCAAGGATGGCACCTACACCTCAATCGCCAACCTGCGCCTGTCGGCTGGCTGGTTCCGGTTCGACAAGTTCAACGGCAGCACCTCCAACGTGTTCGGCGGCCCGCCGATCACCAATCCGCGCGACCTCGACAGCTTCACCCTGTCGGTCAACCTGGCCTTCTGACCCCTCCCGCACCTGTCCGGATCCACATGAACTCACCCCGCAAGCTCTCCCTGTTGTGCGTCCCGCTGGCTGGCCTGTTGCTGGCAGGCGCATTGCCCGTACCCTCGGCACACGCAGCCGACGGCGCCAGCACCTTCCTCACCGAATGCGGCGAATGCCATAGCGCCAAACAGGGCAAGAACAAGAAAGGCCCGTCCCTGTTCGGCGTGGCCGGCCGTCCTGCCGGCACCGTTGCGGACTTCGGCGGTTACTCCGACGCGCTCAAGAACAGCAAGTGGACCTGGACCCCGGCCCAGCTCAAGTCCTATCTGTCGCAGTCTTCGACCAAAGCACTGCCGGGCACCAAGATGAAGTACGACGGTCTGGACGACCCGAAGGAGCTCGATGCGTTGATCGCCTACCTCAACACATTGAAATAGGGTCGACCAGCGCGGGATGGCGCGGCGTCCGAGGGGGCGGACCGATGGCGCGCCCAACCGCAACACGCATGCATTCCCCGTGGTTCCTGTTTCCGGAACCGCGGGAATGCCGCCTGCGCAACGCCAGTCGCTGACGGCGTGACTCCGCCGCGTGCCAACGCTTCCAGCCGCGGCAGCCTGCCAGTCGGCCGCTTGGCTTGCCAGGAGTTGCAGGCAAGCGGCACCGGCAGCCAGGACGGATTCGCCGCTGCCTGACGCGGTGCCTTCGCGTATACGGACGGAATCGCCGCCCCCGAGGTGGTCTCTCCCAACGTCCTGGGTCACCATCGCGTCCCTGTCTGACACCCAGCACCACGCCATTGCCGACCGTTCCAGTTTCCAAACAGCTCCCCTCGCAACCGCGACGCCACCGTGCCCGTGGCGTTTTTTCGTGGGCGTCCTGATGGGCAGTGCCGCACGCCACGAACGCTGCGAGGCGCTGTCAGCCGCGTCTGCCTGGCTGCCGGGGCAGCCGCGGGTGCGCTGTCAACACAACCCGTCCGGCAGGTTGCTGCCGTGGCTGCTGCTCGCGCTGGCAGCGGGCTCCAGCGGCTTCGCCTTGGCCAACGACCTCGGCGGCGCAGTGGCGGTGACCTCCAGCCTGATCGACCGCGGCATCTCGATCGCGCCCAACAAGGTCACCGTGCAGGCGGCGGGCTACTGGCTGCCCGCCCCCGGCTGGTCGGTCTCCACCTCGGTGGCGCTGCAGTCGCCGGCCTGGAACGACCCGGTGGCGATCACCGCCCAGGCCGGGCGCGCCTGGATGCTGGACGACCGCTGGCAGATGCAGGTCAGCCTGCTCTATTACGGCTACCCGACCGACCGCGCCACCCGCACCTTCGACCGCCAGGAAGCCAGCCTGGCCTGGTCCTACCGCGACCTGCTGACGTTTTCGCTGTCCACCTTCAACTTCCCGCGCGCCAGCCAGTCGCCCTGGAATGCGGCCTTCGACATCACCGCCAACGTCCCGCTGCGCAACGATTTCAGCCTGTCGCTCGGCGCCGGCTCGTCGCGTTTTCCGGCCATGGCCTACGGTGCGGCGCGCTCCGGTCGCTATCAGTACGGTCAACTCGGCCTGATGTGGAGCCGCGTCGGATGGACGTTGAAGGCCGAGCGCGTCCTGACCAGCGGCAATACCCCGCGCATGCAGGGCGGCCCAGGCGAAACGCCGTGGTTGGGCACGGTCTCCAAAACCTTCTGATCCACACACAACCTTTTGCCTGCCTACGCGCACTGACGTGGGTTACCCGCCATGCCTGCCTTGATGAATGACACCGACACCCTAGGCGATGCCACCGACCGCATGCTGTTGCGCCGCATGGCCGCGGGCGACCGCGACGCGCTGGCCAGCATGTACCACAGCTACCACGGCCGCCTGTGCCGCTTCCTGTCGCGCCTGACCCGCCGCCCGGACATCATCGAAGAAGCCATCAACGATTGCTTCTGGATCGCCTGGCAGAAAGCCGGCGACTTCCGCGGCGATTCGCAGGTGTCCACCTGGATCATGGGCATCGCCTACCGCTGCGGACTCAAATGCCTGCGTCAGCATGACGGCGAAGCCATCGACGACACCGCCGTTGTCGAAGACCACGCCCCCAGCACCGACGACAACGACGACCGCGAACTGCGCGACTGGCTGGACAAGGGCATGGAACGGTTGTCGCCGGACCAGCGCATGGTGGTCGAACTGGTCTACGGCGTCGGCCACAAACTCGAAGAAGTCGCCGACATCATGCAGTGCCCGGTCGGCACGATCAAAGCCCGGCTCTTCCATGCCCGGGTCAAATTACGCAATGTGCTGCCCGGCCTGGCCGGCGGCGCCCCTCATACGGAGACCATGCAATGAAGACGTTTTTCATCGCGCCTGGCAAGGAATGCTCGCACGCCTGGGAATTGATGCCGGCGGTGCTGTTGGACAGCGCCACCGAGGAAGAGAGCACCTGGCTGATTGCTCATGTGGCCAAGTGCGCCTCCTGTAGCGCCGAATTCGCCCAGCAGAATCGCTTGCGCCAGGCATTGGCGCTGCCGTCTGCAGTCACGCTGGATCCGAACGCCGGGCTGCAACGCCTGCTTGGCCGCCTGGATGCACCGGAGCAGCACACCGCGCCTGCGCGCGTGCCGGCAGCGCGCCGGTCCGGCAGCTGGACGGTGCGGGCTCTGGCCGCTGCGGCGCTGGTGCAGGCCATCGGGCTGGGCGTGATGGGCGTCAGGCTGGCCTCGCCCGCCCCCACGCACGACTACCGCACGCTCAGCAGCGCCACCACCATGCCGGTGCCGCAGGGTGCCATCCGCGTGGTGCCGGACGCCAACATGACCGTGGCCGACTGGGACCGGCTGCTGCATGCGCAGCAGTTGCAGGTGGTCGGCGGCCCCAACGAGATGGGTGCCTACACCTTGGCGCCCGCCCTACCGCAGCCGCCGGCCCAACCGCAGCAGACCGTGCAGCAACTACGCGCCACCCCGGGCATCCGGCTGGCGGAGATCGTCTCGGCCCCATGAATCGCCTGCTCGCCATCGGCCTGATCGCCGCGCTCGCCGGCCTGGGCGCGCATCACAACGCGCACGCTGCTGCAATGCTCCAGGAGCCGGCGACGGAGGTTGACGGCGCTGCCACGGCGCCGGCCGATGCGCAGGTGGCCGACAGCAGCCGCGACATCCTGCTGGCGGTGGCCAACCCGCTCGCCGCGCCGCCAGCCCGCGCCGGCTCCAGCCTGATCGGCTACGCATCCAGCTATTACGGCGCCGGCCAGAAGGCTGCCGCGCGCATGGACAGCATCAAGCAGCGCTACAAGCTGCGCGAAGTCTCGGCCTGGCCGATCACCTCGCTGGGCCTGTATTGCGCCGTGCTGCAACCGCCGCCGGGCGTGTCGCGCGATGAACTGGTCAGTGCACTGGCCGACGACGAAGGCGTGGAATTGGTGCAGCCGGTACAGGACTTTTCGGTGTTCTCCGCCGATGCGGCCGAGAAGACCACTTCGCTGTCCAGCTACAACGACCCGTATGTGGACATGCAACGCGGCTTCATCGACACCGATGCCGCCAGCGCGCAGACCGTGACCCAGGGCC
>NZ_FLTX01000109.1 GCF_900092025.1 Xanthomonas bromi
CTGCCGCCGGTGCTGCCATCGGCCCCGACCACGATGGCGCTCTGGTAGCCCGGCGCGGTCGGACGCGGGTTCAGACGCGCCCCGGTGCCGTCGGCCAGCACCGGCCGCCACGGCTGCTGCCGGTCCACCGCCTCGAAGGCGTTGCCGTAGCCCACCGCCTCGGCCTGCGCCCAGCTGCTGCCTGCCGCCACCGCGCTGGCGTCCGGCCACGCCGGCGCGGCGCCCAGCTGCGCCTGCACCGCCGCGCGCACGTCCACCGGCAGGTTGTTGATGCCCGCATGCCACACCCGCGTCAGCAGCAGCTGCGCCGGCGGCGCCTGGGTCATCAGCCCGATGGAGCGGGCCAACTTGCGCCTGGCGGTCCGTGTGTCGGCAAATGATCGCAAGTGAACATCTGCCGCGTCACATCAACTACGGTCGAATAGCCGGCGATATTGACCATGCCCGTTCGCCTCGCGCCGTGTGCCCGTGCCCATCGCCCATAAGGCTGCTTGTGTCTTGATGCCTTTATGGCTGGCCATGTCGGCAGCGTCGGCATCGGTCATCAATGGGAACTCCGCTGATCCGGTGGCCGCTACGTCCAGCACGCGCCGTTCGAAGTTGTTCAGTTGGTAGGTCAATGCCTGCGCGTGGAGCGCAAAACTCGACTCAGGACTCGTGGTAGTCCGCGCAAGTTCCGTCAACTCTTCGTAGGTTTTCTGTTTCGCCTTGACTTCGTTGATATAGACCTGGCGGTCGTAGGTGGTCTGCGGCCCCAGCAACCAGAAGCCTGCGTGCGAGTCGTGCACATGCTGGTCGAAAAAGGCATCCACGAGCGGGGGAACCTGTACCTGTTGCTTGACCGCCTGATACAGGGCACGGCTGACAGCGCCGACGGTGGAACGCGGTGCCGGCGTTTCGACCGCACGCCGCGCCTGTTCCATGTCCCGGCGCCAGTCTCCCTCGGCCTCCCACAGGTCCTGTTTGTCCTGAGCGCTGGCCGTGCGATAGCTCACCATCTGCTTGAACTGCGCGTCGGTTTGCTTGCTTGCGCGCCAACGCCAGTACAACTGCATGTGGTATTGCATGCGTCCATCCACCTCGGCCTTGGCGCGCGAGGCCACGTCATCGGCCTTTTCGTCGAGTTGGGTGGTCCATTGGGTGTAAGCGGAGAATGCAGAATCAAGGCCCTCGTCCACCAAGAAATCTGCCTTGATTTCCAACGGAAGCTGATCTTTGCGCTTAAGTTCACTTCCAGCATTTATAGCTTCAAAATGCATATCGTTAAGCGGTATCTGCGACAGCAGTTTGGCGCGCGCTCCGGCCGCCTTGCCCTGGTCACCCGGTGAGTAGCCACCGCCCAGATCCGAATGCGCGCCCGGATAGATGTACTCGCTCAGCCCCGATACTGCACTGCCCCCCTGGCCGCGCGCGGTGGACAACGGGAACGAGCGGCGGATTTCATGCGCCGCTACGTAGTGCAGGCCACGTTCGACCCCCTGGATTTCCATCGTGCCGTCGGCCCAATCCATGAAGCCGGTCCCCACCGGCGAGGAGTCGGCCAGGCCGACCGAGGCCACGGTGTCGAAGAGGCCAACAAAGCGCAGCCTGAGCGTGGCCGTGCCCACCACGCCCCCGGTGGCCTCCTGCAGCCAGTTGCAGAAGGTGCGTGCCTGCGCAGCGCCACGGGAAAAACCGAACACCGACAGGTTCAGGCGCAGCACGGTGGGGCGCCGCCCTTCCACCGCCGTGAGCAGGCGCTGATGCACGCCGTGCAGCACCGTGCGCGTCTTGTCGTTGCCCAGGTGCCAGGCCGTCTTCAACCCGCCGCCGTAGCTGGTGACCAGTTGGGTCATCTCGGCTTCCTGCAATAAATCTGCGCTAGTGGCTGCACGGCAGACGGCGTTATAGACCAGCAGCATGGCCCAGTAGATGCGCGATTCGCCACCGCTGGCAAAGGCCTTCCCGTCATCGGACTCGGTCATTTCACAAATCTGCCTGAAGGGCGTGCCGACCCCGGGGATGTAGTAGCGGAAACAGGTCTTCCGGTCGTCCTTGTGCGCATCGAACAGGCTGACGATATTGGAATGCCCCAATAGCGGGCGGTCGCGCTCCATGTTGTTATTGGTGCCATCGAAGAAGATGCCGACATGGATCTCCTTGTTGCACTGCAGCCCATCGGTGGCGGCCGGATCGACATGGCTGGCACGCTGGCACAATTCGCGGGCGGTCGGCTTGCGCTTTTCACGCGAGTAATCCCCGGGAATGTCGGGGTTGTAGCCTGCAGATGTCGCCGGGTTGTCCCACCAGTCGCCCGGCTTGGCACTGGCCAGCGCCACATACTCGCTCGACCAGGCAGCCTTGCGGTAGTGCGCGGGGTCCTGCGCCTGCCATGTCAGGATTTGCGCGCCGTTGGCCTCTACGATGCACTGCGCACTGTAGGTCGACGCATCCACGAAATAACGGCAATGCACCCGGCCTTCGTTGGGGCCGCCGGTCTCGCGGCGGGTCTGGTACCACCCCTGTCTAAATGCCATGTCTGTCTCCTTGCGATGTGGCGGTGCGGCTTGCGGCGCAGGTAATGTTCAAGGTTCAGGCGGCTTGGGTGGCGCCAGCGGCGGGTCCTGCCCGGATTGCGCATGCTCCCACGGCGGCCAGTCCGGCGGAGCCTCTGGCGGTGGCGGACCAGGATAGTCGGGATGACCGGCACTCAAGTTCGTGATGAGCAGGCGCACCTGTCCTTCAGGCAGGAAATGTACGTTCAAGGTGGTGCCGCTTTTCTCATAGCGCTCGATCGGTACGATTTTTTCGTGCCATGTCGGCTTACCTTCTTCTGACGTTGCGTTCGGATTCGAACTAGATGTCGTCCACCGAACCTTGGCCTTGAGTCCTTGATGCCACTGTCGAGGATAGGTAATGCAGCACACAAAACTGCCGCCGCCGCCGTAGGCATATGAATTCCCACCCCACTGTCCATCAATATATAGCTGATGGATATAGTCACCAGTGTGGTTATAAGGGCTGATATTGGCTGTTGCCATCCCGCCGTCTGCCTGCTCGCCTGCAGGCTTGGAGCAGGCGCCGAGCGGCAGCAGCACGCTCAACAGCAGCAGCGTTGACAGCCAGCGCACGACGTCAAGCCTGGAGCGGCCATCTTCCTTGCCATGCTTGGCAGCGCGGTGGCCGGGGGCGGATATGGAATGCGGTGGAATGTGATCGGCGCTCATCTCGTCATCATGTTCATAAATACAGGAAGGTGACCTGGCAAGGTGTTTGAATACTACTTCTACAAGATAAAACGCGTCCAACCTCGGTGTGGAATCAGATCGATGCTGCGATGCGGTTGCAGCGACTGATGAAGGGTCAGCGCCGGGGAGCTTTGGGTGGCGCAAGCGGCGGGTCCTGACCGGATTGCGCATGTTCCCACGGCGGCCAGTCCGGCGGAGCCTCTGGCGGTGGCGGACCAGGGTAGCCCTCTGTCCCTGATGCACCATTCCAGATAATGAGGCGGACGTCGTTGTTGGGTAAAAAATGGACGTTTAATCGTGTTCCGCTTTTCTCATAGCGCTCGATCGGTACAACCTTTTCGTGCCATGTCAGTACACGAGGATCAGATGGATTTGAACTTGACGTAGTCCATTTAACCTTTGCAACAAGATCCGGCTTCCATTTTCTTGGATAGCTGATGCAGCAGACAAAAGTTCCCCCGCCGCCGTAGGCGTAGGAGTTTCCTCCCCACTGACCGTTTACATAGAGCTGACCAATGTGGTCACCAGTGTGGTTATAAGGGCTGATATTGGCTGTTGCCATCCCGCCGTCTGCCTGCTCGCCCGCGGGCTTGGAGCAGGCGCCAAGCGGCAGCAACGCGCACAGCAGTAGTACGCGGGACAGCCCAGGCACCATGCGATGCAGCAGGCCGCGCCTGGTCTTTGCAGGCCGACTGCGCCGGTGCTTGTGACTATCAGGCACCGATTCGATCTCGACGGGCTTCAAGGGCGTTCCAGATGGCATCGCCCCACGAGCGCATCGAATCGCAAAGACCGATCTTGTGCTGGGCAATTGAGTTCCACACCGGCTGCAGGGCAGGAATTTCATAAAAGTCGTTTCCGCAAGAAAAACTGAGGGTCACGAACTGGAGACGATCCTGCTGCGTGCTGAGTGAGAGCGCGTTTGCCGTCTGCAAGAGCTGTTGGATGAGGCGATGGAATTGGCCTCTATCGTCAGCCGGCACAAGCTCCGGAGTCTTGTCGAGCAGCGACGAAAACAATGCATCGGGCTCAGCAGCCACCTGCATCGCACGGAATTGACCGATCGATAGCCTCAGGGGTGCAGGTGCCGGGCCAGCGCCATCCGCTACGGTGTCGTGCGGACGCCATGCTTCCGTACCGGCTTCGCGCCCCAGCCAGTACCAGGCGGACACCGCATCGCGGACGGGTAAGCTCTGGATTGGCGTCAGCACCTGCAACAAGTGCGGGAGGACCCGCGTATCGGCGAAACGACAATGCACAGGCGCTTTTTTGTCTTCTATCTGGACCTTGGCCAAATAACCCGCCATTCGCTGCAACGTAATGCGTGATTGATCGCTCCACAGCCAACTCACCGCCGTTGCGCTTCCGGCAAAACGGTACAACTGCCGGATGGTGTCGTGGAGCGCTTCCTGATCTTCCGGGCATTCCAGAAAATGCGGGGCATGCTGACCAAATGCCACCAGCGAGGATTCGGCCAACGCATTGTAGGTTTGAAACTTCATGCGTTTTCTGAAAGCGCCGAACCGCTCGGCTCCGACCAGGGCAACATCGATCAGTGCCCAAAGCCGCCCGGCGGGTGCATCATGCAACATCAGTGCATCGGCCAACCGCGCTAGCTGTTGATCGTCAGCAGGCGTGTTGGCAAAGAAAAATTCGCTCATTGCAGTGCCGCAAACGGTGAGCCGTTAGCCGCTGCCTTGAGCATGCATTCGACGCACACAGATTCGGGGAAGAGCGGTAGGCCATATCCCAAGTTGACC
>NZ_FLTX01000041.1 GCF_900092025.1 Xanthomonas bromi
AGAAACAGTTATCTCGGCGCACGCTCCAGAAACTGTCATGAAACCCGGGCAGCCTAAGCTCCGCCTCTCGACCATTCCCGATCGAGCACACGCGGTCGCTTTAAGGATTCCCTAAAGCGGATTGCATGATCCATGTGCACCGCACCGAACATGCATTCCCACAAACGCAAACAGCCGCCCGAAGGCGGCTGTTTGGCAGTGGCGGAACAAGCCCGCCAGTGTGACTTACTCGGCCTTGGCAGCAGCCTGGCGAGCGGCCTTGGCCTGTGCAGCGGCGGCCAGATCTTCCTTGATGCGGGCAGCCTTGCCTTCCAGGCCACGTAGGTAGTACAGCTTGCCGGCGCGGACCTTACCGCGGCGCTTCACTTCGACCGAGTCGATGACGGCGCTGTGGGTCTGGAACACGCGCTCGACGCCGAAGCCGTGCGAAATCTTGCGCACGGTGAAAGCGGAGTTCAGGCCGGCATTCTTGGTACCGATCACGACGCCCTCATAGGCCTGCACGCGCTCGCGGTTGCCTTCCTTCACCTTGACGTTCACCACAACGGTGTCGCCCTGGTTGAATTCCGGCAGCTTGCGCTGAATCTGGGCGGCTTCGAAGTCAGCCAGGATGGTCTTGTTGAGTTTGCTCATGATGGGCACCGCGTGTCTGGTGATATTGGACCGGCAGTCGCCGCACGGCGATTGCTCGAGATTCGTAAGAGGGCCAGACGCAAGGCTGGCCAGCAAGCCGCATATTGTACCCCAATCAATCTTGCAAGAGCTAGGGGGAAGCCCTCTATTTCTTGTCGCCGGGTTTATCGTCGCCAGGGTCGAGTTCGCGGCGAAACTCGTCCAACAGACGGCGATCGTTCTTGTCCAACCCGGCCTCGTCCAGCAGGTCCGGGCGACGCAGCCAGGTCCGGCCCAGCGACTGCTGCCGGCGCCAGCGCGCGATGGCGGCGTGATTACCCGACCGCAGCACATCCGGCACATCGCCCCAGGCATGGGTCGACGGATGGCTGTAGTGCGGGCAATCCAGCAGGCCCTGCGGCCCTTCGAAACTGTCCTGCGCTGCAGATTCGGCGTCGTTCAACACCCCGTCCTGCAAGCGCGTCACCACATCCACCACCACTGCGGCGCCCAACTCGCCACCGGACAACACGTAGTCGCCGATGGAGATTTCCATATCCACCGCCTGCGCCAGAAACCGCTCGTCCACCCCTTCATAGCGCCCGCACAGCAAGACCATGCGCGGCAACTGCGCCAGCTCGCGTGCGAGCGATTGCGTGAGCGGCAGCCCCTGCGGGCTGAGGTAGATCACCGGTGCCGGCCGCCGATCGGCGGCTTGCACCGCGTCCAGACAGGCCCGCAACGGCTCGATCAACATCACCATGCCGGGCCCGCCACCGAACGGACGATCGTCAACCCGGCGGTAATTGCCCTGCGCATGGTCACGCGCATTCCAGCCCTGCAGCTCCAGCAACCCGCGCTCCTGCGCCCGCCCGACCACGCCGAACGCCGCGCATTGCGCGATGAACTCGGGGAACAGGCTGATGACGTCGATGCGCACGTAAGAATCGGGAATCGGGATTGGGGAATGGGTAGAGCAAGAGCGAAGCCGACGCACCGCTTCGATCAGAAATCCGGATCCCAGTCGACCACGATCAGATTGGCCTCGAAATCCACCGATTTGACGAACTCCGGCAACACGAACGGGATCATCCGTTCGCGATCGCCGCGCACGACGACCACATCGTTGGACCCGGTGGAAAACAGATGCGACACCGTGCCGAGCTTGACGCCCTCGACGGTTTCCACCTGCAGCTCTTCCAGATCCACCCAGTAGTACTCGTCGGGCTTGGGTGGCGGCAACGCGCTGCGCGCGACGTAGATCTCGGTCCCGTGCATCGCCTCGACCGTATCGCGGTCGGTCACGTCCGGGAACACCGCAATCAGGTTCTTGCCCTGGTCGCGCCCACGCACGCCGCTCACGACCGTTTCCTGCCCCGATGGCGCGCGCACGATCCACGGTTGATACCGGAAGATCGCACTACGCGGCTCGGTCCAGGATTCGAGCTTGAGCTCGCCCTTGACACCAAAAGCGCCAACTATCCTGCCTAACAGGATGCGGCGCTCGGTCGGCTTCATCTGTGTCGACTCTGGGCCAGGCGGCGACGCCCGGCCCGCAAGATCAGGCCGCAGCGGCCTGTGACTTGGCTTCGCGGTACAGGTTGCGCACCTTGTCGGTGAGTTGTGCACCGTTGCCGACCCAATGGTCGACACGGGCGGTATCGAGCACGATGCGCGGTTCGGCGCCCTGCGCAACCGGGTTGTAGTAACCCACGCGCTCGATGTTGCGGCCGTCGCGCGCGCTGCGCACGTCGGTCACGATGATGTGGTAGAACGGACGCTTCTTGGCGCCGCCGCGGGTCAGTCGAATCTTGACCATGGTGTGGTTTTCCTGAGTTGCCCAGTCGCCAGAGTGGCGCGGTAAGCCGGCGATTATAGCGGCCCCCGATGCCGAAGCCAAGCCGCCCAGCGCCACGCCGCCAAATCGCTCAGATCGCTTGCCAGGCATGGGTTTGCAGGGCCCGCTCCAGCAGCGGCAGTTGCGCGGCGTGCGGCCCCCAACGTGCCGACCCCAGCGCCACGATGGCCTGCTGCCCGCGCGCATTGCAGGCGAACGCGCCATCGAAACGGTCCAGCTCGCTTAGCTCCACCGGGCGGCTGATCTGGGCGATGCCCAGCGTCTTCAGCCCGGACTGCAACAGCTGCTGCCGGGTCCCCAGCAGCGCCGGACCTTGCGGCCACACCACCCCGCCGCGCTCCCACAATCCCAGATTCCAGAACGCGCCCTCCAGCACCCTCCCCTGCCGATCCTGCAGCACCACATCGTCATGGTCGGCCTGCATGGCCAGCCGGCGCAGGTGCAGCAGCGGAAACGTGCCGACATGCTTGAGTTCCGGCCGCTCGCGTACGTAATCGGTCACCTGCACGCGCAGCCCGGTCTCGGGCATGTCCGCCGGCGGCGAGATGGCAACCAGCACATCCAGCGCGAGCTCGCGCAAGGGGTCGCGCAAATCGTAATCGGGCGCGAACACGGTGACGCGCAGGCTGGCATCGGCCATGGCCGATGCCACCAGCGCAGCGTGCAATTGCAGCCGCAGCTGGTCTGTTTCCAGTTCCTGGCCGAACAGCGCGCGGCTGCCTTCCTGCAGCCGCTGCAGATGCAGGTCCAGCCCCAGCGTGGCACCGCCACGCACCTGCAGCGTGGTGAAATGGCCGTAGTTGATCAGCGCCGCAGCACCCAGCTGTTGCGCGCTCGCCGGTGCGCCGTTGCAGAAGATCATCGACATAACAGTGCGTGCGCCTGCGTCCACCACTGCGTGACCAGTTCGCCGGCCGGCTGCGCGGGCGCCATCCACGCCGATTGGCCGGCCCAGGCCTGCATCGCGTCCAGGCAATTGTCGCGGGCGGCGGCCTGGCGCATCGGCGCAGTCAGCGCGCGCTGCACCGGATACGGTGCCGGCGGCGGGGCATCCGCAGCGTTGGCGGCCTGCACATAAGGCGTTGCCAACGCACGGCCGAGTCGCCCTGAAAATGCGCGGGTGAGCTGGGTCTGTTCCGGTTCGGCCTGGGCCAGAGCGTCGGCCCAGGCACTCGGTAGCGCGGCCTCGGGCGTGCGCAGCAGGCCGGTGCCGATCTGCACCGCGCTTGCGCCCAGCGACATCGCGGCAGCGATGCCGCGCGCATCGGCGATGCCGCCAGCGGCAATGACCGGGATGTCCAGGTGGTCGACCAGGCGCGGCACCAGCGCGAACAAACCGGTCATCTGGCGCTCGGCCTGGCCGGCATCGAACGCGCCGCGATGGCCGCCGGCTTCCGCGCCCTGCGCAACCACCGCATCGGCGCCGGCGTCCTGTGCCGCGCGCGCCTCCTGCAAGGTCGTGGCGCAGGCGAACCAGGCGATGCCAGCGGCCTTCAATCGCGCCACCTGGTCAGGACGAAATACGCCCATGATCGAGGACGCCACCGCCGGGCGCGCAGCGAGCACAGCCTCGACCTGTGCATCGAAGTCGGCCGGCGCCGCGTCGCCTGCCGACTCGGGAACTAGTGGGCCCCATTGCGCGAGAAACGCACGCACACGCGCCTCCGCTTCCGCACTGCGCGCGGGCGCCGGGTCAGGAATCCAGAGATTGATCTGTGCAGGGCCCGCACTCACCTCACGAAAGGCGGCCATCCACGTCACGATGTCCTGCGGCTGCGACAACACCGCGCCCATCGCGCCCATGCCACCGGCATTGGCGACCGCCGCCGACAACGGCACCGGGCAGGCACCGGCCATGGGACTGAGCAGGATCGGCAGGCGCAGCCCGAAGCGCTGCTGGAAGACATCCATGTTCGAAGATCTGCTCATCAACACCATCGGCAGCTATGGGATGGCTCATGGTACCTGCGATGTTCGATGGCGATGCAGGCGCTTGCTACAAGTCTGGTGCTGCCGGGCCCGCCGTGGCGCAGAGGTCAGCGCGTCGAGAGCGGCGGCGATGGCCGCCCTCTACATCTGAACAGGAAGGCCTACATCTCATTCAGCTCTCAAGCGCGACGACCGGCTGTCGGGCGTCGCAATCAAGCGAATAAGCAGACGAGGTGAATGCAGGCCACGCGCGCCTGCAAAATTGCGCACCTGACGCAGTGGCGATGCGATCTCAGCGGAACGGCATGCCGCCGCGGCCGCCCATGGCGCCCATCATGCCCTTCATGTTGCGCATCAGGCCCTTCATGCCGCCGCCGGCCAGCTTGCCCATCATCTTTTCCATCTGCTGGTACTGCTTCATCAGCTTGTTGACGTCGGCCGGCTGCATGCCCGAGCCGCGCGCGATGCGGGCGCGACGCGAGCCGTTGAGCAGGGCCGGGTTGCGGCGCTCCTTCTTGGTCATCGAATTGATGATGGCGATCATGCGCGGCACTTCCTTGCCGGTGACCTGCTGCTTGACGTTGTCCGGGATCTGGCCCATGCCGGGCAGCTTGTCCATCAGCCCATGGATGCCGCCCATGTTCTGCATCTGCTCCAGCTGCTCCTTCATGTCGTTGAGGTCGAACTTCTTGCCCTTGGCGACCTTGGCGGCCAGCTTGGCGGCCTTTTCCTGATCGACGCTGTGCTCGACCTGCTCCACCAGCGACAGCACATCGCCCATGTCCAGGATGCGGCTGGCGACGCGGTCCGGATGGAACACATCCAGCCCATCGGTCTTTTCGCCAGTACCGACGAACTTGATCGGCTTGCCGGTGATGTAGCGCACGCTCAGCGCGGCACCGCCGCGGGCGTCGCCGTCGGTCTTGGTCAGCACCACGCCGGTCAGCGGTAGCGCCTCGCCGAAGGCCTTGGCGGTGTTGGCGGCATCCTGGCCGGTCATCGCATCGACTACGAACAGGGTTTCGGTAGGGTTGACCGCGGCATGCAGCGCCTTGATCTCGTCCATCATCGCCTGATCGATCGCCAGGCGGCCGGCGGTATCGACCAGCAGCACGTCGGCGAAGGACTTGCGCGCATCGCTGATGGCGGCGCGCACGATGTCGACCGGCTTCTGCGACGCATCGGAGGCGAAGAACAACACGCCGACCTGTTCGGCCAGGGTCTTGAGCTGCTCGATCGCGGCCGGGCGGTAGACGTCGGCCGAGACCACCATGACTTTTTTCTTTCGCTTTTCCTTCAGGTGCTTGGCGAGCTTGCCGACCGTGGTGGTCTTGCCCGCACCCTGCAGGCCGGCCATCAGGATGATGGCTGGCGCCGGTACATTGAGGTTGAGGTCGGCCGCGGCGGCGCCCATGACGGCGGTCAGCTCGTCGCGGACGATCTTGATCAGCGCCTGACCCGGCGTCAGCGACTTCAGCACTTCCTGGCCCACGGCGCGCACCTTGATGCGCTCGATCAGCGCCTGCACAACCGGCAATGCGACGTCGGCTTCGAGCAGCGCAATGCGGACCTCACGGGTGGCTTCGCGGATGTTCTCCTCGGTCAGGCGGCCGCGGCCGCGCAGGCGCTCCATGGTGCCGGAAAGACGTTGGGTAAGGGACTCGAACATGCGCAAAGGACCGCGTAAGGGGAAACGGGTGCCGATTATAGCGGCACCGGCTGGCGGCCTGCCCCGGCCTGGCCGGCCCGGGCCACTTCCCTACCCGGCCTGATCGTGCCCGAGCCGGCCAGGCTGCGCAGCCACCAGCACAACACGGTTAAGAGCGTTTAACAAAACACCTGCGCGGCCGCCAGGCAGGCGCGATCGGTGCTCGGAATTGGTGTGTGCCACTTGCACACTCCGGATCCTATGCGCCAACCGCACGAACCTGACGACCGCGCGCGACGTTTTGTTAGCCGCGCTAAAGGTCACACCCAGCCCACGGTCGCTCCGCTGACAGTCGCCACCTCACCTCTGGCGACCCACGGCTTCTGCTTTCCGAATAGCGCTTCCCCAATCCCCAATCCTCGCCCCGCCAATATGCGAAACTTCCACGATGACACTCGTTCTCATTGCGTTCGCCCTGTATCTGTTGGCCACGGCGCTGCTCACCCGGGCAGTGTTGCGCGATGGCAACCAGGCACCTGCGCGCTGGCTGGCGCCTGCGTTGGCCGCAGTGGCGCTGCACACCGGTTACCACGTGCTGGTGGCCGTGCGCACCGCCGGCGGGCCGGACATGCATTTCTTTGCGGCGCTGTCATTGTGCGGGCTTGGCATGGCGGCGCTGACGGCAGTGTTCGGCGGCCGCGGGCGGATGGCGGCGGTGGGCGTGGTGGTGTTTCCGCTCTCGGCGATCCTGCTGGCCAGTTATCACGCCTACGGCCACGAGCCCAGCTCGGATCTGGGCTGGCGGCTCGAATTGCATGCGTGGCTGGCCTTGCTGGCCTATGCCACGCTGGGCATCGCGGCGCTGCTGGCGATCATGCTGTGGCTGCAGGAACGCGCGTTGCGTCGCCGCGATTTCCACACCTGGCTGCGCGCACTGCCACCGTTGACCGAGCTGGAAACGCTGCTGTTCCGCACGATCACGGTGGGCTTCGTATTGCTGAGCCTGACCCTGCTGACCGGCCTGTTGTTCGTGCAGGATTTCCTGGCGCAACGGCTGCTGCAGAAGACCGTGCTCAGCATCCTGTCGTGGATCGTGTTCGGGGCGCTGCTGATTGGCCGCTGGCGCAATGGCTGGCGCGGCAGCAAGGCGGTGCACTGGACGCTGACCGCGATGGCGTTGCTGGTGCTGTCGTTCTTCGGCAGCAAGTTCGTCATCGAACTGGTGCTGGAGACGCGCTGATGACAGTGGGCGTGGAGCGATCCCGCCTGTCATCGCCGTGGGACGGCACGCCGGAGTGTGACGCCCCTGGATCACTGCACGTCGATGTCACTGAAATAAAAAATAGGGCATCCCTGCGACGATGCGGACGATGCGCGTCAGAGCGCATGCCTGGACTCGCGTTGCCATTGCGGCGTCTATCGACAGTCAGGCTGACCTGACGGCTATGTGGATCGGCGTGCGATGCGCGCATGCCGATTTCGCCCCAGCTAACAAGTGCACACCATGCCTACGCGGTTACAGAACGCAGCAATGCCTGTTTCAAGCAGTAGCTGCGTAGCTCAATCGCATTCCATCCTCGACGCCCTACTCAGGTATCCAGCGCGGCACTGACCACGCCCCACGACTGATCCGGGCCGGGGCTGGCGAAGCGATAAACGATACGACGGCGGTAGGTCTCGCCGGGGCGCAGGATGGTGGAGGGGAAGTTGGCGTGATTGGGCGCGTCCGGGTAGCCCTGCGGCTCCAGGCACACGCCGCGCCCGAGTCCGGGGTGATGGGCGTCCAGATGTTGGCCTTCGTACACCTGCACCGCCGGGGCATCGCTGCGGATGCGTAGCGCCACGCCACTGTGCGGCGAATACAACTCTGCAACACAGTCCGCGTCGGCGGACAGCACCAGGCAATGATCGTAGCCCTTGCCGAGGACGATCTGTGGATGCGCCCGGTCGGTGTTGTCGGCGAGCGCAGCAGCCTGGCGGAAATCGAATGGCGTACCGGCCACCGACGCGATCTGGCCAGTGGGAATCGACTCGGCATCCACCGGCAGATAGCGATCGGCCGGCACGCGAAGCACCTGCGCTGCGGCGGGCAGCTGCGGGTCGCCGGACAGGTTGAAATAGGGGTGATGGGTGAGATTCAACGCAGTCGCAGCATCGCACTGCGCTTCGAAGTCCAACTGCAGGCTGAGTCCGTGAAGCTGCAGCCGCGCACGCACGTGTAGATTGCCGGGATAGCCCTCTTCGCCATCGGGCGAGTCGTAGCCCAGCAGCACGTGGTCCGGCGCCTGCTCCAGCACGCTCCACACGCGTCGCCCGAAACCGTGCAGACCACCGTGCAACTGGTTGCGCCCTTCATTAGCTGCCAGCACATGGGTGACGCCATCCAGCGTGTAACGCGCACCAGCGATGCGGTTGCCGAAGCGGCCCACCAGGATATTGAGACTGTCGCCATCGGCAGCGTAGGCGGGTAGATCCGGCAGGTTCAGCACCAACGGCACCACACCCTGGGCGGTGGTCAACCGCAACGTATGCAGAATGCCGCCATAGGTGAGCACTTCCGCTTCGAGATCGGCCTCGCTGCGTAACGTGAGCGCGTGGACCTCGACACCGCCTGGCAACTGCCCGAACACTCGCTGCATGGATCGTCCTGCCGATGAGGGGAGCCTGCGAGCATAGCCGCACGATGCGGCTGCCGACCATGCTGCTGTGCACATCCTTTGCCTGCGAAGCGATGACGGCGGTCGAGCGACTGCCGCGCTCGCCGGCACTGGTCGCGCTGCAGCAATACAAAGTGCCGCCACCCGCACTAGGCTGACGGCGCGCCCCCTCGCAGCAGCACCCGACCGACCACCGACCAGCACAGGAGCACCAACCCGATGCAATGGATTTCCCTCGCGTTGCGGACATCGCGCAGGCAGCTGTTGAACGCCGTTTTCGTCGCCGTGTCGATTGCCAGCATGCCGCCCGCCTTCGCTGCCGACGTCAAGGTAAGCGGCACCTTACGCGTGAACCAACCCGGTGCGCAGGTGTCGCGTCAACTGTTCGGCCAGTTCGCCGAGCATCTGGGTACCGGCATCTATGGCGGCGTATGGGTGGGCGAGGATTCGTCGATTCCCAACACAGGTGGCTACCGCAACGACGTGGTCGCCGCATTGAAAGCCATCGCCGTGCCCAATATTCGCTGGCCCGGCGGCTGCTTCGCCGACGAATACCACTGGCGCGATGGCGTGGGCACGCCGGCCAAGCGCCCGATCAGGGTCAACACGCACTGGGGCGGTGTGGAAGAATCCAATCGTTTTGGCACGCACGAGTTCATGGATTTCACCGAACTGCTCGGGACCCAGGCCTATATCGCCGGCAATGTGGGCGATGCCGCGCCGGACGAGATCGCGCAGTGGGCCGAATACATCACCGCGCCGACACGCTCGAGCCTGGCCAACGAGCGCCGCGCCAATGGCCGCGACGCGCCCTGGCAGGTCCCGTATTTCGGCGTGGGCAACGAGGTGTGGGGCTGCGGCGGCAATATGCGCGTGGAATACGCGGCCGATGTGTTCCGCCGCTACCAGACCTTCGTCAAGTCGCCGGCCAACCAGAAGATCCTCAAGATCGCGCCTGGCCCCAGCGACGACGATTACCACTGGACCGAGGTGATGATGCGCGAGGCCACCAAGTACATGGATGGGCTGAGCCTGCATTACTACACCATCCCGGGTGGATGGCCGCCGCGCGCCTCTTCGACCACGTTCGACGAAGCCGCGTGGATCCAGACGCTGTCGCGCACGCTGCTGATGGACGAGCTGATCACCAAGCACAGCGCGATCATGGACAAATACGACCCGGCCAAGAAAGTGGCCCTGGTCGTCGACGAATGGGGCACCTGGTATGCCCCACTGCCCGGCACCAATCCCGGCTTCCTGCAGCAGCAAAACAGCCTGCGCGACGCGCTGGTGGCCTCTCTTAACCTCGACATCTTCAGCCAGCATGCCGAACGTGTGCGCATGGCCAACATCGCGCAGATGGTCAACGTGCTACAGGCGATGATCCTCACCGATGGCGACAAAATGGTGCTGACGCCGACCTACCACGTGTTTGCGCTCTACAAGCCCTACCAAGACGCCACGCACCTGCCACTGCAATTGCAGACACCGGAATACCGTCATGGCGACACGCATGTGCCGGCGGTGCATGGTTCGGCAGTCAGGGCAAAGGACGGGCATGTGTATGTCGCGCTGACCAACCTGGACGCGATAGCGCCAGCGAGCGTCAGCGTACAGGTGGACGGGCTACCACTGCGTGCGGTGGAGGGACAGATACTGACGGCACCGGCGATCACCACGTACAACACCTATGCGCAGCCGCGTGCCGTAGCGCCGGCTGTCTTCAAGGGCGCTCGCGTGCAAGGCAAGGCATTGCAGGTGGCACTGCCGGCGCATTCGATCGTGATGCTCAAGCTGCAGTGAGCGATCGCCTGCGGTGGCTGCGCACGGCCTGCTCAGGCGCGCGGCGTAGTGGGCACAGCCAGCGGTGTTGTGACCGTGCTGCCTAGTTCAGACGCATGCTCTATCTGGCCGCGATCATGGCGTTACTGATCTGCTTGGTAAGCACGCTGCCATGATGCCGCACTTATCCAAACCGCGCACTTGCTGCGTACCGCATTGCAATGCGGCACGCAGCTTCTGGCAATGACGGCGCGGCCGTTGATGCTCCAGCTATTGGTGCTGACCGCGCTTGGACTGCACTGAGCGCTGTGAGCAAGCAGATACAGGATCATCCTCAGCAGAGCGGCGCTGTAATGCAGCGCGGTCGGCAATGCGCACTGCGCTTAAGCACACCAGCTACGGGCGCAGAGTCCATGTAATCGCGTGTAAGCGAGTTCGGCTAAAACAGATCGGCATCAAAACCAGTTTCGGCAATAGCTGGAGGGATTTTGTCGCTGGCGGCAACCAGTACAGCTTGGTGCGCGATAGCGCCTGGCACAAGGTCAGGATCCCATTCAGTGCGTTCGACGATCTGGATCTGCAGGCAGTCAAACAATCCTTCATGCTGGTGGCCGATCCGCCGGCTGCACCGATGGAGGTCGCCATCGACAAGGTGCGTTACCAGAGCCGCTAAACGCAATACACGCATCCAGCGTTTATACGCTGGATGCGGTGCTCTTGAGCATGTCGATGAGTTGGCGCAGGCGATACGGCTTGGGCAGGAAATCGACCTGAGCCGGCAACGGCGGCAACTGCGCCTTGGCAAGGCCCGAGGCCAGGATGACGCGCGCCTGCGGCAACAGTTGCGCCACCTGCTCGCTCAATTCGATGCCCGACATGCCGTTGGGCATGCGGATATCGCTAAACACCACATCGTACGGGCCGCTGTCGCGCAACATGCGCAATGCGCTGTGGCCATCGTTGGCGGTGTCGACACTGATGCCGACATCGCGCAGCGCTTCGCCGATCAATTCGCGCAGTTCTACTTGGTCTTCCACCATCAGTAGGCGAAGGGATTCAGTCATGCTCGGCCTCCTTGATGGCCGGGAGAAACATAGTGACAGTGGTGCCGCATCCAGGTGCGGTCTCAAGCGCGACGAAGCCGCCGGATTGGGATGCCAAGCCATACACCTGGCTCAGCCCCAGGCCAGAGCCCTTGCCGACATCCTTGGTAGTGAAAAACGGTTCGCTGGCGCGTTGCGCCACGTGCGCGGACATGCCCGGCCCGTCATCGCGCACCGCAATGGCGACGTACTGTCGCTGCACGCCTTGCGGGTCGGACGGCGCGGTTCGCTGAGCGGCAGAAATGATCAACACAATGGCGCCGCCCGCGGGCATCGCGTCGCAACTATTGAAGACCAGATTGAGCAACGCAGCTTCCAGTTGGCCAGGGTCTACACGCACATCCGGCACTACGTCGGCACACTGCACCGACAAGCCCACAGCCGAAGGGCAGGCACGCCGCAACAGTTCCAACGAACGCGTCACGATGTCTTTGACGGCATGGCGCTCAGGGTTCAACCGTTGCCCGCGCGCAAAGGCGAGCAATTGCCGCGTCAACAAGGTGCCGCGGTCCACCGCGGTTTGCGCCGCTTCGATCAGCATGCGGGTGCGTGCATCTTCGCCTGTGCGCAGCGCGATCAGATCCAGGCTGGTCACCATCACCGTAAGCAGGTTGTTGAAATCGTGGGCTATGCCTAGCGTCAGCCGACCCAACGCGTCGACTTTTTGCGACTGCGACAATGCCTGCTGCGCCTGTTGCAGCAAATGCTGCGCTTCATGCCGCTCGGTCAGATCGCGGGTGACCTTGGCAAACCCCAACAGCACGCCGAATTCCAGCACCGGTTCGATCACCACGCTGGCCCAGAACCGGCTGCCATCCTTGCGCAGGCGCCAACCTTCAGCAGCGAAGCGCCCTTCGTGCCTGGCGATCTCAAGATTGCGGCTAGGCTCGTCGCGTTGCGCATCCTCCGGCAGATAAAACCGCGAGAAATGCGTACCGATTACTTCGTTTGCGCTGTAGCCCTTGATCCGCTCGCCACCGGGGTTCCAGCTGCGGATATGGCCACCGATATCGAGCATGTAGATCGCGCAATCGGACACGCTCTGTACCAACAGCTGACACTGCCGGCTTGCGTAAGAGAGCGGCCCTGCACTGTCGACGGCCGTTTCCGCATCCATCGCGCGATGTTTCCCCTTCAAAAGCGCGCGACCTTAGTGATGGGCGCGTGAAGGTTGCGTGCAAGCCAACCCGGCCGCAAAAACGTCAGATTTGCGGCGATTTGTGCGTGAACGTATCGGCTACCATGACCGCCCTCTCCGTTGGTCCGCGCGCCTTATGCACACCATCTCGACCACACGCGATCGCTGGATCTGGGTCATCGCGGGGGCCTTGATGGCTGGCACGCTGGGCATGGAGTTGGTCACCCCGCTCGGGTATGCGGTGTGGCTGACCTACTTCGTGGCGGTAGGCGTCACGGTGTTTCAGAACCGCATGCAGGTGCCGCTCATCGTGGGCGTGTTGTCGTGCGTTTTACTGGCGATCGGCTTTGAGCTGGCACCACCGAGCACCAATTCGAGTTTTTCATCGGTCAACCGCAGCATTGGCGGCGTGTCGTTTCTGGCGATGGCGCTGGTGGTGATGCAGGCGATCCGCGCACGCCGGCAGTCCGAATTCGCGCTGTGGCTGCAGCAGGCAGAAAATACCGTCGAGGCCAGTTTGCGCGGCGACCAGGCGCCGCAGGAATTGGCCGACGCGGCGGTGCGCGCACTGTGCCAGACGCTGGATGCGCAAATCGGCGCGCTGTATCGCATCGAAGGCGAACGCCTGCGACTCACCGGCGGTGCGGCGCTGCCGCCCGATCTACCGCAGACGCTGCCAACCACTGCCGGCCAACTTGGCGAAGTGCTGCACGGTGCCACGGTGCGGCGCATCCGCGGCGTGGAAGCCGGGCATCTGCAGATCGCCTCCGGACTGGGCCAGAGCGGCTGCCAGGAGCTGCTGCTGGCGCCGGTCACCGCCGATGGCTTGGTGATCGGCATCATCGAGCTCGGTCGCGTGACCGACCCACGCACCGCTGACTCGCGCGAGCAGGAACTGTTGGCACGTTGCGGCGAAAATATCGGACTGGCCCTGCGCACCGCATTGCTGCGCACGCAGTTGGTGGCGTTGCTGGAACAAACGCAGCGACAGAGCGAAGAACTGCAAACCCAGCAGGAAGAGCTGCGCGTTGCCAACGAGGAGTTGGAAGAACAGAGCCGCAGCCTGCAGCAATCGCAAAGCGATCTGGAAGTGCAGCAGGCAGAACTGGAACAGACCAACGTGCAGCTGGAAGAGCGCACCCAAGCACTGGAAGCGCAGAAGCAGACGCTGCTGATTGCGCAAGGTCAGCTGGTGCGCAATGGTAACGAGCTGGCCACCGCCTCGCGCTACAAGTCCGAATTCCTGGCCAACATGTCACACGAGCTGCGCACCCCGCTCAACAGCGCGTTGATCCTGGCCAAGCTGCTGGCCGACAACAAGGACGGCACGCTTAGCGCCGATCAGGTGAAGTACGCACAGGCGATCCTGTCGTCCAACAACGACCTGCTAACGCTGATCAACGACATCCTGGACCTATCCAAGATCGAAGCCGGGCACGTGGAACTGGCAGACGACACTGTCGACACCAGTTCGGTGCTGCAACGCCTGCGCGAAACCTTCGAACCGCTGGCGCGGCAGAAGGGCCTGGCACTGGAGATCGCAGCCGATACCGGTGCGCCGGTGCAGCTGGTTGTCGATCACCAGCGCCTGCAACAGATCCTCAAGAATTTGCTGGCCAACGCAATCAAGTTCACCGAACACGGCAAGGTCAGCCTGTCGGTCCAGGCGCATGCGCAGGGCCGGGTGCGCTTTGCAGTGACCGATACCGGCATCGGCATCGCGCGCGAACAGAACGAAGTGATCTTCGAAGCGTTCCGTCAGGCCGATGGCAGCACGCGCCGCCGCTACGGCGGCACCGGGCTGGGTTTGTCGATTTCGCGCGACCTGGCGCAACGCATGGGCGGCAGCATCACGGTGGACAGCGAGACGGGCCGCGGTAGTTGCTTTACGCTGGAATTGCCCACCACGGGCGCACCTGCGGAAGCGATCGGCGCTGCCGCTGCAGCTGCGCACGCCGCCGCATCGGCAGCGCATTCGGCAACAGGCGGCTCCGTGCTGCAGCGCGGCGGCATGTCGACGGCTGCGCACTCCGGCGCGCATTCTCTTGCGGCGGCCCACATCGCCCCGCTGCCGATCGCATCGTCCAACGCGTCACCGATCCAGCGCGCCGACGATGATCGCGACCAACGTCGTCGTCCTGGCCGCCTGATCCTGGCGGTGGAAGACGACACCCGCTTTGCGCAGGCGCTGGTGGACCTGGCCCACGAACTCGATTTCGATTGCGTGGTAGCTCCCAATGCAGAAGAAGCCCTGCGTCTTGCCGCCGAACTACGCCCCAGCGGCATCCTGCTCGACATCGGCCTGCCCGACGCATCCGGTCTGAGCGTGCTCGAACGTCTCAAGCGCGACCCGGCGACGCGCCACATTCCGGTGCACGTGGTGTCCGCGCTGGAACGCAGCCAGATTGCGCTGGAGCTTGGCGCGGTGGGCTATCTGATCAAGCCGGCCACCCGCGAGTTGCTGGCCGATGCGATTCGCCAGCTGGAAGACACCAATGCGCGCGCGGTGCGCCGTCTGTTGATCGTCGAAGACGACAGCGCATTGCGTGCGAATTTGCAATTGCTGCTGGCGCGCGACCAGCTGGACATCGTCGCGGTCGGCAGCATTGCCGAGGCGATGGAGCAGTTGGCAGGCTCCACCTTCGATTGCATGGTCACCGATCTCACCTTGCCCGACGGCAGTGGCTACGACTTGCTCGAACGCATGGCCTGCAACGATGCGGTCGCCTTTCCACCCGTGATCGTCTACACCGGGCGTGCGCTCACCCGCGATGAAGAACAACGCCTGCGTCGGTATTCCAAGAGCATCATCATCAAGGGCGTGCGCTCGCCGGAGCGCCTGCTCGATGAGGTAACGCTGTTCCTGCACAGCGTGGAAGCCTCGTTGCCCAGCGATCAGCAACGCCTGCTGCGCGAAGCGCGCCGCCGCGATGCGGTGCTGGACGGCGCCACCGTGCTGCTGGCCGAAGACGACGTACGTAATATCTTCGCGCTGTCCAGCGTGCTCGAACCGCTGGGCGTCACCTTGCAGATCGCACGCAATGGCCGCGAGGCGCTAGAGCACCTGGCCAAACACGAGGTGGACCTGGTGCTGATGGACATCATGATGCCGGAGATGGATGGCATCACCGCGATGCAGCAGATCCGTGCGAACCGTCAATGGCAGGACCTGCCCATCATCGCGCTGACCGCCAAGGCCATGGCCGACGACCGCGAACGCTGCCTGGAAGCCGGTGCCAACGACTACATCGCCAAGCCCATCGATGTGGACAAGCTGGTGTCGCTGTGCCGTGTGTGGTGTTCGCGGCAATGACTCCGGTGGAGCTGTTCGATCTGGAACTGCGCGTGCTGCTGGAAGCGGTGTACCAGCGCTATCACTACGATTTCCGCGACTATGCGGTGTCATCGTTGCGGCGGCGCATGCGCCACGCCATGGCGCGTTTCGAGTGCGCACGCGTGGCCGATCTGCAACACCGGCTTCTGCACGAGCCGGACACCTTTGCGCAGGCGATGCAGTTCTTCACCGTGCAGGTGTCGGAGATGTTCCGCGACCCGGCATATTTCCGCGTGCTGCGCGAGCATGCGGTGCCGGTGTTGCGGACCTATCCCTCGATCAAACTCTGGGTAGCCGGCTGCAGTACCGGTGAAGAAGTCTGGTCGCTGGCCATCCTGCTGCACGAAGAAGGCCTGCTGGAAAAGTCGGTGATCTATGCCACCGACATCAACCCCGAGGCGCTGAGCCTGGCCGAAGCCGGTGCCTACGGCATCGATCGTATTGCGCAGTTCAGTCGCAATTATCTGGACGCCGGCGGCCGCACATCGCTGTCGGACTACTACACCACCGCGTACAACGGTGCCGTGCTCGACAGGCGCTTGAAGCGCAATATCGTGTTCGCCGATCACAGCCTGGCCACCGACACGGTGTTTTCCGAAGTGCACCTGGTGTCGTGCCGCAACGTGCTGATCTATTTCAACCGCACGTTGCAGGACCGTGCGGTGGGATTGTTCTACGATGCGCTGGTGCATCGCGGTTTTCTCGGACTGGGTAGCAAGGAATCGCTGCAATTCGGCGCGCATGCGCAGGCCTTCGAACCCTGCGCACGCGAGCAACGCCTGTATCGGAAGGCCGCATGAACCGCTTGTCTGCAGCGCAGGATTTCGACGCGATCGTGATCGGTGCATCCGCTGGTGGCGTGATGGCCTTGCAGGCGTTGTTGTCCGGTCTGGCAGCGGGTTTGCCGGTGCCGATGCTGGTCGTGCTGCATCTGCCGCGCGACCGTCCCAGCCATATCGCCGAGCTGCTGGATGCGCGCTGCGCGCTGCCGGTGCGCGAGGCCGAGGACAAACAACCGCTGCTGGCCGGCACCGTCACTGTCGCCCCGCCCGACTACCACTTACTGGTGGAAACCCGCGACAGCCTGGCGTTGTCGATGGATGCGCCCGTGTTGTTTTCTCGCCCGGCGATCGACCCCTTGTTCGAGTCGGCTGCCGACGTGTTCGGCGCGCGCCTGCTGGCGATCCTGCTCACCGGTGCCAGCACCGATGGTAGCGCCGGTGTGGCGGCGGTGCGCGCTGTCGGCGGTACCGCCTGGATCCAGCGCCCCGATGACGCCGTCGCGTCGCTGATGCCCGCCGCCGCCCTCGCCCACGCCGGCGCCGATGCGGTACTCACCTTGCAGGCCATCTGCACCCGACTGGAAGCCTTTCACGCATGAACATCACCGCGACCGGCCTGGCTGCAAGCAGCGACGACACCGAACAGGCCAAGGTCCTGATCGTGGACGATGTGCCGCAGAATCTGGTGGCGATGGAAGCGCTGCTGCAACGCGACGGCATCCGCGTGCTGTCTGCCGCATCCGGTGCGCAAGCACTGGAACTGTTGCTCGAACACGATGTGGCATTGGCGCTGCTGGATGTCCACATGCCGGAAATGGACGGTTTTTCGCTGGCGGAGTTGATGCGTGGGTCGCAGCGCACCCGGCATGTGCCGATCATTTTCTTGACCGCCTCACCGAACGATCCGATGCGTGCCTTCCAGGGCTACGAAACCGGCGCGGTAGATTTTCTGCACAAGCCGATCGAGCCGCACGTGATCCTGAGCAAGGTCAACGTGTTCATCGAGTTGTACCAGCAGCGACGACTGCTCAAGGCACGCAATGCCTCGCTGGAACGCGCGCTGACGCTCAACGAAACGATGATGGCGGTGCTCACCCACGACTTGCGCACGCCGCTGTCGGTGATCCTGCTGTGCGCGGACAAGCTCGGCCTGGACGTCGATGCGGCCAGTTCGGCTGCGCGCACGCTGGAGCATCTGGAACACAGTGCGCACCGCATGTCGCGCATGGTCGGGCAACTGCTGGATTTCTCGCGCCTGCGTACCGATGGCCTGCCGATGCAGTTCGGCCCGTGCAACCTCGGCGAGGTGGTGCACAGTGTCGTGGGCGAAGTGGCGCAGGCCAATCCGCACACCACCATCGACCTACGCACCGAAGGCGACCTGGATGGCGAAGGCGATGGCGACCGGCTGGCGCAGGTCGTGTCCAATCTGGTCGGCAACGCGGTGTTGCACGGCGGCCGCCACCCGGTGCAGGTACACCTGGATGGACGCGAACACGACACGATGCGCCTATCGGTACGCAACGCCGGCAACATTCCCGACAGCCTGATGCCGCGCCTGTTCGAACCGTTCAAGGCCAGCTTCCATGCCAGCCAGGGGCTGGGACTGGGCCTGTTCATCGCCGACCAATTCGTCAAGGCACACGGCGGCACGCTGCAGGCGCGCAACGAGGACGGCGCCGTGGTGTTCGAAGCCAGACTGCGCCGCCACAATCTGGCGGCCTGACCGCCACGCCTCTCCTCGCCGGGCAATGCGAGCGGGCGCGAAGGTGCGTGACCAGCACGCGTTGGTTGTTGCATTGGCGCTTCCTCGAAAACGTTGGCGAGGTGGCGCCACCATCCATCACCTCAGCTGCCGTCGCGCCGGCGAACTCCGCAGCAGCGCGTCTGGCGGCCCACGTGACAGCCGACTCAAGCAGTGCTGTCGCGTTGCAGGCACCGTATGCTCAGGCCGCCAGTGGCTGGATGCACGCTCCTGCCCCACCGCTCTCCAGTTCTTGGTCGCACCAACATCCTTGGTCATCTCAGGTGCACGCCGTGTGCCCTGTCTGCGGAGGTGGTTATGTCGTATGTCGATGGTTTTGTGCTTGCCGTACCGACGGCCAACAAGGGCGCATTTATCGCGCATGCCCGTATGGGCGATGCGGTCATCATGGAGTACGGTGCGCTGCGCGTGGTGGAGTGTTGGGGCGGCGACGTCCAGCGGGGGCAATGGACCGACTTCTATCGCGCCGTCGATGCCAGCGCCGAAGAGACAGTGGTGTTTTCCTGGATCGAATGGCCAGACAAGGCCACCCGCGATGAGGGCATGCGCAAGATGATGGACGACCCGCGCATGGACCCGTCCGTCAACCCGATGCCGTTCGACGGCAAGCGCATGATCTACGGTGGTTTCGTGCCGGTCGTGACGCTCGGCCAATCGGTCTGAGCGATGCAGCGTGCGGCTGCGGGCATGCGGGCATGCGGCTTGCCACGCACCCGCATGTTGATGCGACCGCTGGCGTTCGGCATGGAATCTCCTGGGTTGATTGCTAAACTGGCGGCATGCATCATGCGCGCCGCCAGCAATGGCCGGAGACAGCGCACGCGGCGACGCCCCACTGGAGACCCACATGACCGACGCACCGCTTCTGCTCGCCTGCCCCAGTTGCGCCGCGATGAACCGCATCGTCCCCACGCGCCTGCACGATGCGCCCAACTGCGGCAGCTGCCATAAGCCGCTGTTTCTGGGCACGCCGGTGGCACTGTCGGCGGCCGATTTCGACAAACATGCGGTGCGCAGTGCACTGCCGCTGGTGGCGGATTTCTGGGCGCCGTGGTGCGGGCCGTGCCTGAGCATGGCCCCGCAATTCGCGGCAGCCGCCGCAGCACTGGAACCGCAGGTGCGCTTGGCCAAGGTGGACACCGACCTGCATCCGGCGCTGGGGACGCGCTTTGGCATCCGTAGCATTCCCACGTTGCTGGTCATCCAGGGTGGGCAGGAGATCGGCCGTCATTCCGGCGCGGTGAGCAGCGCACAGATCGTCAACTGGGTGCGTTCGGTAGTGAGCAATCGATGACGCAATAAAAAGGCCAGCTGCGCATGCACGCAGCTGGCCTGTATCCACACCGGAGACAGCACTGCAGCGCATACACCGCAGTGACTGCAGTCAACCGATCACCCCATTACTGCCAGTTGACATTGACCGACACGCCCACGATGCGCGGCTCGTTATAGACGGCCGCCATGTAGTTTTCGATCACGCCCTTGACGTTCTTTTCGTTGGTGATGTTGCGTGCGAATGCCGCCACTTCCCACGCACCGTAGCCACCGGTATAGCCCAGCTTGAGCCCACCTTCGAAATTGCCGTCGGCGCGAAACTCGGTGGAGTCGTACAGCACGAAGCTGGTCTGCCCCTGCTTGTTCCAGTCGGTGGACACGAAGAACGCACCGTCGTTACCCATCGGGATGTCGTAACGCGCGGCCAGGTTGAGGTTGTACTTGGGCGCATTGGGCAACGGGTTGCCGTCGATCTGCGCGAAGGTGTTGGCACCCACGCGGATGCTCGGGTCGTTGACCGTGCACACCACCACACCATTGAGCGCGCAAGCCTGCGCGTAGACGCGCTTGTCGTTGATTTCGCTATGCAGCAGGCTCAGCCCGGCGGTGAGCGACAGGTTGGAGATCGGGCGCCAGTCCAGATCCGCTTCCATCCCGTAAGCCTTGGCCTTGTCGGCGTTGAACAACACGCCGTTGCCGTCCGAATCGTTGCCGTTGAGCTGGATGTCATCGACCGTGTAGGTGAAGCCGCTGACATTCAGACGCAGACGATTGTCGAACAGGCTGCTCTTGATGCCTGCTTCCCAAGACAGGATGGTTTCCGAATCGGCAGTGGTGAAATCCGAATTGAACACCGCGCTGCGGCCCTGGATGGTGGGGCCGCGGAAGCCGCGCGCCACGCGTGCATACACGCTCAGCTGTGGGTCGATTTCATACATCGCGCTCAGATCCCAGCTGGGCTGGGTGTCGGACAGGCGCACGTCGCGCCGGCCGCGATACGTCACCACACCGGCGGCAGTATCGGCGGTCTTGAGCAGACGGGTTTCCTTGGTGTCCTTGGTCTGGCGGAGACCGGCGGTCAGCGTCAGCGCGTCGGTGGCCTTGTAGCTGAGCTGACCGAAGCCGGCCCACGAGGTATTGGTATTGCGCAGCCGCACCCAGTTGTTGGGATTGCGCGCGGCGGTGCGCAGGAAATACGCACGCTGATAGAAATCGGTGGTGTCGCGGCCATCGAAATAGAACGCGCCCACCTGCCATTGCAGCGCGTCGTCGCCTTCGCTGGCCAGACGCAGTTCCTGGGTGTACTGGTCCAGGTCGCGAATCTGCCCCATCGACTGGCCGAACCCGTTCGGCACGCCATTGACAGGGTAGTTGGCCGCGGCGCCGCCATCAGTGTCGCCACGGCTGTAGCCGGAGGTGGTTTCGTAGGCGGTGATCGAGGTCAGCGACACGCCGCCGAAGTCGTAGATCGCCTTGATCGAGCCGCCATCGGTCTGATACGCCTGCGGGTTGTCGTGCGCTTCGTCGTAGGCCACGCGATCGCGCGGCACGTCCACCTTGTCGCTGCCGCGGGTCACTGCATTGCGCAGGAACAACGTGGACGTGCCGTCGTAGTCGCGTGTATGCACCGAGCCCAGCAGCGAGAAGGCGTCATTGGGCTTGAGCAGCACCTGCAGGCGCGCATTGCGGTCGTTGTAGCCACCCATCGCGTCCTTGCGCGGCGTTCGCGTGCCATCGGCGCTGCTGCCGGCGAAGGTGTTGTCCACCCAGTCGTCGCGGTGCTGGTACAACGCCGAGACGCGGAACGACAGCACATCGTTGATCGGGCCGCCGAAGCCGCCATCCAGCGAGATGGTGTTGTAACTGCCGTAGCTGGCATCGAGACGGCCGGTGTAGGTATCGCCGGGCTTGACGGTGTCGAACTTGACGATGCCGGCAGTGGTGTTACGCCCGAACAGCGTGCCCTGCGGGCCGCGCAACACTTCGACCTGATCCACATCGTAGACCGGGTTGGATTTGAGCACCACATGCTCCAGCACCACATCGTCCTGGATGATGGACACCGGCTGCGAGGCGCCGAGATAGAAGTCGATGTTGCCCAGGCCGCGGATGTAGAAGCGCGGAAAGATGCGCCCGGTGGTGGTTTCGGCATAGAAGCCCGGCACGCGGCCGGACAGCGCCAGCAAGGTGTCGTCGCCACCGGCGGTATACTGGCGCATTGCCGCGCCCTGCACTACGCCTACCGACACCGGCACGTCCTGCAGGTTCTGCTCGCGGTGCTCGGCGGTGACGGTGACCGTATCCAGCGCGGTCGGGCTGCCTTCGCCCTGCGTCGTCGGCGCCTGCTGCGCGGACGTGGTTGCCGCCAGCGAGGCAAGCAACAGGCCGGCGCAGGCACGTGCCAGCGGCGTCCGCTGCAAGGCGGTGCGACGGCGCGTAGCGACCTCTGCAATCGCGGACACCGACGACGGAAAGACAGGCGAGTACAACGACATGCGGGTTGATCCTAGGTAGTGATGCGAGGTGATGACACAGGGTCCAGGCCGTTCGGCATGGCGCGCCCTTCGGCGGCGCAGCGTGGCGCCGCGCGCACGATATGTCAGCGATGTTGCAGCGGAGTGGCAGCCACTTCGATCCACGTCATCGCCACCGGCATGCAGGCATGCGACCACGCAGCGCTGGCAGCGCAACACGTCATGCCGCGCCACCGTGCATGCTGTCCTGCTGGTGTCGTACCGGCATTGCGCCGGAGCATGCCATGCGGGATCTCTTGAAACGACTCGGATGGATGGCCTGCCTGCTGGATGCACGTGTGCTCAGCACCGCGTCGGCCGGCGGTTTTCCAGGCGCCACATTCGGGCCGTACGCTTATACGCGGTGAGCGGCGCGCACGCATCGGCATGCAGATGTGGCGCATGCCGTTTTCGAGCAACGGCCGCGCACGCGCTTCAGCTGCGCATGAATTTTATCGACCGCTTCAACGTGCTACGCCCGCGCCAGCACGCTGCTGTCGAGCATCTGTCCCACCGTGTTGAGCAGATCGTTGAGGCTGAAGGGCTTGGGCAGCAGGGCCATGCCTTCGGCCAGGAATTCCTGCCGCGTGGCCGCGTTCTCGGCGTAGCCGGTAATGAACAAAATCGGCAGACCCGGACGTAGCATGCGCGCCACATCCGCCATGTCGCGCCCGTTCATGCCGGGCAGGCCGACATCGGAAACCACCAGATCGATATGCACCTCGGTGCGCAATTGTTCCAGCGCGCCGTTGGCATCTTCGGCTTCGATCACCTGGTAGCCGGCATCGCTGAGCACTTCGCTCACCATCATGCGCACCACATCGGTGTCGTCGACCAGCAGGATGCGCTCGTTACGCGTGCGCGGTGCGCTTGGCGCCGGTGCCGGCAGCACCTCGTTGGCCGAGAGCCCACGCGGCAACAGCAGCGCCACCGTGGTGCCACGCCCCACATGACTGGTGATGCGCGCGGTTCCGCCGGATTGACGTGCGAACCCGTAAGTCATCGACAAGCCCAGGCCGGTGCCTTCGCCAATCGGTTTGGTGGTGAAAAACGGTTCGAACACCTGGTCAAGAATGGCCGGCTCGATGCCGCTGCCGTTGTCGATCACATTCACTGCGACGTAGTCGCCGTCGTCCAGTTCCGGGTCGTTGTGCGCGGTGTAGGCTTCGCTCTGGATGCGGATGGTGCCCTGCCCTTTCAATGCATCGCGCGCATTGATCACCAGGTTGAGCACCACGTTTTCGAGCTGATTGGCATCGGCGATCGCCACCAGCGGCGTGGACGCAAGCTCCAGTTCCAACTCGATGTTTTCGCCGATCGACCGCTGCAGCATGTCTTCCAGCGAACGCACACGAATGTTGACGTCGAACGGTTGCGCATCCAGCGATTGCTTGCGTGCGAACGCCAGCATGCGCTGGGTCAGCGCGGCAGCACGGTGCGCCGAGCCGGTGGCGATCTCGGCCAGGCGGGGTACGCGCTCGATGCGGTTGGATTCCACCGCCAGCTGGATCATGTCCAACCCGGAAATGATGCTGGTCAGCAGGTTGTTGAAGTCGTGCGCGATGCCGCCGGTGAGCTTGCCCAGCGCTTCCATCTTCTGCGCCTGCAGCAGCTGGATTTCGGTGTGCTGACGCTGCGCGATCTGATGTGCGAGCTCGCTGGTGGCGGTATCCAGTTCCTGGCGCTGTTCGCGCTCGCGCAGGCGCTGCTCGGTGACGTCTTCCACCAACAACAGACCCAGATCCGGCTCGCGGTACGGAGACACCCGCCATTCGGTCTCGCACAGCTTGCCATCGCGCAGCAACGACATCGCTCCGCTCCAACGCTCACGTTGCGCCAGCGCGGTGGTCAGGGCGTGCACGGCGGCCGCCTGATCCAGCCCGGCGGCGTGGATCGCCTCGCCGGGCGTAGCGCTGCCGATCAGGCGCTGAAACGCGGCATTGGCGTCGTGCGTGTGCAGGTTGGCATCCACCACCGCAATCGGCGCGCTGATATGTTCGAAGATTTCGCGGAAGCGCGCTTCGCTGATGCGCAATGCCTCTTCTGCCCGACGGGCGCGCAGCAGCGTGCGCAGCGTGGCTACCAGCACGTTGGGGTCGACCGGATGGATCAGGTAGGCGTCGGCACCGGCATCCAGCCCGGTAATCATGTCGCCGGTGGCAATCGAGGCCGCCGAGACATGCACCACCGGCAGCAGCGCGGTGCGCGGCTCCGCGCGCAGTATCCGCACGATGTCGAAGCCGCTCATGTCCGGCAGATTGACGTCCAGCACGACCGCGGCAAACGTCTGTGCGGCCAGTGTGGCCAGACCTTCGGTGCCGGTGCCGGCTTCTTCGACCACGAACTGGTGATGTTCGAGCACGCGCCGCACCGAATAACGCGTCACCGCATTATCGTCGACGACCAGGATGTGCTGCTTACTGCCCACGTGCATCCTCCGCTGCCAACGTCACCGGCAGCACCACGTAAAATTCCGAGCCCTGCCCGACCACGCTGTTGATTCCGACCCGGCCGCCCAGCAATTCGGCGAACCGCTTGCAGATCGACAACCCCAGGCCGGTACCGGTGAGGCGTTTTTGCAGCGGCGAATCCACCTGTACGAAATCTTCGAACAAGGCCCCGTGAAGCTCGGCCGGAATGCCGATGCCGGTGTCCTGCACGCCAAAGCGGACGTGGGCATCGCCTTCCAGCTGCGCAAACACGCGCACATGCCCGTGCGGGGTGAATTTGAGCGCGTTGGAAATGAAATTGCGCAGGATCTGCGCCAGCTTCTTGTCGTCGGTGTAGAGCATCGGCAACACCGGCGGATCATCGAATATCAGCGTGGTCGTGCCCGTATCGGTGAGCGGACGGAACATGCCGCGCAAGGCCGCGAACAAGTCCATCAGGTCGAACCAGCCCGGCGAGATGGTGATGCGCCCGGCCTCGATCTTGGCCAGATCCAGCAGGTCGTCCACCATCTCGGTGAGCTCGCGCGCCGAACCGCTGACGAAGCGCACCTGCTTGAGCTGCTCATCGTTGAGCGGTCCGTCCATGCCGTCTTCCAGCAAGCGGGTGATGCTCAGGATCGAACCCAACGGCGTACGGAACTCGTGGCTCATGTACGACAGGAACCGACTTTTGAGTTCGGAGACATCGCGCAGCTGTTCGGCCTGCTGGTCGAGCTCGGCATACAGCGCCAGCACGCCCTGGTTGGTTTCTTCCAGCTCTTCGCGCAAGGCCTGATTCTGCTGCCGCAAGCTTTCGAGTTCGGCCGTCGTAGCGAGAGCCGATACATCGGTAGTCGAATTCATTGCATGCCTCCTAAGCGCATGACGAACACACAGCAATCGTCACGTCCACGCGTGTAATCGCGTAGCAGCAGCGCAGCCACGATGCGTGGGTGGCGCGAAAGCAGCCCGGGGTGGTCGCGCAGATTCCAGCGCGATTGCAGGCCATCGCTGTGCATCACCAACAGCTTGCCAGCCGCCTGCGGGAAGTCGAACGGTTGCGCCTTGCGAACCTGTGCGCCGACGATGCCCGGATGCGATGGCATGCCGCGCACGCCATCGCCGTCGCACAGCGATGCGACGATATTACCCACCCCGGCAAAGCGCACTTTGCCGCTGCTCGCATCGAACTGCATGACCGCCGCCGCGCCGCCGCGCGTACCGCTCATGCCGGCATGCAGCCGCGCGATGCGCTCGCCGGGCTCGCCATTGGCCAGCGCCGCAGCGCGCGTGCCGGCATCTGCCGCATCGGCCGCACCTGGCCCGTGGCCCAGACCGTCGATCACGCTGACAGTCACACGCTGCGCGTCGATCGCAAAGTGCCAACCATCGCCGCACACCACTTCGCTGTGTAGCGGCACGCGCAGCGCGCCGTAGGGCATATCCAATTCCGCACGTGGCTGGGCGAACACGCGCGCCAGCACAATCGCGCCCTTGGCATCGGAATAGGCATCCAGCAGCTGCGCCTGGCGCTTGATCGCACCCAGGCCGGTGCCCGGCGTGCCGGCGGTGGAATAGCCATCGCGCAGGCCATCTGCAAGCGTGAAGCCCGGGCCGTCATCGACAGCGCACAGCTCCACGCCCAAGCCGCCGTCGCGTGCAGCCACCGTAGACAGCTGCAGGAAACCGCCACGCCCATGTTTGACCATATTGGTGGCAAGTTCGGTGGCGACCAGCGCAACCCGCCCACAGCCGGCTTCGTCGAAGCCGAGTGCCTGTGCCAACGCGGTTGCTTCGCGGCGCGCCTGCCCGACTTGACTCGTTTCCTCGACACGAAACGAGCGGGTCACCGCGCCGGCGACATTCACTTCCATTTGGTGATGGTGATGCGCGTGCCCTCGCCCGGCGCTGTGTCGAGGACGAAGTCATCCACCAGCCGGCGGCTGCCGGACAGGCCCAGGCCGAGTCCGCCGCCGGAGGTCCAGCCATCGGTCAGCGCCAGGTCCAGATCGGGAATGCCGGGCCCCTGGTCGCGAAAGGTCAGCCGCACGCCCTTGCGGATGCCGCTTTCCACCAGCGCCCAATCCATGTCGCCGCCACCGCCGTAGATCACGGTGTTGCGCGCCAGCTCGCTGGCCGCGGTGACCAGCTTGGTCTGGTCGACCAGCCGCAGGCCGCATTGCACCACCAGCTTGCGCACGGTCTGCCGCGCGAGCACCACATCCTGTTCGGTGCGCACCGGTTGGGAACCCGTCGTCATGCAGTCTCGTCGGGTTGCTGCAACAGGCGCATGCCGCGTTCGACATTGAGCGCGGTGCGTACCGAGGGCAAGGTCAGGCCCAGCTCGACCAGCGTGATCGCCACGGCTGGCTGCATGCCCACCACCACGGTTTGCGCGTCCATGATTGCGGCCAGCCCGGAGATGGTGCTGATCATGCGACCGATGAACGAATCGACGATATCCAGCGCGGAAATGTCGATCAGCACGCCACGCGCGGAGGTGCTGCTGATCTTTTCCGACAGATCTTCCTGCAACTGCAGCGCGAGCTGATCGTGCATGTCCACCTGGATGGTGACCAGCAGTAGATCGCCCATCCGCAGGATCGGGATACGCTCCATGTCAGCTCGCCTTGCTGACGGTCACGCCGGTGCGCTTGAGCGCCAGCGCCAGCGCATCGGCCAGGTTGGCTTTGGTGACGATGCCTTGCAGATCCAGGCCCAGATGCACGATGGTCTGCGCAATCTGCGGGCGCACGCCGCTGATGATGGCATCGGCCCCCATCAGCCGGATCGCGGTGACGGTCTTGAGCAAGTGCTGCGCCACCAGCGTGTCCACGGTGGGCACGCCGGTGATGTCGATGATGGCGATTTCCGAGCCGGTATCGACAATGCGCTGCAACAGCGACTCCATCACCACCTGTGTACGCTGCGAATCCAGCGTGCCGATCATCGGCAAGGCCAGCACGCCGTCCCACAGTTTCACCACCGGAGTGGAGAGCTCCAGCATCTCTTCCTGCTGACGCACGATGATGTCTTCGCGGGTCTTCTGGAACGCCTTGACGGTGTACAGGCCCAGGCGGTCGAGCAATTCCGATAGCGCCCACAGCTGCTGGCCGAGCTCTTCCGGGGTACTGACGTATTCGCGCTGCACCAGCGCAAACAACACACGCTTGAGCGAAAAGATGAAGTTGGCGGTCTCCTGCGAATCGAAGCCGCGCGTGGCGCGGTCCCGCGAGAGATTTTCCAGAAAGCGCCGCACCTCGCTCCACTCGGCGCTGTCCAGGCTGCTGCCGTCGTCCTTCAACGAGGTCACCAGCAGGCGCAGGAATTCGCCCGCCTGCGCTTCGAACTCCTGCCGCGACAGACGCGCATCATTGCCCGGTGTGGAACCCAGCCATGCGGCCAGCAACGCACTTTCCTGGCCACGAATCGCATCGATGGAGCGCTGTTGCAATGCCACCATGAGATCACCCACCAAAAGAAGAAAAGGTTGGGCATGCGGGCTGGACTGCGCCCAAACCGACGCGGCGCCCCCACGCCGATGTATTGCACAATAAAGCAATTCAGGTTGGGCAACCAGCGGCCCAACCCGTAGCAGTCATCCGGTCCCTACCGAACGCAGTGTGGCATTGCAGCGTACGCGCCGAACGTACGCCGGTCCACGCCTGCGGATCTGCGCTGTGCCAGCGCTCATGCATGGCAGGGCGGCGCAAGAAACACCCGCACTCAGCGTGGACCCTAGCGACGGCCGATGGGAAGGCACGTCACTGCGCCTCGATCACCGGGCGTTTGGCTCTCGATCGGCAGTGACATCACTCAGGTCGGCAACGACCATCGAGTCCAGATTGGCTACTTGCGCGTAAGAGGCCGCAGAGCCATAGCGCTGCACGTGCGCTTGAAGGCAAGGCGTGCAGTTGAGCCATCGTCCTGTCGGCAACGCGGCACCGCATCCAACCCGAGGCGGTAGGCCGGCATCAGTGCGGCCAGCCGATCTTCATGGACGGATTGACGACACCAGATGTGGCGACGCGCATCGAGAGCCGCGCCAGTAAGCGCACCACGAATCCCGAATGCCCGATTCCCACTCCCGGCGGCGACCGAATGACCGGCCGCAACAGGACCATTCCGATCGCGTCCTTACAACCCGTAACGCTCCACCGCAGCCAGATGCCGCTGCGGATCCTGGCCGCAGGCTTCGGCAAGTCGCAACCAGCACATCGGATGCGGCCACTGCGCTGTGGCTGCAAGCAAGGCGCGATGCAATTCGAGCGGCGCAACCGCTTCCGGCAAGGCCACGGTGAACAGCACGCCCGGCAAACCCGAACCCGCCCCTTCCGGATCGAAGCCATCCGGATCGTCCGGGTCGATCAACCGATAGTCGTCGCGACTATGCAGCCACAGCTTCCAACCGCGCGCGTCGATATCATTGCGCAACGCATCGATGGCTGCTTCGCCAGGATGCACGCCGTCTACCAGCCAGCTGTTCGCATAGCCTCCCGCCTGCAGCACATGCACCTGCGCGTAAGTCGGCACAAAATGCTCGCGTTCGGCCTCGTCTTCCGGCAGCGGATACAGCAGTTCAGCGTCGAACACCACCCAGTCGCCGACATGCTGGCGCCGATGCGCGGGCGCGTTCTCGACGATGCGTGCAGTCACCGGGCCGGTCCGGCGCGCGTAATACTCGGCTAGCTCGCCATCGTCGATGCACCGCACGATCACCCAGCCCAAGGTCTCTTCGACCACGCCGCTGGTGCTGCTCAGCTCCATGCCGATCGCCTGCGCAGAGGCACGTACAGCGTCCCAATCCTGCGCCGCACTGGCCGCCGTCATGTGGTCCCAATACGCAGAACGCGGCTCTTCCAGCAGCTCGGTGAGTTGCCGGTAGACAGCGGCAGCCTCCGCAAACCGGTGGGTGTTGAGATACATGCGCGCCAACAGCCCACGCGCACCGTGCGAGCCGGGCGACAGCTCCACTAGTGCGGTGCAGGCGCGCTCCAACGCCGGCCAATCGGCCAACCGCTGCGCCAGCTGCGCCTCGCACCACAAGGCCGCCACCGGCACCTGCGGGCGATACAACTGCGCCAACCGACGCACACCGGCGTCATCGCCGCGGCCCAGCAACAGATTCATCAGACGAAACGTCGGGCTGGTCTCGCGATCGGCATGCCGCTGCACGAATGACCACAGCAAGGTGATCGCGTCCTCGTCGGCCGCGCAGGCGCTCAAGGCCGACGCAGTGGTGTCCACAAGCTCGGCATCGTCCGGACATTGCGCAACCGCCTGCAGCAGCCACTGCGCTTCGCGCTCGGGATTACGCGCGGCATCGTCGCCTCGCGCGTTCAACCATTCCAGTAATTGTGCGGCCGGGACCGGCGCGACTTCTCCCGCAGGCGCCGCATCGATGCGTGCGGCCAAATCATCCAGCACCTGCGTTGCCCCGCGGTCCTGGCGCAGCTTGGGCAGATGCGCACGCGCAAGCGCCAGATGCCGGCGTGCGGTCCATATCGCGCCACGCTGCAGTGCCAGGTCGATCGCAAGCTCGGCCGCCTCGATCAGCATGCGATATGCACCGACCTGCACGTAGTGATCGAGCATCAGCTGCAAGCGGCTGCCCAGGTCCCAGCTATTACGCTCGGGCGCAAGCGACACCAGCACTGCCACTGCACGCAACCAATGCAGGCGGTAACGCGGGGCAACCTTGCGCCATGGCAGCAGCGCTTCCATTGCTTCGTCGTCGCGATGCAACAAGGCCAGCGCGCGCGCTTTCTGCAGGCGCCGCGGCTGGCTGCAATTGGCCCACTCGGCGCCTTCGCGTGCTGCTTCGCGTTCGCGTTGCTCGATCAATGCCAGAGCGTCTTTCGCGCGCCCTAACGCGAGCAGGATCGAGATACGCATATCCGGCACGCCGTCATAGATCTCGCCACCGTGGGCCACGATGGTCTGCGTCTGCCGGTCCAGATACGCCAATGCCGCCTCGCCGCGCCCGTCGTCGAGCAAGGCATCGGCTTTTTCGCAACTCAGGCACTGATAGCACGACCAGTTCGGGTCGATGCGGCCCAGCGTTTCCTCGCAGACCTCGATACGCTCCTGCACCCAGCCCGGACCATCGATGTTGGCGTAGCACGCGGCAAGATCCTGGGTGACGCAGACCGACTGCGGGCAGTCCACCGCATCGGCACGGTGCGCCCGCTCGAACAGTGCCACCGCATCGCCCAGCGCGCGTTCGCCCTCGCACAGGTTGCCGACCCGGTTGCGCATTTCCCAATGACCGACAAAGACTTCCAGCCAGGGGTTGGCCAGGGTTTTGCCCAGCGCACGCGCCTCGGGCAGCAACGCTTCGGCACGTTCGATCTGCAGATCGCAGATATGGTCGGTCAGGCGGGTGAGCAGTTGCGCGTTCTGCGGCTGCCCGGCTTCGCCCAGATCGTCCTGCAGCTTCTCCACCCAGTTCCAGATTTCCATCGCACGTCCTTCGATGCGGCGCTCAGCGCGCCAGCAGTTGACTCACCGCCTCGGCAAGATCGCCGAAGGCCTTGTTCAGATCGCCACCACCCGCCTCGACACCGCCGGGCGGCGCGGTGCGGCCTTGCGCAGACACGATCACCTTCAGCGAGCGCAGCAACCGCGCCGCGACCACCGCCTGCGGATTGCCGGCACGCTGCGCGGCCAGCAAGGCCTGCAGCGCCGGATTATCGAGATTCAGATACAGCCGCTGAGTCTGCCGCGCTTCGATGCGCGCGGTGAATTGCCGCGCCAGCCGCAACGCCGCAGTGGACACCCGCTTGTCGTTCTCGTCCTGCTCCAGCCGACGTTTGAGCTCGGCCTCGCGATCAGGCACCACCACCAGCGGCAATTCCTGCGGACTGAAACGCGCCGGCACCAGCGCTTCGCCATCGCCCAGATGCTGTTCCAGCCAGGCCAGTTCATCGGCCGGCAGCGTGTCCAGATGGAACAACTGGCGGTTGCCCTGCTCGGTGCCCAGCTCGACCAGGCGTACCCCTTTGGCCTGTGCCCAACGCCGCAGAAACGGCACCACCGCATACCGATTTCCATAGGCCACCGGCACGCCCATCGCGCGGAACAGCGTTTCTTCGAAACCGCTGTCGCTGTCCAGGATCACATGCACCGCACCGCGCGACGGCAATTGCTGCGCCGGCAGATCGCCTTGCGACGTCGGCACCCGTACGTGTTCCAGCAGCAAGTCGAACAGGCGCTCATCGCACAGCGCCGCGCCCAGCAGGGCTTCGTTGTGACGTATCAGAATGCGTCGCCACGCTTCCGGCTGCTGGCGTGCGACATCGGCCAGGCCTTGCACCAGAGCCTCGGACAAGGCGTGCTGCACCGAGCTATAGACCGTATCGCGCTGCAAATCCTCGCGGCTTGCGGTAGGCGTCAACCGATTGGATTCGATCACCCCACCGATGAAGCCCGCCCACGGCGGCAGCAGCTCGCGCGCATTGTCGTCCAACAACATGCCACGCAGGAACACGGACAGATTGCGGTTGTCGCTGGTGCCATAGGTGGCGCCGTCCTGCACCCACAACAGGCCGACCGCATCGCTGCCCTCTTCCGCACGCACCGGCATGCAGCACAACGGCTCGAAATTGTGCTCGAAGCGCGCGGCGAACTCGCGTTGACGGCGCCAGGCCTGCACCGGATGCAGCGGCACGGCGTCCTGCATGCGCCACGGCGGCGGCTCGGGATTGATCGGCTGCGGATCGGCACCGATACAGATCGGCTCACGTAAGAGCGCGCAGTAACGCGACAGAATCTCGCGCAACCGTCCTTCCTGTGCCAACGACAGATAATCGTCGTGCAGTTCCAGCACCACCTCGGTGCCCACCTGCGCACGCGCCGGCATCGGGCTGACCGTGTACTGCTCAGCATTACTGGAGATGTAGCAATGACCCAGCGTGGGAGACTGGTACGAGGTCGTGCGTACGGTCACCCGCCGCGCCAGCACGAAGGCGGACAAAAAGCCCAGGCCGAACATGCCGATCAGGCCGCTGTCCTCGTGGCCGCCCTGGCGTAGCCCACGTGTGTAACCCACCCCCACGGTGGCCAGGTAATCGTGGATTTCCTGCTGGGTCAGTCCGGCACCGGTATCGACGATGCGCACGCTGCCTTGCGCGGCATCGGCATGCACTTCGATGCGCGATTCGCCTTGCCAATCGGGTTGTTCCAGACGGCGACGCAGGATGGAGTCGTGCGCGTTCTGTACCAGCTCGCGCAGCGCCACCACCGGAGTGGAATACAGGTGCTTGCTGAGGACCGACATCAGTCCATTGAGATCGACGCCTGCCCGCCGGATCTGCGAGGCGTCGTCCGCCTCGGAAGTGTGGTCTTGCATGATCGGTCGTCGTTTCCTCGGCGACGACGCCCATCCTCGGACGCGCCCCCCTGGGTGCCAGTGCCAGCCGGAAAGGATAGCCGCAAGCCACCTAGCACGCACGTCTCAGTTCAGCCCCTGCCCTACGTTGCGCACCGCGACGACCGCTGCATCCCCCGACAAAACGACCCGCCACGGCCCGATAGCGCTACCGAGCCGTGGCGTGCAGAGATTACCGCTGCAAGGTCTCCATCGGCGCCTCGTTGAAGTGCTGGCGATAGCCCTTGGCCAAGGCCGAACGGCTGCCCACGCCCCAGCGACTGGCCGCTTGCAACACGCTACCGCAGCCGCCTTCGGCCAGCAGTTCGTCGCGGATGCTCTGCATGCGGTAACGGCGCAGCACCTGGGTCGGCGACAGCCCGGTGGCGGACTTGAATGCCTGCTGCAGTGCGCGCCCGGTGACGCCGATTTGTGCGGCCACTTCATTGATCGACAGATCAGAGCGGTGCGCGTTGGTGATCATGTAGCTGTAGGCACGCCGATACTTGGCCGGCAAGCGGGCGGAAATATCGTCGCTGACGTTTGCCGGGATGCCGCTTTCCAGCAAGCGCGGCGCCTGCACCTCGCTGCGCAGGCATTGCACCGCGTCCAGCGCATAACGGTTGTAGAGCAACAACGCTTGTTCGGTGCGCCCGAGCGCCTGGCTGATCTTGGCCTGGCAATATTCAAATTCCAGGTTCCAGCGCGGCGCATGATGCCGGCCGGCACCGGCCAGCGCACGCTCGGCCAGATCGGCACGCCCTACCGCCAACGCAGCCAACGCCAGTTCCACCTGCGCGTCCTGACGCGCGCATGGCGGGCATCCGCTGGCCGCAGCGGGCAATGCATCGATCTGCGCATCGAAGCCGAAGGTATCGCCGCCGGCGATCCGCAGCAGGTTGCGCACATGCCGCATGCGCTGCGCCAGCACCGGCATGCTCTCGGCCAGATCGGCGATACAGGCGCGCAGATCGCTGGGCTCGAACGCATGCGCGGCATCTTCCTGGCGCAGTGTGGCCTGCCAGAACACATGATCCCCCATGCGATCGGAGCGGCGGATACGCAGCTGCGCAATCATGTCCAAGCGCAGCGCAGTGGCGACACGCAGCCAATCCGGTGCGCTGCTCTCCAGGTCGGCCAGCACCTCGTTGGCACGCTCCAACGTCTGCAAGGCCAGCGTGCTCTGTCCCAGGTGGAAGTGGGTCAGCGCCTTGCCCAGCAGGCTTTCGACGCACAGGCTGGATGGTGTTTCGCGATCCATCGCCAACTGCGCGAAGCAGTTCAACGCCGCGCTCAGGCGCCGCTGGCTCAGCATCAACCAGGCGGTGTTGCGGCACGACAGCAGGCGCAATTGGCGCTGCTGTCCGCGCATCGCCTTCAACGCCTGCCGATACGCATCTTCGGCCTCTTCTTGATATTCCAGGATCAGCAGCGCATCGCCGCTGGCACCGAACAGGCTGACCTCATCGTCGGCCCCATCGGTTGCGCCCTGTCCGTCGCGTCGCTGTTGTAGGTGCTGCAGTCCCTGCGGCCAAGCACCAACCAGCATCCTGCTCGTATAGGTAGGAAGACGTTCTGCGTAAGACAACGCAGAAATCGCTGCAAAGTAGGTGGAAAGGATCATGCCGGTCTCTCTCTTGAGGGGGCGAAGCAAAAGACAACAAACGCCGAACTCGCTGGCGCAAACGATTGTATGCAGCGGATCCAATAGATTTTCTAACTCGAAGACACTGAAAAAATCAAAAAACCTCACTCTGTCCTCGGATGTGCACGTCGTGCGTTTCGCGAGGCACGGTGAGTTTTTAGATACCGATTGCGTCGTCTTGTGTCGGACATTTCATGCCATGCGGTCGGGTATTGATGCAGTCGAGGTGCACCAATGCTCCCGCGTCGCCGGAGAACGTCTGCGAACACGCTGCTTCCACGCACATTGACCGTTGTCAGCCGCAGTCATGGCGATGTCACATTGCTGCGCGTGCCCGCATACCGAAGCTGACTCGATGGCTGGCAGCAGGGCGGATCGCGCAGGCAGATTGCAGTCGACGTATTCCAGATCCGAGCGATCGCACTACAAATCGCAATAGCTTGGTCTAGACCTTGGCCGCCCGATGCACCTGGTCTCGCATCTCGGTACGTCACTGCGCCGCGGCGGCATGCGCAATAAGCGCATTCGGCCCAGACATGCCCGACATGTCAGAACTCCGTTACGCCTAGATGAGCGCGAGTTAAAGCTACCCGCTGCAAACCCGAAGAATCGTACGCAACCATGAAACTTTTGGTCCTTGCAATGGTACATACCATTGGTCCGGTTCTGCCGGGCTTCCCCGGCAACCACTGGTCCGACGATGCATCGATTTCTCTATCTGGGTTCTGTCTTGACGTCGGCCGACCGGCATCGGCATCCGACCGACGACTGGCTTATGCGCCGCCCCCGGCAGGTCGGCTGATGCACGACCAGTGCCCCCACACACACGGATCGGCGTTCCTGTTGACGCAGGACGCGCGCCTGGCCTCGCAGGTCCATGCCAGCCTCGCAACGCTCTCGCACAATTTTTCGGTGTTTTCCGATGAATTGGAGCTACTGCGTTCACTGCGGCATTCGCCTTGCGAGCTACTGGTGTTCGATGCCAGCTGCGTCGCTGCCGACGACAGCTCGCTGCTGGCCTGGCAGCGCTGCCACAGTGGTCACCCCACGCCGTTGATCGTGCTTGGACGTTTCGATTGCGCCGACGAGATTCTGGGCTGGTATCGCGCAGGCGCGCAGGAGGTGCTGTCCATTCCCTTCAATTCGCACGAATTGCAAGTGCGCGCGGCCCTGGCGATGTCGCCGGTGGCGCATGCCTGCCCGGAGGCGCAGCAACTCAGCGTTGGCCCCTACCAGTTGATCCGCGACGAAAATACCGTGTATCTGCATGGCAAGCCGATCGTGTTGACCGCACGCGAGTTCTCGATTGCCTGGCTGCTATTTTCAAGCCCCGGCGTGTGCTTCCGGCGTTGCCAGCTGGCCAAGGCGGTCTGGGGCAGCCACACCGAATTCACCGACCGCACCATGGAGCAGCACATCTACAAGCTGCGCAAGAAACTGCAGTTGAGCAATCACAGCAGTGCGGTGCGCATCAGAACCGTGTACTCGCACGGCTACAAATTGGAGCTGGCGCTGCACGACAAGGAGGCAACGACGATGAGCAAGACCGTCAGCCCGAGTCTCAGCCCGGCACATCGCGCAGCCGCCTGCTGAGCAAGCGCGCTGCTGCAGATATGCGATCCGCGTTGCGCAGGTCCCGCTCGCACTGTAGCGACAGGTTACGGTGACATTGCGTGCATTGGCGCGCTATCGACAACAGCGCGGGTTACAGCGACATTTCACCCGCATCGTGCGATGTGAATTCGCGTTCTGCATGTATCGGGCCACGTCATTGCGTCGGCATTGCACAACGCGGTGCGCATGCTGACCCGTGTTGAGCTGCATCGTTATATCGCTGATGCGACATGGCGGCGACCACTGACGTCATGCCTGCTGCATCGACACTCGCGCTCCAGCGATGCACCAAGCACGCAACTGCGTGCCGCGTGCCATCCCGGTAGTCCGATGCGGACGTACCGGCTTGCAGGCGTCCGATAGCAGCCAGATGCACGCAATCCACTGCCTTTGGTGCACGCCGACGGGGCGCGTGATGTGTTTCGCGCCCACCGCTTTCAAGGGTCGGCACAGCCGCCCCGATGATCAGCAAGCCAACCGATCATCGATGGTCGGCCGGCAGCCGGCCAGCGCGATGGCAGCGCGCCGCTTCCCCAGATTGCCCAGGCGGTGCCTTCGCCGCGTTCGCAGGTTGCTGAGTCCACAGACCGCAAGAGCCACGTGGCACGGCGCGGACCTCAGTCGGCCGCCGCTTCCAGTGCCTGGCTCAATCGCTCGACCGCAATGATTTCCATGCCCTTGATGCTGGTCGTCTTGGGCGCATTGGCGCGAGGCACGATGGCGCGCTTGAAACCATGTGTCGCCGCTTCCTTCAGGCGGTCCTCGCCGTTGGGCACCGGGCGGATTTCGCCGGACAGCCCCACCTCGCCGAACGCAATGGTCTTTTCGGACAACGGCCGGTCGCGTAATGACGACAGCACCGCCAGCAGCACTGGCAGATCGGCCGCAGTTTCCTGCACGCGAATGCCGCCCACCACATTGACGAACACGTCCTGATCGCCCACCACGATGCCACCATGGCGATGCAGCACTGCCAGCAACATCGCCAGCCGGTTCTGCTCCAACCCCACTGCAACCCGACGCGGGTTGGACAACGGCGAGGCGTCCACCAGCGCTTGCACTTCCACCATCAGCGGGCGTGTGCCTTCGCGGGTGACCATCACGCAACTACCCGGCTGCTGGGTGCTGCCGCCGGACAGGAAGATCGCCGACGGGTTGGAGACCTCCTTGAGTCCCTTCTCGCCCATCGCGAACACGCCCAGCTCGTTGACCGCACCGAAGCGGTTCTTGAACGCGCGTAACAGGCGGAATCGGCTGCCGCTCTCGCCTTCGAAGTACAGCACCGCATCGACCATGTGCTCGAGCACGCGCGGGCCAGCGATGCCGCCTTCCTTGGTGACATGGCCGACCAGAAACACGGCCGTGCCGGTTTCTTTGGCGTAACGCACCAGCCGCGCGGCGCTCTCGCGCACTTGGCTTACCGAGCCTGGCGCCGCAGTGAGCGATTCGGTCCATAGCGTCTGCACCGAATCGGCCACGATCAGCTTCGGCCGTGCCACGCTGGCGTGTTGCAGGATATTTTCGATACCGGTTTCAGCCAGGGCGTTCAGGCCTTTCAGTGGCAGATCCAGGCGCACCGCGCGCCCTGCCACCTGGGCAAGCGATTCTTCGCCGGTCACATACAACACCGGCAGCGTGGAGGCCATGCTCGCCAATGCCTGCAGCAGCAGCGTCGACTTGCCGATGCCGGGGTCGCCGCCGATCAACACCACCGCACCTTCCACCAGCCCGCCACCCAGTACCCGATCGAACTCGCCGATGCCGGTGGACACACGCGCCTGCTCGGACTGCTGCACGTCCTTGAGCGCAGTGATCTTGGGCGCCTCGGCCTTACCGGCCCAGCCGCTACGCCGCGATGCCGCTGGCGACGCCTTGCCACCCGGCGTCGCGCTTTCGAGCACGATTTCGCTCAGCGTATTCCAGACACCGCATTCGGTGCACTGACCCTGCCATTTGGTGTACTCGGCACCGCACTCGCCGCAGACATAGGCCGTTTTCGCCTTCGCCATGGGTGTCTACTCGTTCGACAATGCGGCAGCATAATCTGCCGCTGTCGCATCCGGCGAGACATGGAAAGATCAGCGCGACAGAATCCGCAGCGCGCCGTCGGGCGACACACATCGACGGCGCACTGCACTCATCAATACAAACCTCGCGGAAGCGGCCGGCATCGTACTGCCGCCAGAGACCATCGATGCCATCGGCCAGGCGATCGATATCATCGCGCGTATGCGTGCCCATCAGGCTGATGCGCAGGCGTGCCTGGCCATGCGGCACCGCCGGATAATTCACAGGATTCACGAAAAGTCCCTGCGTCTGCAGATAAATGCACCCGGCATTGACATCCATCTGCGCCGGCGCCGGCGCCGGCACGATCAGGATCGCCGACTCGGTATGCAAGGCGAACCCCCACGGCAAGGCGTTGAGTGCTGCCACCTCGTAGGCGACGTTGTCGTGCAACGCCTGTATGCGCTCAGGCTCGCTCTCGATGACATCAAGCGCACCATGCACCGCCGCGATGGTGGGCGGCGGCAGGGCCGCAGAGAACATGTACGAGCGCGACATATAGCGCAGATATTGGATCAATGGCCGCGATGCACAGACGAAGCCGCCGCTGACCGCCAGCGTCTTGCTGAAGGTACCCATCAGTACGTCGATCTGCGAGGCCACGCCGAAGTGCTCGCCTGCACCGCAGCCATGCGCGCCGACAACGCCGGTGCCGTGCGCATCGTCGACCACCAGCAGCGCACCATCACGACGGCACAGCGGCGCGATGCGTACCAACGGTGCCAGATCGCCATCCATCGAATAAACGCCCTCCACCGCCACAAACACCTCCTGTCGGTTCGGGCGGGCCTTTGCCAGCATGACCTCAAGACGCGACACATCAGTTATGCGCAAAGCGCTTGGCGGGAATGCCGCCAAGCCGCAGGCCGTCGAACAACGAGGCATGCGAATATTCATCGTAGTACACGCAATCGGTACGCCGCGCCAGCCCGCCCGGCAAGGCGAGATTGGCGCTGAAGCCGCTGGAAAAAATCATCGCATCTTCCTGCTGCTTGTGCGCAGCCAGGCGTTCTTCCAACTCTTGGGTAATGCGTAGATATCCATTGAGAAATGGTGGGCCGCCAATGCCGGTGCCGTATTGGTCGATGGCGCGCATCACCCGCTCGCGCACCTTGGGATGGTTGGCCAATCCCAGATAGTTGTTGGAGCCGAACATCAATAACCGCTGCACGCTCGTGCCATCGGGATCAAGTGCCAGCACTTCCCGGTCTGCCGCCGAGCAGATGATGCGGTAATACGCCATCCGCAAATCGGCGCGATCATTTCGCGCCATCGCACCGATATACGTGGCGCGTTGCACCAGCGTTAAATCACGCCCGCCAAACATCGCCGCAGGGTCGAAGTTCTCGCCGCTATGCGGCATTTCAAACTCCGAGCAATCTAATTCAGAGCTCATTGAACACACTCACTCGCCGTATCGTCGGCAATCGGACTGCATACAGTTGCAGCCGAATTAGGCTGCTCGCCCCACGCGTAAAGATGCAATCCATGCCAGCGCAAACAGTGCGTAATTCAAAGCCGACGAAGTGAATGTATTTAGATTATCTCTGAATATTATACTATGGAATCAGTGGACCACAGCGCGGCAAAACCGCATGCAATAATGGGCGCCTCGACGCAAGCGCCGACTTCGACATGTGGAAGCCGGCGCCTTGCCATCAGCGTGCCTTGTACAACTCGCTCAACCGATCCGGCTTGCCGGCAATCCGCTCCAGATGCGGATACAGCAGGCCACCGTGGTAGTCGATGCGGACGGTCTCGTAACGGTCACCGCGCTTGACCAGCAGTTCTATCGGCGCAGTGGTGCCCTTGGCCGCCTTGATCGCATCCTTGATCACTTCCGCGCTGAAGGCGCGGCCGTTGACAGCAACGATGGTGTTGCCGTTGATGATGCCGGCATTGAACGCAGGGCTATCCCACAGCACCTCGCTCACCTCGCCCGAGCTCTCCAGCGACAGGCCCAGGGAATAGGCCAGGCTCACGTCGTTTTCGTTGCTCTCGTAGGTCTTGGTGACCAGGTTCGGTTGGTCGGTGTAGACCAGCTTCCAGCCATTGGCCTCGATGCCGCCGTTCAACGAGCCATGACCGTCCATGCGCTCGCGTAGCAGGCTGGCCCAGTCGTAGGCGGCCACCCCGTTGAGCGTACTCACGATGTCGTCGAAGGTGTACGGATTGACATCCCAAGCCCCATTCTTCATGCCGAAAAACGCCTTGGCAAAATCGTCGATGGAGCGCTTGTTGTTGGTCAGCGCGCGCAACGTGCTGTCCACCTCCAGCCACATCATCTGGCCGCCGGAGTAATAGTCCTCGGCCATCTGATAGCTGCGGTAGGCCTTGGGCCGGCGCATCGACATGGTGGGGTCGTTGGTGGTGTCCTGCACCGTGCGCCAGGCCATGCCCGGGCGACCACGCTCGTAGGTGGCCGCAACGCCGGCCAGCATGTCGCGCGCCTGGTCCTGCGTCCACAGACCCGAGCGTGCCGCCATCACCTCACCCCAGAACTGGGTCTGGCCTTCGTACAACCACAACAGGCTGTCGCCCATCGGCACATTGAAATTGGGCGTGGCCAGGTCGGCGCCGCGGCGGTACTTGCCGTTCCAGGAGTGATTGAACTCATGCGCCAGCAGATCGCGCATGGTCCAGCTCTTGTCCCACTCGGTGAAGTAATTGGTCGGGCCGCTGTTCTCGCTGGAGCGGTGATGCTCCAGGCCGATGCCGCCGAGTTTCTTGGTCAGTGCCAGCAGGAATTCGTAATGATCGAAATGTCGTGCGCCGTAGAGCTTGTCCATCTGCTGCACCAACGCCGCATGCGCCTTGATCTGCTCGGGCTTGGCCTCCAGCGCCTTGGCCTCGTCGGCAAACACATTGAGATAGACCGGCTGCTTGCCGCCGCTCAACTCCACGCGCTTGTAGTACTTGCCGGCGAACATCGGCGAGTCGACCAGGTCGTCGAAATCGATCGGCTTGAAGGTCACCGTGTCGCCGACGCGACGATCGGTTTCCAGCGCGGTGGCATAACTCCACCCGGCCGGCAACGTCACGCTGGCCTGCGCCTTGATGTTGCGCGCATAGGTGCCGGCCGGATACAGCGCGGTGGTATTCCACTGCAGGTTGAGCATTTCCGGGGTCATCATCACCCGACCCTGGCTGGGCGCCTGCGGCGAGAGGAACTTGAACTCGGCCACGAGTTCGGCAGCGCCCTGCGGCACATCCACAGTGAAGGCGTAGACGTCGAATTGGTCGCGCTTCCAGGGCACTACCTTGCCATCGACCTTGATCACCAAGCCGGCCAGTTTATCGATCGGGCCGGTTGGCGAGTGATTGCCGGGAATCCATTGCGGATACAGCAGCGTCATCGGGCCCGGCTTGGCCGGCATGGTGGTCTTCACCTTGAAGATGCGATGGGCAAGATCGGTGGCGTCGACGTCGATCTTCAAGGTGCCGTCGAACGGCACGTCCTGCGGCGGCGCGGTTTGCGCGGCGGCGGGCAACGACAGCGCTGCCAGCAGCGACACGGACAACAGGGTGGGCATTTTCATCGCAACTCCGCAGGTGACCTGGAACAGGCAAGCCCACGATGCTAAGCGCCCACCACGGCTTCCCCGTATGCCATTGGTCATGCCGCAGGCAAATTCATGCGCAAAAAAAGCCGCCAATCGTGGGCGGCTTCTTCTTCAACGGTGCGTCGATCCGGCGTGGCGCCGTCTCAATGCATCATGTTGACGTTCATGTTGTGCAGCACCCACAGCGAGCCGACGATCACGATGCCGATGATCAGCAACGAGAACAGGCCCACCTGCACGTTGGAACGCTGCTCGGGCGTGCGATCCATGTGCAGGAAGTACACCATGTGCACCAGCATCTGCACGGCGGCCATGACCGAAATCACGACGATGGTGACGCCCTTGGAGAACGCCCCGCTCATCACCATCGCAAACGGGATGACGGTGAGAACGACGGCCATGACAAAGCCGATCAGGTAGGACTTCAAATCGCCGGCATGCGCATCGGCCGCGGTTTCGGTGTGGTGGTGATTGGCCATTACAGCGCTCCCAGCAGATAGACGACGGTGAACACACCGATCCAGATGATGTCCAGGAAGTGCCAGAACAGGCTCAGGCACGCCAGACGTGTGCTGTTGCGCGCAGTCAGCCCGTTCTTAGAGATCTGGATCACCAGCACCGCCATCCACAACAGGCCCGACGCCACGTGCAAACCGTGGGTCCCGACCAGGGTGAAGAACGCGGACAGGAACGCACTGCGGCCCGGGCCGGCACCTTCATGAATCAGGTGATTGAACTCCCACACTTCCATGCACAAAAAGCCGATACCCAGCAGCGCGGTGACGGCCAGCCAGCCGTACAGGCCGCCCATCTTGCGCTTGTGCGCAGCGATCATTGCGAAGCCAAAGCTCAAGCTGCTGAACAGCAGCAGGAAGGTTTCCACCAGCACGAACTTCAGGTCGAACAGCTCCTTGGCGGTCGGCCCGTCCACCGTGGCGCCGGAGAGCACCGCATAGGTGGCGAACAGACCGGCAAACAGCAGGCAGTCGCTCATCAGGTAGACCCAGAACCCGAAGACGGTGTTGCCACCGCCGTCGTGATGCTCGTGATCGTGGCCGCCCGCGTGGGCGGCGTGGTCAAGCGTGGTCGAGGAAGCCATGGTCATACCACCTTCGCGGCCTGCGCCGCCTGTTGCTGTTCGAGCAGGGCGAAACGTGCGTTTTCGATGCGCTCCACTTCGTCGGCAGGCACCCAGTAATCGATGTCGTCATCGAAGGTGCGCGCGATGAAGCTGCCGATCATGCCCACCAGGCCAAGGATGGCCAGCCACCAGATGTGCCAGATCAGACCGAAGCCCAACAGCACACTGAAGGCACCGATGTAGACGCCTGCACCGGTGTTACGCGGCATGTGGATCGCTTCGTACTTGGACGGACGCACCCAGCCTTTGCCGTTCTGCTTGTCGGCCCAGAACTGATCGCGGTCCTCGATGTGCGGCAGCACGGCGAAGTTATAGAACGGCGGCGGCGAGGAGGTTGCCCATTCCAGCGTGCGGCCATCCCACGGATCGCCCGTGTAGTCCATATGCTCCTTGCGCTTCCACACGCTGTAACCGATCTGCACCAGGTTCAAGAAGATACCCATGCCGATGATTGCAGCACCCACCGCAGCCACGTACAGCCACGGCGCCCACTCGGGGTGGTTGTAGGTGTTCATGCGACGGGTCATGCCCATGAAGCCAAGCACGTACAGCGGCATGAACGCCACGAAGAAGCCGATGATCCAGCACCAGAACGAGGCCTTGCCGATCTTCTCGTTGAGCTTGAAGCCGAACGCCTTCGGGAACCAGTAGGTCAAGCCCGCCAGGTAACCGAACACCACGCCGCCGATGATGACGTTATGGAAGTGGGCGATCAGGAACAGGCTGTTGTGCAGCACGAAATCCACGGCCGGAATCGCCAGCATCACGCCGGTCATGCCGCCGATGCTGAAGGTGATGATGAAGCCGATCGTCCACAGCACCGGCGCGGTCAGGTGCACACGACCGCGGAACATGGTGAACAGCCAGTTGAAGATCTTCACGCCGGTCGGGATCGAGATGATCATCGTCGTGATGCCGAAGAAGGCATTGACGTTGGCACCCGAACCCATGGTGAAGAAGTGGTGCAACCACACCACGAACGACAGCACGCCGATACACGAGGTGGCGTAAACCATCGAGGTGTAGCCGAACAAACGCTTGCGGCTGTAGGTCGCAATCAACTCGGAGAAGATGCCGAACGCCGGCAGGATCAGGATGTAGACCTCCGGGTGACCCCAGATCCAGATCAGGTTGACGTACATCATGGCGTTGCCGCCACCATCATTGGTGAAGAAGTGCGTGCCCAGGTAACGGTCGGCACCCAGCAGCGCCAGCGCCACGGTCAGGATCGGGAACGCGGCGATGATCAGGATGTTGGTGATCAACGCGGTCCAGGTGAAGATCGGCATGCGCATCAGGGTCATGCCCGGCGCGCGCATCCGCATGATCGTCACGAAGAAGTTGATGCCGGTCAACAACGTGCCAAGACCGGAGACCTGCAACGCCCAGATGTAGTAATCGACACCGACCCCGGGACTGTATTCCAGCCCCGACAACGGCGGGTACGCCAGCCAACCGGTCTGCGCGAACTCACCAACGCCCAGCGAGATGTTGATCAGCGCCGCACCGGCCACGAACAGCCAGAAGCTCAGCGAGTTCAGAAACGGGAACGCCACGTCGCGTGCGCCGATCTGCAGCGGCACGATCAGGTTCAACAAGCCGGTCATGAACGGCATGGCCATGAAGAAGATCATGATCACGCCATGCGCGGTGAAGATCTGGTCGTAGTGATGCGGGGGAAACACGCCCTCGCCACCGCCGCCGGCCAGTGCCTGCTGGGTACGCATCATCGCCGCGTCGGCAAAGCCGCGCAGCAGCATGACCAGCGCCACGATGATGTACATCACACCAATGCGCTTGTGATCCACCGAAGTGAACCACTCCTTCCACAGATAACCCCACAGCTTGTACTTGGTGATGGCGCCCGCGATGAGCAGGCCGAGCAGGCCGGCACCACCCAGCGCGACCATGATGATCGGCTCGTGGTACGGGACTGCCTCAATGGTGAGTTTGCCTAGCATCACTTGTCTCCAGAAGTGCACATGGCGACCGGCTCCATCGCCGATGCCTGATGGTCGCCGTGGCCTTTGTTATGGCCCGGACCATTCATGTATTTGTCGACCAGCGAGCGGAACATGCCGTCCTGCACAGACGAGTAGTAGGTGACCGGATACTGTTCCTTGTCGTTGCGGTTGGCAGCCAGCACCTGGTACTCGGCAGCATTCAACGCGGTCGGCGACGCCTTGACCTTGGCAACCCATGCATCGAAACCGGCTTGATCGGTGGCGTGCGCCTTGAAGCTCATCTTCGAAAACCCGTGACCGCTGTAGTTGGTCGACAGGCCGAAGTATTCGCCCGGCTCGTTGGCCACCAGGTGCAGCTTGGTTTCCATGCCCGCCATCGCGTAGATCATGGTGCCCAGGTGCGGAATGAAGAACGAGTTCATCACCGTGTCGGAGGTGATCTTGAAGTTCAGCGGCGTGTGCACCGGGAACGCAATCTCATTGACGGTGGCGATGTTCTGATCGGGATAGATGAACATCCACTTCCAGTCCAGCGACACCGCTTCGATGGTGATCGGCTTGACGTTCGAATCCAGCGGCCGGTAAGGATCCAGCGCATGCGACGAGCGCCAGGTCAGCACCGCCAGCACCAGGATGATCACGCACGGGATCGACCACACCACCACTTCGATCGCGGTGGAGTGCGACCAATCCGGCTCGTAGCGGGCCTTGGTGTTGGATGCGCGATATTTCCACGCGAACGCAATCGTCATCACGATCACCGGGATGACCACGATCAGCATCAGCACCACCGAGGTGATCAGCAGTTGCTTCTCGTCGTGGCCGATCTGGCCTTTCGGATTGAGGATGGCCGAGTTGCAGCCTGCCAGCAGCAGGAAGGACAACATCAGACCTGGACGAAGTAAACGTCCGAGCTGTTTCAGCGGAATCATCGGTCGATCCAAGTGCGAAGGAACGCCAGCCTCGTTCGTCGTATCCGTCCTGGGATGTTCCCGACGCAGCGGCCTTCCCGATAGGAGATGCGCTACGCAGACCGAAGACACGGGTTGGCGCAGTAATTTTAAACTTTGCTGCACCTGCACGAAACCCATTGGCAATAATCGAACGCGATAAATCCGCGTCAATTTGTGCGACATGTTGTCGCAGCGCAGCGCAACGCAACGTTTCCTGCGTCGCGGCCACCGATTGCGAGATATCTGCAGCAGCTCTTCAGCGTGCGCGATGGCTACGTGAAACGCGGTACTCGGCGCTTCAAGACGCAACTAGGCCGGCGCAGGCCGACCCAGTCTTGGAGCGTGGTGCCGGAAATAGGAATCGAACCTACGACCTACGCATTACGAATGCGCCGCTCTACCAACTGAGCTATTCCGGCGAGCCGTGAATTGTAGGAGCGCAGCCGCCCCCGGTCAATCGCTGCAAGCGCCGCGTGATGCCAGCAGCCGTCGCGTCAGCTGACCAGACGCAGCCGTAGTTCCTTGGGCAACGCGAACACCATCGATTCCGGCTCGCCTTCCAGCTCGGACACGCCGTTGGCGCCCAGCTCACACAGGCGCGCCAGCACGCCATCGACCAATACCTGCGGCGCAGAGGCACCGGCGGTCAGACCGATATGCTGCTTGCCGACGATCCAGGCCGGGTCGATCTCGCTGGCATTGTCGATCAGGTACGACTCCACCCCGTCGCGCCGGGCCAGCTCGCTCAAGCGATTGGAGTTGGAGCTGTTCGGCGAACCCACCACCAGCACCAGATCGCATTGGCGCGCCAGATCGCGCACCGCGTCCTGGCGGTTCTGGGTCGCGTAGCAGATGTCGTCGTGACGCGGCCCCTGCATCGCCGGGTAGCGCGCACGCAAGGCCTCGATGATGCCCATGGTGTCGTCCACCGACAGCGTGGTCTGGGTGGTGTAGGCAAGATTTTCCGGCTGGCGGACGTCGAGCGTGGCGACCTGCTCGATGTCTTCGACCAGGTAGATCGTGCCCGGGCCGCGCTCGCGGCTCCACTGCCCCATCGTGCCTTCCACTTCCGGGTGCCCGGCGTGGCCGATCAGCACCACGTCGCGGCCGGCACGACAGTGCCGCGCAACCTCGAAATGCACCTTGGTCACCAGCGGACAGGTGGCGTCGAACACTTTCAGCCCCCGACGCTCGGCTTCCAGACGCACCGCCTGCGAGACGCCGTGCGCGCTGAAGATCACCGTGGCATCGTCGGGCACCTCGTCGAGTTCTTCGACGAAGATCGCGCCGCGCTGCTTGAGGTCGTCGACCACGAAGCGGTTGTGTACGACCTCGTGCCGTACATAGATCGGCGCGCCCAGCGTCTCGATTGCGCGCTTGACGATCTCGATCGCGCGGTCGACACCGGCGCAAAAACCACGGGGATTGGCAAGCAGGACATCCATGGCGGGCATTCTACGGGAATGGAGGATGGGCAGTCTGACCGGGCCGCACGCGCCTGCAGGCAGGCTTCAGCGCAGATTCCCGGTTCCCGCCTCCTGCTTGCCGGATTTGTCGAATAGGCCGAACACCGCGATCCCGATCGCGCCGCCCACGATCGCCGAATCGGCGATGTTGAAGGACGGCCAGGTGTGGCTGCCGATGTACCACTGGATGAAATCCACCACGTGGCCGTGCATCAACCGGTCGATCACGTTGCCGATGGCCCCGCCGATCACCAGCGCATACGGCAGCGCGCTACGCCATTGCCCGCGCGCGGTCCGTGAGAGCCAGAACGCCAACAGGCCGCTGATGCCCACCGCCAACGCGGTGAAGAACCATAACTGCCAACCGCCGGCATCGCTCAGAAAACTGAAGGCTGCGCCGGTGTTGTACGTGCGGTACCAGTTCCAGAAGCCATCGATCACCGGCACCGGGGTGTACTCAGGCAGGCTGGACAGCACCCAGGCCTTGCTCCACTGGTCCAGGCCGACCACGACGGCCGACAGCACGAGCCAGATCAAGGCGGAGGGTTTGGGGCGTTGACTCATGTCGAAAGATCGCAGTTGGTGGCCGCTTCTCCGATGCCGGAGAAGATGCCTGGGTGGCAGTGGTGACTGAAATGACAGAACACAACGACAAACACTGGGTTGCAGACGCGCAAGGATGGCATGAACGGTTCAGTGACCAGCCCTATCCCGCCCCGCTGCGTGCCCCAAGCTTCAGAAACGCAAGGCAGCTGCGCTGGGCCGGCCGCGTCCGCCTGGTAGCGACCAAGGCCCCCGGCGGCTGACGCAGACTGCGCTGGCGCGCGACAACGGCAGTGCGCGGCGAGATCGCTGCCGCGCACTGCCGCCGAACCGGCGTCAGAACCAGCGACGCTGCTCGCCGGGGCCTTCGATGTTGCTGACACAGCGGCTGCACAGCTCCGGATGCCGCGCATCGCTGCCCACGCTGGCCTGGTGGTGCCAGCAGCGCACACACTTGGCCTTGGTGGTCGGCTGGGCGCTGACGAAAATGTCGTCGGTGCTGGCCGCGGTCACGGTGACATCGCCACTGATGAACAGGAAACGCAGTTCCTCGGCCAGCGGCTTCCAGCGCGCGGCGGTCTGCGCATCGGCGGCCACGGTGATTTCCGCTTCCAGCGCCGCACCGATCGCGCCATTGGCCCGCATCGGCTCCAGCACCTTGGCCACCTGTTCGCGTAGCACCAGTAACTTGTCAAACTCGGCGCTGGTCAACGCGGCATCGGCCGGCAACGGCGCCAGGCCGTCGTACCAGGTCGCGAACAGCACGTTGCCGATATGCTCGCCCGGCAGATACGCCCATAGCTCTTCGGCAGTGAAGCTCAGCACCGGCGCCACCCAGCGCACGAACGCCTCGGCCACGTGATACATCGCGCTCTGCGCCGAACGCCGGCCGCGCGCGTCTTCGGCCATCGTATACAGACGGTCCTTGGTGACGTCCAGGTACAGCGAGCCCAGGTCCACGCTGCAGAAATTCAGCAACGCTTGCACGATCTCGGCAAAGTCGTAGCGCGCGTAGGCGGCGACGATCTTCTCCTGCAGCTCATGCGCGCGATGCACGATCCAGCGGTCCAGCAGCACCATGTCGTCCAGCGCCACCAGATGCTGCAGCGGGTCGAAGCCATGCAGGTTGCCGAGCAAAAAGCGCGCGGTGTTGCGCAGGCGGCGGTAGGCGTCGGCATTACGCTTGAGGATTTCCTGCGACAGCGACATTTCGTTGCTGTAGTCGGCCGAGGCGATCCACAGGCGCAGGATGTCCGCGCCCAGGGTCTTCATGATCTCCTGCGGCTCAATGCCGTTGCCGGACGACTTGGACATCTTGCGGCCGTGCTCGTCCACGGTGAAACCATGGGTGAGGCACTGCTTGTAGGGCGCCGCCTTGTCCATCGCCACGCCACTCAGCAGCGAAGACTGGAACCAGCCGCGGTGCTGATCGGAGCCTTCCAGATACAGGTCGGCCGGCTTGGGCAGCCCACGGTCGACCAGCACCGCTTCGTGCGTCACACCGGAGTCGAACCACACATCAAGGATGTCGGTGATCTTGTCGTAGTCGGCTGCTTCATCGCCCAGCAGTTCGGCCGCGTCCAGCGTGTACCAGACATCGACGCCCCCCTGCTCCACCCGGTCGGCCACCTGGCGCAGCAACTCGGTGCTGCGCGGATGCGGCTCGCCGGTTTCGCGATGCACGAACAAGGCGATCGGCACACCCCAGGTGCGCTGGCGCGAGATGGTCCAGTCCGGCCGACCTTCGATCATGCCGGCGATGCGCGCCTGACCCCAGGACGGATACCAACGCACGTCTTCGATCACCTTCAACGCATCGGCGCGCAGATTGGCCTGCTCCATCGAGATGAACCACTGCGGCGTGGCGCGGAACGCGATTGGCGTCTTGTGACGCCAGCAATGCGGGTAGCTGTGCTCCATCTTGCTGGCGGCGAGCACCACCCCGGTAGGGCGCAATGCCTCGATGATGATCTCGTTGGCCTTCCAGATATGCAGCCCGGCCAGCACGGTGTCGCCCAGCGGCGGGGTCGACGGCAGATACACGCCACGTCCGTCCACCGGATTGATCTGCGCGGCGGTGTAGCGCTCCAACAGGCCGTACTGCTTGGAAACCTGATAGTCCTCCTGACCGTGACCGGGCGCGGTATGCACGGCGCCGGTGCCTTCTTCGGCAGAGACATGCTCGCCCAGCAGCAGCGGGATCTCGCGCTCGGCGTAGAACGGGTGATCGAGCAGCATCTGGTCCAGCACGGCGCCCTTGGCATGGCCATGCGCGACCACGTCATCCACGCCGTAGCGTGCCAGCACCTTCGCTGCCAGGGCCTCGGCCACGACCAGCCAACGCGGCTGGCCGCGATCGGTCGGCCCTTCGACCAATACGTAATCGAGCTCCGCACCCACGCTCACCGCCAGCGATGCCGGCAGCGTCCACGGCGTGGTGGTCCAGATCGGCACCGCCACGCTGGTGCCTGCCGGCAGGCTGGCGCCGAATGCGGCAGCGACTGCGCCTGGATCGCGCGCCGGATAAGCGATATCTACCGTGGGCGACACCTTGTCGGCGTATTCGATCTCGGCCTCGGCCAGTGCCGAACCGCAATCGAAACACCAATGCACCGGCTTGACGCCGCGCGTCAGATGGCCGTTATCGACCACCTTGGCCAGCGCACGCATTTCGTTGGCTTCGAAGCGGAAATCCAGCGTCTTGTACGGGTTGTCCCAATCGCCGATCACGCCCAGCCGCTTGAAGTCGCGCCGCTGCAGATCGATCTGCTCGGTCGCGTATTCGCGGCACTTCTGGCGGAACTCGGCGGCGTCGAGCTTGACGCCGACCTTGCCGTATTTCTTTTCGATCGCGATCTCGATCGGCAGGCCGTGGCAATCCCAGCCCGGGATGTAGGGCGCATCGAAGCCAGCCAGATACTTGGACTTGACGATGATGTCCTTGAGGATCTTGTTGACCGCATGGCCCAGGTGGATCTGGCCGTTGGCATACGGCGGGCCGTCGTGCAGCACGAACAACGGCCGGCCGGCGGCATTGGCGCGCAGTTGCGCGTAGAAGCCCTCGCGCTCCCAGCGCTCCAGCATCGCCGGCTCGCGCTTGGGCAGGTCGCCGCGCATCGGAAATTCCGTCGCAGGCAGATGGAGAGTGGCTTTGTAATCTTGGGTCACAGGAATCTACCGTTGCGCTGGATTTTTTAACAAGTCCGCACATGGATGTGCGGGCTCTTGCGAGGGACTCGCATTATCTTCGGGCGTTTGCGAGCGATTCGCATCTTGGGGAGAACTCGCATGTGTCGCTAACACCGCACGCGCCTGCGCGGCGTCGCGATGCATCTGCACGGTCAGCGCCTCCAGGCCATCGAACTTTTCTTCGTCGCGCAGCTTGGCGACGAATTCGACTTCGAGATGCCGGCCATACAGATCGCCCTGGAAATCGAACAGGTGCGCTTCCAGCAACGGCTCCACACCTGCCACGGTCGGGCGGGTACCGAAACTCGACACCGACGGCCATGGCGTCTGGGCCACACCATGCACCCAGGTCGCATAGATCCCCGACAAGGCCGGCGTGCGCGCAAAGCGCAAGTTGACCGTGGGATAGCCCAAGGTGCGACCGAGTTGCTTGCCGCGCACTACCCGCCCACCGATGGCGTACGGGCGACCGAGCAAGTCGCCGGCGTGGGCGAATTCGCCGGCCCCAAGCAGTTCGCGAATGCGTGTTGCCGAAATCCGCTCGCCATGCAGATGCACCGGAGCGATCTCGCCGGCCACAAAGCCATGCTGTTCGCCGAGCGTCTGCAACAAGCCGATGTCGCCACCGCGCCGATGACCAAAACGGAACTCCGGTCCGATCCAGACCTCGCGCGCGCGCAGCCGACCAACCAGCGCCAGCCGCACGAAATCTTCCGCGCTCATCTTCGAAAGGCGGCCATCGAAACGGATCATGCCCACACTGTCGACACCGAACCCATACAGGCCTTCGATCTTGGCGCGGGCCAGCGTCAGACGCGGCGGCGGCGCGGCTGACGCAAAGAACTCACGCGGCAGCGGCTCGAAGCTCACCGCCACTGCCGGCACACCGAGTGCGCGCGCACGCGCCACGGCGTGTTGCACCAGCGTCCGATGTCCCAGGTGCAGGCCATCAAAGGCGCCGATGCAGACCACGCTTCCGCGCGGGAACAGCGTCCCGCCCTCGACGTCTCTAAACAGCGTACTCATTCCTCGATCCAAACAGATGCCGGCCAACCAGCCGACCCTCGTTGATACATAACCTGCAAGTATAGCCGTGCCTGTCAAGCCGCATGGGCGCAGTCCGGCGCGGCAGCGCCCGATTGATCGCCGTGCAATGGGCTGCACGAAACGCTGGACAGCGCAGTCGGCCTTGCAGCGCGCCCACCCTCGTTCGCAGTCGCTCTAGCTTTCGCGCAGATGCCGCGGCCGCAGCCCCAATGCCAGCTGCGCGACCAAGTAGGTTACCCCCCCGCTGCCGACGAGCACGGCCAGCCAGCCGATGCGACTCCACTTATCCATCTGCGTAAACGATGGCAGCCACCACAGCAGGCCCAACAGCACCACCGCCATCGCCGCACACGCCAGCAGCAGACGCAGCGCATAGCCGCCCCAGCCCGGCCGGCGCTGATACACCCCGGACTTGCCCAGCCAGTACCACAGCAATCCCAGATTGAGATAACTCGACAGCGCACTGGCGATACCCAGCGCCAGATGCAGGCCCGGCTGCTTGCCCAACGCCTGCATCACGCCCTGCGCCTTGAGCTCCGGCGGCACCATGATCTGGTAGACCACAGCCAGCAACGCGAAATTGAACACCATGTTGGCGACCAGCGCCGCCACGCCCGCACGCACCGGGGTGCGGGTGTCCTGGCGGGCATAGAACGCCGGCAGCACCACCTTGAGCATGGCGTAGGCCGGCAGGCCGAAGCTCAACCCGTAGACCGACATCGCGGTCATGCGGGTGTCGAACGCGCTGAACTTGTGATACTGGAACAACGTTGCCACCAGCGGCTCGGCCAGCAGTAGCAAGCCCAGCATCGCAGGCATCGCGATCAACAAGGTGGTGCGGAAACCCCAGTCCAGCGCGCTGGAAAACGCTGCGCGGTCGGTCTTGACGTGATGGCGCGCCAGCGCCGGCAGGATCACCGTGCCCAGCGCCACACCGAACACACCCAACGGCAGTTCCAGAAAGCGATCAGCCAGCGACAACCACGACTGCGAGCCATCGGCCAGCCGCGCGGCGATCACCGTGTCCAGCAGCAGGTTGATCTGCGCGATCGAGGAGCCGAACAAGGTCGGGATCATCAGGGTCAGCACCTTGCGCACGCCCGGATGGCCCCAGCCCCAGCGCGGCAGGGTCAGCAGGTTGATGCCTTTCAGCGAAGGCAACTGGAACAGCAACTGCAGCATGCCCGCCACCAGCACCGCCCAGCCCAGCGCGATGATCTGTTTCTCCGGCGTCCCGCCCAACCGCGGCGCCAGCCACACTGCCCCGCCGATCATGCACAGGTTGAGGATCACCGGGGTCAGCGCCGGCATGGCGAAATTCTGGAAACTGTTCAGCGCCCCGCCGGCCAGCGCGGTCAGCGAGACGAACAGCAGGAACGGGAAGGTCAGACGGAACAGGTCCACCAGCAGGCCATGCTTGGCCGGATCGGTGTCCACGCCGCTGGAGAACAGCGTGGCCAGTTGCGGCGCGAAGATCAGCGCCAGCGCGGTGACCAGCAGCAACACGCCTCCGAGGGTACCGGCCACGCGCGACATCAGTTCGCGCAGATCGGCATGCGGCCGGGTTTCCTTGACCTCGGTGAACACCGGCACGAAGGCGGTGGCGAAAGAGCCTTCGGCAAACAGCCGACGCAGGAAGTTGGGGACCCGGAAGGCCACCCAGAACGCATCGGTCACCGCATTGGTGCCGAAGGTGGTGGTGATGACCTGGTCGCGCACCAGCCCCAACACCCGCGACACCATGGTCATGCTGCTAAATGAGAGCAGGCCTCTCAACATGCCGGGCTTGCTCACGCTGCATCCCTCTTGACAACTGACTTGACGTACATATCTGGGTCCATCATACTTTCGCGCTTGCTTTTTCCACCATACCGATTTTTCAGGAACCCACCACCGTGGCCAATATCAAGTCCGCCAAGAAGCGCGCCAAGCAGACCGTTGTGCGCAACGAGCGCAACACCGGCCAGCGTTCGATGCTGCGCACCGCCGTCAAGAAGGTGATCAAGGCCCTTGACGCCAACGATGCTGCAGGCGCCGAAGCCGCTTTCGCCGTTGCTCAGCCCATCCTCGACCGTTTCAGCGCCCGTGGCCTGATTCACAAGAACAAGGCTGCGCGTCACAAGAGTCGCCTGACCGCTCGCATCAAGGCCATCAAGGCCGCGTAAGCGACCAGTTGCAGTATTGCCGGGAGCCTGGCTTCCGGCAGTACAGAAAAACCCGGCCTTGGCCGGGTTTTTTGTGCGCCTGTGCATGCGCTCAGCCCGCATTGCGTGCCTCGAGCTCGTCCTCGCGCTGGCGGTCAAAGAACGCCATCACGTCCTTCATGATCGGGAAGGTGCCATCGCGACCCAGGGCAGACACCAGGTACCACGGCGCCGTCCAGCCCAGCTCGGCCACGATGGCTTCGGCGGCGGCGCACGCCTCGTCTTCGAACATCAGGTCGGCCTTGTTGAGCACCAGCCAGCGCGGCTTCTTCAGCAGTTCGGGATCGTGCCGCTCCAGCTCGCGCTCGATGGTACGCACCTGATCGGCCGGCGACACACCGTCCACGCCACCATCCATCGGGGCGATATCCACCAGATGCAGCAGCAGGCGGGTGCGCTGCAGATGGCGCAGGAACTGCGTGCCCAGGCCGGCACCATCGGCCGCGCCTTCGATCAGGCCCGGCACGTCGGCAATCACAAAGCTGCGGTAGGCCTCGACACTGACCACACCCAGATTCGGATACAGCGTAGTGAACGGGTAATCGGCGACCTTCGGCGTCGCCGAGGACACGGCGCGGATCAACGTGCTCTTGCCGGCGTTGGGGAAGCCCAGCAGGCCGACGTCGGCCAGCAGCTTGAGCTCAAGCTTGAGCAAACGCTCCTCACCCTCTTCGCCCGTGGTGGACTGGCGCGGCGCACGGTTGACCGAGCTCTTGAAATGCATATTGCCCAGGCCACCCTTGCCACCTTTGGCCACCAGCAGACGATCGCCATGTTGGGTCAGGTCGCCGATCACTTCATCGGTTTGCACATTGATGACCACAGTGCCGACCGGCACCACGATGACGCGATCTTCGCCACCCTTGCCATAGGCCTGGCGGCCCATGCCGTTCTCGCCGCGCTGCGCCTTGAAGGTGCGCTCATGGCGGAAATCGACCAGGGTGTTGACGTTCTCGTCGGCCACGATCCAGACGCTGCCGCCCGCACCGCCGTCGCCGCCGTCAGGCCCGCCAAGCGGGATGAACTTCTCGCGGCGAAAGCCGACACAGCCATTGCCGCCATTACCGGCGGTGACCAGGATTTCTGCTTCGTCGACTAACTTCATGAGATTTGGGATTCGTAATTTGGGATTGGTAACACCGCAGGACGCCGCAGGGCGACCGCGGAAACCGCAGGAAGCAACGATATCGGGACGATCGAAATCCGCCGTTGCGAATCACCAATCCCGAATCCCCACTCCCGGCCGTCAAACGAAAAACCCCGCCGAAGCGGGGCCCTCCGTGTCGTTCGCAGCCGCGCTGGCGCGGCTGCGAACTGGCCTGCATGGAGCGGGCGATTACGCCTCGGCAACCACGCTGACGGTACGACGCTTCTTCGCACCCTTGACCGAGAACTCGACCTTGCCGTCGACCAGCGCAAACAGCGTGTGGTCGCGGCCCAGGCCGACGCCGGCGCCCGGATGGAACTGGGTACCGCGCTGACGCACGATGATGTTGCCGGCGTCGATGGCCTGGCCACCGAAGATCTTGACGCCGAGGTACTTCGGGTTCGAATCGCGACCGTTGCGCGAGGAACCTACGCCCTTTTTATGTGCCATGACTGGTTCTCCTTACTTCTTGTCGCCACCGGCGATGCCGGTGATCTCGATTTCGGTGTAGTACTGACGGTGTCCCTGACGCTTCATGTGATGCTTGCGGCGACGGAACTTGATGATGCGCACCTTGTCGGCGCGGCCATGGGCCACGACCTTGGCGGTGACCGAGGCGCCCTTCAGCGCATCGCCCAGCTTGATGCCGTCGCTATCGCCCAGCATCAGGATGGTGTCGAACTTGATCTCGTTGCCTGCTTCGACTTCGAGCTTTTCCACGCGGAGCGTTTCGCCCTGCGCGACGCGGTATTGCTTACCGCCAGTTACCAGAACTGCGTACATGACCAGGTGTTCCTCTGTAGTTATTATGGTCGCCTGACTTACCCATGGGGCAGACAGAAGCGGGATTGTACTGACCTAGCGGGTTTCGGGTCAACCCGCAAGCGGGAGTTGGTTGGCCGGGCGAATCCAGCCGTGGAACGCATCATCCGGCCGCCACAACGGCCCCGGCAGACTGGCATTTGGGGCAATTGCCCTCACCTAGGTCGGCGGGTAGGCTGATCGACTGCCACTCATTCCTGCTGAGCACGCTCGCACCACCGCCGGTTCGCCGGCCCGACATCGGATCCCCCATGGCGATGGATTTCATCCGCATCCGCGGCGCGCGGACGCACAACCTCAAGAACATCGACCTCGACCTGCCTCGCGACAAACTGATCGTGATCACCGGCCTGTCCGGCTCGGGCAAGTCATCGTTGGCGTTCGACACCATCTATGCAGAAGGCCAGCGTCGCTACGTCGAGTCGCTGTCGGCATATGCGCGCCAGTTCCTCAGCGTGATGGAAAAGCCGGACCTGGATCATATCGAAGGCCTGTCGCCTGCGATTTCGATCGAACAGAAGTCCACCTCGCACAACCCACGCTCCACGGTCGGCACGATCACCGAAATCTACGACTACCTGCGCCTGCTGTACGCACGCGTGGGCCAACCGCGTTGCCCGGATCACGGCTTCCCGCTGGAAGCGCAGACCGTCAGCCAGATGGTCGACCACATGCTCGCCCAGGATCAGGAGCAGCGCTACATGCTGCTGGCCCCGGTGATCCGCGACCGCAAGGGGGAGCATGCGCAGGTATTCGAACAGCTGCGTGCGCAGGGCTTCGTGCGCGTGCGCGTGGACGGCGAGCTGTACGAAATCGATGCGGTGCCGGCATTGGCACTGCGTCAGAAGCACACCATCGAAGCGGTGATCGACCGCTTCCGCCCGCGCGAGGACATCAAGCAGCGGTTGGCGGAAAGTTTCGAAACCGCGCTCAAGCTGGGCGAAGGCATGGTGGCGGTGCAGTCGCTGGACGACCCGGCCGCAGCCCCGCATCTGTTCTCGTCCAAGTACAGCTGCCCGGTGTGCGATTACTCGTTGCCGGAGCTGGAACCGCGGCTGTTTTCGTTCAACGCACCGGTGGGCGCCTGCCCGAGTTGCGACGGCCTGGGCGTGGCCGAATTCTTCGACCCGGACCGGGTGGTCGTGCATCCGGAACTGTCGCTCTCGGCCGGCGCCGTGCGCGGCTGGGACCGGCGCAATGCCTATTATTTCCAGCTGATCGCCTCGCTGGCCAAGCACTACAAGTTCGACGTGGATGCGGTGTGGAACACGTTGCCGGCCAAGGTGCGCCAGGCGGTGCTGTTCGGCAGTGGCGATGAGGTGATCAACTTCACCTACTTCACCGATGCGGGCGGGCGCACCACGCGCAAGCACCGCTTCGAAGGCATCCTGCCGAACCTGGAACGGCGCTACCGCGAAACCGAATCGCCGGCCGTGCGCGAAGAGCTGACCAAGTACGTCAGCCAGCAGCCCTGCCCGGCCTGCAACGGCACGCGCTTGAACCGCGCTGCACGCAATGTGTTCGTGGCCGATCGCCCGCTGCCGGAACTGGTGGTGTTGCCGGTCAACGAGGCGCTGAACTTTTTCCGCGGATTGTCGCTGCCGGGCTGGCGTGGCGAGATCGCGGCCAAGATCGTCAAGGAGATCGGTGAGCGGCTGGGCTTCCTGGTCGATGTGGGCCTGGATTACCTCACCCTGGAGCGCAAGGCCGACACGCTGTCTGGCGGCGAGGCGCAGCGCATCCGCCTGGCCAGTCAGATCGGTGCCGGCCTGGTCGGGGTGATGTACGTGCTGGACGAACCGTCGATCGGCCTGCACCAGCGTGACAACGAGCGCCTGCTCGGCACCCTGACGCGGCTGCGCGATCTGGGCAATACGGTGATCGTGGTCGAGCACGACGAAGACGCCATTCGCCTGGCCGATCACGTGCTGGACATCGGTCCCGGCGCCGGCGTGCATGGCGGCGAAATCTGCGCACAAGGCACGCTGCAGGACATTTTAAAATCGCCACGTTCCTTGACCGGCCAATACCTGTCGGGCAAGCGTCGCATCGAGATCCCCAAGCAGCGCCACAAGCCCAACCCGAAGATGATGTTGCATCTGCGTGGGGCGACAGGCAACAACCTCAAGAATGTCGACCTGGATATTCCAGCCGGCCTGTTGACCTGCATCACCGGCGTGTCCGGGTCGGGTAAATCGACGTTGATCAACGATACGCTGTTCACGCTGGCGGCCAACGAAATCAACGGCGCCTCACATACGGTGGCACCGCATCGCGAAGTCGAAAATCTGGACCTGTTCGACAAGGTGGTGGACATCGACCAGTCACCGATCGGGCGCACACCGCGCTCCAACCCGGCGACCTATACCGGCATGTTCACGCCGCTACGCGAGCTGTTCGCGCAGGTGCCGGAATCGCGTGCACGTGGCTATTCGCCGGGCCGTTTCAGCTTCAATGTGCGCGGCGGCCGCTGCGAGGCCTGCCAGGGCGACGGCATGATCAAGGTGGAGATGCACTTCCTGCCCGACGTCTATGTGCCCTGCGATGTCTGTCATGGCAAACGCTATAACCGCGAGACGCTGGAGATCCGTTACAAGGGCTTCAACATCAGCGACGTGTTGCAGATGACCGTGGAAGATGCGCTGCGTCTGTTCGAGCCGGTGCCGTCGATCGCGCGCAAGCTGGAAACGCTGGTCGATGTCGGCCTGAGCTACATCAAGCTGGGCCAGAGCGCGACCACGCTGTCCGGCGGTGAGGCGCAGCGCGTCAAACTGTCCAAGGAACTGTCGCGTCGCGATACCGGGCGCACGCTGTACATCCTCGACGAACCGACCACCGGCCTGCACTTCCACGATATCGAAGCGCTGCTCGGCGTGCTGCACAAGCTGCGCGACGAGGGCAACACGGTGGTGGTGATCGAACACAATCTGGACGTGATCAAGACCGCCGACTGGATCGTGGATCTTGGGCCGGAAGGTGGCCATCGTGGCGGCACCATCCTGGTGTCCGGCACACCGGAAGACGTGGCTGCCCACAAGGCGTCCTACACCGGGCAGTTCCTGGCCAAGATGCTGCCGTCGGTGAAAGCGCGCGAGACGCGTCCGGCGGCGATGGCCAACAAGCCCGATGCGCGCCCGCCGCGCAAGGTCAAACCGGAGAAGGTGGCCAAGGTCGCCAAATCCGCCACCAAGAAGACTGCAAAGAAGAAGACAAGCTGATGAGCGAACACAGGATCCTGGCACGCATCCCGATCAGCGTGCGCTGGCGCGACATGGACAGCATGGGCCACGTCAACAACGCCAAATACATTTCGTATCTGGAAGAGGCGCGCGTGCGCTGGATGCTGGGCGTGCAAGGCGTGGCGATGACCGACCGCATTGCGCCGGTGGTTGCTGCCACCAACGTCAACTACAAGCAGCCGTTGATCTGGCCCAACGACATCACCGTGGAGTTGTTCGTGGAACGTCTGGGCACCAGCAGCGTGACCATCGGCCACCGCATCTTCGACCAGAAGGACGACAGCAAGCTGTACTCCGATGGCAACGTGGTGGTGGTGTGGATCGATACGCAGACCGGCAAGAGCGCCTTACTTCCAGATGCGGTGCGTGCGGCCAGCAGCTGAGTTCTCATCGGCGCTGTCGCTGACCAAGTCAGCGTGAACGATCGGCGGCGGCTCCGCGAGGGGCCGCCGCTTTTCGATTTAAATGCTTGCACGCCTGCGCGGCAGCAGGCGAACCCTCAAGACCCCGGCGCGCGCTTGCGCACTTCCAACGTAGCCTTGATTTCACGACCGTCCTGCAAGGTGAAGCTCACCGGCACCTGCGCGCCTTCCTGCAGCGGCGCATTGGCGTCCATCAGCATCAGGTGCAGGCCACCCGGCGCGAGCGGCACCGATTTGCCCGCGGGCAACGCCAGTTCGGGCACTGCCCGCATGCGGCTGACGCCATTGGCCTGGGTGGTCTCGTGCAAGGAGACATCGGCAAACACGCTGCTTTTGGCAGCAGTGACCTTCAGCGGCTGCGCACAGCCGTTATGAAATTGCCCGAAACCGGCCGCCATTCCCATGCCGCCGGGTGGCGGCATGCGGACCCAGCCATTCTTGAATTCAGGCAGGCACTGCGCCGACACGCCCGCACTGGCCAACACCGCCAACGCCACGAGCACCACACCGGCATACCTACCCTGCCTGCTTCGACTGCCGTCTATCATGACCCGACCTCCAGGAGCCCCGAATGAGCATCCAGATCTTAGACCATGGCCGTCTTCGCGAAATCCGTCTGGCGCGTCCGCCGGTCAATGCGCTGGACAGCGCGGTGTGCCAGGCGTTGAGCGCTGCGGTGCAGCAGGCGGCCGAGGAGGTCGATGGCATCGTGCTGTCGGGCAGCGAGCGGATTTTTTCCGGCGGCATGGATGTGCCGCATCTGCTGGCACACGGCAACAACCGCGCCGCGCTGCTGGCCAGCTGGACCGCGTTCTTCGACGCGGCGCAGGCGCTGGCCAACAGCTGCGTCCCGGTGGTGGCAGCCATCGGTGGGCATGCGCCGGCCGGCGGCTGCGTGCTGGCGCTGTGCTGCGACTACCGGGTAATGGCGCGCAGTGCCGAGACCGCAAAACCCTATGCGATCGGCCTCAACGAAGTGCAGGTTGGCCTTGCCGCGCCAGAGGGCATCCAGCGTCTGTTGCGCCGCGTGGTTGGTGCGCACCGCGCAGAACGCCTGCTGATCTCCGGGCAACTCCTACCAGCCGAACAGGCGGCCAAGATCGGCCTGGTGGACGAGTTGGTCGATGGCGAGCTGGTCACCGCGCGCGCTGTGGCGTGGCTGCAGGAACTGCAGCAGCTGCCGCGCCAACCGATGCTGACCACACGTGCGATCGCGCGCGCGGACCTGCGCGCGGCATTGGCGCCCGAGTTGATCCAGCTGGAGCGCTTCATCGATGGCTGGTACGCACCCGATGCGCAAAGCGCGCTGCACGCCTTGGTCGCGCGCCTGCAGAAGGCCTGAGCACGCCATCGGGACGGTGACCCGCGGGCCGCCCGGTATAATCGCGGTCCGTCGCACGTCCAGGTCAGCCCCTTGTCCGCCACCGCCGAACCCGTTGTCTCCGAACTGATCAGCCTGCTGTCGCTGGAGCGTCTGGAGGACAACCTGTTTCGCGGCCAGAGCCGCGACATCGGCACCAAGTACGTGTTCGGCGGCCAGGTATTGGGCCAGGCGCTGTCGGCAGCACAGGCCACGGTCGAAAACGGCCGCCAGGCGCATTCGCTGCACGCGTATTTCCTGCGTGCCGGCAATATCGACCACCCGATCGTCTACGACGTCGACCGCACCCGCGATGGCGGCAGCTTCTCGGTGCGCCGGGTTACGGCGATCCAGCACGGCAAGGTGATCTTTTTCTGCGCGGCCTCGTTTCAGGAGCACGAAGACGGCGCCGAGCATCAGTCGGCGATGCCGGTCGTGCCACCACCGGAAGACATCGAACCTACCCAGCCACTGGCACAGCAGGTGCTTGAGAAGCTGCCGGCCAAGGTGCAGCGCTGGCTGTCGCGCGGCGGCCCATTCGAGTTTCGCCATGTGTTCCCACGCGACGAACTCAAACCGCCCAAGCGCCCTCCGTTCCAGCAGATGTGGCTGCGCTTGAATGACCCGATCGGCGACGATGTAGCACTGCATCAGGTATTGCTGGCCTATGCATCGGATTTTCAGTTGCTGGGCACATCCACGTTTCCGCATGGCATCAGCTATTACACGCCGAACGTGCAGATGGCCTCGCTCGACCATGCGCTGTGGTTCCATCGCCCGTTCCGCACCGACGACTGGCTGCTGTACTCGCTGGACAGCCCCACCGCGCAGGGCTCGCGTGGCCTGGCGCGCGGGCAGTTCTTCACCCGCGACGGCGTACTGGTCGCCAGCACCACCCAGGAAGGCTTGATCCGTGTCGTACCCGACGGCAGTGCGATTGCCGTGCCTGCCAACGAGTAGGCCTCGACGCGCCACAGCGCCGCACGCTGGTTGATTGCCGGTTCGCACACGCTGGCGGTGTTGAAGGCAGCTGAGCAGCTCTCCCACGCGCGCCGTAAAAGCCCCAAGCTGGCATGCTTGTCCGCCTTGCGTACACGGCCACCTGACCGCCCACCCGCATCAACGATGTGTCATCTTGAACCGGCGTCTCAATGGCGCCATCTGTTCCGGACCCAACGGCGTTTTCCACCATGCGCAAGATCTTCAGCAGTCAACGTATCGAAACCGCCGAAGGCGTGGCCACTCTTTTGCGCGATGCGGGCATCGAAATCCGCCTCAGCAATGGCCGCTCCTATCAGAGCAAGCGCGGCGGCCAGTTCAGCTATCTGGAACAGAGCAATGCCCAGGCGCAGCCCACCGTGTGGATCGTGCATGCCAACGACCAGCCGCGTGCGCGCGAACTGCTGCGTGACGCCCGCCTGCTGGACACCACCCGCCGCGATTTGCCGAATGTCGAATACACCTTCCGCGAAGGCGAGAACGGTTCCAGTGCCAGCGCGCGTAGCTGGGCCTGGCGTATCCGCCTGGTGTTGCTGCTGGTGATCGGTGCCGTGGCCATGGTGGTGGTGGTGCGCCATCGCAGCGCGCCGGCACCGCTGGCACCAACGGCACAACCGGCATCGCAACAGGCGCCGGCGCCAGAGGCGGCACAGCCGGCCGCAGAAGACGAAGAAATGCGCGTGCGGATCCAGCCGGCGCGCTGAGCGCGCCGCCCCACCCGCGACCAGCCGGCGGCGCGGCAGGTGCCCTCATCGTCAACGCGGTCACATCCACTGCCAACATGCGTCATGCTGGCGACAGGACATGGATTGCGCCGATGAACGCCGACACGCTGGATCTGATGTTGCAACGCGAACTGCCCAATGCAGCAGCTGGCTGCCAGCAGGCTTACGGGCGCATCGTCCGCGCCCGCCAGAACACGGTGACCGCCATCGCGCTGGCGATCACCCGCGATATCGCAGCGAGCGAAGACATCGCCCAGGAAGCCTTCCTGCGTGCCTGGCAGCGGCTGGCGCAACTGCATCAGCCGGCCAGTTTCCTGCCCTGGCTTCGGCAGATCACCCGCAACCTGGCGCGCGACTGGCTACGCGCCAACCGCCATCGTGCGCTCAGCGGCGAGGCGGCCGACCTTGCGATCGCGATGGCAGCCGACCCGGCGCCCTCGCCCGCCGACCAACTGCTGCAGGTGGAAGAAGAGATCGCCGCGCTCGACATCATTTCTGCACTGCCGGAAGAAAGCCGCGAAACGCTGCTGCTGTACTACCGCGAAGGCCAGAGCTCGCAGCAGGTTGCGTCGCTGCTCGGCCTCAACGACGCGGCGGTGCGTAAGCGCCTGTCACGCGCTCGCGCCAGCGTGCGCAGCGAACTGCTGCGCCGCTTCGGCGACTTCGCACGCGGCAGCGCGCCCAGCGTGGCCTTCGCCACCGCAGTGACCTCGGCCACCCTGCTCGGCGCACCGGGAACGGCAAGTGCGGCCATTGTGCTCACGGGCATGAGTGGCGCGGGCAAATTGGGCGTGAGCGGATTGACCGGCTCAGCGGGGGTGGGGCTGCTGGGGCACTCAGTCTCTGGCTTGGCATGCCGGCGCTGCATGCCGCTGGCGCCGTGCTGATTGCCGGATTCTGTACGTATGGGTCGTGCTGGTATCTGCTGCGCTTTGCGCAGAACGCCAGCGAGGCAGCGGCGATTCGGCGTTTCATTCACATCACCACGCTGACCTCGGTCCTGGTGTGCGGCAGCATGCTGCTACTGAAACATCTGGAGGCGGGCGCGTGGGCATCGCTGCTGACGCTGTGTGCAGGCATGGCGGTGCTCAACTATCAGTCCCTCCGCTTATTGCCACGCGTCATGCGCTCCATGCTGGAACGCGATGCGCGCAGACGTGGCGCCACACGGGCACCGCTGCTGTACCGCTGCATGTTCAGTCCGGGCGGGATGCTGGTGAGCACGGCGGCCGTCATTCTGCCCATCGTGCAGCACTACATGCAGCGTGGGATGCTCTGAGGCCGGGCTGACGTTACCGCCGTACCGACAGTTGCAAACTCTCTCGAGACGATGACATGCGGGTGCGGGTCCCATCCGCGCTGACGGCAGCATCTGCTATGCGTTACGCAGGACTGGTGCATGGTCGTCGACTGCGCGCACTGGAGCATGTTCGGCGTGGCCTGCATGCGGAGGTGTGCCCCGTGGGCAGCAACGTCGCAGATCCGAAGTGATGCGCTCGTATCCGACTGCAGCAGCCATCGGGTAGCGCCCGCGCTGTTATAAGCACGGATGATTCAATCAAACCCGGAGTAACGAAGTGAAGGCAAGCCTCTTCACCAGTCTGCTGATGATGGCCAGCATGAGTGCGCATGCGGACGGACTGACCTCGTCGCCCGACGGCAAGACGCTGTCGGTAAGTTTCGGAGCACCGACCTTCAAGCAGGTGCTTCACTACCGCAAGCTGTACGACAAAAAACCGTTCCCCGATGCGGAAATCTATTATTTCAGCAACGGCATGTACAAGATCATTACCCAAGGGGAAAACCATTACGGCGTCTATGTTCTCCAGGGAGCTTTCGACGACCAGACCTACACGATCCGGTTCATCTCACTGCCCTCGGAAGACTGGGGCAACAAGACTGCGTTCCATCAGCTGACCTTCGTGCGCGGCGACAAGCAGAATGTCTTTATCCAGAACGCCATCGTCGACACCGGCGAAGCGATCGCACAGCAGAACGGCACCTACACACTGGAGAAGAACACCATCTCCAATCCGATCCCCACGTCATGGAAGCACGATTGAGCGTTGCGCTTGCGGCCAGCGTCTGGCGCAAACGCAAGCGCCCTCCCGCCAGGCGGGAGGGCGCGGTGAATCGCCGCCTTGTTACGGATTGCAAACAGCTGGCTGAACTAGCCGGTCCCGAGCGGCGCTAGGCGATGAACCGCGAACGCCGCAGTCGGCGATGCCTCAGCGGTTGGTAGCAGGTGCTGTCGCGGGCGCCGGCTTGCCATGGTTGCCGTGCCCCTTCATTCCACCCGCCCCGTGCCCGCCGCGCTACTGGGACGCAGCATCGAATTCGGCCTTGCTCAGCTTGCCGTCCTTGTCGGTATCGGCCTTGGCGAACCATGCATCGCGATGCTGCTGCATGCGCAGCGCACGGTCGGCACCGTCGACGAAGCCGTCCTTGTTGACATCCATCTGGTCGAAGCGCGCGGCGAATTTCGGGTCGGCCTTGGCTTCTTCGCGGTTGATACGGCCGTCCTTGTTGGTATCGAGCCTGGCCATCCATTCGCCACGTCCGCCGCCACGATGATGCGGGCGCTCGTCGCGCGACAGTTTGCCGTCCTTGTTGGTGTCCAGCGTATCGAACTGCGTGGCCAATGTCGGATCGGCAGCCGCTTCGCTGCGGTCGATCATGCCATCGCCGTTCTTGTCGAGCTTGGCAGGGCGCGGCGCATCGCCGGCAGCCGGCACGGTGGCGGCGAATGCGGCGCCGGTGGACAGCGCGGCCAGCACGGCCAGGGCGAGGAAGGGTTTGCGTGACGTCATGAGACACTCCTGAGAGATAAGAACCACACGCGGCACCTGCATGGGCCGCATCGCGTGGGTGGTGCGTGCGGATCGTCCGTGCGCTGCCACCAACACCCACATCAACGGGCCATCGATGCCCGCGTTGACGTCCAGGCCGGGCGTATTCATCCGGCGGACAGTCGCCGCTGATGCGACGCTCAGGCGCTATCCTTCGGCGATGGCCATCCATGCCGACACCCACGACGACCTGCGCCTGTTCCAGACCGGCGAGCATGCCTGTGGTTACTGGTCCGACCGGCAGGCGCGCGATCTGGTGCTGGATCCGCACGACCCGCGTCTGGGTGCGATTTATCCGCAGGCCCTGGCATGGGGCTTCCGTCGCTCCGGCGATCTGGTCTACCGACCGCACTGCGAACGGTGCCGCGCCTGTGTACCGGTACGCATCGCAGTGGATGCGTTTCATCCCGACCGCAGCCAACGCCGTTGCCTGGCGCGCAACCAGGATCTGGTCGTCCGCGTGGTGGCCGCCGAGCGCACCGACGAACAACTGGCGCTCTATCGCCAGTACCTCAAGCACCGGCATCCCGGCGGCGGCATGGACGAGCATGGCGCCACCGAATTCGACCAGTTCCTGATCGGCGGCTGGTCGCACGGGCGCTTCCTGGAGATCCGCGAACCGCCCGTCGCGCACCTGCCCGGCCGGCTGCTGGCCGTCGCAGTGACCGATGTCGTCGAGCATGCGCTGTCGGCGGTGTACACGTTCTACGCGCCGGAGGCGGCAGCGCGCAGCCTGGGCACGTTCGCGATCCTGCAGCAGATCCAGTGGGCGCAGCGCGAGCGACGCGCGCATGTGTATCTGGGGTACTGGATCGATGGCCACACGAAGATGAACTACAAGCGCCGCTTCAATGCACTGGAAGCCTACGATGGCCGCCAATGGTGCAGCTTGCCCGCCCACACATCGGGCGACTGAGCCGCCGCCGGATTGCGACATCGGCGTGTCGCATCCCGCGTGCGAGAATCCCGCGATGATGAAACCTCTACTGCTGCTCACGCTGACCGCCTTGTGCGCGGCCTGCACTCATCGCACGCCGTCACCCATGACGCACTCCGATGCCCTTGCCGCCAGGCCCGCAGCGGCAACGCTGCGCATCGCCACCTACAACACCTCGCTGTATTCGGACGAGGCCGGCGGCCTGATCCGCGAGCTGCAAGGCGACAGCGCGCATGCACGCAAGATCGCTGCGGTGCTGCAGCGCGTGCGCCCGGATCTGGTGCTGCTCAACGAGTTCGATTTCGACCCGGAACACCGTGCTGCCGATCTGTTCCAGCAACGCTATCTGCAGGTTGCCCAGCCCGGTGGCGGCGAGGCGTTGCGTTATCCGTACCGCTATCTGGCACCGGTCAATACCGGTGTGCCAAGCGGCCTGGATCTGGACAACAACGGCAGCGCCGGCGGCGAAGGGCGCGCGCGTGGCAACGATGCCTGGGGCTACGGGTTGCACCCCGGCCAGTACGGCATGCTGGTGTTGTCGCGCTACCCGATCGACGAGCAGGCGGCGCGTAGCTTCCAGTTGTTGAAGTGGAGCGCGCTGCCCGGTGCAGTGCGGCCGATCGACCCGACCAGCAAAATGCCGTTCTACCGCGATGCCATCTGGGCACAGCTGCGGCTGTCGTCCAAATCGCATTGGGATGTACCGGTACGCACGCCGCTGGGTGTCGTGCATGCGCTGGTGTCGCACCCCACCCCGCCGGTGTTCGACGGTGCCGAGAAACGCAACGCCGCGCGCAACCACGACGAACTGCAGCTGTGGCGCGCCTATCTGGATAACGCACCCCAAAGCCAACGCTGGCTCTGCGACGACAAGGGCGGCTGCGGCGGCCTGGCTGCCGACGCGCGCTTTGTCATCCTGGGCGATCTGAACAACGACCCGATCGATGGCGCCGGCCGCCATGAGGCGATCCGCGCCTTGATCCACCACCCGCGCGTGCTGCAGTACCCCACACCACGCAGCGATGGCGGCCCGGAGAAAACCGCCGAATACGCCGCGCGGGGCATCGCCCACAGCGGCGACCCACATCAGGTCACCGGCGACTTCGGCCCGCAAGCCGGCACCATGCGCCTGGACTACGTGCTGCCATCGCGCCAGTTCACCCTGATCGACAGCGGCATTTTCTGGCCGGCCAGCAGCGCGCCGGACGCGGCGATTGCCGATGGAAGCGACCATCACGCGGTGTGGGTGGATGTGGCTGGCAACTGAGCAATCGTCCCGATGCCCCGAGATAACATGCTCGGGGCTTGGCGTCGACGGTTGCATATAAGACCAAGGCTATACGCAAGAAAGGGAAGACTTAACCAACACCCGGGTCCTAACGCCGTGTCAAAGGACCAGATGACTTCCGGAAATACCCGAGGCGGTGATTGACAAGGTTCCCGAAGGCGGACCCATTAAATTTGGGTGATCCGGATTCAGTCGACAGGCTTAGAGCGGCTAACAGAACGTAGCGAGCGGTGGTCAGGTGGGTGCGGACGGCGCGGAGGAACCGGAGTGTACGAGTGGTACATGCCGATTCCGAGCACCGGCCGCGCCCGCCTGGCGGCCGTGCAGTAGTTTTGTTAGCTGCTCTTACACTTCCTCGCGGACAGGTAGCAAGGAAGTTGAATGAGACTGTATTTCCACCATGCGCGTTGTTTCTTGGGCACCTTTTTTCTGACCTTCGCGCTCGCCTGCCTCGCGAGCGCGTGCAGTGCAAGCAAGCCACCGTCTTCTGAAAAAGAAAACCTTCTGCTCAGCCGGCTATTTCCGGTGGATGCGACCGACGCCCATATACGCTTCGAATTTGAAGCGACACCGAAGAATGTGAATCTCACTCGATCCTATATCGTCGGATTAAATCTGAGTCGTAAAGGACCCGTCGACCCAGTCACAACACTAAACAACAGCGACTCACCGGTAAGATATGCACTTAAAGTGAACGCCTGCAAATGGGAGGCAGGGAGTTGCAATAAAATATTTACAGAGGACAACTTCCAAGCCTGGCTGAGAAAAGAGCCTAGCAAGCTAAAATTTTTTGGCTGGCGCGCAGGAAACGACGATATCAAATATATCGACTCCGGGGCACATGATTCCGATTCGAGCAACTGGATCGTCTGCAACCTCCACTTGAAGAGCTATGGCCGCTACAGTGTCGATATTTCATCAGCAGCAGGCAATCCAACACTGAATATTCCTGATGCAGAAATCACAATCCAAAAAAGGTTAATACCCTCTAAATAATATAAACCTGACGGGGAATTCTTTATGGAGAAGCAGCACTAGACAGTAACGGTCGTCATAGCAGCTCCCGGCACACCCTTATACGATGAAGGTCAGCAGCAAAAAAGATGGCGTACATGTCATGCCCGGTCCCGGCCACATGTTTTTCGTGACTAGCGATGGTAAGCAAGCAACAAGCTGTGGATTTGCCCCGATCACTCACGAACAGATCAATGGTCCCGGCAGAATCTACAATTCTGATGCGGATGAGTATCACAAACCTGCCTATTCCAGAACGATGGAATAAGCAAAGAAAAATACGATAAGCTACAACAGCTAGGCCGAGAACCGGAAAAACTAGGCTTTGACAAGGAATACAGAGACGTACACAACAATTGCGTCGGCTTCACTTGGGCTGCCCTCAATCATGCAGGGCTCCATCGGAACAAGAGCGTCGATGTGAACGGCTTGCCTGGCCCGGGAGTGGGACAACTGCTTCCAGACGTTCGTATCCCTTTATCGGTAGAAGGCTCGGGGAAAGATGCTTACCGCCGGCTACGCAATATCCACGGTGTAGAGAGCATCGAGGCACCATTTCCGCACAGTCCATTGAATAAAGAAATCCGGAACCCGCTTCCGGAGCACAGGTCGGTGCAGCAGCACATGCTCAGCGAAGAGCGGCACGCGCCATCATTGAAGGATCCCACACATCCAGGCTACCAACTATTTGCACAGGCACAGGGGCACGTACAGGCACTGGATCGCGAACACGGACGACAAACGGACGCGCGTAGCCACAATCTTGCGAGCTGCTTGGCGGTGCAATCCTGCAAGATGGGAATGAAACGGATCGATGAGGTTTGCCTCAGCAACGACGCGTCGCGCGCATTCGCGGTGCAGAACGATTCCAATTCTTCGGGATCGCACGACCAGTTGCGCGCCAACGTCGAGACGGTCGCCGCGCTCAACACACCGCTCGAGCAGAGCAGTCAGGCCTGGACACAGGCTGCGGCAGAACGCAGGCAAGCAAAGCAGCAACGAAATCTGCAACAGGAGCAGACGCAGGCACCAGCAGCTCGTGCCATGAGCTGACGGGGCAAAACGCGCCGGGAGTTCATTCCACTGTTGCCTAGCCAGCTAGCCGCTGCCTGAATTTCCAGAGCCGGCAACCAAAACATGCACGGTGCAGCGATCCTGCGGCTGCACCACTACACGTTGGCCGGGAGCTCAGGCGATCAGTTGAATCCGCAATGCTGCGGCCGCCACACGCGCCTTCTCGCGCGCGCTATCGAGACTGTCCGCACGCGCCAGGGTGACGCCGACACGGCGGTGGCCGTCCACGCGCGGTTTGCCGAACAGGCGCAGAGCGGTGTCCGGGTCGCGCAGCGCATCGGCCACGTTGTCGAACACCGGCACGCCATTGCCGTGCGCCAGCAACGCGCACGAAGCGGAGGGGCCGCTCTGACGGATCATGCCGCCGTCTTCCGCGCCCACCGGTAGGCCAAGAATGGCACGGGCGTGCAGCGCGAATTCGCTCAGGTCCTGCGACACCAGCGTGACCAGACCGGTGTCGTGCGGGCGCGGCGAGACCTCGCTGAACCACACCTCGTCGCCCTTGACGAACAATTCCACGCCGAACAGGCCCCAGCCGCCGAGATCATCGGTGATGGCTTTGGCGATCTCCTGCGAGCGCCGCAATGCAGCGGCCGACATCGGCTGCGGCTGCCAGCTTTCGCGGTAGTCGCCGTCCTGCTGCCAATGGCCAATGGGGTCGCAGTACGAGGTGCCGCCGGCATGTCGCACGGTGAGCAAGGTAATTTCGTAATCGAAATCGATGAAGCCTTCGACGATGCAGCGGCCGGCACCGGCGCGCCCACCGGTCTGCGCGTATTCCCACGCCGCATCGCTATCGGCTTGGCGACGCAAGGTGCTCTGCCCTTTGCCCGATGACGACATCACCGGCTTGACCACGCATGGCAACCCCACTGCCGTAATCGCCTCGCGATATTCGGCGGCGGTGTCGACGAAGCGGTATGGCGAGGTCGGCAGGCCCAGCGTTTCCGCGGCCAGGCGGCGGATGCCTTCGCGGTCCATGGTCAGGCGCGCGGCGCGCGCGGTCGGGATGACTTTCTGCGCCTGCTCGCGTTCCAGCGCCACCAGGGTTTCGGTATGGATCGCTTCGATCTCCGGCACGATCAGGTGCGGCCGCTCACTGGCGATCAACGCGCGCAGCGCGGCGGGGTCGAGCATGTCCAGCACGTGCGCGCGATGCGCCACCTGCATCGCCGGCGCATTCGCGTAGCGGTCGGCTGCGATCACTTCCACGCCGAGACGCTGCAGCTCGATCGCCACTTCCTTGCCCAGTTCGCCCGAGCCCAGCAACAACACGCGGGTGGCAGAAGGCGACAACGGCGTGCCGAGAGTGGTCATGAGCGCGGTCCAACACGGGAGGGGCAGCCATTCTAACGGCTGTGAACGTCTACGCCGACGGCCAGCCATTGCTTATCTGATATCAGATTGATATCTTTTCACCACTTCACAAGGATGCACGTTCATGAAAGAGAAGCCGATCGGTTCGTTACCTGGCATTCCCGTCGTTCTCGTCGCAGGCGCCGGCCTTGTCGGTACCGCTTGGGTTGTATTGACGATGATGGCGGACAACAGCGTCACGCTGGGCGCGTTCATCGCCGCGGTACTGGTCGCGGCGGCATGCATTTTCATGCTGGCCGGGCTCTACACCCTGGAGCCCAACCAGGCCGCCGTGCTGAGCCTGTTCGGCAAGTACGTCGGCACCGTCAAGGACGCTGGCCTGCGCTGGAATGTGCCGTTCTACGCCAAGCGTCGCGTCAGCCAGCGCGTGCGCAACTTCGAAAGCGGACGACTCAAGGTCAACGAGTTGGATGGCAGCCCGATCGAGATCGCCGCGGTGATCGTGTGGCAGGTGCTGGATGCCTCCGAAGCGGTCTACAACGTCGACGACTACGAGAGCTTCGTGCATATCCAGTCCGAAGCAGCACTGCGTGCAATGGCCACCAGCTACCCGTACGACCAGCACGAAGACGGCCAGATCTCGCTGCGCAGCCACCCGTCCGAAATCAGCGAGCAGCTCAAGCGGCATCTGGACGAGCGCCTGACCCAGGCCGGCGTGGACGTGATAGAGGCGCGCATCAGCCACCTCGCCTACGCGCCGGAAATCGCCCAGGCCATGCTGCAACGTCAGCAGGCCAATGCGGTGATCGCCGCACGCTCGCGCATCGTCGCCGGTGCCGTGGAGATGGTCGAAATGGCGCTGTCCGAACTGCAAAAGAATGGCGTGGTGCAGTTGGACGAAGAGCGCAAGGCGCATATGGTCAGCAACCTGCTCACCGTGTTGTGTTCTGATCGCGGTACCCAACCGGTGGTCAACGCCGGCTCGTTGTATTGAGGCAAATCGATGAATGTGATGGCGCCCCTGGTGGTCGCGCTTTCCGGCTTGCCCGCGCTGGCCATCGCCGCGTCCATCGGCGCGGACGATGACGACCGCGCACGCGGTCTGGGCCTGCGCTGGGCGCTGATCAGCCTGGTGATCCTGGTCGGCGCCGCATGCCTGTACTGGGCCGGCGACAACCGTGCGGGCATCTATGCAGTGGTGATCGGCATGATCATCGGCGTCAACGTGCTGATCGTGTCGATGGTGATGCACCTGCGCCGGCATGGCAGCCGCAGAGACGGCGAATGAGCGAAAAAAAGGCCTACCCGCTGCGTATCAACGCCGATGTGTTGGCTGCCGTGCAACGCTGGGCCGACGACGAACTACGCAGCCTCAACGCACAGATCGAATACGTGCTGCGCGATGCGCTGCGCAAGGCTGGGCGGCTGCCGAAGCCGCATGACGATAAGGAGCAGGACGCATGAGCAAGCGCTGGGAATACCTCACCATCGAGGCCAAGACCAATCTGATGCTGGGCCTGAAGCTGGAGGACATGCAGGCCGAGCTGAGCAAGCAAGGCAAGCTGGGCTGGGAGCTGGTCAAAATCCTCACTCTGCCGGGCACCAAGCCGCTACTGATCTTCAAGCGGGAACTCTGATTCGCACTGGCCTGCGTGGTGGTGTCGGCCAGCGCGCTGGCCGCTTCGCCGCAGCAGGCGCTCACCTTATTGATGGACCGCCTGCAGGCCGGCGATATCGACGCTGCCGAAACCGCCTTCACTCCTGCGCTGGCTGCAACGCTGCCAAGCGCCAGGCTTGCCGATGCGTGGCATGCGCTGTCCAGACAGTTTGGCTCCCTGCAAGCGCGTGGGCCAGTCAACGAACGGCAGCAGAACGGGCTGACGCTGATCGAGCAGCGCCTGGAATTCGAGCATGGTGCGCTGCTGGCGCACGCTTCGATCGACCGCGACGGGAAGATCGCTGGTCTGCTGCTCACTCCCGCTGCGGCAGCACCGCCGCCACCACCCGCAGCCGATGCCGGCTTCGCGGAGCACGCACTGGCGGTGGGCCCGTTGCCGGGCACCCTGGCGCTACCGGCAGGCAAGGGGCCATTTCCGGCGGTGGTGTTGGTGCAAGGCTCCGGCCCCCAGGACCGCGACGAGACGATCGGGCCGAACCGGCCATTCCTGGATGTGGCCCGCGGCCTGGCCGCGCAGGGAATCGCGGTGCTGCGCTACGACAAGCGCACCTATGCGTTGCCCGAGAGCTTCGCTGGGCGCATGGATGATGGCTTCACCATGGACGACGAAACCACCAACGACGCAGTCGTCGCCATCGCCACACTGGCATGCGCGCCAGGCATCGATCCCAAGCGCATCTCGTGATGGGCCATAGCCAGGGCGGCATGCTCGCCGCCCGTATCGCGCGTCTCTCCGGCAAGGCGGCCGGGAGTATCCTGTGGGCGGCACCGGCACGTCCGCTACTGGATCTGCTGCTCGATCAGAACCGCTACCTGCTCAGCCTGGAGGGCGCCCCCTCGGCGCAGGGGCAGGCGCGCCTGGCCGAGATCGAACGGCGCATCGCCAAGGTGCGCGGCGATGGCGCAGTCGCCCGCAGCGATTCGCCGCTGGACATGCCGGCCGTCTATTGGCGCACGTTCGACGCCGTCGATCCGGTCGCCGACGTGCGCGCGCTGCACGTGCCCGTGCTGTGGCTGCAGGGCGAACGCGACTTCCAGGTCACCGCACCCGACTGGCAGCGCTGGCAGCAGGCATTGGGCGAGGACCCACGCGCGACCATGCATCGCTATGCGCAACTCAACCACCTCGGCATCGTCGGTAGCGGCGTCGCCGACCCGCGCGAGTATGGCCGCGCCGGACATGTCGCCACCGAGCTGATCGCCGACACCGCACAGTGGATTGACGCGCAGCGCTGATCGGCCGTAACAGCCTCCCCGCGCTTGTCATGCGGCATAGGCGCCGCAGACGTGGCCACGCTTCGAAGCCGCATTCACCGGCACACGAGCGCCGCTACCTTCACCCGGGCAGCGGCGGCCAGGTGTGGCGACCCGACGATACCAACGGCGCGCAGCGACGCAGACATGGCGTCTGGCCGCACGCCGCGCTTGGGCCTACCCTGTACGCATGCACCCCACTCCTGCCCATCTGCTCAATACCGAATGCATCGAACTGGTGCCGGCCGCGCTGTTGCGCGCGCGCAGCAACGCCGATGCGCGCCGACTCGCTCAGGCGACCTGGCTGCTGCGACGCAAGCGCGACGGCCGCTATCTCGCCACCGCGACCGCGCACCACGTGCAGCCCCTGGTGCCGCGCCTGATGCACGAACCCGGCATCCGCGCGGCGCTGGATCGTCTCCACGCACTGCCCGAACGCCGTTGCTGCGTCGATGCCCGGCCGCTTCCATTGAACGCATTGCACGAGCGCCTGGCCACACTCGGCCTGGATGCAGCGGACTATGCCCGCGCCACCACGCTGTCGATCCATGCCGAACCGGCAACGCTGCATGCCGCCGGGCACGATCGCTACCGACGTCCGTTGTGGCTCAGCGCAGGCGCCGCTCGCGCCTGGCGACAGATGCGCAGCGCCGCCGCCCACGACAATGTCTTGCTGGAGGCGATCTCCGGCTATCGCAGCCACGATTACCAGCTGGGCATTTTCGAACGCAAGTTCGCACGCGGACTGAGCCTGACGCAGATCCTGGCAGTGAACGCGGCGCCCGGCTTCAGCGAGCATCACAGCGGCGATGCGCTGGATATCGGCACGCCCGGCGAACCGCCGGCAGAAGAATCCTTCGAGGCGACTGCAGCGTTCGCCTGGTTGCACAGGCATGCCGGCCGGTTCGGCTTCGGCATGAGTTATCCACGCGACAACCCGTACGGCATCGTCTACGAGCCGTGGCATTGGCGCTGGTCGGCGCTGTAAGCCACGCCCACCACCGAAACCAGGTCGCGCAGCGGCTACTCTTGCGAGCGCGGCGTGGGCACCTTGGCGGCCACGCTGAAGTCGGCGATCTTCCATAGATAAAACGCGGCGTAGGTGCGGTACGGGCCCCAGCGCTCGCCGCGTGCGGCCAGTTCCTTGGGTGTGGGCATCCGCGCTTGCTTGTCCACGCGCTGCGCACCTTTACGCACGCCCAGGTCATCGATGGGCAGCAGATCGGGGCGACCCAGGCGGAACATCAGCATCATTTCCACCGTCCAGCGGCCGATGCCGCGTACCGGCACCAACGCCTCGACGATGGCGTCGTCCTCCATGAAAGCGAGTTTGCGCAGCGAGGGGATTTCACCCAGCGCTTCGCGCCGCGCCAGATCGCGCAGCGCCAGCGCCTTGTTGCCGGACACGCCGCAGGCACGCAATGCCGCGTCATCGACACGACCGAGCGTGTCGGCATGCAACCGGCTTGCGCCGATCGCCACCTCCACCCGCGCCACGATGGTAGACGCAGCCTTCCCGCTAAGCTGCTGGAACAGGATCGCGCGCGCCAGCGCATCCACCGGGTCGAACGGTTTGCGCCAGCCCGGCTGCGGGGGGATTGGGCCGATGCGCTTCATCCAGGCACCCAGCGCGCGATCGCGCCGGGACAACTGCGCGAATGCATCCTCCACATCGAATCCGCGGGCGTGGCGCGGCATGCTCAGCGCCTCAAGGCGCCGAGCGCCAGCACCACCCAACCCAGCATCAGGCCGACTCCACCGACCGGCGCCAGGCTGGTCGGCCAGTGCAGCAACGCGCCGCCGACCAGGCTACCGGCGAACAGCAAGGTGCCGAGCAAGAGCAGGTACAAACCCACCCGGCCAAGGACACGCGTTTCGGTCGCGCCCAGCACGGTGAGCACCGCGCCATGGCCGAATGCATACAGCGATGCCAGCTGCAGCCGCGACTGCACCAATGCATCGGCCACGCCGTGCGAGGCGTAGGCCGAGAGACCGACGGCAATCGCGGCCAACAGGCCGCCGCAGAACGCCAGAAGCGAGGGGTGTTTCTTACGACGATCGAGCAAAGACATGCAGGCAACTTCCATGGCAGCGCCGCAGCGCAAAAAAAAACGCGCCGCAGGACTGCGGCGCGTTTTCGTCTGGATCACGTCATCGTGGTGAGACGATTACTTGATGGCCCAGTAGACGTCGTACGTACCGTCCTGGGTGAACGACTTGTCCACACCGCCCTTCCAGGCTTCGTACGGACGTTCGGTCACATCCATGCCACTGGTGGCAGCCCATGCACGCAGCGAGTTACGCACTGCATCCAGACCGGCCATGTGACCTGCATAGGTCGCAAATGCCGAACGATGCGCCGGAACCCGCTGGTACTTCACCGGTGCTTCGGACGGGATGTTGAGCTTCAGCTCATCGCCCGTTGCAGCCACCGGCGTTGCATCGACCGGTGCCGCAACAGCGTCGTCCTTCTTCTTGGAATCGTCCTTCTTGGCGTCGGCCTTGGCAGTGTCTGCCTTGGCGTCGGTCTTCGGAGCGCCGCCAGCGCGCTTGCGCACCGGCTGCACCACGTCGAACGCATACTTGTCGGACGCGAAGTCGGTGGTCACGATGCGCACCGGACCAACAGCCTCAAGACCATTGGCGTCCATGACGCGCTTGATCCACTCCTGGTCGTCCTTGATCGACTTCTTGATCGTCTCGTTGTCACGATCGATGTTGCCCGCGGTGACGACCAACAGGTCCTCGGCCGGCACATCGACGATCTTGAGGTCGCTCAACACCGGCTTGCCGTCAAGCTCGGCGCGGTAGTCGAAGTTCGGCACGGTGGCCAATGCGGTCGCCAGACGCGACAGACCCAATTTCAGGTCGTCGCCCACGTGGCGGCTGACGTACAGGCCGGCGTAACGGCCGAACAGGTTCCAGCCGTACTTTACGCTGTAGTCCTGGGTGATCTTGACGTTCTTGTTGTTCTTGCCGGTCGGCACCAGGGTGAAATTGGTGACCTTGTCGTAGCCCTTGGTGGGATCTTCGATCGCGATCTCGACACGCTCGTTCTTGACGGTGTTCTTGATTTCCCAGCTGCCGTTGCCGATATAGCCCTCGGTGGAGCTGTACTCGACGCGTGCACCCTTGCCCTCTTCCGGGCCGGCCAGCTTCAGCTGGATCTTCGGGTCACGCAGCACGAGCGGGTTCCAATCCTTGAAACGACGGAAGCTGTTCACGGTGTCGTAAACAATCGTCATTCTGCGGTTGGTCTCAACACTCTCGGACATCTGCCGCTCCGAGGGCAACACCAAGCCCACCACGACAAACAAGCCAGCCACGATCCCCAAGGCGATCAGGAACTCGATAATACGGGTCATTCAGGAGGTCTCCGGGGCCGATCCCACGGCCGGGTTGAGTGAAGCGAAGCCGCCATCCTAGCAGGCTTCGAGAAAGATGTTCAGTTGTGCGACGGATAGCGCGGTCTTGCGGTGTCATTCACCGCGCAACGCGGCGCGTGGGGGATGCGCAATCCCAACCTGCACAAGGGTTTGGGCGATGGCGCGCCGCTATCATGCACATCGCACGCTGCGTGCGTGTGATGCTGTGGTTGCCGTGCGGCATCGCATGGCCCGTCGCGCGGTTCGAACAGCGTTGCGGGATCTGAATGCGATGCCCCCCTGCCGCGGGCGAGCACAGCGTCGAGGTCGGCGGCGCCGCGCCAACCTCACACCAACTGCAACTCGAACGCCTTCAGCACCGCGCGGGTGCGGTCGCGCACACCGAGCTTGGAAAGAATGTTGGAGACGTGGTTCTTGATGGTGCCTTCGGCCACGCCCAGGGAATTGGCGATTTCCTTGTTGGAAAAGCCGCTCGCCATCAGCCGCAGGATCTCGGTCTCGCGGTCGGTGAGCGGATCGGGCCGGTCCAGGCTGACGAACTCGTTACGCATGTGCTCCAGGCCCGAGAGCAGGCGCTGGGTTACCGCCGGCTGCACCAGCGAACCGCCATCGGCCACGGTGCGGATGGCCCCGACCAGCTGTTCCAGCGACACATCCTTGAGCAGGTAGCCCTTGGCACCGGCCTTGAGCCCGGCCAGCACCAGCTGGTCGTCGTCGAAGGTGGTCAGGATGATGGTCGGCGGCAGCGTGCCGTTGCGCGAGAGCATCTGCAGCGCTTCCAGGCCGGACATCACCGGCATGCGCATGTCCATCAGCACCACGTCCGGCTGGATCTGCGGAATCTGCTCCACCGCCTGCTTGCCGTCGGAGGCTTCGGCCACCACTTCGATGCCGTCGTCCAGCGCCAACAACGAGCGGATCCCCTGGCGCACCAGGGTTTGATCGTCGACCAGGCACACACGGATCATCACAACACTCCTTGAGTCACGGCTGCCGGCATCAGTACCGGCGCGCCTGGAACAGCGATGCGCAGGCCGAAGCCGTCACCCCGCCGGGTCTGAATCTCGAGCTGCCCACCATACTGGTTCAGCCGCTCGCGCATGCCGCGCAGCCCGTTGCCGGGTGCGACCGCATCGGCGCCGTGGCCGTCGTCGCGGGCGTCGATCAGCACCGTATCGGCATCGCGGCGCACCTGGATCCACAGGTTGCGCGCGCCGGCATGGCGCACCGCATTGGTGATGATTTCCTGGGTGCAGCGCAACAGCACGTGCGCCCGCTCCGGGTCGTCCAGGGTCAGCGGCTGGGCGATATCCAGGTGGATATCCAGCGACGGCACCTGGGTCACCAGCGGGCGCAGCGCCGCTTCCAGGTCGATGGCGCCGCTGTCGCGCAATTGGCTGACCGCTTCGCGCACATCGGTGAGCAACAACTTGGCCAGCGTATGTGCCTGGCGCACGTGTTCCTGGGCCTGGCCCTCGGTGATGTGGCCTGCCACTTCCAGGTTGAGACTGAGCGCGGTGAGGTGGTGGCCGAGCAGGTCGTGCAGCTCGCGCGCGATGCGGGTGCGCTCGTTGATGCGTGCGCTTTCGGCCAACAGCGCGCGGGTGGCGCGCAGCTCGGCGTTGAGCCGGCGCTGTTCTTCGCGCGCATCGGTCTGCTGGCGCGCGACCAGGCTGGTGACGAAGATGAACATCGAAAAGCCGCCGTACAACAGCGACTGCATCAGCGCCGCGAACAGGGTGAAGTCCGGGCGCAGGTAGTAGAACACCGGCAACACCGCCAGCTGGCTCAGCACCAGCCACAGCACGCCCACGCGTAGCGGCAGCAGCCACGGGATCACCCCCGCCGCCACCATCATCAGGATGCTGCCGAGCCCGGTTCCGCTCAGATAGCTCACCGCCAGCGCGCAGATGGTGAGCAGCAACAGGATCAGCCGGTCGTACCAGTGCGCGTGACCGCCGCTGTTCAACCCGCGGGTCAGCCAGAAGTAGCTGGCGCCGAAGCCGATGAAAAACGCCGACATCATCACCGCCTCGGCCACGCTACGGTGGTCGCCCTCTTCGGCGGGTGGCCAGTAGGTGTACACCAACGGCATGACGATCATCGCCCAGGTGAACAGGCCGGCGAAGCGCAGGACGCGCGTATGACTGAGGTATCCCAACATGTCCGCATCTTAGGCGTAAGCGAGCGCGCTGCCCTCTTGCCGGAAGTCATGCATGCCTGCCGGTGCATGCTTGCGTGCGTGGCGGATGTCGGGGCAGTCCAATGGCACGCCTCAAGGAGGCGATGCACGCCGGGCGGATCGTGCGCGCCGGGTCGCCGCTTCAGGCCACGCATGTAATAATCCGACGCAGATCCGATTTCGGGTCGACGCGTTACCCCACGGAGTCCCAATGTCGATCGTCATCCGCGACGTGCGCGAGCACGAGCTCGATTCCGTCCTGGCCCTGAACAACAATGCCGGACTGGCGATCCTGCCGCTGGATTCAACCAAGCTGCAACGTTTCTACGAGCAGGCCGAGTATTTCCGCGTCGCCGAGCGCGACGGCAACCTGGCCGGGTTTCTGGTCGGGTTCGGAAGCGGCAGTGCCCACGACAGCAGCAATTTCGCCTGGTTCCGGGACCGTCATCCGGAATTCTTCTACATCGACCGCATCGTGGTCGCCAGCCGCCGCCGCGGCGGTGGCGTCGGGCGGGCGTTCTATGCCGATGTGCAGAGCTATACCGAACTGCGTTACCCGCAGCTGGCCTGCGAGGTGTTCCTGGACCACGGCGCCGATGCCGCCTTGCTGTTCCATGGCAGCTTCGGCTTCCGCGAGGTCGGCCAGAACACCATGGCCGATGTGGAAGTGCGCGCCAGCATGCTGATGAAAGACATGTGCAGCTATCCGTGGGTCAAAGAGACCTACGGCGGCAAGTTGCCCGAAGACTTGCCATGGGTGGGCCGGCCGCGTCATGCCGCCGCCACCGCCAACCCATCGACGGAGAGTTGAGTCGTGGCAAGTGTGAATGTGGATTTTGAACAGGCCGGCGAACTCAAGATCGGCCAGGTGGGTATCGCCAACCTGCGCGTGCGCACGCTGGACGTGCCGCGGCTGGTGCAGGAAATGCGCGAGCGCGTGACCCGCGCGCCCAAGTTGTTCGGCCGTGCGGCGGTGATCCTGGATTTTGGCGGGCTGTCGCAGGTGCCGGACATGGCCACCGCCAAGGCGCTGCTGGATGGTTTGCGCGAGGCTGGCGTGCTGCCGGTCGCGCTGGCCTACGGCACCAGCGAAATCGACCTGCTGTCCCAGCAGTTGGGCGTGCCGCTACTGGCGAAATTTCGCGCCCAGTACGAGCCAGTCGCGGTCAGCCCGCCGCCACCGCCTTCTGCGCGCGCAGAACCGGCGCCGCCGGCCGTGCGCCCGGCGCCTGGCCGCATGCAACGCACGGCAGTGCGTTCGGGCCAGCAGCTGTACGCGGAGAACTGCGACCTGACTGTCCTCAGTACGGTCGGTGCCGGAGCGGAGGTCATCGCCGACGGCAGCATCCATATCTACGGTACCCTGCGTGGCCGCGCGTTGGCCGGCGCGCAGGGCAACCCTGACGCGCGCATCTTCTGCCGCGACTTCCACGCCGAACTGGTTGCCATCGCTGGCCACTACAAGGTGCTGGACGATGTTCCCATGGACCTGCGTGGCAAGGCCGTCCAGGTCTGGCTGGAGCAGGATCAGATCAAGATCGCTGCGCTTGATTGACGCGGCCCAACCACAGAAATAATTCGGAGAAATCCTTTGGCTGAAATCATCGTAGTCACCTCCGGCAAGGGCGGCGTCGGCAAAACCACCACCAGCGCAAGCCTGGCCTGCGGGCTGGCCAAGCGCGGCAAGAAAGTTGCGGTCATCGACTTCGACGTCGGCCTGCGCAACCTGGACCTGATCATGGGCTGCGAGCGGCGCGTGGTGTACGACTTCGTCAATGTCGTGCACGGCGAAGCCACGCTCAAGCAGTCGCTGATCAAGGACAAGCGCTTCGACAACCTGTACGTGCTGGCTGCCTCGCAGACACGCGACAAGGACGCGCTGACCCAGGAAGGCGTTGAGAAGGTGCTCAAGGACCTGGCCGCCGACGGCTTCGACTATATCGTCTGCGATTCGCCGGCCGGTATCGAAAAGGGCGCGTTCCTGTCGATGTATTTCGCCGACCGCGCGGTGGTGGTGGTCAATCCGGAAGTGTCTTCGGTGCGCGACTCGGACCGCATCATCGGCCTGCTCGATTCCAAGACCCGCAAGGCCGAGGAAGGCAAAACCGTGCCGGCGTTCCTGCTGCTGACCCGCTACAGCCCGGGCCGCGTGGAAGGCGGCGAGATGCTCAGCATCACCGACGTGGAAGAAGTGCTTGGGCTCAAGGCGATCGGCGTGATTCCCGAATCCGGCGACGTGCTCAATGCCTCCAACAAGGGCGAGCCGGTGATCCTGGATGGCGAGTCACCCGCCGGCCAGGCGTATGACGACGCAGTCGCCCGCATCATGGGCGAGGAGCGCCCGATGCGATTCACATCCGTGGAGAAGAAAGGCTTCTTCAGCAAGCTGTTCGGAGGGTAAGCATGGGCCTGCTCGATTTTCTCAAGAGCAAGAAGAACACCGCCGAGACGGCCAAGAACCGCTTGCAGATCATCATTGCGCAGGAGCGCAATCACCGCGGCGGACCGGATTACCTTCCGCTGATGCAACGCGAACTGCTGGAAGTGATCAAGAAGTACGTCAACATCGACGCCGATGCGGTGCGTGTGGATCTGGTCAAGGATGGCGAACACGACGTGCTCGACATCACCGTCGCCCTGCCGGAAGACGGCGACAAGTAAGCGTAACCAACGGCACCGCGTTCGCACGGTGCCGTTGTTGCATGTGACCCGACAGCGAGCCATTGCGCGTGACCACCGCCACTCCTGCAACGCCCACCTCTGCCGATGTTCTGCGCGTGGCCGATATCGGCCTGGACGCACCCGCCGCCCTGCTCGCGCGCTACGGTTTGCGCCTGCACCGTATGGCATCGGACGCGGCGATCCCTGGCAGTTTCTGGGGCGAACCGGAGGCCGGCATCATCGGCTGCGATGTGTATGTGCGCGACGACACGCCAGTGCATTCGCTCTTGCACGAAGCCGGGCATCTGATCGTGCTGCCTGCGGAAAAACGCGCCGCGGTGCATACCGATGCCACCGATTCGGTGGATGAGGAAGATGCCACCTGTTACCTGCAGATCCTGCTGGCCGAGCAACTGCCCGGCGTGGGCAGCGCGCGCCTGATGGCCGACATGGACCGCTGGGGCTATACGTATCGACTGGGCTCCACGCGCGCCTGGTTCGAGCAGGATGCGGAGAACGCACGCAGTTGGTTGGACGCACGCGGCTTGTTGCCGGGGTGATCCCGGGCTGCGCGTCAGCGCGGCGAACAACACGTGGCAAACAGTCGTCAGGTGGGCGTGGACGGCGCGCGCAGGAATCGCCATGGACGCGTGGTTGATGCTGCACCGAGTCCCGGACGTGCCTGCCTGGCGGTAAGCGCAGTCGGTTGGTTGCTCGCCCTTAGTGCGCCCTCGCAGTGGCGCCGGACAGATCCAGCGTGGCCACCGTGCCCTGCCCTGCATTGGAATCCAGCTGCAGATGCCAGCCCAGGTGTTCGCATAACCGTCCGATCAGTTCCAGCCCGATGCCGCTGCCCTGGCGCGCGTTGCCGCGTGCCAAGCGCATGTAGATGGCACTGATCTCCTCCGGCGTCATGCCGTGGCCCGGGTCGGCGATGCGCACGACGCCGGGCACGGACAGCGCGATGCGGATGATGCCGCGGTCGCTGTTTTCGATGGCGTTGCGCAGCAGGTTGCCGATGGCGGTCTGCACGATGGCGACCGGCGCGACCAGACTGCACGGCGGCAGCGGGTCCACGACCAGTTGCAGATCCTTGTCGGCACACAGGTGCGTGTGGTCGGCCACGATGTCCGGCAGCAGCTGATCCAGCCGCAACGGATCGCTGCTGCGCACCAGCCGGCCCGGGTCCTTGGCCAGCACCAGCAGCAAGGTGATCAACTGTTCGACCGAGGCACTGGTCTGCGCGATGCGCTGCAGCTGGTGGCGTACCGCCGGCGGCGTATTGGGTTGGTCCAGCGCCAGTTCCACCGCATTGCCGATCACTGCGATGGGCGTGCGCAATTCGTGGCTGGTGCTGTCGATGAAGGCGCGCTCGCGGTCGACGAACTGACTGTTGCGCTCGAGATAATTGTTGAGCGCATCGGCAATCACATACAGCTCGGCGCTGCCCTGCGGCCCGACCGCCACCTGCTGCGCACGCTGCTCCGGACGCAACGCGCCGATGTCGCGTGCCAGTTCGACCAGCGGGCGCACCAACCGGGCCATCGCGTAGGTGCCCATCAGCAAGGTGATGCCGATCAGCGCGATGCCAGCGGCCAGCATCCAGCGGGTCAGGAATTTTTCCAGCGCTTCGAAATCGGAGATGTCCAGCACAAGCGCCAGGCGGCCGGCATGCGCGGTGTCACGCACCATCACGGCACTCTGGTGGCCGGCGATCTCCAGGCCGTCGTGCAAGCCGGGATGCAGGGTGCGCAACGCGGGAGGTGTATGCGCGACGTCATCGATGCGGTACAGCCGCAAGGTGTCCGAGTCCTGCCAGCGGTAATCCGGATTCTGCGCGCTGCGCTCGAGAATGCTGTCCAGTTCGGAATTCAGTAGCGAGCGCCAGACGCCGTGTTCGGCGCGTTCGTGCAGGTACTGCGCCGTGCCGAACACCGCCAGCGTCATCAACAACGTGTAGCCGAACAACCACACCAGCACGCGGCGACCCAACGGGCGCTGCTTAGACATCGCTGCTGTCGCCTGCGCCTTGCGCATCTGTCGCGTCTGTCGCGTCTGTCGCATCAAGCTGCGCAAGCCGATAGCCGAGCCGCGGCAGGGTGTGGATCAGTTTGTGCGCGAACGGACCGTCCACGCTGCGGCGCAATTCATAGATATGCGAGCGCAGCATGTCGCCATCGGGCGGGTCGTCGCCCCATAGCGATTGCTCCAGACGTTGCCGCGTCACCGCAGCCGGGCTAGCCTGCATCAGCACTTCGAGCAGCTTGCGGCAGGCCGGATACAGATGCAGCACCTGGCCGGCGCGGGTCGCTTCCAGCGTGGCCAGGTCCAGCCGCAGGTCGGCCACCTGCAGCAGCTTGCCGCGACGACGGCCATGCGCGCGCGCCAGCAAGGCTTCGATGCGCACCTCCAGCTCGGGCAGCGCGAAGGGTTTGGTCAGGTAATCGTCGGCGCCAGCGCGGAAGCCGGCAATCTTGTCCGGCAGCTCATCGCGGGCGGTGAGCATGATCACCGGCAGTTCGGACTGGTGTTGCTCACGCAGCCGGCGCAACACTTCCGGGCCATCCATCCGCGGCATCATCCAGTCCAGAATCAGCGCGTCGTAGTGTTGGGTGGTGGCCAGGTGCAGGCCGGTGACGCCATCGGGCGCGGCGTCCAGGGTATGCCCGCGCGCTTCGAAGTAGTCGAACAGGTTGGCAACCATATTGCGGTTGTCTTCAATGACCAGCAGCCGCATGAGCGGGATTCCAGAGCGGCCCAGCAGGGACGGTGTGCGCATCCTAACCGAGGCCAGCCAAACGCGACCGGTATCGCCGGCACGGCCTTCCAATCGGTTTCGCTCGTGTCACGACGCCTGCGCTGCAACGCACGATCAAGTTCGCTCTGGTCCGACAAATTTCCGACCTACTTGCCAGATAGTGTCTGCCCGCATTTACTCAGGGGGTGCGCGTGTCGCCTGCCAACTCTGTCTCGCCATCCCGCCAGCGCATGCTGCTGGCCGCAGTGCTGTTGATCGTCGTCAGCCTGCTGGCCGGGCTGGGCCTGCGCCAGCCCAATCCGCCGGACGAACCGCGCTTCGTGCTGGCCGCGCGCACCATGGTCGAGACCGGTGAGTGGCTGTTGCCGCACCGTGGCAGCGAGTTGTACGCAGAAAAACCACCGGTGTTCATGTGGTTGCAGGCGGCGACCTACGAGGCGATACCGCACTGGCCGGTGGCATTTCTGCTGCCGTCGCTGCTGGCTGCGCTGGCCACGTTATGGCTGACCTGGGATATCGCGCGCAGGCTGTGGAATCGGCGCGTGGCGGCCTATGCGGTGCTGGCCTTGTTCACGGTGCTGCAGTTCGGCCTGATGGCCAAACGTGCCCAGATCGACATGGTGCTGGTTGCGCTGACCACACTGTCGTTGTGGGGAATGCTGCGCCACCTGCTGCGCGGGCCGGACTGGCGCGCGTGGACGCTGGGCCTGTTTGCTGCCGGCATCGGCACGGTGACCAAGGGCGTCGGCTTTCTGCCGCTGCTGCTGTTGTTGCCATGGATGGCGCTGCGACGCCCACATTGGAGCGTGCTGCCGGCGCGTGCGCAGGCGGGACGCAGCGGGTTGCTGGTGCTGCCAGCCTTCGTAGCAGGCACCGCCGTGTGGTTGGCGCCGCTGTGCATTGCGTTACTGCACAGCGACAACCCGCAGCTGCATGCCTACGCGCACGAACTGTTGTTCAAGCAGACCGGCACGCGCTATGCGCACGCCTGGCATCACGTCAAACCGTTCTGGTACTACCTGCAGGTGATCGCCACCCTGTGGCTGCCCGGCTGCCTGTTGTTGCCGTGGTTGCTGCCGGCCTGGTGGCGACGGCTGCGGCGCGGCGACCCACGCTATGTGCTGTTGCTGGCCTGGAGCGTGTTGGTGCTGCTGTTCTTCAGCGCCAGCCCGGGCAAGCGCGAGGTCTACATCTTCCCGATGCTGCCGGCGCTGTGCATTGCGGCGGCGCCGTTGCTGGCCGGGCTGTTACGCCAGCGCGGCGTGCGGGTGCTGCTGAGCGGGTATGTGCTGCTGCTTGCAGTCGCCGGCCTGGCGCTGGGCGGCGGCATTGCGCTGCATCTGCACTGGGCCGAAAACACCGCAGTAAAGCGCGGTATGGAGCCTGTCTCGCTGCAGTCGGTGGGCATCTGGTTGATCGGCCTGGGGATGGTCGGCCTGGCCGCACTTGCATGGTCGCGCGGCACACGCGCGGGCACCGCGTTGGTGATGATGACCGCCGCGCTGTGGACCGTGTACGGCCTGGGTTTGATGCCGGCGCTGGATCCGTACAGTTCGTCCGCGCGTTTGATGCAGCGGGTGGGCCAGCGCATCGGCCCGGACGCAGAGCTGGGCATGCTGGCCTGGCGCGAACAGAACCTGCTGCAGGCCGATCGCCCGGTGACCGACTTCGGCTTCAAGGCGAGCAGGCAGGCGCAATGGGCCAAGGCCGGCCCGTGGCTCGCGCAAGCGCCGCACACCCGCTGGCTGTTCGTGCTCAAGCAGGCGGTACCGGCGTGTATCGATCCAGCGCAGCGTATCGATATCGGCGAGTCCAACCGCAATCAGTGGCAATTGCTGCCGGGCACTGCGTGGCATGCCGGTTGCATGCCTCCTGCGTCCGACGCCGAACAAACCGGTAGCGAAGGCGATACAGACTGAACGCTTGGTGCCGGGTTAACGGCCGAGCAACTGCGGTCCGACCGCTTTCCGACATCCGGGTTTCGAAGATGTCGGGCATTGACATAGGCCGACACCTTGATGACAACGCTTCCCCGCCATGCGCCGACCGTGGCGCATACCGCCAGCGGTGTGCAGACGCACTTCTTCGTGCGCCATCTGTGGGTGCCTCTGGCCTGCGTCTTGTTGGCGAGCGCACTCCTGATGGGCGCCGGTGGCGACCAATGGATTGCCGATGCGCTGTATCGGCTGGAAGGTGGGCAGTGGCTGCTCAAGGAGCATTGGTTCACCAGTGGCGTGATCCACCGCGTTGGTAAATGGTCGAGCACGGCGGCCGGCGTCGGCGTGCTGGTGCTTGCCATCATTGCGTGGTACAGGCCACGCCTGAAAGTACTGCGCTGGCCGCTGACCTACCTGGCCGCATCCGTCGCACTGTCGACCTCGCTGGTGTCGCTGCTCAAGTCGTGGACTGCGATGGATTGCCCCTGGGATCTGAGCCGCTATGGCGGTACGCAGGCGATGATCGGGCTGTTCGAATCGCGCCACGGCATTGCCGCGTCCGGTTGTTTTCCTGCCGGTCATGCCAGTGCCGGTTATGCATGGGTGGCGCTGTATTTTTGTGCGCTGGCACTCCGTCCTGCATGGCGCCTTGCAGGTTTGTTCACAGGCTTGGCCGCAGGTCTCATTTTCGGTATTGCGCAACAGCTGCGCGGCGCGCATTTTGTGTCGCACGACCTGTGGTCGTTGGCGGTGTGTTGGGTGAGCGCACTTGCACTGTACTGCGTGATGCTGCAAAAGCCGCGTCGTGCACTTGGTTCGATGTTCTTTTCGGGGGATGCAGCATGAGTACCTGGTTGCCGGAACCGCGCAGGCGTAGTGGCCTGCGCGCGCTGACATGGAGTACGCGGCCAACGGTATCGACCGAAGCGCTGGTGCTGATGTCGAGCCTGTTCTTCGCGCTCGTCTGCAATCAGCTGTTCTGGCGTACAGCCATGGCCACGCATCCGGGCAGCATCGGGTTTGCCATTTCGCTGATGGCGTTGCTGGTGGCCGTGCATGCGCTGCTATTGGGCTTATTCGTCTGGCGCTGGAATGCAAAACCGCTGCTGACGCTGCTGCTGTTCACCACCGCGCTGGCCGCGCACTACATGGACAGCTACAACGTCTACCTGGATGCGGACATGCTGCGCAACGTGCTGCATACCGATCACAAGGAATCGCGCGAATTGCTCACGCCCGGCCTGATCCTGCCGTTGGTGTGCTACTTCCTGATCCCCACCGCACTGCTGTGGCGCACGCGTCTGCGCGTACGCAGCGGGGGCAAGGCGTTGCTGATGCGAGCGGGGTTTTTGGTGGCGGTGGCGGTGGCGGGCGCTGCGGGCACCCTGTTGTCGTCGCAGGATATTTCCGCACTGATGCGCAACCACCGCGAAGTGCGTTACCTGGCCACGCCGATCAATTACATCGTGGCGTTGCGGCAAAACCTCAAATCCGATTCGCCGATGAAGCATGCCCCCAAGCAGCCGATCGAACACGACGCCATGGCCACACCGCGTGCGCCGGGTAGCCGACCGCGCCTGTTGCTGGTGGTGCTGGGTGAAACCGCGCGCGCGCAGAACTGGGGCCTCAGCGGCTATGCCCGACAGACCACGCCGGAGCTGGCGCAGGCCGGGGTGATCAACTTCCCCGACATGCATTCGTGCGGCACCAGTACCGAGGTCTCGGTGCCCTGCATGTTCTCGCCGTACGGCCGTCGCGATTACAACGAAGACATGATTCGTGGCCATCAGTCGTTCCTGCATGTGCTGGAACACGCCGGTATTTCGACGCTATGGCGCGATAACCAGTCTGGCTGCAAGGGCGTGTGCGACGGTTTGGAAAACCAGAAGTTGGACGATGCCACCACGCCAGGCCTATGCGCCGACGGCCGCTGCCTGGACGAAATCCTGTTGCGCGATCTGGCCGCGCAGGTACGGGCAAAGCCCGGCGACCGCGTGGTGGTGGTACATCAACTGGGCAGCCACGGACCGAGTTACTTCGAACGTTACCCGGCGCAGTTCGAACGCTTCAAACCGGTCTGCAAGACCGCCGATCTGGGTAGCTGCGCCCGCCAGGACATCGTCAACGCATACGACAATTCCCTGCTGTACACCGACCATTTCATCAGCCAAGCCATCCACACCCTGCGCGGAATGCAGGACTACGACACGGCGATGATCTATCTCTCCGATCACGGCGAATCGCTCGGCGAAAAGGGCCTGTACCTGCATGGCGTGCCATATGCCATCGCGCCCAAGGAGCAGACCCATGTGCCGATGGTGATGTGGTTCTCGCCGGAGTTCGCGCGCGATCGCGGCCTGGATGAAACCTGCCTACGCCACCGTGCAGGGCAATATACCGATCAGGACGCGCTGTTCCCGTCGGTGCTGGGATTGATGCAGGTCAAAACCAGCGTCTATGCGCCCGAGCGCGACCTGTTCGCCAAGTGCACGGGCACAACGCTGCACTGATCGGTAGCGCCTGCAGCAAGCCCGCCCAGTCGCCTGCGTGGCGGGCGTTGCCTCTTGCCCTGAACCCCGGCGCGCTCTAGCCTTCGCCGGACTTCACTGCAAGGACCACCCGTGAATCATCGTTTGCTGTTGCTGGCGCTGACCGTGGCTGCCGGCACCCTGAGCGTGTCGGCCTGCCGCCGGGATGCAGCACCGCCGGCCACACCCGTCGCGACCAAGACCGCGCCGGCCGAAAGCGCCGACCAGTTCGTTGCGCGCATCAACGCCGAATACAAGGCGGCCTATCCGGAAACCACCGCGGCGCAGTGGCTCTCGTCGACCTATATCAACGGCGATTCGCAATTGCTGGCGGCCAAGGCCAACGAGCGCTCGCTGGCGCAGCTGGATCGCTGGATCGAACAATCCAAGCAGTACGCCGGCACGCCGATGTCGGCCGACAGCGCGCGCGCGCTGCAGCTACTCAAACTGATGAGCGCCCTGCCCGCGCCGCGCGATGCGGCCAAACTGGCCGAACTCACCCGCATCGCCGCCAAGATGGAAGGCGATTACGGCGCAGGCCGTTATTGCGTGGGCGAAGGTGAGCAACGCCGTTGCCGCCAGCTCGGCGAGCTGGAACAAGTACTGGCAAGCAGCCGCGACTACAACGCACAACTCGACGCCTGGCAGGGCTGGCACAGCACCGCGCAGCCGATGCGCAAGGACTACCAGCGCTTTGTCGAACTCGCTAACGAAGGTGCGCGCGGGCTTGGCTTCGCCGATGTCGGGGTGATGTGGCGCAGCGGCTACGACATGCCGCCGGCGCAACTTGCCAGCGAAACCGACCGCCTGTGGGAACAGGTCAAACCGCTGTACGCGCAGCTGCAGTGCTATGCGCGCGGCAAACTCGATACGCAATACGGCAAGGACAAGGGCGAGGTGGCCGGCGGCCTGTTGCCGGCACATTTGATGGGCAATATGTGGCAGCAGGACTGGAGCAATCTGTGGGATCTGCTGCAGCCCTATCCCGGTGCCGGCGACCTGGACATCACCTCCGCGCTGGAAAAGCAGTATCAAGGCAACCTCACTTCAGTGCTGGCACGCAACACCGGCAGCGATGGTGGCGCGGCCGCACGCTTCAACGCCGAACGCGAAGCGCAGCTGCGCACCGCCAGACAGATGACCGAGCGCGCGCAGGAGTTCTACACATCGCTCGGCATGCCCAAGCTGCCGGACACCTATTGGCAGCGCTCGCAGTTCATCAAGCCGCTGGACCGCGACGTGGTCTGTCATGCCAGCGCCTGGGACATGAACATGGGCGGCGAACCGAACCAGAATATCGGCGCGGATGTGCGCACCAAGATGTGCATCAAACCCACCGAAGAAGACTTCACCACCATCTACCACGAGCTCGGCCATATCTATTACGACCTGGCCTACAACCCGCTGCCGCCGCTGTTCCAGAACGGCGCCAACGATGGGTTTCATGAAGCGATCGGCGACACCATCGTGCTGGCGATGACGCCCAAGTATCTGCAGTCGATCGGCATGGTCGGCGAGCAGCAGGCCGGGCGCGAAGCATTGATCAACGCGCAGATGCGCATGGCCTTGAGCAAGGTCGCCTTCCTGCCGTTCGGTTTGATGATCGACCGCTGGCGCTGGGGCGTGTTCGATGGCTCGATTGCACCGGAGCGCTACAACCAGGCTTGGTGGGAACTCAAAGCCAAATACCAGGGCGTCGCGCCGGTTGTCGCGCGCGGCGAAGAGTTCTTCGATGCCGGCGCCAAGTACCACGTCCCCGGCAACACGCCGTACACGCGCTATTTCCTGGCGCATATCCTGCAATTCCAGTTCTATAAAGGCCTGTGCCAGGCTGCCGGTCATCAGGGCCCGCTGTACGAATGCAGCTTCTACGGCAACAAGGACGCCGGGCAAAAGTTCTGGTCGATGCTGCAGCGTGGCTCCAGCCAACCGTGGCAGACCACACTCAAGGAACTCACCGGCAGCGACAAACTCGATGCCGGCCCGATGCTGGAATATTTCGCACCGATGAGCGAGTGGTTGAAGCAGCAGAATCAGGGGCAGATGTGTGGGTGGCAGGCGGGAGTTGCCGCCCCAACCAGCCCGGCAACCGCATCGCTCGCTGCGACGCGCTGACACGCAGTGCTTGCCGTGATGTCACTGCCGGATCGCGGCAGTGGCGTAACGTCCTGTTGATAAATGAGAAAAAGGTCACATTGAATAGCGTCATCGATCAGAACGCAGACCTATTGATTCTTGTCGGCATTGAATTGTCCGACGGAGAGTGCCGACAGGCGACGTCGCCCTGGATGAAGTAGATGGTCTTGTTGAACGTTGTCATGATGGCCCGTTCCTTGCGGTTGGAGTTCAGTTGGAAACCCGTGAAGCACGTGGACGTTCGCCATCGATGTTCAGCGTGGCCCGCTCCAGCTTCACCCACGCAGGGAACACTAGGCCCAGCTGTTCGTCCTGCGCTGCGTCATAGGAGACGCTGACCACCTTGCCGGTTAGGGAGCCGTAGCGGGTGTATGGAAAGCCATCGACTTTCACGGTCACATCCTGATCCGGCCGCACGAAGCCGACGTCCTTGTTGAGCACGGTGGCCTCGATCTCCAGAGCGTCGTCGCTGGGTACAACGACCAGAAGTGCATGCGCGTATCACTACGACACACCGAAAAATGCGCACCAAGACACCAGCCTCAATTGAGCTTCGCGCCACCCTGCAACCGTTCGCTCAACCGGGCCTTGAACTGCTCGAACTCCATGCCATCGGCCTGGGCCTCGGCATGCGCGGCATCTTTCAGCGCGTCCGAGTAGGTCAGGCGCACGGGGGTACCCTGGCGTTCGTGCAACTCGGCGGCGCGCATGATCAGCGTCAACACCTGCGCGGCGCTGGTGCTTTCGCCGGCGATGCGGCCATCCATGCCCAGCACCCATTCGCCGTCGCGGCGGACGATGCCGGCCAATAGCGTGCGTTGCTGGTCGCGGAGTTCGGCGTGCGGTTCGATCGGGGAGACCGGTGCGGGATTGGCGGCGGCCTGGTTGCGCTGGCGCTCGGCGGCGCGCTTGCGGGCATCACGGCGCAACTTGGAATCGGTGGACATGCAGGCTCCTGATGGGTCAGAGGTGGTCGGCCGGCTCCAGAGGCACTGCCTCGGTGGCATGGCGGTGCCGTAGACGGCGGCCGCTGCGGCGTTCCCAACGCCAGAATAGCCAGCCCAGCAAGAAAAAACCGGTCATGCCGATCGCCAGATGCCGCGGGTGTTCACTGAGCAGTGGCGATAGCACCCCGGCCACCACCGTATTGGTCATCAACTGGGTGAACGCCTGCAGCGATGACGCCAGACCGCGCTGCTGCGGGTACATGTCCAGCACCGCCAGCGCCAGGATCGGGAAGACCAGCGCCATGCCCATGCCAGCCAGGAAGATCGGCAGCACCGCCCACGGCAGGGCGATCTGCGCCACCGCAAACGTGTAGGCCAGATTGACCAACGCCGCCACTCCGCAGCAGATGAAGCCGATGCGGACCTGCCGCACGGGCTCCATGCGCCCTGCCATGCGTCCGGACAGGAACGAGCCCAGCGTCATGCCGCCGATGGTGGGAATGAACAGCCAGGCGAAATCGCCTTCGCCCAGTTGCAGGTGCTGCATGATCAGCACCGGTGCCGAGGCGACATACAGGAAGATACCGGCGAAGTTGAACGCCCCGGCGGCCGCCAGCCGCTGGAAGCGCGGATTGAAGCCGATGCGTACATAGTCCTGCAGCAGGCGCTTGAACTGCAGCGGCGTGCGCGCGTCCACCGGGTGGGTCTCCGGCAGCCAGGTGATGGTTGCCACCAGCAGCACCAGGCCAAACACCACCAGAAACCAGAAGATCAGCGCCCAGCCGGCCCCGCTGAGCAGGATCCAGCCACCGATGATCGGCGCGATGGCCGGCGCGATGCCGAAGATGATCGACACCTGGCTCATCAGCCGTTGCGCATCCGGGCCATGGAACAGGTCGCGAATGACCGCGCGGCCGACGATCATGCCCACGCCGGCGGACAGGCCCTGCAGCGCGCGGAACGCCAGCAGCGTAGGCAAGTCTTGCGACAGCGCACATCCGATCGAGCCGGCGATAAACAACGCCAGCCCACCCAGGATCACCCGCTTGCGGCCCCAGGCATCGGACAAGGGCCCGTGCGCGACGCTCATCAGCCCGTATGCCAGCAGATAGACGCTGACGGTCTGCTGGATCGCGACCTGATCCACCGCCAGGCTGCGGCTGAGCTGCGAGAACGCCGGGAAGATGGTGTCGATGGAGAACGGGCCGAACATCGCCAGCCCGGCAAGCAGCAGCGCCATGCGACGCGTGGAAGGCGTGGTGAGGGGCATTCAGGGGTCCGCGACGATGGAGCATGAGGTGCGCGCGCCAGCGTCCACTTCGTGCGGCGCTGGCATGAACACACAGCCGCCGATCATAGGCGCTTGCGCCGGCAAGGTTAAGCAAACGCAAGTGCAGAAGACGCATGGACCATGTCCGGGCCAGCGCGCCGGCCAGCCCGCAGCCACGCTATAATCGACCGGCAACACGGTGGGAGAAGCGGCACTGCCGCTGCCGAAGGCGCAACAGCCCGTAATCGCTCAGGCCCGATACCATCCGCAGTACAACTCTGGAGAGACCGGCCGATGCCGGCGCCGAAGGGGCACGGAACGCAGGCAGGCCACTGGCCAGGCCGCGTTTTTAAACTCTCAGGCAAAAGGACAGAGGGGCGCGAGGAAGACCGTCGCTGCGGCGGGTCGTGGTGCGTGCATGCGCGTCATGCCAGTTGCGGTGCGGGTCGACCATTCGTCTGCCCCTGCCCCGGATGCCCGCCATGTCCCAGACCCCGTCTTCCCTGCGCGACCTCGAACACCACAGCGCGTTCGTCGAACGTCACATCGGCCCCAACGATGCGGAAATCGCGCAGATGCTGGGGGTGGTTGGCCATGCTTCGCTGGATGCGCTCACCGACGCCATCGTGCCGGGCAACATCAAATCGCCGGCCGCGCTCGCGCTGCCCGAAGCGATCACCGAAGAAGAAGCGCTGGCCAAGATCCGCGCGATCGCCAGCAAGAACCAGGTGCAGCGCACCTTCATCGGCCAGGGCTATTACGGCACCCACACGCCGAAGGTGATCCTGCGCAACATCCTGGAAAACCCGGCCTGGTACACCGCGTACACGCCGTACCAGGCAGAGATTTCGCAGGGCCGCATGGAAGCGCTGATCAACTTCCAGACGCTGTGCGCCGATCTGACCGGCATGCAGATCGCCAATGCCTCGCTGCTGGACGAAGCCACTGCCGCGGCCGAAGCGATGACGCTGGCCAAACGCTCGGCCAAGTCCAAATCCAGCACCTTCTTCGTGCACGACGCGGTGCACCCGCAGACGCTGGAACTGCTGCGCACGCGCGCCGAGCCGCTGGACATCGTGCTGCGTGTCGGCACGCCGGAGGAAGCGCTGCAGGCCGAGTGCTTCGGCGTACTGCTGCAGTATCCGGATAGCTTCGGTCACATCGGCGATCACGCCGCGCTGGCCGATGCGGTGCACGCGCAAGGCGGCCTGGTGGCCGTGGCCACCGATCTGCTGGCGCTGACCCTGATCGCCGCACCCGGCGAATGGGGCGCGGACATCGTGGTCGGCAACTCACAGCGCTTCGGCGTGCCGTTCGGCTTCGGTGGCCCGCATGCCGCCTTCATGGCCTGCCGCGATGCCTACAAGCGCTCGATGCCCGGCCGGCTGATCGGTGTGTCGATCGATGCCGCCGGCAACCCGGCGTATCGCCTCACCTTGCAGACGCGCGAGCAACATATCCGCCGCGAGAAGGCCACCTCCAACATCTGCACCGCGCAGGTGCTGCTGGCGGTCATGGCGTCGATGTACGCGGTCTACCACGGCCCCGATGGCCTGACCCGTATCGCGCGTCGCACCCATCGTCTGGCCGCGATCCTGGCTGCCGCGCTGCGTAGTGCCGGCGTGAGCGTTGGCGAGCATTTCTTCGACACGCTGCACGTCAAGGCGATCGATGCCGATGCCATCCACGCCCGTGCACGTGCGGCCGGCATCAACCTGCGTGCCATCGACAGCGAAGCGGTCGGCATCAGCCTGGACGAAACCACCACGCGCGCCGATGTGGTCGCACTGGCCGCGTTGTTCGGTGCCCAGGCCGACATCGATGCGCTGGATGCCGCCACCGCCGATGCGTTGCCGCCAGGCTTGCTGCGCACCAGTGCGTTCCTGACGCATCCGGTGTTCAACACCCACCACAGCGAGCACGAACTGCTGCGCTACATGCGCTCGCTGGCCGACAAGGACCTGGCGATGGATCGCACCATGATCCCGCTCGGCAGCTGCACCATGAAGCTCAACGCCACCGCCGAAATGATTCCGGTGACCTGGCCGGAATTCGGCGCGATCCATCCGCTGGCACCGGCCGAGCAGTCGGCCGGCTACGTGCAGCTGATCGACGAGCTGGAAGCGATGCTGGTCGAGTGCACCGGCTACGACGCGGTAAGCCTGCAGCCCAATTCCGGCGCGCAGGGCGAATACGCGGGCCTGCTGGCGATCCGCGCCTATCACCGTTCGCGTGGCGAGGCGCATCGCGATATCTGCCTGATTCCCGAATCCGCGCACGGCACCAACCCTGCCTCGGCGCAGATGTGCGGCATGACGGTGGTGGTCACCAAGTGCGATGCCAATGGCAATGTGGATGTCGACGACATCCGCGCCAAGGCGGAAAAGTATTCCGATCGCCTGGCCGCGCTGATGATCACCTACCCGTCCACGCACGGCGTGTTCGAAGAAGACGTGGTGGCGATCTGCGAAGCGGTGCATGCGCATGGCGGCCAGGTCTACACCGACGGCGCCAACATGAATGCCCTGGTCGGCGTGGCCAAGCCCGGCAAGTGGGGCTCGGACGTGTCGCACCTCAACCTGCACAAGACCTTCTGCATTCCGCATGGCGGCGGCGGCCCGGGTGTGGGCCCGTGTGCGGTCAAATCGCATCTGGCGCCCTTCCTCCCCCGCACGACGCCCTATGCCGGCGTCCCTGCCGGCGAGAATCAAACAGCGGCCAGCCATGGCCGCACTTCTCACCAAAGCCCGGTTGGCATGGTGTCCGCGGCGGCGTACGGCTCCGCCTCGATCCTGCCGATCAGCTGGATGTACGTGACCATGATGGGCAGTGGTGGCTTGCGCAAGGCCACGCAGGTGGCATTGCTCAATGCCAACTACATCGCCAAGCGCCTGGCACCGCATTACAAAACGCTGTACACCGGCCGTAATGGCCTGGTGGCGCATGAGTGCATCCTGGATGTGCGCCCGATGGAAAAGAGCAGCGGCATCGGTGCCGAAGACATCGCCAAACGCCTGATCGACTTCGGCTTCCATGCGCCGACGTTGAGCTTCCCGGTGGCCGGCACGCTGATGGTCGAACCGACCGAAAGCGAATCGCAGCATGAGCTGGACCGCTTCATCGACGCGATGATCCAGATCCGCGAAGAGATCCGCGCGATCGAAGACGGCCGCCTGGACCGCGACGACAACCCGCTCAAGCACGCCCCGCATACCGCCACGCAGGTGTCGGCCAGCGAGTGGACGCATGCCTACCCGCGCGAACTGGCCGCCTTCCCGCTGCCCAGCCTCAAGCAGCAGAAGTACTGGCCGCCGGTGGCGCGCGTGGACAATGTCTACGGCGACAAGAACGTGATGTGCGCCTGCATCCCGGTGGATGCGTACAAGGACGACGTAGTGGCGTAACTGCCCGCCGTTGCATGCTCACCACCAAACCCAGCCGCATCCGTTGCGGTTGGGTTTTTTGTTGCATGGAAGCCTGCAGTGCGCGCTGTCGGTGATGGGGGCCGTCGCCCTGCGGCAAGCGCTAGCGGCGTGCGCGCCTGCGTCGTACGGCCCACCCCGGCGTCGCCGCGATACCCACCAGGACGATGCTGAGAATAGGCCACGGCATCAGCTCGGCCAGCAGTCCGCAGCCGTCTTCGATGTAGTCGAATTGGCCGCTCAGGGCCCACCAACAAGCACGCTTGAAGGCGACCAGGGCGCAGACTCCGTAGATCGCCGCAAACAGGAGGATTCGCTTCACGCGTGCCATGCCGACCGTCCCTGCACGCGCTGCGCGTCCAGCTCGGACAGATAGCACAGGCGCTGTCGCTACCCGCCCCATCGCCAGCCGTAGCAGGTGGTGCATGCCCGCGTCTACGCATTGAATTGCAACGCGACGTCATCGCTACGCCATCGCGCATTGACTCTGCCCTAAGCACGTCCTTGCGATGCTGTCATGCATCGACACAGGACAGGGCACGCAGTGATCAAGCTCCATCTGACCAGGTGCGTACGCACGCTGACCTGCCTGCTGCTGGTGGGCTGCAGCATCGCCGGTTGCACGCAGCGCCGGCCCGGCGCGGTGTCGGCATTGGTGGAGGCGCCGGACACGCAGCAGACCGTGGTGCGCACCGAGACCGGTGCGGTGCGCGGTGTGCACAACGCGCAGGGCGGTGCCTATCTGGGCATCCCGTTTGCGGCGCCACCGGTCGGCGCGCTGCGCTTCCGCGCACCGCAGCCGGCGATGCGATGGAGCGGCGTACGCGACGCCACCCATGTGGGACCGGCGTGCCTGCCGCGCTACCGTTTCGGCCAAAAGGCGCTGTCCGAAGATTGCCTCACGCTCAACATCTACACGCCGCCCGGCCCTGCCCCCGCGCATCCGCGCGCCGTCATGGTGTGGATCTACGGCGGCGCGATGCAACTGGGCAGCAACGCCGACTACGACCTGAGCGCGCTGGCGGCACGCCAGGATGTGATCGTGGTCGCGCCCAATTATCGGCTTGGCGTATTCGGCTTCCTCGCGCATCCGGCACTGCGTGGCGAAGGCGAAGGTGCCTACGCGCTGCTCGATCAACAGGCCGCCTTGCGCTGGGTAAAACGCAACATCGGCGCATTCGGGGGCGATGCACGCAATGTCACCGTGTTCGGCGAATCCGCCGGCGCCTGGAGCATCTGCTCGCATCTCACCTCGCCTGCCGCTATTGGCCTGTTCCAGCGCGCGATCCTGCAGAGCGGCAGCTGTCTGGCCGGCGACTCGGGCCTGCCACGCGCCGCCGCCGAACGCGGTGGTGTGCGCATGGCGCAGGCGCTCGGCTGCGATGGTGCGGCAGATGTCGCCGGTTGCCTGCGCACGCTGCCGGCCGACGCCTTGCTGGATGCCAAACCGCAACGCCGCGGTCTGACCGGTGACGATGCCTGGGCACCGATGGTCGGCGGCGACGTCCTGCCCGAGCCACCGGAGACGGCGATCGCCAACGAACGCCACGCACACGTACCGCTGCTGCTGGGCAGCAACCGCAACGAAGGACGTCTGTTTGCGCAACTGGCCTCCTATCTGGGTGGCTTCGTGTTGCGCAGCGGCTACCGCGCGCGCGTGCAGGGGATGCACGGCGATCCTGCGGCAGTGCTTGCGCAGTACGCAGACGTTGCCGCGCGCTCGCGCTGGAATGCCTATGCCGACATCGTCACCGATGGCGTGTTCGCCTGCCCCACCCGCCGGCTCGGCCAACTGTTGCGCAACCGGATGCCGGTGTATGCCTACGAATTCGACGATCCGAACGCGCCCTTCGGCCTGTTGCGTCTGCCATTCTCGCAGCCGTTGGGCGCCTATCACGCTGCCGAACTGGTGTCTCTGTTCCAGCGACCGTGGGTGCTCAGTGGCGATGCGCAGTTCACTCCGGCGCAGCAGGCGCTCGCCAATACGCTGCAGGATTACTGGGGTGCATTCGCACGCACTGGCGATCCCAATGGCGGCGGGCGGCCAGCGTGGCCGCGCTTCGATGGCGATATGCCGCTAACGCTGTCGCCGCACAGGATCGGCGCGACGCCGGACTTCGTGCAGCGTCATCGTTGCGCGTTCTGGGATGCGCATGCAGACACTGCCGCAACATCGCAGCAGCCATCGTCGCGGTAACACGGCTGTATCGGTGTGATGCAGCCGTCACCCTCATTCCAACGCGACAGGAGCCGATCATGTCCGAATCCACTTCATCCCCCTGCGCACAAGTGCGCCTGCGCAACGGGCGCAGCGTGCCCGCGTTAGGCCTGGGCTCCTGGAATCTGGGGCAAGGCCGGCATGCGCCTGGGCAGGAAGTCGAAGCGCTGCAACTCGGGCAGCAATTGGGGATGCAGCTGATCGATACCGCCGAGATGTATGGCAATGGCCGCTCGGAGCAATTGATCAGCCAGGCCATCGACCGAGCGCAGCCGCCTTACGTGGTGTCCAAGGTATTGCCGAGCAACGCCAGCGCACGCGGAATTGCACGTGCTTGCGAAGCCAGCTTGCAACGGCTTGGCGTGCGTACGCTGGATCTGTACCTGCTGCACTGGCGCGGCGGCAGCGACCTGGCCGAGGTCGTGGACGCGTTCGAAGCACTGCGCGACGCCGGCAAGATTCGCAACTGGGGCGTGTCGAACTTCGATGTCGATGACATGGAAGAGCTGTGGGCGATCGACGGCGGTTCGCGTTGCCTGGTCAACCAGGTGCTGTACCACGCTGGCAGCCGTGGCATCGAATTCGATCTGCTGCCGTGGTGCGCCGCGCACGAGGTGGCAGTGATGGCGTATTCACCGCTTGGCAGCCGTGCACTGCTGGATCATCCCGTGCTGCACGCCATCGGTGAGCGTCGTGGTGTTGCGGCAACTGCAGTCGCGCTTGCGTGGGCGATCCGCAGCGGCAACGTCATCGCCATTCCCGAGTCCGGAACACCGGCACATGTGCGTGCCAACGCCGCCGCCTGCACGCTGCAACTGCACGCAGACGATCTTGCCGAGATCGATCGCGCTTTCGCGCCACCTACGCGCAAGCAGCCATTGGATCTACTCTAAAACAGCGCAATGGTCGCGCTCGTCACTCGGTGCAGTTGCACGGCGGTGCGCGCCGAGTGACCGATGCACTCTGTAAGTGCGACACGATGCAAGCTTCGCTGCGCATGTGAGTATTCGTTCGCATGCAGACACATGCAATTAACGGCGCCACTCCCACGCTTTATGGCTTAGCTCGCATCCCAAGCCCGCCAGAGTGGAGTCCCCATGGCCAAGTCCCCCAGTAAATCCGCGCAGGTCCCTGCCGTCGTACCTGCAAGCGTCACCTACGATGTGTCGCGCGGTGCTGGCGATGAGTTGCACCAGAAGGCAGGCGGTACCCATCCGCCACTGACCACCAACCAGGGCATCCCGGTTGGCGACAACCAGAACTCACTCCGCGCAACGCCGCGCGGGCCGACGTTGCTGGAAGACTTCATCCTGCGCGAAAAGATCACCCACTTCGATCACGAGCGCATTCCCGAACGCATCGTGCATGCGCGTGGCAGTGCCGCGCACGGCTACTTCGAACTCACCAAATCGTTGAGTCAGTACACCACCGCCAAGATCTTTACCGAGGTCGGCGAAAAAACCCCGCTGTTTACCCGTTTTTCCACCGTCGCAGGCGGCGCCGGCTCGGTGGATACCCCGCGCGATGTGCGCGGGTTCGCAGTGAAGTTCTACACCAAGGAAGGCAACTGGGATCTGGTGGGCAACAACATCCCGGTGTTCTTCATCCAGGATGCGATCAAATTCCCTGACCTGATCCATGCGGTAAAGATGGAGCCGGATCGCGGCTTCCCGCAGGCTGCCAGCGCGCACGATACATTCTGGGATTTCATCTCACTCACGCCCGAATCGATGCACATGGTGATGTGGGCGATGAGCGATCGCACCATCCCGCGCTCGTTGCGCATGATCGAAGGTTTCGGCATCCACAGCTTCCGTTTTCTCAATGAAAAAGGTGAGAGCACCTTCGTCAAATTCCACTGGCGTCCCAAGCTGGGTCTGCAATCGACCATCTGGGACGAGGCGGTCAAGATCGCCGGTGCCGATCAAGACTTTCACCGTCGCGATCTGTTCGAAGCGATCCAGAACGGCGACTTCCCCGAATGGGAATTGGGCGTGCAGTTGTTCACCGAAGCCGAAGCGGATGCGTTTCCGTTCGACCATCTGGATTCGACCAAGGTCATTCCAGAAGAACTCGTGCCGTTGCAGATCGTCGGCCGCATGGTGCTCGACCGCTGGCCGGACAATTTCTTTGCCGAAACCGAACAGGTCGCGTACTGCCCGGCCAACATCGTGCCGGGCATCGACTTCAGCAACGATCCGCTGCTGCAAGGCCGCCTGTTCTCGTATCTGGATACACAGCTGAGCCGCCTGGGTGGGCCGAACTTCCACCAGATTCCGATCAACGCACCCAAATGCCCGTTCGCCAACAATCAGCGCGATGGCCATATGCAGATGGGTGTGCCGAAGGGACGCGTGGCCTATGAGCCCAGCTCGCTGCAGGCCGATGCGCCGCGCGAAGCGCTGCGTGGATTCCACAGCCATGCAACCCCGGCCGAAGATGGCGCAAAGGGTCGCGTGCGTGCCGAGAGCTTTGCCGATCACTACAGCCAGGCCAGACTGTTCTTCCGCAGCCAGACTGCACCGGAACAAGCGCATATGGCATCGGCCTTGGTGTTCGAATTGTCGAAGGTGGAAACCACACATGTGCGTGAAGCCATCGTCGGCCATCTACGCCACATCGATCAGGAGCTGGCGCAGCGTGTGGCCGATGGCATGGGCATGACCACCCTGCCGCCGGCACCGCCTGCGGCCGTGACGCCGATCGATATGCCGCTGTCGCCTGCCCTACAAATCATCGGCAAGATGAAAGACACCTTGCAGGGGCGCACGGTTGGCATCCTGATTCACGACGGCTCGGATGCGGCAACGGTCAAGGCAGTGCGCAAGGCGGCAGAGGCTGCAGGCGCGACGGTCAAGATCGTTGCGCCCAAGCTCGGCGGTGCCAAGCTGAGCGATGGCAAGCAATTGGCCGCCGATGGGCAACTGGCGGGTACGCCGTCGGTGGTGTTCGATGCCGTGGCAATCCTGCTGTCGTCAGAGGCTGCCAAGTTGCTGACCCGCGAATCGGCGGCGCTGGACTTCGTGAGCTTTGCCTGGGCGCACCTGAAGGCCATCGCATTCGACGATGGCGCGCAGTTGCTATTGAAAGCCGGCAATGTCGGCAAGGATGCAGGTGTCGTTCCTGCAGCCGATACCAAGGCATTCATTACCGCAGCAAAGACGCGCCAGTGGGCACGCGAGCCCAAGGTACGCATGCTGGCATGATGACCGCCTCCCTATCACCTGGACCAGCCAGACCTAGAAAATTCGGCGACACTCAGGTCCAAGGAGCCCCGAAAGAGAACAGCAAGCTCAAGCAGCTGGTCGCCTACCTGAGCCTGGACAAGGTCATGTTGCAGCACGTGCTGTCGCAAAAGGTCCGAGGCCCAAGCAGTGCACGACGCTCGTGGGCCATTTGGTTGATCGGTATCGGGTTGCGGCGGTTGGTCTGGCTTGCGCGGTCGTCAAGCAAGGCCGGTCGGCGTGGTATTACCAGCCTCGGGACGATGCGTTGTTCGACGGACGCCGCTTCCGGGCGCGGACCATTATCGTTGCCCACCAGAACCCGCCGCCCAAAGCTGGGCGAGCAGGTTCGAGCCGATCGTCGCACGATGCACCTTGGCATCGGTGTGCCCGAGGGCACGCATCATCTCTTCCCAGCGCGGGCCCAAATTCACCTCCCGTGCCGTCTTCAGGTGGACGGCGGCCAAGTCCTTATAGGGAAGCGAGCGCAGTCCGTCGGGGGCCACCGGCTTTTCGGTATGCACGTGCACGAACCAGGGCGCGGGCAGGTCTCCATTGGACTGCGGCGTGTGGTCGATCCGCACTTCGAACAGCCTGCCACGGTTGCCCTGA
>NZ_FLTX01000077.1 GCF_900092025.1 Xanthomonas bromi
GCCGAGCGCGAGCAAGCGACCAAGGAGCATCGTCAAGTGGTGGTATCGCCGTGAACAGTAATTTTCCAGAAGGCTTGAAACTTCCCAACGAACTCGAACGTCGGCAGATGTTCTACCAGCTGAAGAAGGAATCCTCGTTCACCGCGTGGAACCGGATGTTTGAGCTGTATCAAGCGTGGGCGAATGTGACAAAAGAAAGTGTGCGGCAAGCCGATGCGAAGGGGTGGCTGGATGAAAGCGGGATCAGCGAATCTGACTATGTTGGAATTTTGAAAGGTCTGGCTCACCATGAAGAGGGTGTCCGTAGACTAAGGAAAGGCGACAAGCGCGTCTTCAAGTTCGATGCCAATGGCGAGTTCGTCATGGGGCATCGAATTGTCAGTCATTGGCTTGAGATGGTATGGCGAATCGAGATTGGCGAGAACGGGATAAATGAAACGCTGACTCCGTTGTGGGACGAATTCCGTGCGCGCCTGGATGATGTAGCCACTTTAAGGTCGGAAATATGGGGCGATATCATCGAAGGTCGTTACTTCGAAGATCCCGCACCCAATATCTATGGGAAGTGGTTCCAGGAAAATGTAGCAAAAATGCATTTTCCTCCAGTCATTCCCGAGGTGCCCAACCCTGTTGAGAACACGTTGATTGCCACCGGTAGTCGTATACCCTGCTCGGGCATCTGGGAGCCGGTGGATGCGCCGAAGCCAAAGAAATTCAGTCTGTTTTCCAAGCCGGATGTGCCAAGCGGTTTCCTGCCGTACATCGCGGCAATGAACTACCTGCATGATCAATCTCCCGCACCAAAAGCACGGCAGGAAACTCAGACCGGCAGCGTATACCCCGATGTCGTCTGGCGCCTGCTCTGGCGCGACGACCGCTACGAGGACGGCACCATTCCGGAGGAGGAGGCGGACTATGTCTTCATGGAGTCCGAGCCACCGCCTGTTCAGCAGGAGGCAGCAACGGACGCAGCGCGTCGGCAGGTCAGTGCCATGAGCGGCCAACGCGCACCCCAGGCCGGTCGCTGGCTGGTGATGGACGATCTCACCGCGGCCGCGCAGTTCAACGCAGGCGACGAGCTTCCGTTGCACGAGGGCCGCAAGGTGCAATGGGTACTCGCCGACCATTGAAGTGTTGATGTGGATTCGACCTCGACGGGTGGCTTTTGGTGGGGCATCGGCGAAGCGCCCAAAAGCGCACAGGAATGGCGCCCGCCAACGGCCGGCTACGCGACGAATGCCTCAACGAACACTGGTTCCCAACCCTGCTGCCACCGAGATCGAACGCTGGCGCCGCAAATACAACGAACACCGCCCCAAGCAAACAATCGGCGGAATGACGCCGGCAGCTTATGCCCAGCAGTTGGCCAATAGCGATATCATCAATCCCGGACTCTAAACCCGACTGGTACTCAGGATGGGGAGACGTCGCACCCAGTGAAGCCGGCAACCGAAGGCCCACATCCCAGAACGACAACTTTCTGGCGCTCTCAACCATCTGGCTCTATCAAGTCCGCCCCGCCTGGGCCGATACCGCATGCATGGACAGACTGAGCATTATCGGACTGGTGCTGGCGATCGTGGCGATCGTGGGCGGCAGCGTGTTGAAAGGCGCCGGCATTTCGTCGCTGTGGTCGCCGGCTGCCTTCCTGATCGTCATCGTCGGTACCGTGGCGGCGATCCTGCTGCACACCTCGCCGGCGGTTTTCCGGCGCGCGTTCAAGATCCTGCGCTGGGTGATCCAGCCGCCGGCCAGCGATCGCCCGCAGCTGCTGGCGCGCATCGTCGAGTGGAGCAACATCGCCCGCCGCCAGGGCCTGCTGGGCCTGGAAGACCAATTGCCGCGCCAGAACGATGCCTTCCTGCGCAAAGGCCTGCAGATGCTGATCGATGGCGTGGAGCCGGAAGCCATGCGCAACATGCTCGAGATCGAAGTGGACAACCAGGAGCGTCAGGATCTTGCCGCGGCCAAGGTGTTCGAGGGGATGGGCATCTATGCGCCCACGCTGGGCATCATCGGTGCAGTGCTGGGCCTGATGGCGGTGATGAAGAATCTGGCCGACCCGGCCATGCTCGGCCACGGCATCGCAGCGGCCTTCACCGCCACCATTTACGGCATCGCCTCGGCCAATCTGCTGTTCCTGCCGGTCGCGGCCAAGCTCAAGAGCGTGATCCATTGCAGCACCAACGAGCGCGAAATGGCGATCGAAGGGCTGATCGCCATCGCCCAAGGCGAGAACCCGCGCAACATCGAATCGAAATTGGCAGGCTACTTGCATTAACCCGCCATGGCCCGTCGTCGCAAACACCACGAAGAACATGGCAACCACGAAGCGTGGGCGATTCCGTATGCCGATCTGATGACGCTGCTGCTGGCGTTCTTCGTGGTGATGTACGCCATCTCCTCGCTCAACGAGGGCAAATACAAGGTGATGGCGCAGGCGCTGACCAGTGCGTTCGGCGGCTCGTCCACCAACGCCAGCCCGGTGCAGCTGGGCAAGACCCAGAGCCTGGGCGCCGATTACGACCGCACGTCGGTGATCAAGGCCGGCGCGCCGATGGCTGCCTCCCGCGGCCCCACCGACCCCACACTGCTGCCGTCCATGGCCGCGCAGATGCGCATGCCGGTGTCGCTTCGTAACCAGGCGCAACTGGCGCGCGCGCAGCGGCAGATGGATGCGGTGGAGCAACAGCTGAGCAAGACGCTGGCGCCCCTGATCGACAAGAAACTCATCACCATCCGCCGCAACGATCTGTGGATCGAGGTGGAGATCAACAGCGACATCCTGTTCGGCACCGGCTCGGCCGCGGTGGCCGGCAATGCCCGCACGACCTTGTCCACGCTCGCCTCGGTGCTGCGCGAAGCGCCCAACGGCGTGCGCGTGGAGGGCTATACCGACAACCAGCCCATCGCCACCGCGCAATTTCCTTCCAATTGGGAACTGTCGGCCGCGCGCGCCGCCAGCGTCGTGCACCTGTTCGCCGACGACGGCATCGCCCCGCAACGATTGGCGATGGTGGGCTATGGAGAATTCCGCGCACGTGCCGATAACAGCACTGAGGCGGGACGGAATGCGAACCGGCGTGTGGTGTTGATCATCCTCGCTGACTCGGCTGGCTCACTCGCACCCGATCCGCCATCGCAGTTGCATGCGACCGCCGCCGGGGCGCCCAAGCTTCCCAAGTCTGACGGCGGCCAAACGGCCGTCACCACCGAAAGCGGCACAAGTTCCGTCCCCGCCGTAATTCAAGGAGTGCAGTGACATGCGTATCTGGGCAATCGCCAACCAAAAGGGCGGCGTCGGCAAGACCACCACGACGCTGGCACTGGGTCGCGGCCTGGCCGCGCTCGGCCACCGCGTCTTGTTGATCGACCTCGATCCGCACTCCTCGCTCACCCGCGCGTTCGGCGTGGCGGTCGACCCGCCGCCGCGCGGGGTACTGGACCTGTTCGGCACCCCGCCGAGCGATCTGGCCAGCCTGGCGCACGAAAGCGCCATCCCCGGCCTGTCGTATGTGTGCGCGCAAGCCGCCCTGGCCACGCTGGAACGCCGCAGCGCCAATCAGCCCGGCCTGGGGCTGGCACTGCAAAACGCCATGACCCGCCATGCCGGCCAGCACGATTACATCCTGCTCGACTGCCCGCCCACGCTCGGCCTGCTGATGATCAATGCGCTGGCCGCCTGCGACCGCGTGGTGGTGCCGACCCAGGCCGAACCGCTCGCCCTGCATGGCCTGGCCAGCATGGTGCGCACTGCCGACATGGTGCAGCGTTCGCGCCGCCGCGCGCTGCCGGTGTCGATCCTGCCGACCCTGTTCGACCGCCGCACCCGCGCCGGCAACGAAACGCTCAAGGAAATGCAGACCACCTACGGCCCGGTGGTGTGGGAAGACGCCGTTCCGATGGACACCCGTATTTGCAATGCCGCCGCACTCACCGTCCCCGCCACCGGCGGCGACTATCAGGGCCGCGGCCTGTCCGCGTATCGCCGCGCGCTGGAATGGGTGCTGGCCGATGACGCGATGCGTATGGAGCAAGCCGCATGACTAACACCACCGCCAACGGCGAACTGGACGATTATCTGGAAGGCCTGCTGCACGATGCAGGCGTGGAGATCGTCGCCCCGCCTACTGCGGCGACCGAAGCGACGGTCGAAACGCCAGCGCTCGCGCACGCAGACATCGCGCTGGCCGAGCCGTCGGTGCAGGCTGCCGCGCTTCCCGAAGCTGCCGCTGTCTCAGAAGCCGCCACCTCCAACGCGATTGCCTCGGTGCTGAGCGCCGAGGCAATCGCTGCCGATTTCCTGGCGGAAATGGACGCCGATCCGGCGTTCGGCCCGCCCGTGATCGCCGCGCCCAGCGCGGCCGACATCGCTGCCGATTTCCTCGCTGAAATGGACGCCGATCCCGCGTTCGGTCCGCCCGTGGTCGCTGCGCCCAGCGCTGCCGACATCGCCGCTGATTTCCTCGCCGAAATGGATGCCGATCCGGCGTTCGGTCCGCCCGTGGTCGCTGCCGACATCGCTGCCGATTTCCTCGCCGAAATGGATGACGACCCGGCATTCGGCACCGCGCCTACTGCGGTAGACCTGCTCACCGCCGATCTGCTGGCCGAAATGGATGCCGACCCGGCCTTCGGCTTGGAAGCAGCACCGGTCGCGGCACCTGCCCCGGTACCAAAGCCGGCACCCCGTGCAGCCCCTGCACCGGCACGCGCTGCACCGGCGCCGACCGGGCTACAGGCATTGCTGGCGCCCGGCCAGGCCGACAAGATTCACGCCGAACGCCGCGCCGCCGAACGCAGCACGCGTTGGTTACGTCTGCGCTGCGGCGAACAGACCTATGCACTGGAATTGCTCAAGGTGCAGGAAGTGGTCTTGCCAGTCCCGCTACTGCCGTTGCGTGGCACCGCCAGCGCGATGCTGGGCATCATGAACCTGCGTGGCCAGGTGGTGCCGGTGATCGATCTGGGCATCCACCTGGGCTCTTCCCCGGTAGACATGGATCTGCACACACGCGTGGTGGTGCTGGAAGAAAACGGCGAAACCATGGGCCTGCGCGTGTCGGCCGTGGAAGACGTCACCAGCCTGACCGATCAGCAGATCGAGCCACCGGACAACGCACGCCTGTGCCGCATTTACAACAACCTGTTCCGCGGTGTCGCACGTCTGGGCCATCATCCGATGATCCTGCTCGATGCCACCCATCTGCTGCATTGATGCGCATAGCTTGCTCGTACCTGCACGCACAACGATTCAGCGTTAAAGCTTTTCCGCACCCCGCCGTTAGTACGCATAGAACCAGCCGTTCGGAGCAACAATGAGCACAGTGACATTGGGCGAGGATCTCGGTATCGAGACCAGCGCCGACCTCAAGCAGAAGCTTGCCGGATTCCTCACCCAGGACGGCGACCTGGTGCTTGATGCCGGTGAAGTCCGGCGCATCCACACCGCCAGCGTGCAGTTGCTCTGCGCCTTTGTGCAGAGCCGCCGCCAGGCCGGCCTGCACACCGAATTCGATGGCTGCAACGACACTTTTAGGGATGCGGCCCGTCTGCTCGGCGTCACCGACGCGCTCGGACTGCCCGCATCCAATGACAACCTGAAATCTGTGGAGAACGCCGCATGAGCGCACGTATCTTGGTGGTGGACGATTCGGCGTCGATGCGCCAGATGGTCTCTTTCGCCCTCACCTCTGCCGGCTTTGCCGTCGAAGAAGCCGAAGACGGCGCCGTTGCGCTGGGCCGCGCAAAGGGCCAGCGCTTCAATGCGGTAGTCACCGACGTGAACATGCCCAACATGGACGGCATCTCGCTCATCCGCGAGCTGCGCCAGCTGCCGGACTACAAGTTCACTCCCATGCTCATGCTCACCACCGAGTCTGCAGCCGACAAGAAGTCCGAAGGCAAGGCGGCAGGTGCGACGGGTTGGCTGGTCAAGCCGTTCAATCCCGAACAGCTGATCGCCACCGTCCAGAAAGTTCTCGGTTAAACCCTTCTCGCTTCAGCTTCGGATTTCACGCCCATGAGCATGGACCTGCAACGTTTCCACGCCACCTTTTTCGAGGAAAGCCGTGAAGGGCTCGACGCGATGGAGGCCGGGCTGTTGTCTCTTGAAGAGGGCAACCGCGACCCGGAAATCATCAACTCGGTGTTCCGCGCCGCGCACTCGATCAAGGGCGGCGCCGCCACCTTCGGTTTCGATGCCGTCGCCGGGCTGACCCACGTGCTGGAGACGCTGCTGGACGAATTGCGCTCCAACAAGCGCCAGCTCGAACCCAATGCGGTCGATGCCATGCTGGGCTCGGTCGACGTGCTGCGCGCGCTGTTGCGTGAAGCCGAACACGGCACCCCGGCCGACCCGGCCGCGGTCAAGGCCGTGCATACCCGTTTGAACGCCGTGCTCGCCGGCGAAGCGCCGGTCGCTGCAGTGGTCGCCAAGCCGAAGGAAGAAGAACCCGAAGCCTGGCACATCGGCTTCACTCCGGCGCCGTCGCTGTTCATGAGCGGCAACGACCCGCTGCGCATCATCCGCGAGCTCGAGCATCTGGGCCCGCTGCAGATCGCCGCGCGTCTGGAGCGCATGCCGGGCTTTGAAAACATCGATCCGCTGGAAGCGTATCTGGCGTGGGATCTGGGCCTGATCGGCAAGATTCCGCGCAGCAAGATCGAAGACACCTTCGCCTGGGTGGTGGACGATTGCGAGCTGGATATCCGCCCGATGGCGGTGCCCGGCCCGCCGCCGAGCCTGGCGGTGGACGCTGTGGCAGCCGCACCGGCTGCAGCCGTCGCCGCGGCACCGAGCGCCGCTGCCGAACCTGCCGCTGCTGCAGCAACGCCGGCAAAGGCCGCCGCTGCCGAAGCCGAAAGCTCGATCCGCGTCAGCGTCGACAAGGTCGATGCATTGATCAACCTGGTCGGCGAGCTGGTGATCACGCAGGCCATGCTCAAGCAGGTCTCCACCGGCCTGGATCCGGCGCATGCCGAGCAGCTGTTCGCCGGCCTGGATCTGCTCGAGCGCAATACCCGCGATCTGCAGGAAGCGGTCATCGGCGTGCGCATGCTGCCCGTCGATGCGGTCTTCCGCCGCTTCCCGCGCCTGGTGCGCGACCTCTCCAGCCGCCTCGGCAAGCACGTGCGTCTGCGCACGATTGGCGAAAGCACGGAGCTGGACAAGGGGCTGATCGAAAAGATCGCCGATCCGTTGGTGCACCTGGTGCGCAACTCGATCGACCATGGCCTGGAAATGCCCGATGCGCGCCGCGCCTCCGGCAAGGACGAAACCGGCACCATCACCTTGGCTGCATCGCATCAGGGCGGCCACATCGTGATCGAAGTCAGCGACGACGGTCGTGGCCTCAATCGCGCCAAGATCCTGGAAAAAGCAGCCGAACGCGGCATCGCCGTACCGGACAACCCGACCGACTCGCAGGTATGGGACCTGATCTTCGCACCGGGCTTTTCCACCGCCGATGCCGTCACCGACCTGTCCGGTCGTGGCGTGGGCATGGACGTGGTCCGCCGCAACATCCAGGGCCTGGGTGGCGAAGTGCAGCTGGAAAGCAACGCCGGCAGCGGGACCCGCGTGTTGATCCGTCTGCCGCTGACCCTGGCGATTCTCGACGGCATGACCGTGTCGGTCGCCGGCGAAACGCTGATTCTGCCGCTGTCCTACGTGCTCGAAGCCCTGCAGCCGGCGCCGGAAGATGTCCGCTCGATGGCGGGAGATGGCCGGGTGCTGCGGGTGCGTGGCGAATATCTGCCGATCCTGTCGCTCACCAATTACTACGGCTTCGGCGGGCAGCAGTCCTCCAAGGAATCGCTGGTGGTGGTGGTCGAAGGCGACGGTCAGAAGATCGCCCTGGAAGTGGACGAATTGCTCGGCCAGCAGCAGGTGGTGGTCAAGAACATCGAGAACAACTACCGGCGGATTCCGGGCGTTTCCGGCGCCACCATCCTCGGCGATGGGCGGGTCTCGCTGATCGTGGACATCGGTGGTCTGGTGCGCTCGCTGAAGGTGCCGCAAGCCGCGTAACGCAGCACCCAAGACGATTCGAGCTGGCACGCGTTCTATCGTCATCCACCTGATCGGCTGCGGTTGCGCAGCCTCCACACCCAGGCCCCGGCAGCGATTGTCGGGGCCTGGGTGTTTGTGCGTCTGCGTTTTATCAAGCGCTCACACGCAGGAAGCGTGGCCTCCACACGCACGTGTCACTCGCCGCAGCCCGCCTGCGGCGTGTGCCATTTGGCGCGCCGCTGCGCCTGGCCATCGCCAGCACGATGAACGTAGCCATGCTGCATTGCAACATGCGACTTCAGAATTCCGGCTTGCGAGCGCTACCGGTGTATCTCTTTTCACCCTCCCCTTAGAGAAACACCATGAAATTTCTGCATTCCATGACCGTCGGGCGACGCCTGGCGTTGGCATTCGCGTTGCTGATCGTTTTACTTGCCGGCTCCACCACCTTGGCGCTGTACGAGTTCAAGACCGTCAAACACCAGGTCGCGATCATCATCGAGGTCAATAACCGCAAGGCGGCGCTGCTCAATCGGATGCGCGAGAGCAACATGCTCGGCGAACGCTACATCCGCGACTTCATGCTGGCGACTCCGCAGCAGTTGCCAGACGTCGATGCGCAGCTCAAGACCAATCGCGAACATTACGCGCAGCTGTGGGCAGCGTTGAAACAACTGCCGACCAACAGCGACGGCTTGCGTGCACGGCAGGCCATCGAAGACAGCCTCAATGCTGCCCGCGCCACCAACAACCGCCTGCTCGGCTTGGTACGTGAAGGCGATCTGGAGGGCGCAAAGCAGCTGCTCAGTGGGCAGGCGCAGCCGTTGCTGGAGCGCCGCTCCAAGGCGATTGCCGCCGCGGTGGAATTGCAGAATCGGCAGAATGCCGCCGGTGCCGACGCCATCCTCAGCAGCGTTTCGCTGGCAAACCGCGCATTGATCGCCTTCGGCCTGCTTGCCGCCGGCCTGGCGGCCGCGTTGGCGTGGCTGATTTCGCGCAGCCTGGTGCGTCCGCTGAAGCAGGCCACCCAGGTGGCCGACGCGATCGCCCACGGCGATCTGGATAACCCGATCGGCCCGCAGCCCGGCGATGAGCCCGGCCAGCTGTTGAACAGCATGCGTGGCATGCAACAACAGCTCAAGGCCGTGGCCGCCGCGCAGCAGGAGATGGCGCGCCAGCACGACAGCGGCAAGATCAGCTTCCGCATGGACCAGGATGCATTTCCCGGCGAATACGGCAGCATGGTGCGCGATACCAATGCGTTGGTGGACGCGCATATCGCGGTAAAACTCAAACTCGCGCAGATCATGTCGCGCTACGCCGTCGGCGATCTGAGCCAGGACATGGATCGCCTGCCGGGCGAAGAAGCCGTGCTGAGCGACACCATGGACACCGTCAAGTCCAACCTGACGGCAATGAACAGCGAGATCAAGCTGCTGGCCCAGGCTGCCGCCGATGGCGACTTCAGCGTGCGCGGCGACACCGCGCGTTTCCAGCACGATTTCCTGGCAATGGTGGAAAGCCTCAACCGGCTGATGGCCACCGCCGACGGTAATCTGAGCGCCCTGTCCAAGGTGTTGCAAGCGATTGCTGCAGGCGATCTCACCGAGCGCATGCACGGTCAGTTCAATGGCGTATTCGCACAGATGCGCGACGACGCCAATGCCACCACCGAACAGCTGTCCGGCATTGTCGGGCGCATCCAGCACGCCACCTTGTCCATCAATACCGCGGCCAGCGAGATCGCCGCCGGCAACAACGATCTGTCGCAGCGTACCGAACAGCAGGCGGCCAATCTGGAAGAGACCGCCGCCTCGATGGAGGAACTCACCTCGACCGTCAGGCAGAACGCCGAAGGCGCGCGCCAGGCCAACCAACTGGCGATCGGCGCGGCCGCTGTGGCGTCGCAGGGCGGCGACGTGGTCGGCAAGGTGGTGGCGACCATGGCCGACATCGAGGTCTCTTCAAAGAAGATCGCCGACATCATCTCCGTCATCGACGGGATCGCCTTCCAGACCAACATCCTGGCCTTGAATGCAGCAGTGGAAGCGGCGCGTGCCGGCGACCAGGGCCGCGGATTTGCGGTGGTGGCCAGCGAAGTGCGCACGCTTGCGCAACGCTCGGCTGGCGCGGCCAAGGAGATCAAGCAGCTGATCGACGACTCGGTGGACAAGGTCGCCCAAGGGTCGGCACTGGTGGATCAGGCCGGCAAGACCATGGCCGACGTCGTCGCCAGCGTGCAGCGCGTCACCGACATCATGGGCGAGATTTCCGCCGCCTCGCAGGAGCAGTCGGCCGGCATCGAGCAGGTCAACCTCACCGTCACGCAGATGGACGAAGCCACCCAGCAGAACGCTGCGCTGGTGGAAGAAGCCACCGCCGCCGCGCGCGCCATGGAAGAACAGGCCGGCCAGCTGTCCGATGCGGTGTCGATCTTCAAGGTGCAGCAGATCGCCGCCCTGTCGCCTGCGGTCACCCGCCCTGCTCCGCGACGCCTGGCTACCGCCCAGCCGATCACCGCTGCGAAACGCGTGGCCGTGCCGGCTGTAGCGAAACCCAACGCCAACCTCACCACAGCGCCACGCCCGGCGGTTGCCGCGGCCGGCAACGGCGATTCGAACTGGCAGGAGTTCTAGGTCCACCGCAGATGCACGGCCGCCGGATCAGGCGGCCAGTGCGTCCCCAGCCCCGGCAGCGATGTCGGGGTTTTTTGTTTGTGCAGATGCAGCGCCGCGGCGGCGTTGTCGTTCGGCAATTGCCGATCGCCTGCGGTGGGTGCACTCGGCAGCGCACGTTCGCTCACCCGGTGCTGCGCGCTTGCTTGTCTCGCAGGGAGAAGCAAGTGCGGCCCTGCCAATTCGGTGCAGCCGGTGCCGCCGCTGGTCGAAAGGTGATCAAGTGTCGGCTTTTGCGGCCGATACCGGAAGCACTGAGGGCTGCATTGCCCGCGCCAGATCGAAGGAAGTCCGCATGCACACCGCCAAGTCCAACCGCTCTGCCCGCATTGTGCTGGGCGCTGTGTTCGCCGTCGCGTTGCTGGCTGCGGGCGTGTCGTTGCCGCCCTCCTTCGCCGCCCCGGCGGCGCCGGTGTCGGTGCTGCTGGACAGCATGCCGGTGAGCGCGTTGCAGTCGCTGGCCATCGACCTGGTGCAATTGCACGACGACCAGCGGGCACAGCTGGCCGCAGCGCACGATGCGGCCAGCGTGCAGGCCTATGACGAGCGCATGGGCAACCTGCGTCAACGCATTGCCCGGCATGCCGGGTATTTCCAGGCCACCGCCCCGCAGGGTGAGCAGGCGCGCCAGTTTGCACTCGTGCAGCAGCAGCTGGGCCAGTATCTGGAGCAACAGCGTCTGGCCAATCGCGCCCTGCATGCCGGCGACCTGCACCAGGCGCAAGCCTTGTCGATTGGCCAGCCCGGCGATACCCACCAGGCGCTCTGGACCGAACTGCAGAACCTGCAGGCATCGGTGGCCAGCACTGGCAAGCCGCCACGTCACTAAGCGTCTTCCGGCCTGCGACCGACCCGGCCGCGCGACCCACACCGCAATCGTCGCCAGCCCCGGGCCGGCCCTCCCACGCATCGCCGCGCTGCAGCCAGTCGTGCGTGTGGCGCCGTGCGCGCTGGCCCCGTGTCATGCGAGCCGGGCGTAGTCGCTGCAAGGGACCCTGCGCCTTTTTCCGCAACCCGTGCGCGGCGTTAGCACCTTGCGTCCTCGAATGCTCAACCTTTCTCTCTTCAGGTCGCTATACGAGTTCTCCCGGCCACAATCCTCTTGCTGGATACCTGTCATGACGTTCAAGAGCTCGCTCGCTGAGACGTTGGCCGATGTACCGCTCAAGCGCAAATTCCTCGCCCAGACAGCGCTCGTTGCGTTGGGCATCATCATCCTGGCCATCGTCACGGCACGCATGCAGTACGTCGATCTCACCGATACGCGTCGCGATGGGCTAAAGAGCCAGATCGAAATGGCGATCGCGGTGGTCAACGGCTATGCCGAGCGCGCCGAGAAGGGCCAGATGGACGTGGACAGCGCCAAGAAAGCCGCGCTGCATACCTTGTCCACCATGCGCGCACGCGGTGGTGTGGACTACATCTACGTCACCGACCAGGCGCCGGTGATGCTGATGCACCTTACCCGCCCGGATCTCAACGGCAAGCCGTTGACCGACGTGCTCAGTCCAGACGGCAAGCGGATCTTCCCGGCGTTCGTGACCGCCGCGCAGGCCGGCGGCGGCTATGTCGATTGGTGCCTGCGGCCGGTGCTCGGTGCGGCATGTACCACGCGTACATGCCGTTTCCTCAGCGCCGTCCACAGCCACCTGACGACTGCTACGGCTTGATTAGCCTCTCCAACAGTGGCGGGCAAGACGCCATCAGCGGTCGCCAGGCCACTACGGCGCTCGAAGATGCCGTGTTCGGGCGGGATATGCCGCACCGAACATCGCCCGCGCCGACCCGACCGCCACTCAGTAAGTGTGTTGGTCGTTCTACCTGCTCCAGCCCGCCCACGCGGATTCTTCCCTTTCTTCTTTTGCAGCCACGCCCATGACCTCGCTCTCCTCGCACTCACGTTTCGGCGGCCGCCTTGCGTACCGCATGATGCTCGGCACCGCGGTCATCGCCTCGCTGTGCTTCGGCCTGACCGCGGCCATCAGCTACTGGCAGAGCAGCCAGGCACTGAGCGCATCGGCCCAGGCGACGATGCAGAACGCGGCGCGCTATCAGGCCGAGCAGGTCAGCAACGAATTGGGCCAGGCGTTCACCACCGGCCAGGCGGTGGCCAACGCCTTGCTGACGCAGCGCGCTAACGCGGGCATCAGCCGCGATGCCGCATCGGCGATCGTGCACGATCAATTGCAGGACCATCCCGAATGGGTGGGCATCGGCACGCTGTGGGAGCCGCAGGCCTTCGATGGCAAGGACAGCGACTACGTCAATGCGAAGGGCCACGATGGTACCGGCCGGTTCATGACCTACTGGGCCCACAGCGGACAGTCGCTGATCCGCGAGCCGCTCGTCGGTTACGAAAAACCCGGCGACGGCGACTGGAACCTCATGCCGCGCAAACTGGGCCGCCAGATCGTCGCCGGCCCGTACGACTACGTGATCGGCGGCAAGCCGGTGCTGATGACCACCTTGTCCACGCCGATCATGGACAACGGCAACTACGTCGGGGTGGTCTCGGTCGACTTTGCACTGGCCGCCTTGCAGAAGCGCCTGAGCGCGTTGCGGCCGATGCAGGACGGCTATGTGGAATTGATCTCGCCCGCCGGCGTCATCCTGGCGTCGCGCGATCCGGCCCGCATCGGCAAACCCGCCGACGCCGCCAACTACCGCGCCTTGCTGGACGCCACCAAGGCCGGCAAGGACTACATCGATTTCACCCCCGATACCAACGGCGTAGTGAGCGCCTATGTGCCGCTGCAGATCGGCAAAGCGCAGGAACGTTTTGCGCTGGGCGTGGTGGTGCCGTATGCCACCATCATGCAGCAGGCGCATCGTTTGCTGTGGACCATTCTTGCCGTCGGCCTGGGCTCGGCGCTGGTCCTTAGCGCCGCGTTGTTCGCGCTGCTGCGTCGCCAGGTGGTGCAGCCGCTGGAGGCCGCCGCGAAAGTGGCCGACGCGATCGCCTCGGGCAAGCTCGACAGCCTGATCACGGTGCAGCGCCAGGACGAAGTGGGCCGCCTGATGGGGGCCATGCAACGCATGCAGAACGACCTGCGCGAGCGCATCGAGCGCGATGCGCAGGTGGCCAACGAAAACCTGCGTATCCGCACCGCGCTGGAACACTCGGAAATGGAATTGCTGCTGGCCGACGAACAACACAACGCCGTGTTCATCACCGAAGCGCTGCACACCTCGTTCAAGCACGGCGAGCCCGCCTTCCACGCCAAGGGCCAGACCGGCTTCAGTGCCGATGCGGTGGTCGGCAAGCCGATGGAATACGTGTTCGGCAACGACAGTGAAGGCACGGCGCGTACGCAACGTCTGCGTCAGCTGCAGTCCACCATCACCGAGCGCTACCGCTTCGGGCCGGTGACGCTGGATCTGACCATGACCCCGCTGTATGCCCCCGATGGCCGTCGTAGTGGCAGCATGCTGCTGTGGCGCAATATCAGCGCAGAAGTCCGCACGCAGCAGGAAGTGGCCGAACTGGTGCAGTCCGCCTTGATGGGCGACTTCGGCCAGCGCCTGGCGTTGGAAGACAAGCAGGGGTTCTATCTGGAATTCGGCCGTCAGCTCAACGGTTTGCTGGAAACCACATCGCAAGGCCTGGAGCGTATTTCCAGCATGCTCAGTGCACTGGCCGAAGGCGACCTCACCGTGCGCATGGACGGCAGCTTCCAGGGCGTGTTCGCCCGCATGCGCGACGATGCCAACGCCACCGTGGCGCAGCTCACCGGCATTGTGTCCGGCATCCAGACCTCGGCCACCCAGATCAGCGCAGCCGCCAGCGAGATCGCTGCGGGCAATCACGATCTATCCCGGCGCACCGAACAACAAGCAGCCAATCTGGAAGAAACCGCGGCCTCGATGGAGGAACTCACCTCCACCGTCAAACAGAATGCCGAGCATGCGCGCCAGGCCAACCAGCTGGCCATCGGCGCGGCCGACGTGGCATCGCACGGCGGTTCGGTGGTCGCGCAGGTGGTCGACACCATGTCCGGCATCGAGACCTCGTCCAGGAAGATCGCCGAGATCATTTCCGTCATCGACGGCATCGCGTTCCAGACCAACATCCTGGCCTTGAATGCCGCGGTGGAAGCGGCGCGCGCGGGCGAACAGGGCCGCGGCTTTGCCGTGGTCGCCTCGGAAGTGCGCAGCTTGGCGCAGCGTTCGGCAGGTGCCGCAAAAGAGATCAAACACCTGATCGACGATTCGGTGAGCAAGGTGGCGCAAGGCTCGTCGCTGGTGCATCAGGCCGGCAGCACCATGAGCGAGATCGTGAGCAGCGTGCAGCGCGTCACCGACATCATGGGCGAGATCGCTTCCGCCTCGCAGGAACAATCCAGCGGCATCGAGCAGGTCAACCTCACCGTGACGCAAATGGATGAAGCCACCCAACAAAATGCTGCGCTGGTGGAAGAAGCCACGGCTGCCGCGCGTGCGATGGAAGAACAGGCCGGCCAGCTGACCGAGGCGGTTGCGGTCTTCAAGCTCAGCCATGCAGTCAAACCCGTGTTGACTGCATCGGCTGCGAACCCAGCGCTGTGTGCAGTGGCGACCGCTAGGCCCGCACCTGCCAGCGGCACGCGCGTGGCGACACCGCCGCGCCGACATGCAGGCACATCGCAGGGCAGTGCCGCTATCGACAGCCAGCGGCAGGATTTCTAATCGCCATATGCCAAGTGGCGCGCAAGCGGACGCAAGCGTCGTTGCCCCATCCACAGCATTCTCCGCATCCCATAGTCACGTCCCGCGCGGCGCCTGATTCGCATGCTCCGCGCTGCCCTGCCCCGTCCGCCCGTCCGACGCGCATCAAGATTCATGCAGCGTTGCCGTTAGTGTGGATGACCTCGACTGCCCGCACCCATCGCAACAGCCGGTCCAGCCATGCATGCGTGCCGTTGCAGCGAATGCAACCAGACCATGCATCCGGGTACTGATTTCCGCAGATTGCCACGCAAGGGATGCCATGAAGTCATCTGTTATCGCCAGCTGTTTCGTGCTGTTGGGTGTGATGGGTCATGCCCGCGCCGACGATCCGATCGCGACCGATCGCCCCGATTTCGTCGAATCCAGCCTCACGGTGGGCGAGCGCCGCGTGCAGGTGGAAACCAGTGTTGCGTGGGAACGCGATGATGCGGTGGACGCCTATTCCACACCGACGCTGCTGCGCTATGGACTGGGACAGACCTGGGAATTGCGGCTGGAAACCGATGGCTGGCAGCGCATCGGCCTGCCAGGCGATGCGCAGGTGAGCGGCATGTCCGATGTCTCGCTCGGCATCAAACATCACCTGGCCGGTTCCGACGACGGCAAGACCTCGCTGGCCTGGTTGCTGCATGTGGATCTGCCGAGCGGCGCGCAGGCGTTGCGCGGCCATGGTGCACGCCCCTCGTTCCGCCTGGTGGCCGAATGGGAGCTCAGCGACAGCGTCTCTGCTGGCATGATGCCCGGCGTGATCTGGGACGACGACGGCGAAGGCAACCGTCATACCGCAGGCATTTTCGGCGCGGTCCTCGGCAAGGCCTGGAACGAGCGCGTGCGTTCGTTCGTGGAAGTGGCGTTGCCGCAGATCGCCAAACGCGACGAAGGTGGCACCGTGGCACTGCTCGATGTCGGCTCGGCCTGATTGCTGAGCAACGACGTACAACTGGACGCGGTCTAGAGCTGCGGGCTCAACGACCGCTCACCGGATCACGCGATCGGCGTGGGTTTGTCTTTCCGCTTCTGACACGGGTTGCACCATGAAAATCATGCATATGCTGGGCGTCCTGGTGCTGGTAGCCGCATTGGCGCTGCTCGCATTGGGCGGGGTCGGCTATAACGGTCAACGCGGTCTGCTCGACGCGATCACCGCACAGTTCATCTCCTCGGACGCGCTGCGCAACCACATGCAGGCGGACATGATGCACGACGCGCTACGCGGCGATGTCACCGCCGCGTTGCTTGCTGCCTCCACGCACGACGATAACGCCATTGCGGCCGCGCGCACCGCGCTGGGCGAACATGCCGGCGATTTCCGCGCGTCGCTGGCGGCCAACCGCAAACTGCCGCTGGACCCTGCACTGCGCAAGGATCTGGATGCGGTGACGCCGGCACTGCAGGCCTATCTCGCATCCGCCGATCACGTGGTGAAGATGGCCGAAACGCATACCGACAACCCGGCGGCCTAGGCCGATTTCAACGACAAGTTCGGCCAGCTTCAGACCCGCATGGGCGCCATCAGCGAACGCATCCTGGCCTTGAACGAAGCCAGCCACCGCCAGGCCGAGCAACACAGCCAACGCGTGATGTGGCAGCAAGGCAGCGCCGTGGTGCTGGCATTCGTGTGCCTGGCGCTGGCCGCCGGCTGGATTCTGCGCTCGGTATTCGGCCTGCTTGGCGGCGAGCCGAAGCTGGCCGTGGCCGCAGCGCAGCACATCGCCGAAGGCCGCCTGGACCAACCGATTCCGGTCGCCGCAACACACAGCCGCAGCCTGATGGCCGCATTGGCGCGCATGCAGCGCGACCTACGCGAGCGCCTGGAGCGCGAACGCAGCATCGCCGCCGAAAACCTGCGCATCCGCACCGCACTGGATAACGCGTCCACCGGCATGTACATCGCCGATCCGGACCTGCCATCATCTACACCAACGCCGCGTTGCAGAACTTGCTGCAGACCTATGCAGACGATGTCCATGCCTGCGCGCCCGCGTTCAATGGCACGGACAATCTGGTTGGCCAACCGGTCTCGCTGCTGGAAGTGGGCAATGCACAGGACGCGGAGATCTATCAGCGCCTGGATCGCCAGGGCGCCGCCCAACGCGACGTGCACTACCGCACGACCTGCATCACGCAGAACGTCTCTGCAATTCGCGACGAACGCGGCGCGCATCTGGGTTTTGTCTGCAAATGGCGCGACCGCACCGCCGAGGCGCGCGTCGAAATCGACGTTGCCGATGTGGTGCGCAGCGCGGCCGTCGGTGATCTCTCCAAGCGCATCGATAGCGCTGGAAAACAAGGCTTTTTCCTGCAACTGACGCAACAACTCAACGCCTTGCTCGATGCCAACGCGTTGAGCATCGCCGAAGTGTCGCGCCTGCTCAGCGCACTGGCCGACGGCGACCTGAGTGTACGTATGCAGGGCGATTTCCATGGCGTCTTCGCCACGATGCGCGACGACGCCAACAGCACCGCCGAGCAACTGGCGCTGGTGATCGGGCACATCCAGCAGGCCGCCGGCAGCATCCCACACTGCCTCCAGCGAAATTGCCGCCGGTAACAACGACCTGTCGCAACGCACCGAGCAACAGGCCGCCAACCTGGAAGAAACCGCGGCCTCGATGGAAGAACTCACCTCCACCGTCAAACAGAATGCCGAAAGCGCCCGCCAGGCCAATCAGCTGGCAATCGGTGCCGCCGGTGTGGCTTCGCAGGGCGGCTCGGTCGTGGCGCAAGTGGTCACCACCATGTCCGGCATCGAAGTCTCATCGAAGAAGATCGCCGAGATCATTTCCGTCATCGACGGCATCGCCTTCCAGACCAATATTCTGGCCTTGAATGCAGCCGTCGAAGCGGCGCGTGCCGGCGAACAAGGCCGTGGTTTTGCGGTTGTCGCTTCTGAGGTACGCACGCTGGCGCAGCGTTCGGCCGGTGCCGCAAAAGAGATCAAGCATTTGATCGACGATTCGGTGAGCAAGGTCACCGAGGGCTCGCAACTGGTGCATCAGGCCGGCGCCACCATGGCCGAGATCGTGGCCAGCGTGCAGCGCGTCACCGACATCATGGGCGAGATCGCTACCGCCTCGCAGGAACAGTCGTCGGGGATCGAGCAGGTCAACCTCACCATCACCCAGATGGATGAAGCCACCCAGCAGAACGCCGCCTTGGTGGAAGAAGCCACTGCCGCCGCGCGCACGATGGAAGACCAGGCCAGCCAACTGGCGCGGGCAGTGTCGCGTTTTACGCTGGCCGATGCGCCGGGTGCAAGGCCTGCCCTCGCAAAACCACCATCGCGGCAGTTGGCCGGACCAGCAAGACCAGCACACCAGCGCCGGCCGCACGCCCGCCAGCTGTGAGCATGCCAACCGCCACCGCCGGCAACGACAGCCAGTGGCAGGATGTTTGAACACGGTCTATGCGCAACTGCAGCGTGCATCTAGCGCAGGCACATAAGCATGGCCGCTATCACCGTTGGAACAGCGATTCGGCGGGCACCGGCCAGACCGTTTCTCATGACACCAATTCTTCAAAACTAAAGAATTAAGCGTCTCCGCCGTTAACGTGCTGGACAGCTTCTCTACACATGCTTCGGGGTAAGTGATGAACACGTTCAACGACTGGCCAATCCGCCGCAAACTGATGTTTGCCTTCTGTCTGAGTGCTGTGCTCACCGCATTATTGGGTGGTTTGGGTTTTTCGCGCATGAAGCAGATGCAAAGCGGAACCACGCTGATCAACCAGGACGTGGTACCGGTGTTGAGCCGCCTGTCCGAGCTACGCGGTTTCGCTGGCGAATTCCGTGTGTACGAAGTGGGCCAGTTCGTCAATCTCGACGACCCGGAACGCTATGCGTACTTCTTCAAGCGCATGGACGAAATCCAGGCCAAGTACGCCGAAACTCAGAAGCAGCTGGATGCCAAGATCGGCGCGGCCTCGCCGCTGAAGGCCGAATACGCCAAGCTGACCGATGCCAGCGCCCGCTATTTCGCAGCCAACCAGCAGCTACGCAAACTCTATGCAAACCCCGACCGCGCCGCCGCGATGGAGTTCTCGCGCAAGCAGTCGGGCGAAATCCGCAAGGAACTGTTCGCCTCGGTGGACAAACTGTATGCGCAGCAGTCCAAGGCGCTGGGCGACATGGTCGCGGCAAGCGCCGCCTCGTTCAAGCTGACCGGCGCGGTGCTGCTGATCGGCACCTTGCTGATGGCTGCCCTGTCGGTCACGTTTGGTTGGTTGATCGCGCGCAGCATCACCGCCCCGCTCTCCAAGGCGCTGGGCGCCATCCAGGCGGTGTCGCGCGGCGATCTGAGCGTGCAGATCGGCAAGACCAGCAAGGATGAGATCGGCCAGATGCTGGAGGCCACCGGTGGCATGACCCAGATGCTGCGTCGCTTCACCGACGAAACCGCGCGCATGTCGCACCTGCACGCGGCCGAAGACATCACCCACCGCATGCCGGAAGATTTCCCCGGTGTGTACGGCACGCTGGCCGGCGGCATCAACACGATGATCTTCGAGCATCTGGATGCCATCACCGATTCGGTGCGTATTCTCAATCAGTACGCGCAAGGCGACCTGACCCAGGACGCCCGCCGTCTGCCGGCCAGCCGCGCGATCCTGCACGAGGCGATGGACGCGGCCAAGGCCAGCCTGTTGTCGATCAACACCGAGATCAAGCAGCTGGCGCAGGCTGCCGCCGCTGGCGATTTCAGTGCTCGCGGCGACGCGGCGCGCTTCAAATACGATTTTGCAGTGATGGTGTCGGATCTGAATTCGATGATGGAAGTCAGCGACCGCAACCTGGGCAAGCTGTCGCAGCTGCTCGGCGCCGTGGCCGATGGCGACCTCACCGCACGCATGGATGGGGAATTCCACGGCGTGTTTGCACGTCTGCGCGACGACGCCAATGCCACCACCCAGCGCCTGACCGACATCGTGGGCCGCATCAAGCACTCCACCCTGGCGATCAACACGGCTGCTGGCGAGATTGCGGCCGGCAACAACGACCTGTCGCAGCGCACCGAACAGCAGGCCGCCAATCTGGAAGAAACCGCCGCTTCGATGGAGGAGCTCACCTCCACCGTCAAGCAGAACGCCGAGCACGCCCGCCAGGCGAACCAGCTCGCCATCGGCGCAGCCGGTGTGGCCTCGCACGGCGGCAGTGTCGTCGGCCAGGTGGTCACCACCATGTCCGGCATCGAAACCTCGTCCAAGAAGATCGCCGAAATCATTTCCGTCATCGATGGCATTGCGTTCCAGACCAACATCCTGGCGTTGAACGCCGCGGTGGAAGCGGCGCGTGCCGGCGAACAAGGTCGTGGTTTTGCCGTGGTGGCCTCGGAAGTACGCACGCTGGCCCAGCGTTCGGCCGGCGCCGCCAAGGAAATCAAGAGCCTGATCGACGACTCGGTGAGCAAGGTGGCCGAAGGCTCGGCGCTGGTCAATCAGGCCGGTAGCACCATGGCCGAGATCGTCTCCTCGGTGCAGCGCGTCACCGACATCATGAGCGAAATTTCTGCGGCATCGCAGGAACAGTCGGCCGGCATCGAGCAGGTCAATCAGACCGTCACCCACATGGACGAAGCCACCCAGCAGAACGCCGCGTTGGTGGAAGAAGCCACCGCCGCTGCACGCTCGATGGAAGAGCAGGCCCAGCAACTTACCGAAGCGGTGGCGCTGTTCCGCCTGTCGGCCGAACTGGAAGCGGTCACACGCGCCACGCCGGTGGTACGCCAGATCGCCGCCAAGCGCCCGGTTGCAGCCAGCACGCCTGCCGCAAAGCCGCAGGTCGCGCGACCGGCCAGCCGTGCCGCAGTGGCGTTGGCACCGTCCAATGCGTCCGATTGGGCCGAGTTCTAAGCGTCACGACGCAACCTACTGCGCTGTGGTCGGGCGGGCACGGCCGGTTCATCCGCGCGGTCCGCCTCTCCGACGACTGTTTGCCGCGTACCGGTCGTCAATTCGAACACGCTGGGTCTGCCTGAAAATAGCCGCTGTCCTGCAAGCCGCGCTCTTTGAAGCGCGGCTTTTTATTGCGTCGCCGGATCAGAATCCATCAAACGCCGAAAGACTGGATTACCTGGATACAGTTTATAAATAAAAAAAACATCAGTAATGGTAGAGCCCGCATTACCCATAGATACATCAAATCGTTTCGATCAATTGAAACACCACTTTTTTCACAAGCCTAACTCGATTTATATTTTTTTTAATGTCGAGGTATTCAGTAAATATATGTCATCGCCGTTATAGCGCATAGCGACATGTCAGGTTTGCAATCGACTGGCATTACCACATCGCTTCCCCTCTATTGCGCAATCCCTCAAAGGAACCGGCCATGACTGCACTTCTCCAACGTTACAACGTGGGCCCACGACTGGCGGCCGCTTTCGCTGTTCTGATCGTGCTGTCGGGTCTGATTGCATTGATCGGCTATCGCGGCTTGACATCGTCCCGCACGCTGCTGGAAGACATCGTCCATCAGAAGATGGTCAAGATTCGCCTCTGTAACGACATGATGAACGCCAACTACGTGATCGCCATGCAGGTGCGCAATGTCGTGCTGCCGACCAGCGACGCGGAAAACCGCAAGTTCATCCAGAACATCCAGGCGGCGCGCGAGGACTACAACAAAGCGCGCGATGCGCTCTATGCCATGCCTGCAACGCCGGCCGGTAAAGTACTTCGCGACGAGATCGACGTTCGTCGCGCGACGGTCAAGCCGCTCAACGACAAGGTCATCGGCTTGGTGACGTCCGGCCACGGCGACCAGGCCCAGGCCTTCTTGCTGGAGAAGGCCGCACCGGCAATGCAGTTGTGGCAGGACAAAATCGCAGAAAATATCACACGCCAGGATCGGCTCGCGGCCGACGCCTCGACCGCCGCGCTGAAGTCGACCGACGACGCGCGCAAGCTGCTGATCGGTGGCTCGCTGCTGGTGCTGGTGCTGAGCGGCACGCTTGGCTTGCTGATCACCCGCAGCCTCACCCAGCCGCTGAGCCGCGCAACCCGCGCTGCCGAATCCATCGCCGGCGGCAAGCTGGATAACGACGTCGACACCCAATTCAACGACGAAAGCGGGCGCCTGCTCAAGGCGATGAGCAAGATGCAGCTGCAGTTGCAGAACTTGATTTCCGCGCAGACCGACATGGCCAAGCGCCATGAAGAAGGTCAGATCAGCTTCCGCATGGATGCCGGCGCATTCCCGGGCGATTTCGGCCGCATGGCCAATGACACCAACGAGCTGGTGGCATCGCACATCCAGGTCAAGATGCAGACCATTCACCTGATCGAGCGTTATGCCATCGGCGACCTGTCCGAAGACATGCCGCAACTTCCCGGCGAGAAAGCCGCCATCACCGCGGCGATGAACCAGGTCAAGCGCAACCTGGGGACGATGAACACCGAGATCAAGCAGCTGGCGCAGGCCGCAGCCAACGGCGATTTTACTGCGCGCGGCGATGCCGAGCAGTTCCAGTTCGATTTCCGCGTGATGGTGGAAAGCCTCAACACCTTGATGGCCACCGCCGATGGCAACCTGCAGTCGCTTTCGGGCTTGTTGCAGTCGATCGCTGCCGGCGACCTGACCGCACGG
>NZ_FLTX01000001.1 GCF_900092025.1 Xanthomonas bromi
CCCCGAAGGGCGGCTTTTTTGGTTCAACGCCAATCCGGCACCGGACCTGCCGGCGCGCAGGATTCAGCGCGTGCCGCTCGGACGCTGACCACCGCGGCCACCATCGCGACGGCCTGCACCTGCTGCACCGGCATTGGCCTGACGCGGCCCGGCGCTGCGCTGGCCACCCGGCTTCTTCGGGCCGGCATGCGCATGCGCCTGACGCGGTGCATCGCCATGCGGACGACGGGCGTGGCTCTTGCGCGGGGCGCGATCACCGCCTGGCTGCTCGGCACGACCCGGCGCGCTATTGCCCCAGCGAATCGGGGTCTGCGGCTCGTAGCCCGGCACGTCGCGGATTTCCACGTCGCGGCCCAGCATACGCACGATCTGGCGCAGCAGCTTGGCTTCGTCCTGCGCCACCAGCGAGATCGCCTCGCCGGTGGAGCCGTTACGGCCGGTGCGGCCGATGCGGTGCACGTAGTCTTCGGCCACCATCGGCAGGTCGTAGTTGATGACCTTCGGCAGCTGATCGATATCGATACCGCGCGCGGCGATATCGGTGGCCACCAGCACGGTCACGCGGCCGGCCTTGAAGTCGCTCAGGGCACGCATGCGCTGGCCCTGGCTCTTGTTGCCGTGGATCGCCGCGGTCTTGATGCCGGACTTCTCCAGGAACAGCGCCAGCTTGTCGCTGCCGTGCTTGGTGCGCGCGAACACCAGGGTCTGCTCGCGGCTATCCTGCGCCAACAGGTGCAGCAGCAGATCGCGCTTGCGCGCGCCATCGACCGGGTGCACCCGGTGGGTGATGCTCTCGGCCACGGTGTTGCTCGGGGTGACCTGGATCTGCATCGGGTTGCGCATGAACTCCAGCGCCAGCTGCTTGATGTTCTCTTCGAAGGTGGCCGAGAACAGCAGGGTCTGGCGGTCCTGGCGCGGCAGCTTGGTCAGGATGCGCTTGATCGACGGCAAGAAGCCCATGTCGAGCATGCGGTCTGCCTCGTCCAGGATCAGCACTTCGATGCCGGACAGGTCCACGCTGCGACGCTCGATATGGTCGATCAGGCGGCCCGGGCAGGCGATCAGCAGGTCCACGCCACGACGCAGGGTGTCGAGCTGGTTACCCATGCCCACGCCGCCGTAGATCACCGCACTGGGGATGCGCAGGTACTTGCTGTAGCCGCGCAGGCTGTCATGCACCTGGGTGGCCAGTTCGCGGGTGGGGGTCAGGATCAGCGCGCGCGGCTTGCGCGGGCCGTTGACCGGCTGCGGGCTGGTGCCCAGGTGCTGCAGCAGCGGCAGGCCGAACGCGGCGGTCTTGCCGGTACCGGTCTGCGCGCCGGCCAGCAGGTCGTGACCGGCCAGCACCAACGGGATCGCCTGCTGCTGGATCGCAGTGGGGGTTTCGTAGCCCTGCTCGGCCAACGCGCGCAGCAGGAAGGGCGCAAGGCCCAGGGATTCAAAAGACATCAGGAAGCTCCAAGTAAAGCGCCGCCGCCAGGCCAAGCCTGGAGCGCAAACGCATTGCAGATGCAAAAAGTGAGGCTCGGAGCGTTCCCGTGAACCGCGCTGCGAGATGGTGGAACAACCCGATCAAAGAGCGATGGGTTTGTCGGCACCACGAAAGGCGTCGGGTGGGGCGGGCGAGCGGATCGATCGATCCTGGCCTCGCCGGCTGTCCCTAAGGGAAACGGACGGCCGCATGCAGACCCGGCAAGTGTACGCGCGTTTGGCGCGCTGCACAAAATCCCGTCACCGCGGTTGTGGTGACGGTCAGTTGTTTCATGTGCAACTACTTTTGCGACAGGTCGTACAATCGGCCGATCAGCCACAGCACAGGATGGTCATGAAGCTAGGTTCCCTGAAGGAAGGCGGTCGCGACGGCAGCCTGATCGTGGTCGCGCGCGACCTGCGCACCGCCGTTCGTGCCACCGGCATCGCGCCCACGCTGCAGCGCGCGCTGGAAGACTGGAGCAACGTCGCGCCGCGCCTGAACGCCTTGTCGGCCTCGCTCAACGACGGCAGCGCCGATGGGGTGTTCGATCTGGATCTGCAGGCCCTGGCTGCACCGTTGCCGCGCGCCTACGAGTTCGTCGACGGCAGCGCCTACCTGCCGCATGTGGAGCGGGTGCGCCGCGCCCGCAATGCCGAGGTGCCGGAAAGCTTCTACACCGACCCGCTGATGTACCAGGCCACCAGCGCCGGCTTCTACGGCCCGCGCGATGCCATCAAGGTGATCAGCGAGGACCACGGCATCGACCTGGAGGCCGAAATCGTGGTCGTCACCGACGACGTGCCGATGGGCGCCTCGCCCGAGCAGGCGGCTGCGCACATCCAGTTGGTCGGTCTGGTCAACGATGTCTCATTGCGCAACCTGATTCCGGCCGAACTCGCCAAGGGCTTCGGTTTCGTGCAATCCAAGCCACGCTCGGCGCTGTCGCCGGTGTTCGTCACCCCCGACGAGCTGGACGCCGCCTGGCGCGACAATAAGGTGCATTTGCCGCTGGTGACCCACGTCAACGGCGCCTGGTTCGGTGCGCCGGAAGCCGGCAACGACATGCAGTTCGACTTCGCCCAGTTGATCGCCCACGCCGCCAAGACCCGTCCGTTGTCGGCCGGCACGATCGTGGGATCCGGCACCATCGCCAATCAGGACACCACGCTGGGCGCCTCGTGTTTTGCCGAACAGCGCGTGGTCGAGACCCTGCGCGATGGCAAGCCGAGTACGCCGTTCATGGCATTCGGCGACGTGGTGCGGATCGAGATGTTCGATGCCAGCGGCGCAAGCATCTTTGGCGCGATCGAACAGCGCGTCGAGCGGCAGCCGCTGCCATGACAGGCTGCGTACCCTCTGCAAGCGTCCACAGCCAGGCTGGCGTATGAGCGCGACCTTGGAGTTGTTTTCGTACTGGCGTTCGAGCGCGGCCTATCGCGTGCGCATCGGGTTGAATATCAAGGCGCTGGCATACGTCACGCACCCGGTCCATCTGGTGCGCGATGGCGGCGAGCAGCACGCCGCTGCGTACGCGCAGCTCAATCCACAGCAGTTGGTCCCGACGCTGCGTCACGGCGCAGTGGTGGTTCCGCAATCGCTCGCGATCCTGGAGTACCTGGAAGATGGGTTTCCGGACAGCGCGCGCCTGCTGCCGGCAACGCCGCCCGAGCGCGCCCGCGTGCGCGCACTTGCGCAGGTCATCGCCTGCGATGTGCATCCGCTCAACAACCTGCGGGTCACCCAGTTTCTCGAGCGGCAATGGCAACGCGATCCCGCACAGCGCCTGCTGTGGACGCAGCACTGGATGCAGCAAGGGTTTGCGGCGCTGGAAGTGCAACTGGCCCACGCCCCCCACGCCGCAAGGTTCTGCCATGGCGACACCCCGGGACTGGCCGATTGCGTGTTGATTCCGCAGCTCTACAACGCGCGCCGGTTCGACGTCGATCTGTCGTCATATCCCACCCTGCATCGCATCGAACAGGCATGCCTGGCACTGCCGGCATTCGATGCCGCGCGGCCGGAAATGCAGGTGGATGCCGTTGCGTGAGGTAGAGGGACGAGAGAGGCGACCCTTTCGTCTGCGCTGCGTGCAGCTTTCTCCGTAGGCCGGAATAACGGCAGCTTGCGGGTCGCTCGCCAACGCCGCGGTCAACCCGGCGCTAGGTCAGTCCTCAAAACAACACTGGCGCTCACCTTGAAGCAGGCTTGAATCCACGCACGAAGCTTCGACCTTCGCGAACGGACGAAGGGGGCGCAGTGCTAGACGCGGGTCAGCACGCGATCGCATCGGTCACGAATGCATCGATAAGCACGCCAACAATCACACCATGCCGCCAGTCGCCGGCCGAAACCGGCAAGGAGGCCGCTTAAATAAACCCGTGGCTGATGGTTGGCGCAGCAGGTGTTTCGTAGTCCGCGTACGGGTCGTGTTCGCCGGAGCCGCCCTCGGAGAGACGGAACTTCAATGCCAGGCCGTCGCGCGAGTCGGCCGCACGCAGTGCTTCTTCCTGCTCGATTTCGCCCGACTTCACCATCCGGAACAGGCATTGGTCGAAGGTCTGCATGCCTTCTTCCAGCGACTCTTCCATCGCCTGCTTGACCTCGTGCACCTGGCCGCGGCGCAGCAGGTCGCGGATCATCGGGGTGTTGATCAACACCTCGGTGGCCGGGCGGCGCCGTCCATCCACGCCCTTGACCAGGCGCTGCGACACCACGGCGCGCAGGTTCAGCGCCAGATTCATCAGCACGTTCTTGTGCGCACTTTCCGGGAAGAAATTGAGGATGCGCTCGATGGTCTGGTCGGCGTTGTTGGAGTGCAGCGTCGCCAGGCACAGGTGACCGGTCTCGGCGAAGGCGATGGCCGCCTCCATGGTCTCGGCATCCAGGATTTCGCCGATCAGGATCACGTCCGGCGCTTCGCGCATCGCGTTCTTCAGCGCGCTCTGGAAGGCGTGCGTGTCCAGGCCCACCTCGCGCTGGTTGACGATCGACATCTTGTGCTTGTGCAGATATTCGATCGGGTCCTCGATGGTGAGGATGTGTCCGGTGGTGGTGCTGTTGCGGTGGTCGATCATCGACGCCAGCGAGGTCGACTTGCCGGAGCCGGTCGAGCCCACCACCAGCACCAGCCCACGCGGGGTCATGATGACGTCCTTGAGCACCTGCGGCAGGTTGAGCTCCTCGATGCTCGGGATCCGGCTGCGGATGGCACGGATCACCATGCCCACCTCGCCACGCTGCTTGAACACGTTCACGCGGAAACGGCCGGCATCGGACAAGGCAATCGCCATGTTGAGCTCGAGCTCGCGCTCGAACTGCGGCACCTGGCCTTCGTCCATCAGTGAGTAAGCGATTTTCTTGACCATCCCCGGCGGCAACCCCGTATTGCCGAGCGGGTAGAGCTTGCCTTCGATCTTGATGTACACCGGCGCGCCGGTGGTCAAGAACATGTCCGAGGCATTCTTTTCGGTCATCAGCTTCAGGAAGTAGCCGATATCCATGCGCAATGGTTCCCCAACAAACAGCAGCGTCTCGTTGCAAGTCCGCCGCAGGCTTCCGACAATGGCCGTGCTCGAGACTTCCTCGCTACGGCTCCCCTAATGACGGCTAGCTTCGCATACTTGCGGCGATCCCTGTATGGCATCGCCTGTTTCATGGTTCTTTCCTCTTCGGCCGCCGCCCAGGTGGCACCGGAGCTCACCGCGGCCGAGCAGGCCGTGCAACGCGCCACCCAGGCCGATGCCGATCAATACGCCCCGGATCTGGTCAACCTGGCCCGCCAGGAACTGATGCAGGTCCAGCAGGCGCAACTGGACAAGCGCCAGCGCAAGCAGGTGCCGCAGATCGCCCTGCGCGCCGCCGCCGATGCCGATCTGGCCAAGGCGCGCAGTGAACAAGCGGTGGTCAGCGCCCAGCTGGAACAGCGCAAGAAGGAAGTGGCGCAGTTGCAGAACACGCTCAACACCGGGGAGAACGGCCGATGACACTGCGCCCCTTCCTCTTTATTTGTGTGCTGAGCCTGGCCACGCTGCCACCGCTGGCGATAGCGGCCAAGAACGACCCGCAGGCCGACGCGCTGAACCGGCGCCTGGCCATGCTGCAGAGCGATCCGCAGACCAGCGACCTGGCCCGCTACGAGCGCCTGCAGGCGCAGCAGATCGTTGCCGCGCTGGCCGAGGCCAAGCGCCGCGACCGCGACGAACTGCTGTTCCTGGCCGACCGCCGGGTCGAGATCGCCGAACTCACTGCGCGTACCGCGCTGGCGCGGCGCGAGCTAGACCGCCTGGAAGGTACCCGCAACGACTTGCTGATCGAAGCCAGCCGCCGCGACGCCTCGCGCGCCCGGCAGGAGGCCGAGCGTCTGCGTGTGCAGGCGCAGATCCAGGCCGAAGAGGCCGAGCGCATGCGCCAAGCGGCCGAACAGGAGACCCTGGCCCGCCAGGATGCCGAGCTGGCGCTGACCAGCGTGGCCGGCAAGCAGACCGCCAAGCTCAACGCCGCCCAGCAGAAAGCCGTGCAGCTGGCGCACGAGGAGGCCGAATTGGTGGCCGGGGCCAAGCTGCCGCCCGCCAAGTTCGACACCCGGGGCGAGGTCTTCTCGCTGGGCAGTGGCGCCTTCGGTGGCAAGGCGGCGCTGTCCGGCGATGCTGCCGGGCAGGCCAAGGCCCTGGCCGAATATCTGAACATCGGCAAGAAAGGCCGGATCAGCATCGTCGGGTTCGACAACGATGCCGCCACCGCCAAAAAGCGTGCCGAAGCGGTGCGCGATGCCCTGGTGGCAGGCGGCGTGGCGGCCTCGCGGCTGCAGGTCACTGGCACCAAAGGCGCGGCCAGCAAGACCCGCGCGGCCGAGGTCGTTGTCGCTCCTTGAAGGCAAGTGATTGGAAGTTAAGGCGTTTTAACCAGGGCATGACGCCTGGTTGAACCGCGGTCACTGATTGCGCCAAGGAACGGCAAATGCAGCCCTTTCGGTCTTGAACCCCCTCCGCGACCGGCGTAGGGTCGTACCTCCGGGCAGCAACTCCGCCGCTCGGGAAGTACGGAGGGCCGGGCCAGTGACGCAGAGGCACGCGACGATGCAAATGGGCGGAATGGCTGGTGGTGGTTTCGCCCGTGTGTCGGCCTCTGCAACGCGTTGGTCCTCCATCCCCAAGCTGCGCCCCGTGCCTTCGCTGGCCGGGGCGTTCTTGTTTGAGTGAAGAGTGAAGGAGGTAACGCCATGTTCGAAGGGCAACCGCAGACCGAAATCGACGCATTGATGAAGTCCGATCCCGAGTTCAAGCAGCTCTACCAACGCCACAAGCTATTGAACAAGAAATGCATGGATGCCGAACTCGGGGTGCTCCCGATCGACGACGTGACCTTGGGCCAGATGAAGCGTGAGAAGTTGCATACCAAAGAAAAGCTCACCCGGATGTACGACCAGCTGACGCATTGATCCTTCCCCATCGTTAGAACAAGTTCACCGTCGCGGGCGGTGGCGGCCTCCTCGTCGGCTTGCCACCGTCCGCGTCTTTCGTTTGTAGCGCTGCGTTTTCTGGCCGATGGCACGTTTGCCTAGAGGTTGAGCCTGCTTGTTCATCGCCTGCGTAATCGTTTCAAGGCTGAATGAGCAATCCACAGCCGTTCGTCGGATAATGACCGGCCTAGCCCGCGTGGCGCAGCGACGATATCCCGATGGCGATTCATTCCTCCGTACTCGAACTGATTGGCAACACGCCGATCGTCAAGGCCCAGCGCCTGGACACCGGCGTCTGCGAGCTGTTCCTCAAGCTGGAGGCGAATAATCCTGGGGGATCGATCAAGGACCGCATCGGTCTGTCGATGATCGAAGCGGCCGAGCAGCGCGGCGACCTGAAGCCCGGCGCCACCTTGGTGGAAGGCACCGCCGGCAATACTGGTCTGGGCCTGGCCCTGGTGGCGCAGCAGAAGGGCTACCAGTTGATTCTGGTAGTGCCGGACAAGATGAGCCGCGAGAAGATCTTCAATCTAAAAGCCATGGGCGCCAACGTGGTGCTGACCCGCTCGGATGTGGCAAAGGGCCACCCGGAGTACTACCAGGACCTGGCCGCCAAGATCGCCGCCGAGACCCCGGGCGCCTACTTCATCAACCAGTTCGGCAACCCGGACAACCCGGCCGCGCACGAATTCGGCACCGGCCCGGAAATCCTGGCGCAGATGGACGGCCAGCTGGACGCCATCGTGTTCGGCTGCGGCAGCTCCGGCACCATGACCGGCCTGTCGCGCGCCTTCGCCAGCGCCTCGCCGCACACCGAACTGGTGCTGGCCGACCCGGTCGGCTCGATCCTGACCCAGTACATCGAAGAAGGCACGGTCAGCGAAAAGTCCGGCAGCTGGCTGGTCGAAGGCATCGGCGAGGACTTCCTGCCGGATATCTCGGATTTTTCGCGGGTCAAGAAGGCCTATTCGATCAGCGATGCCGAAAGCTTCCACACCGCGCGCGAGCTGCTGGCCAAGGAGGGGATCCTCGGCGGCTCGTCCACCGGCACCTTGCTGGCCGCTGCGCTGAAGTATTGCCGCGAGCAGACCACGCCCAAGCGCGTGCTGGTGTTCGTCTGCGATACCGGCAACAAGTACCTGTCGAAGATGTACAACGACTACTGGATGCTCGACAACGGCTTTTTGGAGCGCCCGCAGCACGGCGACCTGCGCGACCTGATCCTGCGCCCTTACAACAAGCGTGACACCGTGGTGGTCGGGCCGAAGGACCTGCTGACCACCGCGTATCAGCGCATGAAGTTGTACGACGTCTCGCAGTTGCCGGTGATCGAAGATGGCGAGCTGGTGGGCATCGTCGACGAGAGCGACGTGCTGCTGCATGTATATGGCGACGAAGCGCGTTTCCGCGACCCGATTTCCACCGCCATGGTCAGCAAGCTCGATCGCCTGGATGTGGCCTCGCCGATCGAAGCGCTGCTGCCGGTGTTCGACCGCGGCCAGGTCGCCATCGTCATGGACGGCCAGCAGTTTTTGGGCCTGATCACCCGCATCGACTTGCTCAACTACCTGCGCCGTCGCGTGCAGTGATCTCAGGCCGTCGCGCCCTCGGATGAGACGCGCGGCACGGGTCATTCAGACCCGCTTGTTACAATTGCCCACTTTTTCCGGGAACCTCCATGTCCAACCGCACCACTCATAGCCATGACGGTGAGCGCGCGCTGTCGCTTGCAACGCTGGCAATCCATGGAGGGCAGTCGCCGGATCCCAGCACCGGCGCGGTGATGCCGCCGATCTACGCGACGTCCACGTATGCGCAATCCAGCCCCGGCAAACATCAGGGCTTCGAGTATTCGCGCACGCATAACCCCACGCGCTTCGCCTACGAGCGCTGCGTGGCCGCGCTGGAAGGCGGCACGCGCGCGTTCGCGTTCGCCTCCGGCATGGCTGCCACTTCCACGGTGATGGAACTGCTGGATGCCGGCAGCCACGTGGTGGCGATGGACGATTTGTACGGCGGTACCTTCCGCCTGTTCGAACGCGTGCGCCGCCGTACCGCCGGCCTGGATGTCGGCTTCGTCGACCTGACCGACCCAGCTGCCTTCGAAGCCGCGATCGGCCCGAACACCAAGATGGTGTGGATCGAAACCCCGACCAACCCGATGCTCAAGCTGGTCGATATCGCCGCCATTGCCGCGATTGCGCGCGAGCACGGTCTGCTGATCGTGGTCGACAACACCTTCGCCTCGCCGATGCTGCAGCGCCCGCTCGATCTGGGCGCCGACATCGTCGTGCACTCGGCCACCAAGTACCTCAATGGTCACTCCGACATGGTCGGCGGCATCGCCGTGGTTGGCGACAACGCTGAGTTGGCCGAGCAACTGGCGTTCCTGCAGAACTCCATTGGCGGCGTGCAAGGCCCATTCGACAGCTTCCTCGCGTTACGTGGATTGAAGACCTTGCCGCTGCGCATGCGCGCGCATTGCGAGAACGCCCTGGCGCTGGCGCAATGGTTGGAAACTCACCCCGCCATCGAAAAAGTGATCTACCCCGGTCTTGCTTCTCACCCGCAGCACGCACTTGCGAAAAGTCAGATGTCCGGCTTTGGCGGCATCGTCTCGATCGTCCTCAAGGGCGGCTTCGAGGCGGCCAAGCGCTTCTGCGAAAAAACCGAACTGTTCACCCTGGCCGAATCGCTCGGCGGGGTGGAAAGCCTGGTCAACCATCCCGCCGTCATGACACATGCCTCGATTCCCGTGGCCCGCCGCGAACAGCTGGGCATCAGCGATGCGTTGGTGCGGTTGAGCGTGGGGGTTGAGGATGTGGGGGATTTGCGTGGGGATCTGGAAGCCGCCTTACAAGAGGGAAATTTCTAATGACCCGGACTTTACTTGGTCGAGGACGTCTAACAAGGTTAGTACTTGGGCCTTTCGACGCACTCACGGAGCGTCGAGACCTGACATTGGAATTATCTAAGCGTGAGGTGTTAGGCCGCTATCGCGGAGCCAGCTTTGGCCTACTCTGGTCGCTGATAAGTCCATTTCTTCTGTTGATTGTCTATACGATTGCATTCGGTTCCATCATGAAAAGCCGCTGGCCCCAAGTTGCCGAAGGGCAAGCGCACTTTTCGTTGGTGCTGTTCGTTGGCTTGATCGTGCATGGCTTCTTTGCCGAATGTCTAAGCCGTTCACCATACTTGATTATGGGTAACCCGAATTTTGTCAAACGGGTCATATTCCCACTTGAAATTCTGCCTTGGCCAATGGTCGCATCTGCGCTTTTCCATGTGCTAATGAACACAGTGGTGTTTGCGCTGCTTAGGTTAGCTATGGATGGACAGATATCTTGGACAATTTTATTGCTGCCGGTTGTACTGCTGCCACTGGTAGTACTGGGGCTGGGAGTGTCTTGGTTCCTAGCTTCGCTTGGAGTGTACTTCCGCGATATCACCCAGGTTACCGGTGTGCTTTCTACTGCGCTGTTGTTTCTGTCTTCGGCCATGATCCCCGAGCAAGCGATCCCGCAAAGTTTTGAGCTAATTTTTAAGTTGAATCCGCTAACTTTCATCATCGACCAGGCACGCGAAGTAGCACTCTGGGGGAATTTGCCAGATTTCATTGGTCTCGCGATTTATATGTGCATTGCGATAATTGTATTCTACGCAGGCTTTGCATGGTTCAAGGCAACTCGCAGAGGATTTGCAGATGTCATCTGAGCCCATTATCCAAGTTCATAATATTGGCAAGGTCTTTCCTGTTTACCAGAAATCGCATCATCGATTGATGCAGATGCTGAGTCCGAATGAACGCAAGGCTCAATGGTTTCGTGAGTTCCATGCGCTTGATGCGGTTAGCTTTAATGTGGGGCGGGGGGAAAGCGTGGGTATTGTTGGTCGTAATGGTTCGGGTAAATCGACTCTTTTACAAATTATCTGCGGCACTTTGGCGCCTACGACGGGCACTGCGATCGTAAACGGACGAGTCGCCGCTCTGTTGGAGCTTGGGGCTGGCTTCAATCCAGAGTTCACCGGACGAGAGAATGTCTTCGTTTACGGCGCGGTCCTTGGTCTTTCGCGCAGAGAGATTGAGGGGCGCTTCCAACACATTACGGAATTTGCTGATATCGGCGAATTCATCGATCAACCTGTAAAGACCTATTCCAGCGGCATGTTTGTCCGCCTCGCGTTTGCCGTGGCTATCAATGTCACCCCGGACGTTTTGGTTGTGGACGAGGCGCTTGCGGTAGGTGACGCGAAGTTCCAGTCGAAGTGTTTTGCGAGATTGCGCGAGTTGCGTGAGCAGGGTACGTCCATCCTGTTCGTATCTCATTCCACTGAGCAAATTGTTACACATTGTGATCGCGCAGTCCTTCTAGATGGAGGCCGTCTGCTGATGGATGGCGTGCCAAAAAAAGTAGTGCACCATTATATGGACCTGCTATTCGGGAAAAGCCGTTCGTCGCAGGCCGCGGTAAAAATTGAGGGCAATGGCCAGGTGGAAAGCCAGCCTGAATTTTTGGCTATGCCGCCGGCCGGGTCCGATCCATTTTCCAGTCATCCGAATTATAGCCCCCATGAGTATCGCTGGGGAGATAGAGCGGCCGTCCTCCAAGATTTTTATTTGCGGTTTGGTGCCCAAGCTTTTCCTCAAGTCGTCTCCAGCGGTGAGACTGGCTGTCTCAGCCTCGCTGTTCGTTTCGAACGCGAAGTGGCGCGCCCGGTACTTGGTCTTACTATCAAGAATACTGAGGGTGTTACTGTTTATGCGACCAACACCGAAATGCAAGAGATTGCCGAGATGGCCCAAGTAGGCGTCGCGGGAAGTGCGATTCAAATTGATATCGACTTTGAATGTAGATTGGGGAGTGGCGATTACTTTATTTCCGTTGGCGTCGCCAGTCGACAGGGAGACGACGTGATTCCTCACGATAGGCGCTACGATTCGATCCACTTCCAAGTCATTTCGGAAGGCTTTGTCGGATTCAGTGACGTTGGAGCTGTGATTCGTCCTAAATTAGCGGCTCAACAAGGATTGGCAAGTTAATGTCTAACTCGTATGTGGGAATAGCAAGCACATATATACTGTCTGAAGGAGTCTGGCTACCTAAAGATCAGGCAGAAGAGTTTGGCTATAGCGATGGTGATGAAGCTGAGCAGCGAGTAGCTGCTGCGATAGCTGGTTGCGACGACGTCTCATTGTTTTCGCGCTCATTATTTGAACACCAGATCGACTGGCCATCGCGCTATCATCTTAGTGCCAGCCGTGCGAATCTTTTACGGCCTTTAGCAGATTTGCTACGTGGCCGTGTTCTGGAGGTAGGCTCAGGCTGCGGTGCTATTTCCCGCTACTTAGGTGAACTCGGAACCACATTAGTCGCTTTGGAAGGTAGCCAGCGTCGCGCGAGAATGACTGCGTCACGTTGTCGTGACTTGCCGAATGTGCAGGTGGTGAACGACGTCCTGGAGAACTTTTCGGCCGAAGATGCGTTTGATGCAGTGACGCTCATCGGTGTACTTGAGTATGCGAGGATCTATGGCAAGGCTGCAGATCCCACAGCTGCGTGGCTGCGTAAAGCGCACTCCTTGCTGGCTGACGATGGTGTGTTAGTTGTCGCAATCGAAAACCAGTTGGGTCTTAAGTACTTGGCCGGCATGCCGGAAGACCATGTCGGTAAAGCCATGTATGGCGTTTCGGATAACTATGGTGAAAAAACTGTAGTTACTTTTGGTCGGCTTGAGTTGACGAGAATGCTTCAAGACGCAGGTTTCGAGCACGCTGAGTTCTTGTTGCCATTTCCTGATTACAAATTTCCTAGTGCGGTGGTTTTCCCGGCAGGTTATGACGGATCTTACCCGCAGTTCGATTCAAGTTCTCTCGCCAGCCAAAGTGCATCGAGCGACCCACAGCTTCCCTATGCTCCACTATTCGCTTTGGAGCGGGCTTGGACGGTGATCGGTCGTAACGGTTTGTTGGCTGACATGTCCAATTCATTTCTGGTGGTAGCTCGCAAACGGGCTGTTTCAGTCGCCAATAGTGGACCTGTGCCCTTGGCACTGCACTTTGCGAGCGAACGCGTCCCGGTGTTTTGCAAGCAGGTTCAATTCCAATCAAACACCAGTAGCGGCGAAATCGAAGTTGTGCGCAGTCGCCTTGCCGAAGATGACAGTGTTGAACGTTCGCGACCCATTAGTATGCGCTTGCTACCGGAGCCGTTTTTAAGCGGGCGTATGCATAGCCAAGCGCTGGAAACCATAGTGACCCGTGATGGCTGGACAGCTGCTGAGGTGGCGGAGTGGTTAGGGCAATGGAAGGATGCCCTGCTACATGAAGTCGAGGTGGCGGGCGATTATGCGGAGGCTGGCATGCTCCCAGGCTGGGCCTTGGATGCGTTGCCGCGTAACCTTGTGCAACTGGAGGACGGCAGCTACCAGTTTATCGATTTAGAATGGGTCTGGCACGGAGAGCTTGAGCTACCTTATCTGATTTATCGGGCTGTCATCGGCTCATTCATGTCTTTGGTTGCAGTAGGCGCTCCCGAAGATATTTCGCATCTTCACCTCCCAGCGCTCCTTCGACAATTAATGGATATGATGAACGCCCCAGTTGGTGAGGGTGACGTCGAGCGTTTCATTGATCTGGATGGCATGGTCACACGTCTAGTTTATGGGCGAGATAGTGGGCTAGGGCTAAAGAATTTCTCAAACTTGAATTTGCGCTCGCTTCCTGATGTGGGGAGAATGTCAAGGGATTGGAATGCCTTGATGTCTGATACTGCACAGCGAATCAGCGATATCAGCCGCCACTTCCAGGAAGGAATTAAGGAAGGTCAAGACGATGGGGAAGCGCTTCGTCATAGACAAGCGCAACTGTTGGCCGAGCTGGCAATCAACGCTGAGAAGGAACAGCTCAGTGATGGGGAGATTCGGCAGCACAAGGCAGCGACGGAAGATGCAGAAAGACGTAGGGAAATGGAAGTGGAAGCCCTACGTGAAACTTTAACCGAGAAGCTCAGACTTAAGGAGGTGCAAATTCAGGCGCTGTTGGCGGCAAGTGCCGCGCGTGAGCGATTGAAGGATGCTGAAATACAGGCTCTCGCAGGCAGCGATCAAGTCAAGAATGCTGAAATTCAGTCGTTGATAGAGGCAAGTTCCGAGCGTGATCGCGCGTTGGAAAGAAACAACACAATTCTAGAGAGAATGTTCCAGCTTGCTGAGCAAGCTCGAGAAACCGAAGTCAGGCTGGGGCGCGATTTAATCGAAACAAAAGACGCGCTTGGGATATACGAGCAATCACTCCGCCTGGCATCAGAGCGTGCTGCTGAACTGGATCGGCTGCTGGCATCAACTAGCTGGCGGATTACCATGCCATTACGAGTCCTCAGGAATATGCTTCGTCCACAATTTGTTAAGCAATCAGTTGGACGTAGCCTGCGCAGTGTTTATCGTGCACTTCCTGTCTCCGAAGCAACGCGCCAGTCGATCAAGTCCGCATCGTTTAGGCTGATGCCTGGTGTGTTTGGAAAGACCAATGCTTACAAGAACTGGTTGGCCGCCCGTCAGCCTGACCAACCGCAGGAGATTTTGCTGTCGCCTCAGTCGGCATCTGTTGAGGACGGCGGCGATTCTTTTTTCCGTCGTTACACGCAAGCCATCCTACAGTTGCCTAGACCGTCTGAAAGCGAGCATGTCGGTATCGCAGCTGAGATCGATCCTCGCGCAAATGCGGCGCGCGTCATTGCCTTCTACCTTCCGCAGTTTCATCCTTTTCCCGAAAATGACGCGTGGTGGGGCCGCGGCTTCACCGAATGGACGAATGTGAGCAAAGCGGTTCCGCAGTTCGTCGGGCACTACCAGCCCCATTTACCGGGTGAACTTGGCTTCTACGATTTACGCCTGATCGATGTCATGCGCCGTCAGGCTGAGTTGGCAAAGTTGTATGGCATTGAAGGTTTTTGCTTTCATTATTATTGGTTTGCGGGTAAGCGGCTTATGGAACGCCCGCTTGACCAGCTACTCGCGTCTGACGTCGATCTACCTTTCTGTATTTGCTGGGCTAACGAAAATTGGACCCGTCGCTGGGATGGCCTGGATAACGAGGTTCTCATCGCTCAAGACTACAGTCCTGAAGACGACCGGGCATTTATCGCCGAGTTGGAGCCTCTGCTAAGGGATCCACGATATATCCGTGTTGATGGTCGCCCGTTAGTCATCCTTTATCGTCCCTCGTTACTGCCTGATGCTGGGGCAACATTGGAACGCTGGCGGCAGCATTGCCGTGAGGCTGGAATCGGTGAGCTGTTCATCTGTATGGTGCAGTTCGACAAGCTTGATCCGCGCGAATATGGTTTTGACGCTGCGGTTGAATTTCCACCCCACAAAGTCGCAGCAGGTCTGCCTTCGATTAATCACGAGTTGGAGATTGTGAATCCCGGCTTTCAGGGTGCTGTGGTTGATTATGCCGATGTGGTCAGCAGTGCTTTTGCCGAGACAAAGCCAGAATACGAACTCATTCGAGGCGTCTTTCCCGGTTGGGATAATGATGCACGCAAGCCGGGTAAGGGCTACACGGTCGCCAGGTCCACTCCCGAACGCTATCGAACTTGGCTACGAGGGGCAATCGACTATGCCCGTCAGAACCCGGTGCGGGGCGAGTCTCTGGTGTTTGTTAATGCCTGGAATGAGTGGGCTGAGGGCGCGCATCTAGAGCCCGATCGTCGTTACGGATATGCCTATCTGGAAGCAACTCGCCAGGCACTACGTCGTGTACCTACCCCGCGCACGCCGGAGCGGGTGGTGGTCATCATCCACGCCTTCTATCCGGAACTTCTTCCTGAGATGTTGGCGTCACTATCCAAATGGACAATACCGTATCGCCTTGTAATCTCGACAGTTTCCCGCAACGTGCAGGAAGTAAAGGTGCGACTCGCTGATGCAGGAATGGAAGCGGATGTGCAAGTTTACGAGAACCATGGCCGTGACATTCTGCCGTTCCTGGAAACCTTAAAGACGCTGGACGTTTCCGAGTCGTTGGTACTGAAGTTGCATACCAAGCGTTCGCTCCACCGTGAGGACGGCGAGTCATGGCGCCGAGACATGCTCGACAAGCTGCTGGATCCCTATCTGGCCGCCCGTAATTTTGATGCATTTCGCCAGCAGCCGGAGTTGGGTCTTTCCGCACCTGAGGGTCATATCTTGCCGATGACAACCTACTGGGGCGCGAACGCTGATGCGGTGTACCGTCTGTCACGACAGATGCACAGCGATCCTGTCGATCCTGCCATTGCAATGTTCGCAGCCGGCTCAATGTTCTATGCTCGTGTGGAGGCTATCCAATCAATTATCGACTTGGAATTAACCCGTGAAGACTTTGAGCCCGAGGCCGGGCAGGTGGATGGAACGCTAGCGCATGCAATAGAACGGTGCTTTAGTATCGCGACATGTTCGTCGGGATATTACATCGCTTCCAGTAATACACCTTTTACCGAGACTTATGGTTCTTTCAAGACGTATGCATACGCTAAGCCGACCCTGCATAAGTCTTAGCATAGCTTGGGTTGGCGGTAATCCCCCCGTTTTTAGCGGACTCCAGAAGTGGAGTTATGCAGCCATCGCCAGTTTCATCGCTGGCGTGATGCCGCCTAGCGCCATGTTCCGGCGCTGATGGTTGTACGTCCATAGCCAGCGCGTGGCCTGGTCCTGCACCTGCTCGATGGTGTCGAACAGGGTGCGGGCCAGCCAGGCGTAGCGGACCGTGCGGTTGTAACGTTCAACGTAGGCGTTCTGTTGTGGCTTGCCCGGCTGGATGTGCTCGATGCGGATGCCGTTGCGTTCCGCCCACGCCAGCAGTGCTCCGCTGATGTATTCGGGGCCGTTATCGCAGCGAATGGCGCCCGGCTTTCCGCGCCACTCGATGACCTGCTCCAACGATCTGATCACCCGGGCAGATGGCAGCGACAGGTCAACATCGATCGCCAGCCCCTCGCGATTGAAGTCATCCAGGACGTTGAACAACCGGAAGCTGCGACCATCGGCCAACTGGTCATGCATGCAGTCCATCGACCAGACCGTGTTGATCGATTCCGGTACTGCTAGCGGTTCGGGCTTCTCGCGCACAAGTCGCTTCTTCGGCTTGATCCGCAGGTTCAACTCCAACTCCCGGTAGATCCGATACACCCGTTTGTGGTTCCAGCCAAAGCCCTTCACGTTGCGCAGGTATAGGAAGCAAAGGCCGAAGCCCCAGTCGCGATACGTCGTCGTCAATCGCACCAGCCAGTCCGCGATCCGGGCGTTCTCGTCCGAAGCGTTGACCTGGTACCGATAGCAGGTCTCACTCACCTCGAAGGTCTGGCAGGCGTGTCGGATGTTCGTGCGTCCGACTTCGACCGCTGTTCGGGCCATCTCCCGACGTTGAGATGGCCTCACCATTTTTTTGCCATCGCCTCCTTCAGCAGGTCGGCACTGAGCTGGGCGTCGGCGTACATCTTCTTCAGGCGCCGGTTCTCGTCCTGCAGCTCCTTGAGCTGGGACATCAGCGACGCATCCATGCCGCCAAACTTGCTGCGCCACTTATAGAACGTTGCCGAGCTGATGCCGTGTTCCCGGCACAACTCCGGCACTGACGTGCCGGCCTCGGCCTGTTTGAGTACGGCGATGATCTGGCTGTCGGTGAAACAGGATGTCTTCATGGAACCTCCTCAGAAAAGGGTACGAGAAAATTCCACTTCTGGCTTCAGCTAACCTGTGGGGGGATTACCCATCCTGCACATCGCGCACAGCCTAAATTCCCCGCGATGGGTCTGCATGAAGGCGTACTTTGCCTTTACCCCTTGGCAAAGTACGCGACGGCCTTTTTTAGAATGTCGCGCTCCTCGGTCACTTGGCGCAACTCGGCCTTCAGGCGCCGAACCTCGGCGCTCTGGTCCACCTCGGCGCGCTGCACAACGCCGGGCTTGCCGAACTTGCGCAGCCAGGCGTACAGGCTGTGCGTGGTGACCCCCCAGCCGCTCGGCGACCTCCGCCACTTTGAAGCCACGATCAGTTACTTGTCGGACCGCTTCGATCTTGAACTCATCCGTATACCGCTTGCTGCTCATGGACACCTCCGAATTAGCCATTTTCCATGGCCTTGAGATGTCTAGGAAACCCTGGGCGTATCACAAACCATTTTCCTCAAAAGCGTGAAAACGGAATGGTGGGTGCATTGATTTTTACTACATGGCCTGTGTCACAATTAAGGTCGGTATCGGTGCTCAATAGAATGTGATATATGCCTGGCATTAAGTCTCGAGGGTCGATATACGCATCAAAGCCACTATATGTATATCCTTTGTTTTTAAAAAAATCAGCTACGTCTGGTCGGTTTGTACGCAAATGCCCGGTTTCGAAAACGTAGGCTTGTGCGTCATTGGAGAATATTACCCGCAGCTCAGTCCAGCTGAGCTTATATAAGTTAAAGCGAGTAGGTGTGGCCCATCCAGAAAGTTTGATCGGGAGGTCAATGGAAGAGGTTAGAGGGAGCCGACTTGTAGGCTGTTCGTTGAAGGCATCGAGCGCGCATCTGTTTGCACTGGACGCAGGGGCAGAGATTGGCTTGCCTCTTGGAAAAATTGAGGTATCGGCTTCTTGCCGGAATAGCATTAGTGCAGTAGAAAGTGGTCCAGTCGCGATCGAGACCACATTCGGATCGGATGCAGTAGATTTGCTACAGTTTGCTATAACTCTAGCGAAGTGGTTTTTCGAATCCGATGCTACATGGCAACGCCTTGCGGTAGCTGGGTAACGGCCTGACAAAGCGCGAGCTCCTAGTAATGAGGTGGGCAGTGATTCGATTTGCCCATCATTCCGAAGGCTTTTGCCAAGTTGGATTGGATCAGGATAAGGCACATGACCATGGGGTTTCGCTTTGAAAGCCTCATCGTCGCCATTAAGGAATTTCGCCGTGTTTATTGTCGACATGCGAAGCCAATAGGCTCGCTCTTCTAGTTTTGGCCATTGGAGATAAGACTGGCCAAAGATGCCAAAAACGACTGCTATGTAGCTACCATAGGCTATAAAAGGAGTTGATATGCCATGTACTCCTGATCCAATAAGTCGGGAAGCAAAGTAAATGGTAGCTATGCTAGAAGGTAAGATAGTATCTGTGTAGCGGGAAGTAACCTCAGCTAAGTCATGCCCGCGAGAATAGGCAATTGCAACTGCGTTTAGCATGCCGAGAGCGTTAAGGCCTAAGAAAAAATAGTCCGCTTGAGTTTGACGGTTGCGTCCGACTATGAGCATCCAAAACGCCGCTGGCACGAGTAGAACCAATTGACCAATTCCTGGGAAAAGTGGCCAGCTGCTTGTGATCATCAGTGCAGAGGTAGCTTCCGAGAAATCCTGCGCCTTCAGCTGCGCGTGGTATGGAGGGGAAGGGGTGATGATGAAACCAGCAATTCCAAGAAGCGTTACAAAAGCTGCAAGCATTAAGCCACGGGTAAGAAGATCACGTTGAGTCAATCCGCGAGCAATCAATACTCCAGCGCAAGTGAACGCTGTGAGTACGCCATTTGCCATGGATGCGAAAGAAGCTAAAATAAGGATAGTAAGGCAGCTTGCCGTACGATATCTGGCACCGCCAAATGATGAAACTGTGATGGCGAAAAATGCTAGTAAGGTGTTTATATAAAATTGGCTTTGGAAGCCGACTAATGTGTTCTCCCAGCCAAATGGGAGTATTCCCATTAACGTAACGGCTGCTGCAACGGCAATTGCCTGATGTTTCTGGCCAGTGACTGATGCAATTAGCACAGGTACTGTGAGTGATAAGCTGTAGATAATGTTGGAGATGAGGGCTTCAATTTGGTTATCCCATTGATGGTCGTTTAATTCAAACAGAAAAACAGTAATTACCCGTGTCCAGAAAATTCGGTGTTCATTATGTGGTGCGATCATTTGCGCTAAAGTCAGAGAGCCATTCTCAAACGCACTGAAGATTGAATTCTCGCCACCCCATTGATCCCAGAACGGAACGGAGCCACCAGCGCTCATTAGTAAAAATAAGCGCGACACAAATATTGCTATGAACACGAGTGCACAAGTTGTGCTGGTGAAGCTCATGAGCCTTGGTTTGGAATTCATGGTGCGCAAAGCTGACTCCATGGTAAGTTGTTATGAATCCGAAGATGGACTCTTGCTAATTTCTACTAACTTAGCCTGTGCTTACTTCGAGGTAGTTGAAATTTCTTACCAATTATCACTCGTGGTCAATTCCATGTGCCATTAGCTTATGAGTAATCTGGCATGGTAGTGGATTTAGTTTTTCGATGATGAGAAAGAGAAATGTTTATGGCCTAAGTAACTAGTCACTACGGGAACGGCAACGCCGATGGCATGCGCCACGCTCTCGTTATGAAAGTTGATATGAAGGCCCGGCAGCAACCACCGAGAGAGCAATAAGCTGATTATTATTGTCTGCAATACAGCGGCCAAGTTGATGATAAAGAACCAAGTCATCTGATGGCCAAGATCGTTCTGTGCTTTCTGAAAAACCAAGGCCTTGTTGAGTATGAAGGCCGTAATCATACCGAGGCAGTAAGCCAAAATGATTGCAGGTACGTAGCGCATCCAGCCACTAAAAATAAGACGGGAGCCGAAATTTACAGCGGCGGCTATGCCCCCAGCAACCAAAAATAGTGAGAACTGTCGAGATATCACTTTAAAGCCGTTCCTTGTTCCGCGGCATTTGCGAGCTTCGCACCGACAGCAATGCTTTCGTTGATGGAGCGGTCTTCGGGATAATAGTAGGCGGTATCTGCCATAAAAAATCCACGCAGTGGCGTCTTCATTGGCGGCAGAATGTTTTGGAAGCCCGGTGGGCAGATGGTCTGCGCGTACTCGTAACGATGGCAATGGGTAGCGCGGGTCCACTCCGGCTTGAAGTCCGGATTGATCATCGGCAAGTAACTGATGACTTCGTCGATCAACTGCTGGTTGCTCCACTGCCACTTCGGGTGGGTCCTGGGCATGTAATAGGGCGCATACACGATGTGCTCGCCGGGGCCGTTGCCGGGGTTGAGGTTGCTGTACTCGATCAGGCCTGGGATGGCGATCCGGTCGTCGCTGATGTTCATCCAGAAGTTTTCGCTGACCGACCTAGATAGCTTCAGGATCACGCAGGCGACCGGAATATTCTCGATAGCGCTTACCTGGTCGGCAAAAGTCTTGGGTAGGCCGGGCACGATGCCGGGCACGTATTGGAGTGGTGCGGTCGACACGACGCCGTCGTAGGGATGGTGGCCGTCGCGGGTGCGGATGCCTGTGACCTGGCCGTCGGCCGAGGCGACCTCCTCGATCGGTCGCGACAGCAGGATGCGACCGCCGAGACGCGCAACTTCTGCCGCCATGCGTTCCAGCAGAGCGGCCGAGCCGCCTTCCAGATAGCCCATACTTTCGTTAAGAAGATTGCGCCGCGACAACGCCACTCGCTTGATTCGGGTGCCGATCCACGAGGCGGACAGGTCGTTTTGGTACTCGAAGAACTTCAGTGCGAACGCTTTCTCCCACATCACCTTATAGGCCTTGGGGCCGATCCAGCGGGTGATCCAGTCGCGCGCGTTCTCCTTGTCCAGCGCGGTCCAGTCGCTGATGCTCTTGGTGTGCATGACGTGCAGTGCATAGCGGATCTTGTCGACCAGCCCCAGGTGCGGGAAGCCGAGCAGCGCGAACGGTGTTCCCCATTTATGTAGCTTGCCCTGGTAGTAGTAGCCCATCTTGGTGTCGGTCCAATGCAGGCGGTCGGATAGCTTCAGGTCCTCGAGCAGCTTGAACAGCGGGAAATCGGTCTTGCAGATGAAGTGGTAATAGCGCTCGATGCGCAGGCCGTCGAAATCGAAATCGGCGGACATTCCGCCGATACGATCATCGCGTTCGTATACGTCGACTTGATGGCCTTTCTTTAGTAATTCTAGGGCAGCCATTAGGCCCATGGGGCCGCTGCCGACGATCGCGAATGAGCTCATGTGTTTATCTCGTGGTGACAGTTCAGCGCTTAAGTACGATGCGGCTATAGCGCGGGTCGGTGTAGCTTTCGCGGATCGCGTCTTCGAACGGTGTCTGCCGCACGCCGAATACTGCTTCAGTATTCACACCTTTGAAGTCGTCACCCGCGCTGAGTGCCTTGAGTTGGTCGGCGGTGAACGGCGGTTTTGCGCTGAACAGCGAGTAGACACGTAGCAGGAATCCGAACAAACCGATCGGGATATGCACGATCACGGTATGCAGGCGTTTGGCACGCTTGATCGTCTTGATGATGTCAACGTAGTCCACACGCGTGTCCCCGACTATATCGTAGACCTCGCCGTCGGGTTCGCGCTCGATGCATTTGGCGATGCAGCGGCAGAAATCACGTTCGTAAAGCGGCTGGCGCATGAACTTGCCATCGCCCGGGATCGGGAAGACCGGCGTTTTGGCCATGAAACGCGACAGCCAGCCCAGGTGCTTTGGATCGAACCAGCCAAACATCAACGTCGGCCGCAATACGCAGTGACGCAAGCCGCTGCTCACCACCATCTGCTCCTGGGAACGCTTGGTGTTGGTGTAATCATCCACAGCGACCGAATTCACCACCGACGAACTGATGTGAACAACAAAGGGCACAGCGGCCGCTTTGCAGGCGTCAAGCACGTGCGAGGTGGCAACCAGGTTGTTGCGGGTGAACAACTCGGTGGTTTTGCCGGTGATCTGCGCATGCAATTGGGCGACGCAGGCCGCACCTTCGAACTCGTGGGCCCATTTGCCCGGTTCGGCCAGGTCAGCATGCACGACGCGCACGGCAGGATGCAGCTCGCGCAGGATCTGCAAATTGTGCGCGTGCTTGTCGATTGCCACCAGCTGGGTATAACCCTGCTCCTCGAGTTCGACGATCAGATTCTGTCCGACCAGCCCGGCAGCACCAGTAATGACGATCTTGGCGTGTTTGTCGGTCATGTCAGAGCTTGATCCTGCGGAAAACGAATTCGGGTATGTTTTTGATCACCAGCATGATGGCCCACCAAAAAGCCGGCAGATAGGCTACAGCGCGACGCTTGTCCACTGCACCGAGGATTCCTTTTGCGATCTGGTCCGGCTTTGCCCACAGTGCGCCCTTTTTGAAAGCCGCGGTCATGGGTGTGTCGACGAAGCCAGGCTTGACCGTGAGCACGTTGATGCCTTCCGGGCGCAGACGCTGGCCTAGGCCGCTCAGGTACGCAGTCACGGCCGCCTTGGCGCTGCCATAGAGGTAGTTGCTGGCTCGGCCGCGGTCTCCGGCCACCGAAGAAATGACGGCGAGCGTAGCGCCTGGGGACAGTCGCGGCACGATCGCCGCGCACAGGGCAATCGTCGAAGTGCCGTTGGTTGCGAATTCGCGAAGCGACAGTTCGACCGATGCGTTGCACGCAGCCTGGTCCGGCAGCGTGCCATGCGCGATCAGCACAACATCGATGCCACCTAGCGCAGCCCAGGCAGCGTCCAATATTTCGCCATGACGTGAGCCGTCGTTGACGTCGAGGACGCCGGTGCTGCTTTTGCCGCCACGCGTGATCAGATCCGCTGCGATCGTCTCCAGGCGGGCTGCCTGTCGGCCGAGCAGATGGATGGCCGCCCCTCGCGCGGCGTAGCGTCGGGCGGTTGCTTCGGCGATGGCCGAGGTGGCCCCGATGATGAGGACGCGTTGCATGTCTACTCCGTGACCCGGCGCCAGAAGCCGGAAGAAAAACGTGGATCGAGATAGCCGCTGAATTCGCGCCAGCGGCCATAGGCGCGCTGGAACGAATGCGCGTCCATACGTGCGTCTTTTGCAGGGTACAGAGCGCCGCCTGCCTCGTCGACGACGCGGTCGAGTCGATCAAGCAGGCGGAATACGTCAGGACCAGTATTGGGAAAGTCCAGTGCCAACGTCGTCCCCGGCCTTGGGAAAGACAGCATGCCGATGGAAGGCGTGTCGCCGAACTCTTTCAGCACTGCCAGGAACGAGCCGCTGCCGCTGCGCGCGATCTCGGCAAGTAGCGCGTCGACCCCGTCCCGTGCGGTTGCAGGGGGCAATACACATTGATACTGCAGAAAGCCGGACGGGCCGTACATCCGGTTCCAGTTACGAATGCCGTCCAGCGGGTAAAAAAACGGCAACAGGTGGCTGACGAAGCGTTTGCGCAGAGCGGGCTGGCGCCAGTAGTAAAGCGCGTTGAAAGGCCGCAGTGACAACTTGTTCACCAACGAAATCGGTGGCGTGACAGGCATGGCCACGCCTGCGCCTGGCGATGTCGGTCGCTCCTGGGCAAGCCCGGTGCAGTGATCGGCTCGGGTGAAGTGCCCGCGTCCGCGTGCCTTGCCGCTTGCCAGACAATCGATCCAGGCCACGCTGTACTCGTGGCTGTCGGCAGATGCTGCCGACAACTCGAAGAACTCGTCGAGCGAGCCGAAGCGGATGTTCTCTGCTTCCAGCGCGGGACTGCCGACACGGCGCAACTGAATTTCCGCCCAGGTAATCAGGCCGGTCAGGCCAAGCCCTCCCACCGTGGCCGCAAACCAGAGATCGGCGTCATCCGGGGTGCACAGCCGCCGCTCCCCGTCGCTGCGCAGCAACTCGAATGCGCGCACATGGTGACCAAAATTGCCGGTGCGATGGTGGTTCTTGCCATGCACGTCGTTGGCGATCGCGCCGGCGACGGTGACATAACGAGTGCCGGGCGTCACGAGCAGAAACCAGCCTTGCGGCAACACCAGCTCGATGATTTCGGCAAGGGTGACTCCTGCCTCGCAGCGCAGGACGCCATTGCCCGGATCGAACGCAATGAATCGATCAAGCCCGCGTGCGCACAGCAGTGCGCCATCCGGGTTCAGGCAGCTGTCGCCATAACTGCGTCCATTACCACGAGGCAGGGCACGACCATCGAATGCCGGCAGGCTTGCCGCGCGATCGTGGATCGGTAGCCGCGTCTGATGTGCTCTGGGATAGCGCCCCCAGGACTGCCCCGCCGCCATCAGATGGCGCTCAGGGCGAACGACCCGCACAGCATCACAACGATCTGGCTGACACGGTCGGTGGCAGCGAATACGATCGGGTCGTCATGCATCTCTCCGCGATGAGCAATGATCCAGACCCGGCTCACCCAGTACAGCAACACCGGACACACCAGCCAGAGCAGTTTGGGATTGCGGTACAGCTCCACACTCTCGGGGCTGTTGATGTAAAGCGCCATCACCATTACCGCGATGTAGCCAGCCGCCGCGCCCATGGATTGCAGCAGCGAAAGATCCTCCACCGAATACGCGCGACCGCTGGCCTTGGTCTTGCCGCTGCTCAACATGGCATGCAGTTCGGTGTAGCGCTTGAGCAAGGCCAGCGACAGGAACATGAACATCGAAAACGCCAACAGCCAGAACGATAGTTCGACGCCGATCGCCATGGCGCCGCCGATGATGCGTACAGTGTAGAGTGCTGCGAGCAGCACGACGTCGATCATCACGATGCGTTTCAAGCGCAGCGAGTACGCCAATGTCATGACGTAGTAGGCAATCAGTACCAGCGTGAACTCGAGGCTGCATGCCAGCGACAGCAGAAGGCCCGCGACGGTCAACGCAGGGGCGACCAGCAGACCCTGTAAAAGAGGAAGCCGACCTGCTGCAAACGGGCGCTTGCGCTTGCGCGGGTGCTGGCGGTCAGGCGTTAGGTCCAGCAGATCGTTGAGCACATAGACGCCGGAGGCGCATAGCCCGAACGATACCAGCGCAATCGCGGATTGCACCACTGATTCCAGATCCAGGAAGCGGTGCGCGGTCAGCAGGGGAACGAACACCAGCAAATTCTTCAGCCACTGATGCAGGCGTAAGGCCTTCAGCCATGCATGGGCACGCGGCGGAGCCGGCCAATGCGCATGCACGGTCGTCCGTTGCGCTGTGGCCTTGGCCAGTGCGGCGCCATTGTTGACAACCCAGGCGCCACCGGCCTTTTCCCACACGTGCAAATCCACATTGCCGTTGCCTGCGTAATCGAAGTTGCCCTGACCAAACGCGTCAACCAGCACATCTGCCTTGTTGCGACCGGACAGATTACGTTTGCCATCACTGGCGATGACCTGCTCGAACAGGCCCAGATGGTCTGCTATAGGCTTCACTAGGAGTGCGTCGGACGCCGTGCACAGCACGCGCGGGCGTTGCGTCGTGGTGCGCAGCAGCTCCAGCACCTGTTGGTTATACGGCAGGGTCTCGGCAGGCAGGACGACGCGGGAGGCAATTTCTCGCTTTAGCGCCGCCTTGCCGCGCAACAGCCACAGCGGCAGCAAGAACAGGTACAGCGGATTTCGGGCCAGCAATGCCAGCACCGACTCGTAGAGGATGTCCGAATTCAAAAGCGTGCCATCCAGATCCACGCAAAGGGCGCGTCCCGAAACAGCCGGACGGATGGAGCTGGTGGTAGGGGCGGACATCGACTGCCTGGCGATCCATTGCGGGGCCACGATTATACCTAGCCGATCAACCTGCTTCTTCCCGCGATGCAAATTCTGCGATCAGCATGGCCGCCGCGCCGACGACAATGGCGTACCAGAGCGTGACCAGACGGGCCGCGACGGCGACCGCAATTGCCTCCGGGGTAGCGATCCCGAGCCGATTGAGCATCAACACGATGGCCAGTTCGGTGGTGCCGACGCCGCCGGGGACGAACGATAGCGCGCCGATCAGCATCGCCAGCGGGTAGACACCGAGCGCGACAATGGGGTTCAACTGCAAGCCCATTCCATCGCACAGGCTCACGAAGACAGCCGATGTCAGTCCCCAGGCAGTGAATCCGGCAAGCATGCTTTGCCCGAACGCGTGCAGATCCAGGCAACTACGCAGCTCCAACGCGGCCGTAAGGCTGAAGCGGGCCAGGCGTCGCAGCCAGCGGCCGGGAAGGCGTTTGCTCACACCTGCCAAACTATTCAATAGCGCAGGCCACGCCGCCGCGCCGAACAGCACACAGACAAATCCCAGCACCACGGCCACCAGGGTGCCCAGGGTGGGGAACACCGACGCGGCCAGCAAGGACAGCGATAGGACGACCAGCAGATCAGACGCGCGCTCGAAGACGAAGACGCCCAGCGTGCGCTCGGCTGGGATGCCCATGCGCGCGAAATAGCGGATCCGCATCAGTTCGCCGGCCTTGCCGGGCGTTGCGGTCAGGGCAAAGCCTGCCAGATAGCCAGCCAGGCCAGGTAGTACTGGTATGTGATGCCCCTTGCGGCGGAGCAGCCAGTGCCACCGCCAGTACCGGAACAGGTACGTGATGGAGACGGGCACGATGGCAAGCGCCATCAACTGCCAGACCTCGCTCAGCCGCGAAAAGGTCCCGTTTCCGTGGTCTACCCAGACCAATACGGCGACGTACCCGGCGCACAGCAAGACAACGCAGGCGGCCAGATAATCCAGACGATGCCGCAATTTTGCGGCACCGTCGATGCTGGGAGGCGAAGGAGAATCCATGCAGCAGAAGGACCTCAGCCCAGCGCAGCCTCCAACTCCGGCAACAGCGCAAACAAATCCCCCACCAACCCAATATCGGCAATCTCGAAAATCGGCGATTCCGGGTCCTTGTTGATGGCCACGATGGTCCCAGCGTCTTTGATGCCGGTCAGATGCTGGATCGCGCCGCTGATGCCGATCGCCATGTACAGCTCCGGGGCAATGATCTTGCCGGTCTGGCCGACCTGTAGCTCGTTGGGCACGTAGCCGGCATCGACGGCGGCACGCGAGGCGCCCACCGCGGCGCCGAGTTTGTCGGCCAGGCTATAGATGTGCTTGAAGTTCTCCGCCGAACCCACGCCGCGGCCGCCGGAGACCACGCGCTTGGCGCTCTGCAGGTCGGGCCGGTCGGAGTTGCCTGCAGCCAGGTCGATGAAGCGGGTGTGGGTCGGCAGTGCGACCTCGATGCTGACGGACTCGACAGCTGCGCTGCCACCGCTAGCCGCCTCCGGCCACGAGGCGCTGCGCACGGTCGCTACCACGATCTGGTCGGCTGGAGCCTTGACAGTGATGATGGCGTTGCCGGCGTAGATCGGGCGCTTGAAGGTGTAGGCATCTTCGACCGTCATCAGGTCGGAGATCTGGTTGACACCGAGCAGCGCAGCCACCACCGGCATCAGGTCCTTGCCGAAGGTGGTGGAGGGGCCGAAGACATGGCTGTAGCCCTGGCCTGCGAGCTCTGCGATCTGGGGTCCAAGCACCTGCGCGACCGCGTGTTCGTTGGCCGCGTTGGCCGCCGTCAGCACGCGGGCAACACCCGCCAGCTGCGCGGCCTGGGCTGCAACGGCTGCAGGATCGGCCGCCAGCACGACCACGTCGATCGACTCGGCCGAGATGGCCAGCGCAGCGCTCAGGGTCTTGGCGGTGGCCGCATTGAGCTGGCCGTTGAGGTGTTCGGCGACGACAAGAATCTTGGCCATTACAGCAACCCCTTCTGCTTGAGTGCGGCCACCAGCTCGGCGGCGTCCTTGACCATTACCCCGCGGCTGCGCTTGGCCGGCGCCGCGTAGTGGGTAGTGGTGAGACTGTCGTGCGATGCAACGCCCAGGTCGGCGAAGGCCAGCGTTTCCATCGGCTTGCTCTTGGCCTTCATGATGTCCGGCAGCTTGATGAAGCGCGGCTCGTTCAGGCGCAGATCGGTGGTGATCACCGCCGGCAGGTCCACTTCCAGCGTTTCCAGGCCGGCATCGACCTCGCGGGTCACCGTGGCCTTGCCATCGGCAACCACCAGCTTGCCGGCGAACGTCGCCTGCGGGCGGCCCCACAGGGTGGCCAGCATCTGGCCGGTCTGGTTGGCGTCGTCGTCGATGGCCTGCTTGCCCAGGATGACCAGATCCGGCTGCTCCTTCTCGACCAACTTCAACAGGGCGCGTGCGGCGGTTAGCGGCTGGATGGCCGCATCGGTGACCACATGGATGGCGCGGTTGGCTCCCATCGCCAAGCCATTGCGCAGGTGTGCGGCGGCATCGGCGGGAGCAAGCGTGGCGACCAGCACCTCGGTGGCGATGCCGGCATCGCGCAGGCGCAGCGCCTCTTCGAGGGCGATTTCGTCGAACGGATTGGGCGAGAGCTTGACGCCGTCGGTCACCACGCCGGAGCCATCCGGCTTGACCTGAATGCGGACGTTGTAGTCCACCACGCGCTTGTAGGCGACGAGGATTTTCATCGTGTACGAGATCCTTCAGCTATTGCGGGAAGGCCCGGCCGCGGCAGCAGGCTCGGGAGTGGGGCCATTCTAACCGGGGTGCATCGACCATGCGATGGCGTACGGATGCTGCGGTGCGTCAGTGGGACACGGTGCGGAACCGCTCTCGCTTAAGCCCGATGATGCCTGGACCGTATATCCTGTGTGGTTTGAAAACGCAGCGCGTTTGGCGCGCGACCAGGAGGGGTAGACAGTGGCGACTTGGCTAGTAACCGGCGGTGCCGGCTTCATTGGCGGCAATTTTGTTCTTGAGGCGGTCTCCCGCGGGATTCGCGTGATCAATCTGGACGCGCTGACCTACGCAGGAAATCTGAACACGTTGGCATCGCTGGAGGGCAACGCCGACCACGTATTCGTCAAGGGCGATATCGGCGACGGGGCGCTCGTCACCCGCCTGCTGCAGGAACACCAGCCCGATGCGGTGCTGAACTTCGCCGCCGAAAGCCATGTGGACCGCTCGATCGAAGGCCCGGGTGCCTTCATCCAGACCAATGTGGTCGGCACCCTGGCGCTGCTCGAGGCCGTTCGCGACTATTGGAAGGCACTGCCGGAGGGGCGCCGCGATGCGTTCCGTTTCCTGCACGTGTCCACCGACGAGGTCTACGGTACGCTCGGAGAGACCGGCAAGTTCACCGAAACCACGCCCTATGCGCCCAATTCGCCGTACTCGGCGTCCAAGGCTGCGTCTGATCATCTGGTACGTGCGTTCCACCACACTTACGGGCTGCCGGTGCTGACCACCAATTGCTCCAACAACTACGGCCCGTACCACTTCCCTGAAAAGCTCATTCCGCTGGTCATCGCCAAGGCACTGGCGGGCGAGCCGCTGCCGGTCTACGGCGATGGCAAGCAGGTGCGCGACTGGCTATTCGTCAGCGACCATTGCGAGGCGATCCGGACCGTGTTGGCCAAGGGCCAGGTCGGCGAGACCTATAACGTGGGCGGCAACTCCGAGCGCCAGAACATCGAGGTCGTGCAGGCGATCTGCGCGCTGCTGGATCAGCATCGTCCGCGCGAAGACGGCAAGCCACGTGCGAGCCAGATCACCTATGTCACCGATCGCCCCGGGCACGACCGTCGCTATGCGATCGACGCCTCCAAGTTGAAGAACGAACTGGGTTGGGAGCCTGCGTATACCTTCGAGCAAGGGATTGCGCAGACGATCGAGTGGTACCTGACCAATCAGGCATGGGTACAGGGTGTATTGGACGGAAGCTATCGGCTGGAACGCATCGGCGCGACGGCATAACCCTCCACCTTCAGTGTCCGCACAGATGGACGGAACTCCCAAGGAAGCTCTCATGACACAACGCAAAGGCATCATTCTGGCGGGTGGATCCGGCACGCGCCTGTATCCGATCACCAAGGGCGTCAGCAAGCAGCTGCTGCCGGTGTACGACAAGCCGATGATCTATTACCCGCTCAGTGTTCTGATGCTGGCGGGCATCCGGGATATTTTGATCATCAATACGCCGCACGAGCAGGCGCTGTTTCAGTCGCTGCTGGGCGATGGCTCGCAATGGGGTGTCAATATTCAATATGCCGTGCAACCGAGTCCCGATGGACTGGCGCAGGCGTATCTGATCGGTCGCGATTTCGTCGATGGCAAGCCGAGCTGCCTGGTGTTGGGCGACAATATTTTTCATGGGCATGGCCTGACCGAGACGCTACAGCGCGCCGACGCGCGTGCGCAGGGGGCCACAGTCTTCGGTTACTGGGTCAACGACCCGGAGCGCTACGGCGTTGCCGAATTCGATCAGCAGGGCAAGGTTATCGACATCGCCGAAAAGCCGGAGAAACCCCGCTCCAACTACGCGGTCACCGGTCTGTATTTCTACGATGGCAAGGCCAGCGACTACGCAGCCGCCTTGAAGCCATCGCCACGTGGTGAACTGGAGATCACCGATCTCAATCGCTGCTATCTCG
>NZ_FLTX01000017.1 GCF_900092025.1 Xanthomonas bromi
CCCGGTGGGCTGGTTGATGTGGGTGCTGATCTTCCCGCTCGGCCGTCGTGCCGAAGCGCCCGGCGACCGCCTGGGGCATCGTGTGGCGTCGCTGTTGATGACTCCGAACGAAGCGCGCGACCGTCTGGCCCAGGGCGTGTTCCTGACCCCGTGCGCCAACAACCCGGGGGGCCGTATCGCCAGCTACCTGACCAAGGCGGTGATGGCCGAGCCGGTGGAGCGCAAGTTCCTCAAGGCGCTCAAGACAAAGGGTATCGAAGCATTGGATTTCACCGCGCAGCTGGACGAAGCCGTGGCCGAGGGCGTGCTAACCCCGGACGAGCGCAAGCTGCTCGAAGAGCTGCGCGAGATCATGATGGACACCATCACCGTGGACGACTTCGATCCGCATGAGTTGCGTGCGGCCAGCTTCTACGATAAGCCGCAGGCACAGCAGCCACGCGAAGCGGCGTAAGGCGCAAGTTGCAGAAAGAGTAGACGACGGCGGGCTTCGGCCCGCCGTCGTTGTTTGTGGGGACTGGTCGCGCTGCGAACGCACCGCCCATGGCCTTGGTGGACGGAGGTTTTCGCAGCAGAAAGAACCTGCCAGCTATTGGCCCCGCGTCAGCCCGCTGTCGAACGAGCGCGCGTCAGGAGCGGAACGCGCGCGGGAGTCGGGCATATCCATGTCATACGCTGGAAGCAGCCAGGTGCGATTGAGGCTACGAGCAAGGCTTGATCGCGAACCAGTCCGCTCCCGCGCGCAACGAACACCCTTCGGCAGCCACATCACTGCGGCAGCCACACCAGTGCCAGGGCGATCAACGCCGGCAGCGCCTGCACAAAGAAAATGCGGCGGTTGACGCTATAGGCGCCATAGCAACCTGCCACCACCACGCAGCCCAGGAAAAAGCTCAGCACGTCGGCGCGCGCGGCCAGTGCACCCCAGAACAGGCCAGCGGCCAGGAAACCGTTGTAGAGCCCCTGGTTGGCTGCCAGCACGCGGGTGGCTTGCGCCTTCTCAAGGCTGTTGCGGAAGGTCTTCAAACCCAGCGGGTGCGTCCAGAGCACCATTTCCAGGACTAGGATGTAGACGTGCAGCAGTGCGACGCACAGGCCGGCAATGATGGCGAACAGGGACATGGCAGACCGCCTTGGCAAATGGTGCCGTCAGCATAGCCGCGATTGCGATCGTGCTGTTCGGCACGCCTGCACGATTGTGCCGATGCGTGCGCTCAGCGCTACCAGGGTGAGAGGCAGGTCATGTGCACGGCCGATGCCGGGCGACAACGCGGCATCTCGGGCACCCATCTTCCTTGTTGACATGCACTTCTTCAGAGCAGCTAACAGGACGCCGCTACCACCGCGCTACGAGGGCTGCGTCCATGTTCCGACAGACGCCCGCCGCGCGGTGCTGTCGCCGCACTCACTCGGAAACGCGTTGACCGGCGCCCACATCGCGCTCGGCAGGTAGCTTGCGTGCTTCGCGCAGCAGGCCAAACGCGCCCACCGTCATACCGGTCGCCACGAGCAGACCGACGCCGAACACCGCGCTGGAGCCGAACGCAGACACCAGCTTGTGGACCCAGACGAAGGTCAGATCGCCACCGCGATAGACCACCGTATCGATCGCCGCACCGGCCTTGTAGCGCCACTCACGATCCACCCGCGTGTACAGCGTCTCGCGCGCGGGTTTGGCCAGTGCGAATTCGCTGGAGCGGGTAATCACCTGCACGATTGCAATCATCATCGGCAGTGGCGACGCTGCCAGCACCGCATAGCCCAGCATGATCGCCACACCCGGGAGCAACAAGGCCGGCGCGATGCCGAAGCGCGATAGCAACGCGCGCGTCACCAACAATTGCAGCACCAGCGCCAATGCGTTGATCGCCAGGTCGATGCTGGAATAGTAGGCGGTGGCCGCCGCCGCATCCGTGTAAAGCCGCCGCACCAGCGCTGCCTGCTCGTTGTAGAGCAAGGTACCGACACCGATGCCGAACAACACCATGAAGGCCAGCCAGCGCAACAGCGGTTCACGCACGATCAGCTTGAGGCCGCCGAGCACGTCGCCGCCCATCGGCACTTCACCCGAGCTCAGCTGGCGCTCCTGTTCGCGCGCAACGGCCCACAGCCGCAGACGCAGCACGCAGACCACACACACCGTCAAAAACCCGGCCGACACCAGCATCAGATGCGCAATGCCGATGCGTTCGACCAGTGTGCGGGTGAGAATCGGCCCGAGAAACGCGCCCAACGTGCCCGCCGCACCGATATAGCCGTAGTAGCGACGCGCCTCCGCATTGCTGAAGACATCGGCCATGAAGCTCCAGAACACCGCCACCGCAAACAGGTTGAAGACGGTCACCCACAAAAAGAACGCCATGCCGCGTCCCGGCACCCCCGTGTCGAACAACACGTAGAACAGCAGCAGGGTCGCGATGAAGAAGCCGTACACCATCGGCAGGAACACCCGCCGCGGATAGCGGCTGACCAGCGCGCCGTACACCGGCTGCAACAGCACCATGATCAGGAATGTGCAGGTGAACAGCACCTGCAACGTGAAGTCCTTCAACGGCATGCCGTGCGCGGCGAAGAACGCGATCATGCCGGTGGGAAAGAGCGCCTCCACATCGGCCGAGGCGCCCATCGCTTCGCGTACCGGACGCAACACGTAGTAACCGCTGAGCAGGCAGAAAAAGTAAAGAAACGACCATGCCAACGGCGGCGAGCTTCTTAGCGCCGCACTCAAACGGCCAGCCGCAGATTGCGGCATCGAGGAATTAGTCATCATGTAACACCCGCCCGCACAAGCGGACCCGACAACAGGCACATGGCAGCGGCAGCACGCGCGAAAGAAGCGCGCAAAGTTAGCCGATGCGACGCAGCACCACCAGCGCGCGAGCGCAGCACACGACAAGCCGGACGCATCCGTGCCCGGGCACGGGGCTTGCAGCTCGAACACCATCAACGGAAGCCGATGCCTCCACCACCCGGGAACACTCGATTTCTGAACTTAAAATCATCAATCGGATCAATATGATGTCCATTCATCTTCCGGCAGTTTGTGCAATTGCAAAGCGCGGCGCTAGAATCGCCGGAGGCAGTGGAACAGGCGGGACAACCATGACAGAAATGCGCACGCGCCGACGGTTCCGACCGTTGGTCATCGGGCTGCTCGGGGCGTTATTGCCTCTGGCCCTCTCTTCCACCGCGCAGACACCCGCGCCCACCGCCGCTGCGCTGCAGCCGGCCACGCTTGCGCAGTCGCCCACAGCACCGCTGCCCTATCGCACCTCGCTGCCGGCCAGCCGGGTGTTGGCGCCGGCCGCCGGCTTCGAGGTGGCGGCCTTCGAATCGATGGCGGAGCAGTTGACCTACGGCAACCGCGTGCCCGGGATGGCGATGGCCATCGTGCAGGGCGGCAAGGTGCTCAGCGCGCGCGGCTATGGCGTCACCGATGTCAATCATCCGCAGCCGGTCGATGGCCACACCGTGTTTCGTCTGGCCTCGCTGTCCAAGGCCTTCGCCGGCACCATGGCCGGCCTGCTGGTCAACGATGGCGTGTTGCGTTGGGACAGCAAGGTGGTCGACTACGTGCCCGGCTTCCAGCTCAGCGATAGCGCCGCGACCCGCCAGCTCACCGTTGCCGAAGTGCTCAGCCATCGCGTCGGCCTGACCCGCAATGCCTACGACCGCGATATCGAATCCAACGTCGACTACTACTCGCTCAGTCACAAGCTGGCGGCCGCACCGCTGCGCTGCACACCGGGCGATTGCTACGCGTATCAGAACGTGGCTTTCAGCCTGGTCGGCGATGTGGTGTTCGCCGCATCGGGCAGCTTCTACGAGCAGTCGGTGGAGCGCCGTATCTTCAAGCCGCTGGGCATGAACGACGCCAGCATGGGCCTGGCCGGCATCCAGGCTAGCCCGCACTGGGCGCGCCCGCACGTGCGCAGCCGCAACGGTTGGGTGTCGCTGACGCCCAAACCGACCTACTACCGCCTGGCGCCCGCTGCAGGCGTCAACGCCAGCGCCAGCGATATGGCGCAGTGGCTGCTTGCGCACACCGGCCATCGCACCGACGTGCTGCCTGCGCCGCTGCTGGCGACGCTGCACGCGCCGTTGATCTCCACGCCAGGCGAGATGCGTTCCGGCTGGCGCCACGAGCGTGTGGATGCAGCCAGCTACGCGCTGGGCTGGCGCGTGTTCGATTACGCCGGCCATCAAGTGGTGTTCCATGCCGGTGCGGTGCAGGGGTATCGCGGCCTCGTAGCGCTGCTCCCCGAGCGCGACCTGGGGATTGCGATCCTGTGGAACGGCGAAAGCGGCCTGCCCTCGGGCATGCTGCCGACTATCCTGGACCGCGCGCTCGGTCTGCCGGCGAAGCGTTGGTTGGACATCGATGTGGACGGCGACTTCGGCAGCGAAAACATGTTGGCTGAGAAGCCCGACCCGGCCGGCAAGGGCTCGTCTTCCGGCAAGTCGGTGGCATCGCCGCGCTGAGTGCGTGGACGCGCTACCCCGACGCCGTGTCGGGGACTTCAAAACAAAGGCGGCTTCGGCCGCCTTTGTTGTTCCTGCGTGTCCCGATGCGCGTTGGTCGGCTCGTGGAGTGGAGCGGAGGAGCAACGCTTGGGTGATCAAGACGCACCGGTTCTTCGGCTGCCGTCAACAACCCGTTTCCAGAAGCGCTGCGGCTGAGCCCATCTGTTCGACGTGCTGACGTAGAGACGCCAACCGTCAGCCCTGGTCTTGCAGCCTGGTCCGCCCACGGCCTCTCTCCACCGACCTGATGCAGTGCCGGCACGCTTCATCACCCCAGGCGGACACGTATCGCGCAGCACGCTGCGGGACTTTGCGTGGCCCTGTCTTATCGCGTCATGCCGTCGCGCCAAGGCATCTGTACAACGGTCTGAATGTGGTTCGACGATTCAACCGACTCATGGCGGCATCTGCGCTGCCGACCGGTCTGCGTGCTTGGCAACGCGATGCCGAGAACTTGCAATGCAGCGACTTGGCGCGGATGGCGACACCAACGCCGTCTGCAAACTCGAACGCGCGGCGCCGCGCTGACCGTGCCGATGCCAGGCACATAAAAAAGCTCCCTCCCCGCTGGGCGTCGGGAAGAGAGCTCGATGTTTACGGCGATCGGGTATTACAAGATCAGATCAGCGGTGCCGGGGTTGCGGGCAGCGCGACCGGAGCGGCCTTCTTCTTGCGAACGGCCGGCTTCTTCTTGGCGACCTTCTTCGCGACCGGCTTCTTGGCAGCGGTCTTCTTGGTGGCGGACTTCTTGGTCGCCTTCTTCGCTACTGCCTTTTTGGCGGTCTTCTTGACGGCTTTCTTGGCTGCCTTTTTGACGGCTTTCTTGGCGGCAGTCTTCTTGGTCGCCTTCTTTGCAGTCTTCTTCACTGCCTTCTTGGCGGCAGTCTTCTTGGTTGCCTTCTTTGCAGTCTTCTTCACTGCCTTCTTGGCGGTTGCCTTCTTTGCAGTCTTCTTGACGGCCTTCTTGGCAGCAGTCTTCTTCACTGCCTTCTTGGCGGTTGCCTTTTTGGCGACCTTCTTGACGGCTTTCTTGGCGGCAGTCTTCTTCACTGCTTTTTTGGCAGTGGGTTTCTTTTTCGCAGCTTTTGCAGTGGCCATGTAATTGGCTCCTCGTCAGTGAACTATGGAGTTGAACGCCCAGTTGAACCAAACCCCGCGACGGCATGCCGTCGTGGGGAACCGTCCGCAGGTAATGCGCGACGGAACGGATACAGAAACACCCGCATCGAGCGGCGACACGGGTGCGTAGTCGGAACGACAATTGCTTTCTTGGAGGGAAGCGGACCCGACTCCACCGTGATTAGTGCTTCGGTGGACATCCGGAACAAGCGTGTCGGCGCGATGTCGATTCTGCTTACTCTCTTCCGCAGCAATGTCTGCTGGGCGAAACCTAATCACGCTTTTTTTTACTGTCAACACTCTTTTGCATTTTTTTTTCAGCCAAGCATCTCCGCGTGCCGCATCCGCGGCAGCGAAACACCGCGCGCACCGGCGTACACGCATGGCCGAGACGCGTACTCGCCTAACAGCGTTTTCGAAAAAGCACTTCTTTTCTGCTGTTTTTCTTAAGCGGTACGCTTTCGCACCAAGTCGAGCGCTTCGACGACAGGGCCAGGAAGCCGATGCGACGGCACTGCTTGCCGCCTGTCCGCCAGCTGAAAATTTTTTTTCCAACCGTCGCACTTCCGCCGTCGCATGAGCGGAAATGCGCAAACTTATTGAGTACCTAGATCGCGATGCATGCGTTCGCGCACCGACTGCGGTGTGCAACGCATGCACCGCCGGATGATCGCGACAGGCAGCACCACAGAAAATTTTTCACCGACTGCACGCCAGACCCTCACGAACGACTCACGTCAGAAATCCGGCACACGTGCAGGTGGGCGAGCCGTGGATGCGCGTTGGATCGTCACTGCCGACACGCACACCGCATCGACTCGTCTGCAGCGTCATCGCCGTCGCCCGACCGACGCATCCCCATCTCAAATCCCGCTGCCGACCTGCGAGGAATCCCCGCACCGAGACCGGGCATCGCTGGCGACGGCACGCGCAAAAAAAAAATGGCCGCTCTGGGAGCGGCCATCGGATTCCGGCGGCAACGAAACCGGATCAGTGCTCGTCGTTTTCGAGCAGCTCGGCATAGTCGTCCGGGTCCAGCAGGTCGTTGAGCTGCTCCTTGTCGTCGATCTCGACGACGAAGATCCAGCCTTCGCCATACGCGTCTTCGTTGATGGTTTCCGGCTTGTCGCTCAACGCGCTGTTGACCTCGACGACGGTGCCGCTGACCGGGCTGTAGACGTCGGAGGCGGCCTTGACCGATTCCACGACCGCAGCACCGTTGCCGACCTGCACGGTGTCGCCCACGCCTGGGAGTTCGACGTAAACCAGGTCGCCCAGCAAGCCCTGCGCATGGTCGGAAATACCGACGGTCACGCGGCCGCTGCTTTCGACACGGGCCCACTCGTGGGATTTGAGGAACTTGAGGTCGCCAGGGATCTCGCTCATGGGTGTGCTCCGGGAAAGATGAGGATTGGGGACAGGTGGCTAGTTTAGACCGCGCGACAAGACCGGTGCACGCGCGACGGCTGGGTGGTGGGTGATGCGGATGCGGGAGCAACACCGCGCGGAGTGCGCGGCGCTGCGCGATTCAGTCGCCGAGTACGCCGGGCTGTGCCTGGCCATCGCGCACGAACGGAAACTTCACCGCGCGTAACGGCACCTGCTTGCCGCGGATGTCCACGCGCAACTGCTCGATGCTGCCGGCCGGCACGCGCGCGAAGGCGATCGCCTTGCCCAGCGTCGGCGAAAATGTGCCGGACAGGATCTCGCCTTCGCCGCTGGCGGTGAGCACGGCCTGGCCGTGCCGCAGCACGCCCTTTTCGTCCATCACCACAGCGATCAGCTGACGCGGCGCGCCCTTCGCCTTTTGCGACTCGAGCACGCTGCGACCAATGAAGTCGCGACCTTCGTCCAGGGCGATCGTCCAGGCCAGCCCCGCCTCGTACGGGGTGACTGCATCGTCCATGTCCTGGCCATAAAGATTCATGCCCGCTTCCAGGCGCAAGGTGTCGCGTGCGCCCAGACCGGCAGGTTTGACGCCCTGCGCAAGCAATGCAGTCCAGAACGCGACCGCGGCGTCCTGCGGCAACACGATTTCGAAACCGTCTTCACCGGTGTAGCCGGTGCGCGCAAGAAACAATGCAATGCCGTCACGCGAGCGTGTCTGCAGCGCAGCGAAACGGCCGAGCTTGCTCGCTGCCGTGGTGTCGGCCGGATCAAGCAGCTCGATGACCTTGGCGCGTGCGTTGGGGCCTTGCACGGCGATCATCGCGAAGTCGCCGCGCTCTTCCACGCGCACCTCGAAACGTGCGGCCTGCTCGCCGATCCACTGCAGATCCTTTTCGCGGGTGGCGGCGTTGACCACCAGACGGAAGAAATCTTCGCTCATGTAATAGACAATGAGGTCGTCGATCACCCCGCCCTGCGGATTGAGCATGCAGGTGTATAGCGCCTTGCCGGAGACCTTGAGCTTGTCCACCGAGTTGGCGAGCAGGTAGCGCAGGAACTCGCGCACCCGCGCACCGTGCAGATCGACCACGGTCATGTGGCTGACGTCGAACATGCCGGCGTCGCGACGCACCTGGTGGTGCTCGTCCAGCTGCGAGCCGTAGTGGATCGGCATGTCCCAACCGCCGAAGTCGACCATCTTGGCGCCGAGCGCACGATGGGTGTCATTGAGGATGGTCTTCTGGGTCATGCGCGCCGGTCCACAGGAAAGACGTCCATTATCGCCATCCTGCCGCGCTTGGGGGAACGGCACACGCGCGGCAGCGCGGTGACGCTGATGGGAGGGCATTGACGGGCGCCCGACTACGCCGCGCTGCAACAATACGTCCGTGGACACGGCAGCGCGTGCCCGCCCCGCATACATCAACTGGCCGGCTGCACCAGCAAGGTCGTGCCATCGACAGCGACGATGCGCACCGGCATGCCGGCCGCCAGATCCGGACCGGCGACCACCAGAACGCATCCTCGATCTGGGCGGATCACGATCATCCTGGATGACCTGATCGCGCAGGACGCGACGTCCAATCAACTGTTCGGCGCGTCGATTGAGCAACGGACGCTCACTCTGGCGGTCCTTGCCGCGAAACCAGTTGCGATACAGCTGCAGCGAGACGACGCCGAGCACCACGAAGACCACGATCTGCAACCGCAACGCGATGTCCGGCAACACCAACACGCACGCCGCTGCAGCAGCGATCTCCATCCATAGCAGCAAGGCACCCGCACCAAGGTCTCGGCCGCAATCAACAGCAGTACCAGCACCGCCCAGACCGCTACATCCCAGCGCATGGCTCAGCTTCCTGCGCGCGGCGGCATCGGCGGCGCGCGCACGGCGATTGGCTCGGACTTGCCGATCGCTTGCTTGGCCAACTCGGCGATACAGGCGATCGAGCCGCTGATGCTGCTGGATTCCATCGGCATCAGCACGCATTTCTGATTTGGCGCGGTCGCCAGCGCCTTGAACGTTTCCACCTACTTCTGTGCGACGAAATAGTTGATCGACTGCACACTGGCGCTGCCGTTGGCGATGGCGATGGCGATGGCATCGGACACCTTCTGGATGGTATGCGCCTCGGCCAGGCGTTCGCGCGCTTCGGCGTCGCGGAAGGCGGCTTCCTTGCGCCCTTCGGCCTCGAGCACGGCGGCCTGCTTTCCGCCATCGGCGCGCAGGATTTCCGATGGACGCGAGCCGTCGGCTTCGAGGATCTGCGCGCGCTTTTCGCGCGCTGCCTTCATCTGCCGCGCCATCGAGTCGATCAGCTCGCGCGGCGACTGGATGTCGCGAATTTCGCTCCGCGTGACCGTGAGGCCCCACGGATGCGCAGCGCACGCAACCAAGCTCAGACGTTGCGCGGGGCGAACATGATGACCGCCATGCCGAGCAGACAGCAGGCGGCACCGAGCAGATCCCAGCGGGTCGGGATGATACGGTCAACCCACCACAACCACAGCAAGGCACTGGCGATATAGACCCCGCCGTAGGCGGCATACACGCGCCCGCTGGCAGCCGGATGCAGACTCAACAGCCACACGAAGATCGCAAGGCTCAGCGTGCTGGGCAGCAGCAACCACACGCTGCCGCCTTTTCGCAGCCATAGATAAGGGAGGTAGCAACCGACCAATTCGGCTGCGGCGGTGGCGACAAAGAGCAACAGCGTGGTCAGCGCGCTGCTCATGCGTGCGGCGCGGCGCTGGCATCCAGCTGCGCGGCGGCAGATTCGTCGCGCTTGACCTGTTGCCATAGTGCTTCCTGTGCACTCAGCGACAACGTATCCAGCGTGGTGCCCTGCGCGTGCGCATGCGCTTCCATCGCACGGAAGCGACGTTCGAATTTCAGGTTGGCGTGCCGCAGCGCGGCGCCGACATCGACCTTGGCATGCCGGGCCAGATTGGCACAGACGAACAACACATCCCCCAGTTCGTCTTCCAGCCGGGCCTGGTTGTCGGCGACCGGGCCGCGTGCGAATTCCACACGCAGTTCTTCGATTTCTTCCTGCAGTTTTTCCAGCACCGGGGCCGGGCCGGGCCAGTCGAACCCCACCCGCGCCGCGCGCGACTGCAGTTTGGTGGAGCGCTGCCATTCGGGCAGCCCGCGCGCGATGCCGGCAAGCGCGGAGTCGTCCTGATTGCCGGCGGCGCGGCGTTCTTCGCGCTTGATCTGCTCCCAATTGACGCTCACCGCCTGCGCATCGTGCGCCTGTTGCGCAGCGAACACATGCGGGTGGCGCCGCACCAGTTTGTCGCTGAGCGTGGCGACCACGTCGGCGAACCCGAATGCCCCTTGCTCGGCCGCCATCTGCGCGTGAAAAATCACCTGCAGCAACAGATCGCCCAACTCGTCGCGCAGGCCAACCAGGTCGTTGCGGTCGATCGCATCGGCCACTTCGTAGGCTTCTTCGATGGTGTACGGCGCAATGCTGGCGAAGGTCTGCTGCACATCCCAGGGGCAGCCGTGTTCGCGATCGCGCAGGCGTGCCATCAACTGCAACAACTGCTGGATGTCGCCGGTGGACGGGGTCTGAGGCATCGTGTGTTCCTGGAACCTTTGGAAATGAGTGCGCTACCGGCGGCAGGTCGCAGGCGACGTGCGCGGCCATCGCACCCCGCTGCGGCATGTGGCACACAACCGCGTGCGGGGACGGAGTGTACCTTTCAGTTGGTCAGGACCTTGCGCAGCCACGCCATCGCGAAGACCGCACGCACGCCGCTCACGCCAGCCAATCGCGCCAGGGCAGATTGGGGTCGCCCAGTGCGATGAAGTCGCCGTTGAGCAAGGTATCGCGGCGGTTGTAGCGAAACGGTTTGCCGCTACCGCCGGCCAGCAACACGCCGCCAGCGGCATGCAGCACGCACTGGCCGGCGGCGGTGTCCCACTCGGAGGTGGGACCGAAGCGCGGATACACATCCAGATCGCCTTCGGCGATGCGGCAGAACTTCAACGACGACCCTTGCGCCACCACGTCGATCTGGCCCATGCGCTCCAGCGCGGCAGCGGTGCGCGCGTCGCGGTGCGAACGGCTGGCAGCCACGCGCAACGGCGTCGCCGCCGGGGTGCGCGTGTGCAGCATCTCGTCGCGGTCGCCGTCGCGGCGGAATGCGTTTTCGCCGCGTGCGGCATACCAGACCCGCCCATCGACCGGCGCCTGCACCACCCCGAGCACCGGCGCGCCCATATGGATGAGTGCGATGTTGACGCTGAACTCGCCATTGCGCTTGACGAACTCGCGGGTGCCATCGAGCGGATCGACCAGCCAGTAACTGGTCCAGTACTGGCGTTGTTCCCAGGCCACGTGCGCAGACTCTTCCGACAGCACCGGCACATCCGGGGTGATCCGCCGCAGGCCTTCGACGATGACGCGGTTGGCGGCCAGGTCGGCCTGGGTCAGCGGACTGGCGTCGTCCTTGATCTCCACCGCGAAGTCCTGCGCGTAGACCTCCATGATTGCGGCGCCGGCATCGCGCGCGATGGCGATCACGGTTTCGCGCAGTTCCATCGGAATGCGGATCATGGGTTGCGCTCCAGCCACTCGCGCGCAATGAACAAGGCGGCCAGCGAGCGGCCTTCGGAAAAATCTTCGCGCAGCATCAATTCGTCCAGGCGTGCGATCGGCCACGGCACCACGTCCATCTCTTCCGGCTCGTCGCCGACCAGGCGCTCGGGGTAGAGGTCGCGTGCCAGCACCAGCCAGGATTGGTGACTCATATAAGTAGGAGCGAGCGTCATCGCGCGCAGCACCTGTAGCTGGCGCGCGCCGTAGCCGGCTTCTTCCTTGAGCTCGCGATCGGCGGCCTGCTCGGGGGTCTCTCCGGCGTCGATGCGGCCCTTCACCAGACCCAGCTCGTAGCGATGCACGCCGGCGGCATATTCGCGCACCAGCAGCACGGTTTGCGCATCGAGCATCGGCACCACCACCACGGCCCCGTGGCCCTGGCTGAGTTGACGTTCGTAGATACGGCGCTGCCCGTTGGAAAATTCCAGATCCAGCTGCTGGCGACGGAACGGCCCGTCACCCAGATCGGTGATTTTGTGGATGGTCGGCAGGCGCGAGCTCATGCGTCGCACGCAGCCGCAAAGCGGGCCGATAGAATAGGCGGATGCATCGACATGTCCATGAACCCGAAATCCTAGCAGACCCTGCAGCCGCACAAACTGCCGACCAGTGGCGGCAACGCGATCTTGACGTGGTGTGGCACCCCTGCACGCAGATGCGTGAGCACCCGCACACGCTGCCACTGGTGCCGATCGCGCGTGGCGAAGGCGCGTGGCTGGTTGGCCATGACGGCCGCCGCTATCTGGACGCGGTCAGTAGTTGGTGGACCAACCTGTTCGGACATACCGAACCGCGCATCGGCGCGGCCATCGCGCGCCAGGCCGGCGAACTGGAGCAGGTGATGTTGGCCGGCTTCACGCATATGCCGGCCGTGCAACTGGCCGAGCAGTTGTTGGCGATCGCGCCGCGCCAGGCCGGACGCGCACCGTTGTCCAAGGTGTTCTATGCCGATAACGGATCGGCCGGCGTGGAGGTGGCGCTGAAGATGGCCTTCCACTACTTCCACAATCGTGGCGAGCACCGGCGGACGCGCTTCATTGCGCTGGAGAACGGGTATCACGGCGAGACCATCGGCGCACTGTCGGTCGGCGATATTCCGCTCTACCGACGGGTATATGCGCCGCTGTTGCTGGAGTCGATATTCACGCCCTCGCCCGATGCCTACCTGGCCGAGCCCGGACAGAGCGCCGAAGACTACGCGCTGCAGGCGGCCGATGCGCTGCAGGCAGTGTTCGAACGATCGCCAGGCGAAATCTGTGCGCTGATTCTGGAGCCGCGCGTGCAATGCGCAGGCGGGATGCGCATGTACCACCCGGCGTATCTGCGCCGTGCACGCGAGCTGTGCGATGCCCACGGCGCGTTCTTGATCGCCGACGAAATCGCCACCGGCTTCGGTCGTACCGGCACCCTGTTCGCCTGCGAACAGGCCGGCGTGATGCCCGATCTGTTGTGCCTGTCGAAGGGGTTGACCGGCGGCTTCCTGCCGCTGTCGGCGGTACTGGCCACGCAGCAGGTATACGACGCCTTCCTGGACGATTCGCGCGAGCGTGCGTTCCTGCATTCGCACAGCTACACCGGCAACCCGTTGGCATGCGCGGCGGCGTTGGCGACGTTGAAGATCTTCGCAGACGACGATGTGATTGCGCGCAACCAACCCATCGCCGCGCGCATGCGTGAACTCGCTGCACAGGTCGGCGAACACCCGGCCGTGGCGGACGTGCGTCAGGCCGGCATGATCGTGGCCTTCGAGCTGACCCAGGGCGGCGACAAGCACACACCGTTTGCGGCTGCTGCACGCGTCGGCCTGAAGGCCTATCGCGCGGCGCTCGACAAGGGCGTGGTGCTGCGCCCGCTCGGCGACGTGCTGTACTGGATGCCGCCGTATTGCGTGGACGAGACGCACCTTGCGTTGCTGGCGGCCACGACGCGCCACGCCATCGCCGAGGCCGTTGCATGCGCCTGACCCGCTCGCATGTCGCGGTGCCACTGCACTGCGACCAGGAAGTGACGTTGCCGGAAGCCTCCGCCAATCACCTGCTGCGCGTGCTGCGACTGCGCGAGGGCGATGCCTGCATCCTGTTCAACGGCGACGGCAGCGACTACCACGCGCGCATCACCGTGGCGGGCAAGCGCGACGCACGCGCGCTGGTGGAACGCGCAGAGCCACTTTCCAACGAATCGCCGCTGCGAATCACCCTGATGCAGGGCATCGCACGCGGCGAGAAGATGGATCTGATCCTGCAGAAGGCGACCGAATTGGGCGTTGCGGCGATCGTGCCGGTGATTGCCGAGCGCACCGAGGTCAAGCTAGATGCTGCGCGCACGGAAAAACGCATTGCACATTGGCGCAGCGTGGTGGTGTCGGCTTGCGAGCAGTCAGGGCGCGCCCGCATTCCCACCGTCGCCGCACCGCTGGGTCTGCAGGACGCAGCACAGGCCAGCGACGCGCATGCGTTACGGCTGACCCTGGACCCGCAGGGCGAGCAGCGCCCGGGCACGCTGGCATCGAGCATCCAGCGGCACATCGTCGTGGCGATCGGGCCCGAAGGTGGTTGGTCGGCACGCGATCGCGCCGTGCTTGCCGATGCGGGCTTCACCGGCCTGCAACTGGGACCACGCATCCTGCGCACGGAAACCGCCGGCCTAGCGGCCATCGCGGCGCTGCAGTCGCGGTTCGGAGATCTGTAAGGGGATCGCGATTGCGGAAACGAAAATGGTGCGCGAAGGGTTGCGTTGCGGAGCGAGCCAGAGGCTAAGCCGTTATCCCTGATGAGAACCGAGACGCGCCGAAGCGCGCTGGCGCGCGATTCGGCGTTGCCAGGTGTGCCGCACGTTGCCTGATGGCGTTGTCACACGCTGCGGCGGAGAACGCAGGCGGTAGGTACCCAATCCACAGGCGTCACACCAGCGGACTTGTATGGCCCCAAAAGGAATACACGCAAGAGCGCCCCTAGCTGCGATGTAGCGCTCTTGGTAACGCCTCATCGCGCCCTTGGGCGCTCCCATGAAGTGATCGCGATCCGGGTGTCAGCGACCGTGCTGCAGGAACCAGCTGGCTGCACCGATGACGCCGAGCTGGCCGTGTTCGACGATGCTCACCGGCACCTGTTCCAGCGCTGGACGCAAAGCACCCTTGTCGAGCAGGCGTGCGACGAAAGCGCTGTCGGCAACAAAAGTGGCGATCTGCGGCAGGAAGCCGCCAGCCAGATAGACACCGCTACGGACGCCATACAGCAACATCAGGTCGCCGACCACGCTGCCCATGAACCCGCAGAACGCCTGCAAGGCGTCATGCGCCAATCCATCGTTGCCGGCCAATGCGGCAGCGGTGATATCGGCGGGGCTGGCATGGACCACGGTGTCGCCACGCAAGGCGGCCAAGGCGATGTACAGATTCAACAGTCCCGGACCGGACAACAGCGTCTCGGTGCCCACGTGGGTGCGCGTGCGCCGCAGTTCCTGCAGCAGCGCCACTTCCAGATCACTGGCAGGCGCCAGTGCTGCGTGGCCGGCTTCGGTGGGCAACACCACCGGGTGGCCACCGTTGGGGATCCACAAGGCCGCGCCCAGGCCCGTTCCCGGGCCAAGCACCAACGCCGGGCCAGCGGCACCTTGCGCCGGGCCGGACAACTGCATGACCTGGTTGCCGACCATGTAATTGGCCGCATAGGCGACCGCTTCGAAATCGTTGACCAGATGCAAGGCCTGCATGTCGAGCTGGCGGCGAATCTGCTCGGGCGCCAGCACCCAGGGCAAATTGGCGGTGATCACGCTGCCGTCTTCCAGCGCGTAACCGGCGCTGGCGATCACGCCTCGGTGCACCGGTTCGCAACCCAACTCCGCGAAGAACGCGGCCATGATCTCGGCGAGGCCCGGATACTCGGCGCAGCGGTACTTGCGGTAGTCCAGCACCGTCACCGGCTTGCCCGCGTCATTGCTTTCGCACACCAGCGCCAGGCGCACGTGCGTCCCGCCCACATCGGCGGCAACGAAGGGTTCGGGGCGCGGAAAGGCCACCGCTTCCATTGGACTGCTTGCGCTCACGCATTCTCCTGATCAGTGGCGGCGGCTGGCGTCGTCACCCATTGTCCGACGAACGGCAAACGGGGTAGACAACGTTGTCAGCAATCGTCTTGTAACGCAACTGTGTCAATCGCGAATCGGCCAGATTGCGGCATCACTTGTCCTTCACCAAAAACCTGCGCTTGAAACGACGATTCCGGCATAAATTCAGCGCTAGAGGATGACGTTGCGGTGTTTGCGATAGAACGCGACGATGGTGAAAGTCGTGCTTGCAAGGAGCATTGCGCAAGCTGCGCGGCGGAACGCGCGTCCATCCTTGTAAATGCTGCATTGCAGCGCAATCGCAGCCACGACAGAGATCTGTGACGATGTGTTGACAACGCTGTCAGGGCTACGCAGACTCGATCCAAATCGGAGTTCTGGCAGGAGGGGCCATGGACTGTTCGGTACTGAGAACGGGCACTCCCTCGCCTGGCATTCCAGATTTGTGAGTTGTGCGTCGCCAGACGTTCCACTCGCTGATGTGCGTTTAGCTCCACCGCTTCACCACACGGGGGACACCTCCTTCACCACGCGAATCGCATGCACCTGCTTCGGGAGAAGCGTGCCGGCGGAATCACCGCGATCGGTCAGGGCGTGTTGTTTTGCCGGCCACGCCGAGCGCGTTGCGTCCTAATTGCAGGGCAGCGCGCTCACAGCACTAACCAATGAGGTTTAGCCATGCACAGCCGCACCACGACGTTAGCACTCTGTATCACCGCCGCTCTGTACTGCTCCGGCTCTGCAATGGCTGCCGGACAAGAACAACAAGCCCCGGCCAGCACGCCGTCGGCCACCACCGAGCTGGACACCGTCACCGTTACCGGCTACCGCGCGTCGCTGGAAAAGAGCCAGGCGGTCAAGCGCTCGGCCAACTCCATCGTCGACGCGATCAGCGCCGAGGACATCGGCAAGTTCCCGGACGTCAATGCGGCCGAATCGCTGTCGCATCTTCCGGGTATCAGCGTGGACCGCCAGTTCGGCGAAGGCGAAAAGGTCAGCATCAACGGCACGGACCCGGCGTTGAACCGCGTCCTGCTCAATGGCCAGACCATCGCTTCGGGCGACTGGGGCGGCAACCCGACCGATACCAGCGGCCGTACCTTCAACTACACGCTGCTGTCGCCGGAAATCATCGGCCTGATGGAGGTCTACAAGACCCCCGAAGCGCGCATCGATGAGGGTTCGATCGGCGGCACCGTGATCGTGCACACCCGCAAGCCGCTGGACCTGCCCAAGAACACCGTCCGCGGTTCGGTCGGCTACAACTACAACGATCGCTCGGAAGAAGGTAATCCGCGCGGTTCGGCGCTGTGGAGTTGGAAGAACGACGACGAGACCTTCGGCGCGTTGATTTCGGCCACCCATGACGAGCAGGACCTGGCGCGCGCCGGTATCGAATACTTCGGCTATACCACCGGCGACAAGATTCCGCCGACCGCCACGATCACTGGCGACGGCAGCAACGTCGCCACCGCACGCGTCCCGGCCGGCATCAGCAGCGCGTTCTTCCAGCAAACCCGCGAGCGCAACGGCTTGCAGGGCGCGTTGCAGTGGAAGCCGGACGAGAACAACGAATTCAATCTGACCGGTATCTACATCAAGGGCAAGTACAACAACTACAGTCAGGCGCGCTACGTGTGCCCGGCCTGTAACAACGATCTGGAAAAGGTAACCCGCGCCAATGTGGAGAACGGGGTGGTCACCTCGGCCACGGTGTCCGACAACACGCAAGGCGGCGTCAATGACCAGCCGTATGCGCAGATGGACACCAACTACCGCGAGAGCACCGTCACCACCAAGAGCCTGAACCTGCGGCACGACTGGTCGGGCGAGAAGTGGGTGTTCACCACCCAGATCGGCGATACCGAGGCCACCGGCGGCAAGAACCCCGAATACCTGATGAAGTACCTGATGCAGGATGGCGGGTACAACTACGCGTTCGACGGCCGCAATACCGCGGTGAACTACGACAACGGCGGCGCGGCCAACTGGGCGCTTCCTGGCAATCCGGCCGGACTGACTCCGGGCCAGCAAGGCAAAGTTCCGGGCACCAATACCGACATCATGCAGGCGGGCGGCATTTACTACCAGAAGAGCAAGGACCAGGAAAAATATTTCCAGTGGGATGCGTCGCGCGATCTGGCGCTGGGCCCGTTCAACAAACTGCAGTTCGGCTACAAGTACATCAATCACGACAATGGCGTTGACGCACGCGGCAACCGCATCAACACCACCGACCCGGTTTCGTTGACGCAGTTCAACCCGGGTACTACGCAGAGCAGCCTGTACGACGGCCTGGGTGCCAGCGGCGACCTCACCACCTGGCCAACCGCCAACCTGGGCGCCGTGCGCCGTTATCTGTTGGCGCAGCCGCAAGGCCCCTATACCACCGATTTCGGTGGCTCGTTCGACGTTAAAGAGATTACCCAGAACGTCTACACGCAGTTGAACTTCGAATCCGGCCAATGGCGCGGTAACGTCGGCGTGCGCCTGCTCGATACGACCGACAAGTCCGAGTATTGGCAAAGTGCCGACAATGGCGATAGCTACTCTCGCGTTGTGGAAACGCACGATTACCGCAAAGCGTTGCCGAGCTTCAATATCGCCTACGACGTGACCGACGATGCCGTGCTGCGCTTCTCGGCCGCCAAGGTCATGGCACGTCCGCGTTACGCCGATCTGGCGGGGTCGTTCACCGTCAACAGCGGCAACGGCAACCTGACCGCCAGCGGCGGTAATCCGGACTTGAAGCCTTACGAGTCAACCAACTACGACCTGGCGGCCGAGTGGTATTTCGCGCCTTCGAGCATGTTGTCTGGTGAGGTGTTCTACCGGGACATCAGCTCGTACATCGTGAGCACCACCGTGGCCGAGCAACGTCCGGCAACAAGTTTGAATCCCGCTGGCCTTTATCAGGTAACTACGCCCACAAACGCCTCCGACGCCAAGGTCAAGGGTGCATCGATCAACTACCAGCAGACGTTCGGCCTGGGCTTCGGGTTGCAGGCGAACTACACGTTTGCCAAATCCGATGCGAGCTCCGGCTTGAACCTGCCCTACCTGTCGCGCGACACCTACAACGTGATCCCGTATTGGGAACACGGCGACTGGACGGTGCGCGTGAACTACAGCTACCGCTCCAAGTACTTCACCCAGATCGGACGCCTGGGATCGGAAGACTTCTCGGACAGCTACAAGCAGCTGGATTTGACCGCCTCGTATCAGATCACCGACTACATGGGTCTCACCTTCGGCGCCACCAACCTGCTGGATTCCACCTACCGCTTGTACAGCGGAACCAGGGACACCCCGACGGCGTTCTACAAGAACGGTCGCGGCTACCAGGCCCAGCTGAACTTCAAGTTCTGATGTAGTCCCGGCGCGCCACCGACCCTCCACGGTGGCGCGCTTTTTTTGAGCGATGCGTTGCATGCGGCGCATAGCTTGATGTCGTACCAAGGAGTGGTACTGGCCACGCCCCTTCGCCGCCGAGGGAGCATCGCCAGGCCCGCTTTTGCCATCCCCGCGCGGCCGCAGCATGACCGACGCGTTTCGCTTACAGGAGTGCAGTTCCCATGACGACCGATAGCCGCGTGTTTGCGGCTCCATCCCGCCGCCACGCCGGAGCTGCACCCAGGAGTCGACTGCTTGCGTTCGCTCTGCTGCTCGCGCTGCCGGCGTTGCACGTCAACGCGGCGCAATCGCCGACTGCCCCGACCGCCACCACGCTCAGTCCCGAACAGATCGACCAGCAGTGGCTCAGCGCCACCGCCAAATACGCGCCCGAACGCGAGCGCCTGGTACGCGAAGCCGAAGCTGGCGCACGCAAGGGTCCGTTCCGTCCCGACTGGGCGGCACTGAAGGCATATCAATCGCCGGCGTGGTACGACAACGCCAAGTTCGGCATCTTCATCCACTGGGGCGTGTTCTCGGTACCGGCGTTCGGCAGCGAGTGGTATTCGCGCAACATGTATCTGCAAGGCTCCAAGGAATTCGCCCATCACGTGGCGACCTATGGTCCGCAGGCGACCAGCGGTTACAAGGATCTGATTCCCAAGTTCACCGCGCCCAAGTTCGACCCCAAGGGCTGGGCCAAGCTGTTCCGCGAATCCGGCGCACGCTATGTGGTGCCGGTGGCAGAACACCACGACGGGTTCGCGCTGTACGACTCCAAGTTGTCCGACTGGACCGCGATGAAGATGGGCCCCAAGCGCGATCTGCTGGGCGAACTCTCCACCGCCATCCGCGCGCAGGGCCTGCACTTCGGCCTGTCGTCGCACCGCGCCGAGCACAACTGGTTCTTCGATGGCGGGCGCAGCTTCGATTCGGACGTCAACGACCCGCGTTACGCCGCGCTCTATGGCCCGGCGCAGGTGCGTTTGCCGGGCAAGGACGATGCCGACGTTGCCAACGACTGGACGCCGGTGTCGCAAGCCTGGCTGGACGATTGGTTGGCACGCACCACCGAGTTGATCGACACCTATCACCCGGACCTGATCTATTTCGATTGGTGGATTGCCCATCCCACCTTCCGTCGCAGCCTGCCGACGATGTTGGCCTATTACTACAACCAGGGCGCGGCGCGTACCGAGGCCGACCGCGGTGTGGTGGTGAACTACAAACTCGGCGCATTCCCGGAAGGCGCCGGCACGCTGGACATCGAGCGCGGCCAGCTCACCGGCATCCATCCCACGCACTGGCAGACCGACACCTCGGTGAGCAATGCCTCGTGGGGCTATATCGAAAACGATACCTATAAATCGCCCACCTTCATCATCCACATGCTGGCCGATGTGGTGGCCAAGAACGGCAACCTGATGCTCAACATCGGCCCGCGTGCGGACGGCTCGATCCCCGACACCGAGCGCGGCATCCTGCTGGCGATCGGCAAGTGGCTCAAGACCAACGGCGGCGCGATCTACGACAGCACGCCGTGGCGCGTGTACGGCGAAGGCCCGACCGAAGTGGTGGGCGGCACCTTCCAGGACGTCAAGACCAAACCGTATACGGCCGAGGATTTCCGCTTCACCACTCGCGACGGCGCCCTGTATGCGATCGAATTGGGCTGGCCAAGCAGTGGCGAAGCGGTGATCCGCTCGCTCACCCCGGCAGATGGCGTGCGCGGCGTGACCTTGCTGGGCAACGGCAAGCAGATCCCGTTCGAACAACGCGCCGATGGCCTGCACCTGCGCCTGCCGGTCAAGCCGGTTGGCGAGAGCGCCTATGTCTTCCGCATCGCCCTTTCCTCTCCCACTCCCTGACGGATGTTGTCTTTCATGAGTAAGCGATTGACCTGGATGTTGCTTGCGCTGGCATTCGCCTGCGCCCCGGCCCTGGCCAAGAATCCCACGGCGTTGTTCTATCTGATGAACACGCAGAAATCGACCAACTCGTTCATCGCCAACGTCGACAAGATCGATGTGGTGGTGCCGACCTGGTACGGCGTGGATCAAAACGGCCTGGTCAACGGCACGCCCAATAGGTACCTGTACGACATCGCCAAGCAGAAGAAGCTGCGCGTGATGCCGATCCTGTCGATGACCACCGGGCGTGAGGGCTTCCACAAGCTGATGCACGACGAAGCGGCCAAGAAGCGCATGATCGAATCGCTACTGATCCACGGCAAGCAGCACAAGTATTACGGCTTCCAGTTCGACTTCGAGAACATCGCCTGGACCGACCGCGATGCCTATACGCTGATGGTCAAGCAGACCGCCGATGCGCTGCACAAGGCCGGCTTCAAGATGTCGGTCGCCGTGGTACCGAACGCACCGGGGCACGCCGAAGGCGGCCAGTTCTCCAAGTGGATGTGGGAATACTGGCGCGGCGCGTATGACCTGAAGGCGCTGGGCCAAGCCGCGGACCTAGTCAGCATCATGACCTACGACCAGCACACCCGCTGGACCACACCGGGCCCGGTCGACGGCATGGTGTGGATGAAGAAGCACCTGGATTACGCGATCACCCAGGTGCCGAAGGAAAAGCTGTCGCTGGGCATCGCGACTTACGGCTACCGCTGGTACACCGGCAACCCGGTGAAGGAAGACGGCACCGAAGCGTCGAATATTTCGGCCACCTATATCGATGCCGACGAATCCTTCCCGCTGGCGATCGAACAGAACGCCACCGTGCAGTGGGATCCGGTCGAGCAGGAATCGTGGTTCTACTTCTATCGCGACGACATGCGCGAGTGGGTGTTCCGCCCGGACGCACGCAGCTTCAAGGCGCGTTACGAACTGACCAAGCAGTACGGCCTGGAAGGCTTCAGCTGCTGGGTGCTGGGCGCGGAAGATCCGAAGGTGTGGGACGAGTTGCCGACCGCGCAGCGCTAAACGCAGCGAACAACACGACTGCACAGCCGTCAGGTGAGTACCGCCGGTGTAGCGCAGGTGCTGGAATCGGATTGCCTAACGTGCAGTCCGATTCGAGCGTTGCCCGCGCCGGTTTGGCAGGGACCGACGCGGTTGCATTGGGCGCACGACGGCGCAGTCGCTGCGTCGTGTACCCGGACGAAGCGTGCGCCAGTCCCTGCGCCTTCCAAGACGGCTTTGCTACTGTGCGTGGCTGCCGTGTACCGCCGCCACACCGGGATGTGATTGCATGATGTCGAACTCCGCACCCACCGCACGCCTGACAACCGTCGCGCCGTTCTCCTCGCGCCTGCTTGCGCTCGCGTTCGCCGCCGCGTCACTTGCCGGCTGCAGTCAACGTGCGCCAGGCACCTCATCGGCCGTTGCCACGGCAGACACACCTGCCGCTGCGACGGCAGCCACGGCGAGTGCACCGTTGCCGTTGATTCCTGCCGCAGTCGAAGTCAAGCGCGGTAGCGGCAGCTTTACGGTGGGCACCGGCACGGTGATCTCGATCGTGCCCGGCGATGCCGATGCACGCCGCAGTGCCGAACATCTGGCCGACCTGCTGCAGCGCACGCGCGGGCTGCGGTTGGAAGTGCGCGCCGAAACCAACGCATCGCCGGGCAGCATTCGCCTGGAACGCAGCGCAAAGGCGCCGGTGGCGCACAAGGAAGGCTACAGCCTGGATGTCGATGCCAAGGGCGTGCGCATCACCGCACGCGATGGCGCCGGCTTGTTGTATGGCGCGATCAGCGCCTGGCAATTGATGACACCGGATGCGCGCAAGGGCGAGGTCCAGGTGCCGGCGGTGGCGATTGCCGACTGGCCGCGTTTCAGCTGGCGCGGCCAGCATCTGGATGTGGCCCGTCATTTTCATGATGTGGACACGGTCAAGCATGTGCTCGATACGATGGCCCTGCACAAGCTCAACGTGCTGCATTGGCATCTCACCGACGACCAGGGCTGGCGCATCGAGATCAAGCGCTATCCCAAGCTCACCGAGGTGGGCGCATGGCGCACCCCGCCCGGTGGCGGCCAGCACGGCACACCGCAGCGCTATGGCGGCTTCTACACGCAGGAACAGATCAGCGAGATCGTCGCGTATGCGGCGCGCCTGCACATCACGGTGTTGCCCGAATTGGACATGCCCGGGCATGCGCAGGCGGCCGTTGCCGCCTATCCCGAAGAGGTAGGCGTCCCCGGTGTACGCACCCAGGTGGGCGTGAACTGGGGCGTCAATCCGTATCTGTTCAACACCAGCGAACGCAGCCTGACCTTCATCACCCATGTGCTGGACGAAGTGCTGACCTTGTTCCCGTCCACCTACATCCACATCGGTGGCGATGAGGCGGTCAAGGATCAATGGGACGCCTCGCCGGCGGTGCGCGCGCAGATGCGCAAGCTCGGGGTCAAGGACGCGCATGCGATGCAGGGCTGGTTCAACGAACAGCTGGCGACCTACCTCACCCAGCACGGCCGGCGCATGATCGGCTGGGATGAAATTCTGGAAGGCGGTGTGCCGGCGAGTGCGTCGGTGATGTCGTGGCGCGGCGTCGAAGGTGCAGTGACTGCGGCCAAGCAAGGCCACGATGCGGTGCTTGCGCCAGGCGACTGGTTGTATCTGGACAACCTGCAGACCACGCGCAGCGACGAACCGAACGGTCGCCTGACCGTGCTGCCGCTGTCGAAGGTCTACGCATTCGACCCGGTGCCGGCCGAGCTCAGCGCCGAACAGGCCAAGCACGTGCTGGGCGCACAAGGTGCGTTGTGGGCCGAATACATCCCGTCCAAGTGGCATGTGGACCATGCCTTGTTCCCGCGTCTGTCTGCGGTGGCGGAAGTGAGCTGGTCGTCACCGGCAGCGCGCAACTGGAACAGCTTTCTGGCGCGCATGCCGGCGCAGCTGCAGCGCTACAAGGCGCTGGGCATCGACTACAGCGACGGCGCATTCGCCGCCGATATCGCGCTGGAAAACGGCCCCAACCCGGTGCTCGGCGGTGGCCCGGCCAAGGTGGCACTGAGCACGCAGACCGGCGCAGGGACGCTGCACTACTCCGTCGACGGCAGCGAGCCCACGCCGGCGTCGCCGCGCTACAACGCGCCGTTTACGATTCAATTGCCGACCACGGTCAAGGCCACGGCGTTCGATGCCAGCGGCACACCGCTGGCGGCCACGCGCAGCCGCACCTTCGATCGCGCCGGCTTGTTGCGCGTGGACACGCAAGGGCTGCAACACTGCGTGGAAACCGGCGCGCTCGGCTTGCGTCTGCCGCTGCTGCCGGAGATGACCGCCGCCGACACGCCGGTCTACAACGTCGACCTGTTCCATGCCTGCCGCATGTATCCGCAGGCGCGCCTGGACGGCATCGGCGCGATCCGCATCGAAGCCGCACGCCTGCCCAACAACTTCGGCCTGGCGCACGAGCAATCCAAGGTCGTGCAGTACCCGGCCAAAACCCGCGGCGGTGAACTGGAAGTGCGTCTGGGCTGCGATGGCGAATTGATCGCCAGCGTGCAGTTGCCGCGCAGCGACACCCTGGGCGAACAATTCACGCTGGAAACCGCACTGCCTGCACGCACCGGCATCCACGATCTCTGCCTGCGCTTCACCGCACCGATCCGCGGCCCGTTGTATGCCATCGGCGCCGTTCAACTGATTGAAACCACCGCGCAGTCGCCCCCCGCCGCCACGCGCTGAGCCATCCAAGGAGAGTCACGCATGCCCCTGTCCCGTCAGCGTTTTGTTCCCGCCCCCGCCCGTCTCGGGCTTGCCCTGACCTTGGCCATCTCGCAGGCCTGGGCAGCGCCGCCCACGGCGGTGACGCTGGACACCGGCTGGCAGGTGCGGCTGGTGCCGGGCCAGGAGCAGGCCAAGACGTATCCCAAAGCGGCGGCGTGGCTGCCGGCGCAGGTGCCGGGTGCGGTGCAGACCGATCTGATCGCCGCCAAGATCGTGCCCGACCCGTTCTATCGCGACAACGAAGGCAAGATCCAGTGGGCCGGCCTGAGCGATTGGCAGTACCAGACCCGCTTCAACGTGGATGCGGCCACGCTCAAGCGCGAACATGTCGAATTGGTCTTTGACGGCCTGGACACGTTTGCCGAAGTGACCCTCAACGGCAAGAAACTGCTCAGCGCCGACAACATGTTCCGGCAATGGCGCGTGGATGCGAAGTCCCTGCTCAAGCGCGGCGACAACGTCCTTGAGGTCAAGCTGTACTCGCCGATCAAGAAGATCCAGCCGTGGCTGGCCAAGCAGCCGTACGCGCTGCCGGGCGCCTACGATTCGGCCTTCGGCGACGAGCCCGAGGCGCGACACAGCTCCACCTACGTGCGCAAGGCGCCGTACAACTTCGGCTGGGATTGGGGCCCGCGCATGGTCAATGCCGGCATCTGGAAGGATGTGCGCGTGGAAGCGTGGGACGCCGTGCGCGTGGACGGGCTGCATATCGCCCAGCAGCGTGTGGATGCCGAGAGCGCGCAATTGCGGGCGCAGCTGGAACTGCAGGCCGGTCGCAGCGGCCCGGTGCAGCTGACGCTGGACGTGCTGGGCCCGGATGGGCAGAAAGTCGGCCAGTTCATCCAGGATGCGGTGGTCGATCCCGGCCAGAATCGCATCGACCTGGCGGTGCGCATCGCCAAGCCCAAGCGTTGGTTTCCGGCCGGTTACGGCGCGCAGGACCGCTACACCTTCGTGGCCACCGTGCGCGATGCCGATGGCGACAGCCAGCAGATCAAGCGTGTCACCGGCCTGCGTTCGGTGGAGCTGCGCCGCGAAAAGGACAAGTGGGGCAAGAGCATGGAGATCGTGATCAACGGCATCCCGATCTTCGCCAAGGGCGCAAATCTCATTCCGCTGGATGCGTTCCCCGCGCGCGTGAATCACGAGCGCATGCGCAGCACCTTGCAGGACGCACGCGATGCCAACATGAACATGCTGCGCATGTGGGGCGGCGGACATTACCAGGACGACTATTTCTACGACGTGGCCGACGAACTGGGCATCATGATCTGGCAGGACTTCATGTTCGGCGGCGCGGTGCCGCCATACGACGTGGAGTTCCGCGAAAACACCCGGCAGGAGGCGATCGAGCAGGTCAAGCGGCTGCGCAATCACCCCAGTATTGTGCTTTGGTGCGGCAACAACGAAGTGCAGACCGGCTGGGAAAACTGGGGCGACCGGGTCAAGTTCAAGCAATCGGTGGACCCGGAAGAACGCAGCCGCATCGAACGTGGCATGACCACCTTGTTCGGCACCGTGTTCCGCGACGTGGTGGCCACCTACGATAGCGACGTGCCGTACTGGGCCACCTCGCCTGGCACCGATTTCGATGGCGCTGCCGACCAGGCCAACGATGGCGACATGCATTACTGGAAGGTGTGGGGCGGCCCCGCCCTGCCGGTGACCGAATATCTCAACGTCACCCCGCGCTTCATGTCCGAATACGGCCTGCAGTCGTTCCCGGACATGCGTACCGTGCGCGCGTTCGCCGAGCCCGGCGACATGGATCCGGAATCGCCGGTGATGCGTGTGCATCAGAAGTTCGACAAGGGCAACGGCAACAAGCGGCTGATGCTGTACATCCGCCGCGAATTCGGCGAACCCAAGGATTTCGAAAGCTTCGTCTACCTGAGCCAGCTGATGCAGGCCGAGGGCATCAACATCGCTGCCTCGCATCTGCGCGCCTCGCGTCCGCAATCGATGGGCTCGCTGTACTGGCAGCTCAACGATGTGTGGCCGGGCGCGTCGTGGTCCAGCGTGGATTACTACGGCCGCTGGAAGGCATTGCATTACCACGCACGCCGGTTCTACGCACCGGAAATGATCGCTGCGTTGCGTAACGACAAGGGCCAGACCGAGGTGTCGCTGGTGTCCGACCGCACCACCCCGCTGGCCGCACGCTGGCGCATGCGGGTGATGGGCATGGATGGCAAGGTGCTGAGCAAGCGCGAAGAAAAAGCCAGCGTCAAACCGCTGAGTAGCCTGCAGGTCGGCAACTTCAGCGACAAGCAATTGTTGGGCAAGGCCGATCCGAAGCGCACCTACGCGGTATTCGAGTTGTTGGACGGCGATACGCTGCTGTCGCGTGAGGTGGTGTTCTTCGCGCCGGCCAAGCAACTCGCCTTGCCGACGGCGAAGATCGACAGCCAGTGGCGTGCCGACGGCGATGGCTACGCACTCACCCTGACCAGCAACACGCTGGCGCGCGAGGTGTGGCTATCGTTCGGCGACATGGATGCCACGTTGTCGGACAACGCCTTCGACCTGCTGCCGGGCGAGCCGCTGACCGTGCGCGTGAGCAGCAAGGCGGGACTGGCGCAGTTGCAATCCACGCTGCAGGTGCGCGACCTGGCATCGACGCTGGCAGGCGCTCCGCCGGAGCCGCCGGAGGCAGGGGCAGCGAAATGAGCTGCAAAGCGGCCCTCATCCGCCCTTCGGGCACCTTCTCCCGCCAGGCGGGAGAAGAACGTGATGTCCGGACATGCGCGCCCTTTCCCGCATGCGTGCCCTTGTTCTCGCTCGCATGGCCTCGCCCGCGTTGGGTGTCCTTCTCCCGCTGGCGGGAGAAGGTGCCCCGCAGGGGCGGATGAGGGCCCGCCGCAGTACCAGCAACACCCATTACACCAATGGCGCGCATGACACCGCCGCGCCGGATTCCAACCCTGCCGCAGCCCTGCGGCAACACCAGAACAACGCCGGCGAATCTCACCGCTGCCCAGGAGTGAATCGATGTCATCTGTGTTTGTCTCGCGCCTTGCCATGGCCCTGGGCCTGAGCCTTGGCCTGCCCTGTATCGCACTCGCCGCGCCCGCCGACCGCAACAGCACGCCCGAACAGCGCGCCGCCGCGCTGGTGGCGCAAATGAGCCGCGACGAAAAAGTGGCGCAGGCCATGAACGATGCGCCGGCAATTCCGCGCTTGGGCATCCCCGCCTATGAGTGGTGGAGCGAGGGCCTGCACGGCATCGCCCGTAATGGTTACGCCACTGTCTTTCCGCAGGCGATTGGCCTGGCAGCGAGCTGGAATACGGAATTGATGCAGCAAGTGGGCACGGTGGTCTCCACCGAAGCGCGCGCCAAGTTCAATCAGGCCGGTGGCCCCGGCAAAGACCATAAGCGCTACGCCGGCCTCACCATCTGGTCGCCGAACATCAACATCTTCCGCGACCCGCGTTGGGGCCGTGGCATGGAAACCTACGGCGAAGATCCGTTCCTCACCGGGCAAATGGCGGTGGGCTTCATTCACGGCTTGCAGGGCGACGATCTCGACCATCCGCGCACGATCGCCACGCCCAAGCACATCGCCGTGCACAGCGGCCCCGAGCCGGGCCGGCATGGCTTCGATGTGGATGTGTCGCCGCGCGATGTCGAGGCGACCTATACGCCCGCGTTCCGCGCCGCGCTGGTCCAGGGCCAGGCGGGCTCGGTGATGTGCGCGTACAACTCCTTGCATGGCACGCCGGCATGCGCGGCCGACTGGCTGCTCAATGGGCGCGTGCGTGGCGATTGGGGCTTCAAGGGCTTTGTGGTGTCCGACTGCGATGCGGTGGAGGACATGACCCAGTTCCATTATTTCCGCCCGGACAACGCCGGCTCCTCGGCCGCCGCGCTCAAGGCCGGGCACGATCTCAATTGCGGGCATGCCTACCGCGAACTCGGTACGGCGATCGAGCGTGGTGAGGTGGACGAGGCGCTGCTGGATCAATCGCTGGTGCGGCTGTTTGCCGCCCGCTACCGCCTGGGCGAGCTGGAGGCGCCGCGCAAGGATCCGTACGCACGGCTCGGCGCGAAGGATGTGGACAACGCCGCGCACCGTGCGCTGGCCTTGCAGGCGGCTGCCCAGTCGATCGTGCTGTTGAAGAACGCGGCCAACACCTTGCCGCTGAAAGCCGGCACGCGGCTGGCGGTGATCGGCCCGAATGCCGACGCACTGGCTGCATTGGAAGCCAATTACCAGGGCACCTCGTCCGCGCCGGTAACGCCGCTGCTGGGCCTGCGCCAACGCTTCGGGGCGCAGCAGGTGAGTTACGCGCAAGGCGCACCGTTGGCGGCCGGCGTGCCGGGCATGATTCCAGAGACGGCGTTGCGCAGCGATGGCAAGCCGGGGCTGCGTGGCGAGTATTTCGACAACGTCGACATGACCGGTGCTGCGCGCGTGGTGCGGCAGGACCGCGCGGTGAGCTTCAACTGGGACCAGGTCGCCCCGGCGAAGGGCGTACCGGCAGACCGTTATGCGGTGCGTTGGAGCGGCGAATTGCTGCCACCCAGCGCTGGCGAGTACACATTGGCAGTGCGCGTGGCGCGTTGTTTCGATTGCACCGGCCACGATCCGGTGCGGCTGTATATCGACGACAAGCTGGTGGTTGCCGGCAACGCCGAAGACAAGCACGTGCCGGCCGGCATGCACAACGCCGATGGCCGCAGCGTAGAAACCTTGCTGCATTTCGACGATACGCGCCCACGCAAGATCCGCCTGGAGATGGAGCACCGCGGCCAGGACCAGGGCGTGCGCCTGGAATGGCTGGCTCCTGCCGCCGCGCAACTGGCCGAAGTCGAGCAGGCCGTGGCGCAGGCAGACGCAGTGGTCGCATTCGTCGGTCTGTCTCCGGATGTGGAAGGCGAAGAGTTGCGTATCGATGTGCCCGGCTTCGACGGCGGCGACCGCAACGACATCGCCCTGCCCGCGCCGCAGCAAGCGCTGCTGGAGCGCGCCAAGGCCTCGGGCAAGCCGTTGGTGGTGGTGTTGATGAGTGGCAGTGCAGTGGCCTTGAATTGGGCCAAGGCACACGCCGATGCGATCGTGGCCGCGTGGTACCCGGGCCAGTCCGGCGGCACCGCGATCGCACGCATGCTGGCCGGCGACGACAACCCCGGCGGTCGCCTGCCGGTGACGTTCTACCGCTCCACCAAGGACCTGCCGGCTTACGTCAGCTACGACATGAAGGGCCGCACCTATCGCTACTTCAAGGGCGAGCCGCTATTCCCTTTCGGCTATGGGCTGAGCTACACCAGCTTTGCCTACGATGCGCCGCAGCTGTCCAGCACCACGTTGCAGGCCGGCAATACGCTGCAGCTCACCACCACGGTGCGCAACACCGGCGCACGGGCTGGCGATGAGGTGGCGCAGGTGTATCTGCAATATCCGGATCGCCCGCAGTCGCCGTTGCGCAGCCTGGTCGGTTTCCAACGCGTGCATCTTGCCGCGGGCGAGCAACGCACGCTGACCTTCAGCCTGGATGCGCGCGCCTTGAGCGATGTGGACCGCAGCGGGCAGCGCGCGGTGGAAGCGGGCGACTACACGCTGTTTGTCGGCGGTGGGCAGCCGGGTACTGGCGCCGCTGGCAATGCTGCGTCGCTTTCGATCCAGGGACGCTCGCCGTTGCCGAAGTAATGCCCGTGATTACATGACGCACAACAGGCGCCGGCTGTTTCGGCCGCGCCTGTTGCATGATGGCGCGGGCCTGATGGCGAACCGCGCAGATGCCCACGGCGTACAGCGGCTCGAACATCGCGCGCCAACGGGTGTGACCTGTGCTCACGCACTCAAGACGTGATCATCAGGACATGATATTTCGGGCGATTGCTGCGACTTCACTTCCTGCAAGATCCGTCCATGCGCCATCACCAGGATACGGTCGGCGCTGGCAATGGTTTCAGGGCGGTGCGCCACGATCACCTTGGTCAGCTGCAAGTGCTTCACCGCCTCGTTGACCAGGCGCTCGCGGGTGACATCCAGATGGCTGGTGGCTTCGTCGAGGAACAGCAGCTTCGGCTGCCGATACAGCGCACGCGCGAGGATGATCCGCTGCCTCTGGCCGCCCGAAAGCGAACTCCCCATATCGCCGATCAGTGTGTGATAGCCCATCGGCATCGCGGCGATATCCTCATGCACCGCCGCCAACTGTGCCGCCGCCTCGATCCGTTCCAGCTCGAAATCCGTATCGAAGAAACCGATGTTGTCGGCGATACTGCCTGCGAACAATTGATCGTCCTGCATCACCACGCCGATCATCGCGCGCACAGTGCGCGGGCCGATTTTGTGCAGGTCGTGCCCGCCGATCCGGATCGTGCCCTCGCTGGGTATGAGTAACCCCAGCAACAGCTTCACCAGCGTCGTCTTGCCGCAACCAGACCCGCCAATGATGGACACCGATTCCCCTGGTGCAATCGTGAAACAGCAGTCCTTGACCACCCAGGGCTCGCCGTCGGCGTAGCGAAACGACAGCCCTTCCACCTCGATGCTTGGCTCGGTGGGTGGCAGCGCGTGCGGTTGTGCGTGATGCTCTTCCGGCGGAGTCAATACGATATCGGCCAGCCGCTCGCCGTGCAGGCGCAGCATGCGGAACTCGATCCATTTGTCGATCAACCCGCTCACGCGCACGGCGAACTGGTCTTTGTAGGCCAGGTAAGCGACCAGCATGCCGACCGAAAATACATTGTCCAGCGCCAACCTGGCACCGATCCAGATCACCGCGACGCGCTCCAGGCCGAACACCAACTGGCTGGCCGTATTGAAGCCCAGAGACATCCGTGCCAGCTTCACGTCCTGATTGACCGTCTCGTTGAGTAGATTCTCGTAAGTGGAACGACGCACCGATTCTTCACCTGCCACTTTCAAACTTTGCATGCCACGCAGCGATTCCAGCAGATGTGTCTGCTGCTTGGCCGCGGCCACTAACTGTTGTTCGGTACGGTCGCGCATGGGCCGATAGGCAATTGCACGGATGCCAAGATAGAGCGCGACCGCCAGCAGCGTCACCATTGCCAGCTTCCAGCTATAGGCCAGCATCAGCACCAGCGTCACCATCGCCATCACCCCATCGATCATGGCCTCGACGAAGCTGGTGGTGAGCGTGTGTTGAATGGTCTGCACCGAGGACATGCGCGAAGTGACATCCCCCAGGTGCCGCTTTTCGAAAAAATCCAGCGGCAACTTGAGCAGATGCGCGAACACATTGCCCATCCACTGCAATCCGAGTCTGGAAGAGAGAGACACCACCGACCAACCACGCAGCAGACCAATGCCGACTTGCAGCAGCAGCGCCAAGCCGAACCCCAGCCCCAGCACCACGAGTAAATCGCGGTCCGCCGACACCAACACCTGGTCCACCACCCATTGCGTGTAGAACGGCGCCAGGATGACGAAGACCTGCAACGCCATTGACAACAATGCGATCTGCGAAAGTGCATTCCACAGCCCACGGATGGGGCCGGTGAGTTGGCGCGCGGAAATGGAAGGGGCTGCCTTGTGCTGCTTGAACTCGGTAGTGGGCGTCAGTTCCAGCGCCACGCCGGTAAAGTGCTGGGACACCTCTTGGAGCGATAACCTACGTTCGCCGATGGCCGGGTCGAGGATCGTTGCTTTAGTTTTTCCAACCTTGGCAAGCACCACAAAGTGGATGAGATCCCAATGCAGGATGCAAGGCAGGACGAGTTGATCCAGTTGTTCCATGTCCAGCCGCAGCGGGCGTGTGGAGAAGCCCAGCGTCTGGGCAATCTCGATCAATTGATTCAGTCGGATACCCTTGAGTGACAAGTGGAAGCGTCGGCGTAACTCGGGCAGGCCAAGTTGCATGCCATGCGCCGACGCCACCATCGCCAGTGACGCCAACCCGCATTCGCCTGCTTCTGCTTGCAAAATCGCCTTCATCGCTCAGATCGCTCCCGTTTTTGAAGATGCCACTATCGGTTTTTTAAGCGGGGCGAATTCAACTCCGATTCGCAACGCTGTTGAGGACCTCCTCGGAGAAGACTTCGAGGGGCGTTTTGAATCGGTGAATTCAGATCTGATTCGCAATGACGCAGGCATCCCATTTCCAGCCGAAGTGGACGAGCAGCAAAGTCGACTTGCTGGACAATCTGGATCAGGCGACTGAGCTTCATGCCTTTCAGTGGCATCAGAAATCGGCTGCGTATTTCCGGTGGGCTGATGTGAAGGCGATAGGCATTAGCCACCATCGCCGAGGAGGCAAGACCACATTCGTAGGCTTCGTTCTATAAACAGACATCCATCAATGCATGCCAAGGCAACGGCTTACTTCTCCAATATGAACGGCGACTTGATGCCAGCCTTCTTCATGGCATCCCGAACCATCTCGTCCGTATATTTCTGGCAATACTGCTGCCCATTAACTCCATATTTTTCCAGTGTAGCGCGCTGAGGCACCCATACAGACGGGGTGGCTGTATAGGTATACTCTGCGGTCTTTTCATCAAATTTGTACTCATCCAGCTTTCCAGGATTCTTGCTTACCTGCTGATCTGCATTTTCCAGTATTTTATAGTTTACGCCAGCGCGAATATAAAAATCTCTCTCTTCGGCATGAAATTTCTCCAGCCAATCACGATACTTAGCCCCCAAAATCCTTGGGCCTCCTTCCGCCACCAACATAGCCTCACCTTCCTTCCCAGTGGGCAACGTCCCATGCCAACCAAGAACCGCTCCACAATCGACAGTCAACGATGAGGCAGCCATTGCGATATAGCTAGCGCATGCCGATAGACATATCCCATCCACTTTTACTTCAATCGGACGATGCTGGACGATGTCTTCGGCGATTTTGAGCGCAACAAAGGGATATCCACCTCCGCTATGAACGACTACCCTTGAATAGCCGCCAGTTGCAACTTTGAAATATTCGACGTCAGAATTCTGGTCAATATCGCCACGTAATTCTATTGTGTCTGGAGAAATTCGGCTCCAGCCGGCATAGGCGCTTCCATAAAAAATAAAAATCAGAAAAAACGCAGCCGCCTTAATTGTGACACGAACCATGTTTGAAATACACCGTGAAATTGATATTAAAAATGAGGCTTCGATGCTGGATCGAAGCCTCATAAGAAATTAAAGATCAGCCCTTAACGTGACATTCAGTCGACCTTGTCGTTGTCGTACTGCCATCAGCATTTGTAGTCGTTGTTGTAGTGTGAGAACAACCGGCTTCAATCCCGCCAGCAACAGCAATTGTTTCTTCAAGATTCAACTCACGCATATAGCACCTCTTACAGTCAATTTGACGCAAACCCTGCGCCGGGGAAAATCAACCTTCATTTCACATCTTGGGATATTCTCTGGCGATCTCATTGACAAAACATCCCTGAACATCTTGATTACAGGTATTGCTTCCTACGAGGCATCGAAACCAATCACCTCCCAAGCGACAATAAGGGTTCAAATACCCATTCGATCAGCCTTCTGCGCTCGCCGATGATGTCGGCTTGCAACAGCATCCCCGGTTTGAGCATTTCGGGCTTGCCGTAGGCCATGACACTTTGCCGCCCCAGCGCGACGGTGACCCGGTAATACGGTTCGCCCTGCTGGGCATTGCCGATCAGCGCGCCCAGTTCACTCGAACTCAGCGCGCTGCGGCTGATCCGGCTCAGGCGGCCTTGCTGGTGACCAAACTTCTGGTACGGGAAGGCTTGATAGCGCAGCAACACGGTATCGCCAGGAGCGATAAAGCCAATGGCGCGGCTGGGGACCAATAATTCGGCTTCCAGGCGTCCATCGCCCGGCACGATACTCAGCAGCGGCTGCCCGAGCTGGATCGCTTGCCCCGGTTTTGCCATCTGCGTGGCCACCACGCCTGACACGGGCGCCGTCACCATCAAGGCGCCATTGACCTGGGTTTGCACCTGTTCCTGTTCCACCGCCGCCGCATCCCGTCGATAGTCGGCCTGCACGCCCCCGCGCTGCCCCGGCAACACACGCAGCAGTTGCTGTTCGATCTGCGCCGAGCTGCGCCGCATTTCCGTCGCCTGCCACTGCAAGGCCTGCATCTGGCTGGTGTATTCCAGCGCGCTGGATTCCTGCTGCTTGATTTGCAGCACGCTGACGTATTTGTCGTTCTGCAATTGGCGCCAGCGTTGCAGCACCTCATTGGCAAGCGCGATCTGGTTGCGACGGGTTGCGACTTCCATGTCCACCTGCACCAATTCCCGACGCAGATTGGCCAGCTACGCACGCAAGCCCTGCTCTTGCGCATCCAATTGCTGCAACTGTGCCTGTTCGGACGATTTCAAACCTTCACCGCGCTGACGCAATTGGTGTTGCAGTGCCGCTTCCGTGTCGCCGCTGCCCAGGGTCGCGCGCGGGACCGTGACCACGCCGAGCATCTGCCCGGCCTTGACCCGTTGTCCTTCGCTGACCTCCAGCCGGCTCACCACGCCGGTGGCCGGCGCCATCACCGTGGCCAGGCCCTTGATCGGCACCAGTTGCCCGGTCACCGTGGAGCGGTGGGCGTAGGTGCCCATGCACAGGAAGACCACGACCGATGCCGCCACGATGACGGCGGCGCTGACAAGCACCCAGGCCCGCACGGGCTGCGCCAGGGAGATGCTGCCCAGCCAACTGTTGCGGCGTGCCTGCAGCACTTCCTGGCGGAACAGGCTCATAGGTCGTGCCCTTGATCGCTGCTGCGTGCCGTGTGGCGCACAGACATGAGCAGTGCGAGCAGGGTGCACGCGCCGATCAACACTACTGACAGGACAGACGACGCCCGCCCCGGTCGTCCGGCTGCCGAAAGGATGCAGCGCGCGGTCAGCATCGTTGCAAGCATAGCGGACAGTATTCCTCGACCTAAGCGACCGCCACGAAACATTACAATGCAGCTCCCCTTCACAATCGGGAGAACGTAGCCGGGCAATAACTTGGGGAGGTTTTGGAACATGCGACTATCGATCCTTCGAAAAGGTCCAGGTGAGCGAAAAGCACACCTTGACACGCTATATATCCTTCACCTTGGCGACCATAATTAATCAGCGGATACGCGGTTGTCAAGCATAACTTGCGTGTGGCCTCTCTCGTGTTGAGTTTTTATGTCGCGCGGTAATACTTGAAAATAATACTTGAAAGTAATACTTGATAGTTATCGTAGGGCCTTCAAGCATTCGACAGAGCAGGCAGCTGCCGCTTTACATAATGCTTCACCTTCGAAATTAATGACCAGCACCACGGTGCATGGTGATTTTGAATGTCTTCAATATGTCTTTCGAACCAATCAGGATTACCCCGGATGTGGCTTCCCCAAAAATGCTGTTTCTCGATTTGCCACGACGCTCAGCCATAACAATTGCGTGCCGAGCGTAATGCGTCACCGACCGCGTATCCTGTGCTTGGCGTGTTCGGTAGGCCGATCAACATCGACACCTTTTACCGCGCACACGGCCGCGGCCCGTGTCAATTGCCTTCAGCGTCCACCGCAACAGAGTCACATAAACATACGCAACCGAATTGTGCGAACGCACTATGCACATTCGACGCACACGTTGTATGGTCATCGGAAATTGGTCATGCATAGGTCTCATCATTAGCCGGCGGGTTGCGCGGCTGCTGGAGCGGCATCCGTTGTGCAGGCCTGCTGTCGAAATCCAAGGAGTTCCAGGTCATGCACACCCGCCGCGACATCCTTCAGCTGCTGGGCGCCAGTGCCGGCGCCGGCCTGCTCGCCGGTGCCCTGCCCGCCTTTGCGGCCGCGCCCGCTAGCGGACCTTCTCCAGGCGCAGGCGCCTTCGTCAGCAAGCGCCCGCCCAAGGCGCAGCGCCGCTTCGTCAGCAAGGCGGTCGAGCAGCAGATCGCGCAGATCAAGGCGCGCATCGCCGACCCCGAACTGGCCTGGCTGTTCGAGAACTGCTACCCCAACACGCTCGACACCACGGTGGAAACCGGCACCCGCAACGGCAAGCCGGACACCTTCGTCATCACCGGCGACATCCACGCGATGTGGCTGCGCGATTCCTCCGCGCAGGTGCACCCGTACGTGCCGCTGGCCAAGCGCGACCCCGCATTGCGGCGCATGTTCCATGGCCTGATCCAGCGCCAGGCCGCCTGCATCACGCTCGACCCGTATGCCAACGCGTTCCTGCCCGATGGCCAGACCCAGCGCCTGAAATGGTCGCTCAACGACATCACCGAGATGAAGCCCGGCGTGGGCGAGCGCAAGTGGGAAGTCGATTCGCTGTGCTACCCGATCCGCATCGCGCACGAATACTGGCGCGCCACCGGCGATGCCGCACCGTTCGACGACGACTGGCGCGCGGCGATGCACGTGGTGGTCAAGACCTTCCGCGAGCAGCAGCGCAAGGACAACCGCGGCCCCTACGTGTTCCAGCGCCCTTCCCCGCTGGCCACCGAAACGCTGGTGCTGGAAGGCTACGGCCAGCCGACCAAGCCCAACGGCATGATCCACTCGATGTTCCGCCCCTCCGACGACGCCTGCGTGTATCCGCTGTTCGTGCCGGCCAACCTGTTTGCGGTCACCTCGCTGCGGCAACTGGCCGCGATGAGCACGGCCTTGCATCGCGACACCGCCTTCGCCGCAGAGTGCACCGCGCTGGCCGATGAAGTGGAAACCGCCACACGCCGGTTCGGCCAGCAGCGCGATGCCGACGGGCAAGCGTATTGGGCGTTCGAAGTGGATGGCTTCGGCAACCAGTTGTTCATCGACGACGCCAATGCCCCCGGCCTGCTCAGCCTGGCCTACCTGGGCTGCTGCGACCGCGCCGACCCGGTGTTCCTGCGCACCCGCCAGCTGGCCTGGAGCGAACGCAACCCGTATTTCTCGCGCGGCACCGCCGCCGAAGGCGTGGGCAGCCCGCACAGCGGCATGGGCACCATCTGGCCGATGTCGATCATTCAATACGCGCTGGTCAGCGACGACGACGCGCAACTGCGCCAATGCCTGCAGTGGTTGAAAACCACGCATGCCGGCACCGGCTTCATGCACGAGGCCTTCCACAAGGACAACCCGAGCACCTTTACCCGCGACTGGTTCGCCTGGGCCAACACCTTGTTCGGCGAATTGATCATCGACCTGTCCCAACGCAAACCGCAGCTGCTGCGCAGCAGCTGATTGCCCGAAACGCCAGCTCCTCCTTTACAGGCGGAACGACCCAGCACTTGATGTTCCCTTCTCCCGCCGGGAGAAGGTGCCCGAAGGGCGGATGAGGGTGCCCCAGCATCGGCCCGCAAACTCCGAGACCACACACATGGCAACACGACGCGGTTTTCTCCAAGGCGCCATCGCCGCAGCATTGTTCGGCAGCGTTGGCCTGCCCGGCCTGGCGCGCGCGCGCGCCGGCAATTACGCGCTACCGGCCGATGCACGTACCCGCGCCGATCTCACCCGGCATGTGGATGTGTTCATCGGCACCGGCGGCCATGGCCACACTTTCCCCGGCGCCACGCTGCCGTTCGGCATGGTGCAGCTGAGCCCGGACACCTACAACGCGGTGTGGGATTCATGCTCCGGCTACCACGAGTCCGACGGCTCGATCATGGGCTTCTCGCATACGCATCTGTCCGGTACCGGCATCGGCGACATGCTGGACTTCCTGCTGGTCCCCGCCACCGGCGAGGTCAAGCTGGTGCCAGGCCCGCTCGACAACCCGGATGCCGGCTACCGCTCGCGTTACGACCATGCCGACGAAGCCGCATCGCCGGGTTACTACCGCGTGCGCCTCAAGGACAGCGGCGTGCATGCCGAACTCACCGCCACTGCGCGGGCCGGCCTGCACCGCTATCACTTCCCCAAGGGCAAGCCGGCGCACGTGTTGCTGGACCTGTGCCATGGCATGCAGGACAAGCCCGGCATTCCCACGCGGGTGAGCGATGCGCAGCTGCGCGTGGTCGACGAACGCACGCTCACTGGCGGACGCCGCGTGTATCAATGGGCGCAAGGGCGCTACATCTATTTCGCCATGCGCCTGTCGCGCCCCTTCAAACGCGTGCAGCTGTACAACGAAGACCAACCGCTGGCCGCCGGCACGCGCAGTCTCGACGGCACCCACCTCAAGGCCGCGCTGCATTACCCGGATGCCTCCGACGCCCCGCTGCTGATCAAAGTCGGCATCTCGGCTGTCAGCGCCGACAATGCGCTGGCCAACCTCGATGCCGAATTGCCGGACTTCGACTTCGCACGCGTGCATGCGCAAGCCGTCGCCGCCTGGGAAAAAGAGCTGGCCCGCGTGCGCATCGACAGCGATGACGACGCGCAACGCCGCATCTTCTACACCGGCCTGTATCACAGCCTGCTCGCGCCCACGCTGTTCTCCGACGTGGATGGCCGCTATCGCGGCATGGATCTGAAGATCCATAGCGCGCCCAGCGGCTACCACAACTACAGCACCTACTCGCTGTGGGACACCTACCGCGCGTTGCATCCCTTGCTGACGTTGGTGCAACCCGAGCGTGTGCCGGATCTGGTGCAATGCCTGGTACGCGGCGCCAACGAATGTCCGGACGGCGTGGGCATCTGGCCGCTGCAGGGCGTGGAAACCGGCTGCATGATCGGCTATCACTCCGCCGTGGTGCTGGCCGAGGCGCACGCCAAGGGCTTCACCGGCATCGACTACAAGGCCGCGTGGCCGGCCTACCGCAAGCGTGCGATGGACGACACCACCCACGGCCTGGGCGAGTACCGCAAGCTCGGCTACATCCCCGCCGACAAGGTGGACGAAGCGGTCAGCCGCACGCTCGAATACGCCTACGACGACTGGGCCTGTGCGCACCTGGCGCAAGCCGCCGGCGCCAGTGCCGATGCCCGCGCACTGCGCGAGCGCTCGCGCAACTACCGCAACGTGTTCAATCGCGACAGCGGCTTCGTGCAGGCGCGGCTTGCCGACGGCAGTTGGGCCAAACCGTTCGACCCGCGCGGCATGGGCCACATCGCCAAGTGGCGCGATTTCACCGAATCCAATGCCTGGCAGGCCACCTTCCTCAACCAGCACGACCTGTACGGCTACATGGACCTGTACGGCGGCCGCGATGGCTTCGTCGCCAAGCTGGACGAGCTGTTTTCCACCAGCTCCGAACTGCCCGCCGATGCACCGCCGGATATCGATGGCCTGGTGGGCCAGTACGCGCATGGCAACGAGCCAAGCCACCATGTGGCGTATCTGTTCGCCTACGCCGGCCAGCCGTACAAGACCCAGGCGATGGTGCGCAGGCTGCTGCGCGAGCAGTACCACGACGCGCGCAATGGCCTGTCGGGCAACGAGGATTGCGGGCAGATGAGCGCCTGGTTCGTGTTGAGCGCGCTCGGTTTGTATGCGGTGGATCCGGTCAGCGGCAACTACATCCTGGGCAGCCCGTTGTTCGCACGCGCCACGCTGGATGTGGGCAACGGCCGCACGCTGCGCATCGTGGCCAAGGACAACAGTGCGCAGAACGTCTATGTGCAGTCGCTGACCTTCAATGGCAAACCGCTCACCCGCGCCTGGCTACGTCACACCGAGCTGGCTGCCGGTGGCACGTTGGAATTTGCAATGGGACCCAAGCCGAACCCGGCCTTCGGCGCAGACAAGAAGGATCTGCCACCGTCGTTCGCGTAACGCCAGTGCGCCGCTTTCGCGAGCGGCGCAGTGGGTTCTTGCTGCGCGAATGGGGAACCTCCTTCCCCACTCATGCAAACAGGGATCGCTTGTTCATTCGCCAGTTGAAGTTTCTTTCTCTTTCCGCAGGCGGGGATTGCTCTTCTCTTCTCGCGCAAGCGGGGAGTGCTTCTCTCCTTTCCCGCCAGCGGGCATTGATCTTCCCTTCTCTCGCAAGCGAGCGTTGCTCCTCCTTCTCCCGCAAGCGGGTATTGCTCCTCACTTCTCCCGCAAGCGGGAGAAGATGCCCGCAGGGCGGATGAGGGCAGAACGCAACCACCAGCGCCTCCCTCCCCAGCACCACCGGCCCACTACATCGAGACCTCCATGCTGCGTCCCACTCTTGCTCCCCTGGTTCTGGCCCTGGCACTCGCGCTACCCGCCGCTGCCGCCACGCCCGATTCCTGGCCAACCTTCGGCACCCAGGGCACGCAATTCGTGCGCAACGGCAAGCCGTATCAGATCCTGTCAGGTGCCATCCACTTCCAGCGCATCCCGCGCGCTTACTGGAAAGATCGCCTGCAGAAAGCACGTGCACTCGGCTTGAACACGGTGGAAACCTACGTGTTCTGGAACCTGGTCGAACCACAGCAGGGGCAGTTCGATTTCTCCGCCAACAACGACGTCGCCGCCTTCGTCAAGGAAGCCGCCGCGCAAGGCCTCAACGTCATCCTGCGCCCCGGCCCTTACGCCTGCGCCGAGTGGGAAGCCGGCGGGTACCCGGCCTGGTTGTTCGGCAAGGACAACATCCGCGTGCGCAGCCGCGACCCGCGCTTTCTCGCCGCCAGCCAGGCCTATCTGGATGCGTTGGCCAAGCAGGTACAGCCGCTGCTCAACCACAACGGCGGACCCATCATCGCGGTGCAGGTCGAGAACGAATACGGCTCCTACGCCGACGATCACGCCTACATGGCCGCTAACCGCGCCATGTACGTCAAGGCCGGCTTCGACAAGGCGCTGCTGTTCACCTCCGATGGCGCCGATGTGCTCGCCAACGGCACCTTGCCCGACACCCTGGCGGTGGTGAACTTCGCACCCGGCGAAGCCAAGAGCGCATTCGACAAACTGATCAAGTTCCGCCCGGATCAACCGCGCATGGTCGGCGAATACTGGGCCGGCTGGTTCGACCATTGGGGCAAGCCGCATGCCGCCACCGATGCCAGACAACAGGCCGAAGAGTTCGAGTGGATCCTGCGCCAGGGCCACTCCGCCAATCTCTACATGTTCATCGGCGGCACCAGCTTCGGCTTCATGAATGGCGCCAATTTCCAGAATAATCCCAGCGACCACTACGCACCGCAGACCACCAGCTACGACTACGACGCCATCCTCGACGAGGCTGGCCACCCCACGCCCAAGTTCGCGTTGATGCGCGATGCCATCGCCCGCGTCACCGGCGTGCAGCCGCCCGCATTACCGGCGCCGATCGCGACAACCGCGCTGCCAGACACGCCATTGCGCGAATCCGCATCGTTGTGGGACAACCTGCCCGCACCGATCGCCATCGACACCCCGCAGCCGATGGAACAGTTCGGCCAGGATTACGGCTACATCCTCTACCGCACCACCGTCACCGGCCCACGCAAGGGCCCGCTGTATCTGGGCGACGTGCGCGATGTGGCGCGCGTGTATCTGGATCAGACACCGGTCGGCAGCGTCGAACGCCGGCTGCAGCAGGTGTCCACCAACGTGGAGATTCCAGCCGGCCAACACACGCTGGATGTGCTGGTGGAAAACAACGGCCGCATCAATTACGGCCCGCGCATGGCCGACGGCCGCGCCGGCCTGGTCGACCCGGTGCTGCTGGACAACCAGCCACTCACCGGCTGGCAGGCCTTCCCGCTGCCGATGCGCGCGCCCGACCGCATCCGCGGCTGGACCCGCAAGGCCGTGCAAGGCCCGGCCTTTCATCGCGGCACGCTGCGCATCGGCACGCCCACCGACACCTATCTGGACATGCGCGCCTTCGGCAAGGGCTTCGCCTGGGCCAACGGCGTGAATCTCGGCCGGCACTGGAACATTGGCCCGCAGACCGCGCTGTATTTCCCCGCGCCGTTCCAGCGCACGGGCGCTAACACGATCGTGGTCTTCGACCTGGACGACGTCGCCACACCCAGCGTGCGCGGCCTGAAGCAGCAGGTGTGGCTCAAGCGGCAGGAGTGAGTCACAAACCGCGGCGGCTCCAGACGTTCGCTCGCTCGCACAGCGCCCTCATGTCGTGGACGCCGGCGCTGCGGCAGCAGCGTGTTCGCGGATGCGTGCTGCCTGCACTTCGGTCGCCAACAGCGTGCCGCGCGCATGGGTCGTGTGCTCACGCGCCTCTTTCATACAGAACCGGGCGAAACCTGCAACGCCTTGTTGCGGCACGATCGCGTTCGAGGTCAGGGCGCGGACCAGGCGCTGCTGCAAACCGGGCATCCTGGCGGCTGCGCGCGCCTGGCTGCGCGCGTCCGGGCTTGCCAGCTCCTGCTCGGCCATCGCCAGTTCCTGCAACATCAAGCCGACGGCTCGCCGCTGAGTGTCATCGCGCGTGCGCGCCTGGTGCAGCTGCGCCAGCAGACGTTGCGGCGCGTCATCGACCGCAGCCATCGGCGTGTTGACCTGGGGCTCCTGATCATCGTGGACTGCGGGCTGCGGAAGGTCCGCCTGCGCGCTGAGCTTGGCGTCGAGATACTTCTTCTGCAGTTCGAGGCTACATTGCATGTAGGCGATCTGCGACTTGACCGAGCCGGGCGTTTGCAGCCACTGCGAAAGCGCGGTTTCGGTCAGCATCGCGCTGTGCTTCGCATGGCTGCGCATGGCCTTGCCTCGAGCCTCCTGCGGCTTGCCGGTCAATACCGCACGCCCGTAGCTCGCTGCTGCGCGCAGGACCGCATTGACGCGCGGGCTCAGCGGCGCCGCGTGTGCCGCTCGACCCGACACCGTGCCCTGATCTGTCGAACGCGGCTTGGCGGGATGTATTTTCTGCAGGTCGTCGGCAGCGCGCTGCACAAACGTGTCCAGCGCCTTTTCCTGCCCGTCGATGCAGGCGTAAAGCGCGCTCCGCAACTCGAATCCATGTTGGGGAACGGCGTTCTCTGCCTCTCTTGCACCCGCGCTGTCGGCAGTCGGAGCGGCCAGTCCCGCCATTGCCGGTTGAGCCTCACCTCCGGCAGAGACACCTTGGCGATGCTTTGGCTCCAGGCCCGGAGCAGTTTCTGCAACGATCTCGTCCTCATCGTCCCCTTCTGCCTCCTCCACCACTGGCGTCAGTGCAACGTCCAGCGCTGTTGGCTGGAACTGGTCGGCGAGGCTGGGCGCTTCCTGGTCTGCGGCACTCTCCGCCTCGCGTGCCGGCAACAGATCCGCCACCGCCAGTAACGTGCGATCGACGCCAGGCATGTCCTCGGTCTCGTACCTGCGATAGCGCTTCTGCTTGCCGTGCGCCAGCAGGAACTGATGGCTACCGACCCCCATCGTGGCCGCACCGAGCAGACCTGCACCGATGATCAGGCCGGTGCCCACCGGTGCAGCGACCGTGGCGCCGGCAACGACAGCCGTGCTGATGCCGACTTTGGTCAACGTACTGGCTGTGTAGGTGATTCCACCAGCGACAAAGCCCTTGTTCCATTGATTGAAATCATGCGCAAAGCGGTCGTACTTGCTCAACTTGGTGCTCACAAAGTGCTGGTAGTGCTGTGCGCCAGGACTAAGCTCGCTAGGTTCGAGGTCTTGCAGGAAGCGCTCGACCCGTTCGACATCCACGGCGACACGCGTCCTTTCCCGACGCGACTGGTGCAGGAACGTGCTCCCCAATGCGGTGGCCGCCACGCTCGCCAACGGTCCAAGCACGAAAGTGCCGGCGATCCCGGCCGCAGACGCGGCACCCGCGGCAGCGGCACTGTGGCCGACCAGCCCGACCGCATTCGTGCTCTTGCTGGCGATTGCCAGCCCGCCCTGGATGCCGAGTTCACTGGCTGCCTTGGTGAAGATCACCCCGGCCGACGCCATGGAGGTCGCTGCAATGGCACCGTCCCGCGCATTTCGCTGCTGCAGGTAGACGTTGGTCTCGATCGCCTCGCTCAGTGCGTGGGCGTGAACATTTGCAGCGTCTGCGAGCGCTCCCGTGTCCAGTGCAGGTTGCAGTTCCGCCAGGTCCGAGCGCAGGCGGCGTTCCCGCTGCCGCAAGTGCGTGCGCTGCTCGGCAACTTCACGGGTCTCCTTGTACGCGGCATACATCGCAAGACCCGACAGCGGCAGCATCGCACTACCGATGCCCAAACTCATGGCTAGTTCGAACGTCCCCCCGGGGGCGCCTTCCTCGGCAAGGGCGTGCATGATGCTGTCCTTCGCATGCGGCTCAACCGCATGCGGATCCGCCGAATGCCCGTCCGGCGTCGACGCATGCGGGTCCGGTGCATCGTGCGGCGGTACGGGATGTTCGGTTTGCGGTGGGTGTGGCGGGTGGACGCCATCCGGTGGCGATGCATGCTCCGATGGTGGGTGCACGTCGGGATGCGCGGGCTCCCCGGCTTCCGCGGCGTGCTCGGGTTCTTCGCGCTGGGGAATGGTGTTGAGCAATTCGGCCGTTTGGTCCGCGGTCCCGTGCAAGGGGTCGGCACCGTATTTGGCGACCACGAAGATGTCATAGGCCGTTTCCGCCTCATCGACTCGGGCGTTGGCATCCCCGCGATGCGGTCGTGGCTTGCTCTCATCGCGCTTTGTGCGTTTCGGGACCGGCCGCGTCTGCAGCCCGTTCAACCGCAGTGGCCACCCCTGTCCATCTTGCGGCAATTCCGCTGCGGCCGGCGTTTCAGCGGCGGCAGAACCGTGTGTAACAAGATGATGTGCAGTGGATCGCTGGACACGCATGAGCAAGCTCCAACCGGTGCGGAGCGGCGATGGTGCGCCTGTCCTCTGCATCCAGTCGTGCTGCGACGAATACGCAGTGCCGTAAACGAACCATCCGGCCCCATCGCGCTTCGTGCAATTTATCTCAGAGAAAGCCCACAGCTGGCGACCTCTTGCCAGACTGTCAGGACGTAAGACGCCGCGTGGGCGGCCTGACAGAGCTTGCATTATCGCCAGTACGACCCGGCACAGCTCTCGGAGTGTTGAGCCGCCGTCATTCTTGTAAGAGAAGGCCCCATCGCCGCTGGTCATGCTGCGCAATCACACCTCACCGCCAGAACGGACGTCTGCCGATGGCACTTTAGGTATGGTCTCAGCCGCCGTTATCAGAACGTCCGGTGCCGCTGCGCCGCCCGCATACCGTCGAGGTATCGGACGGCACGGATTCCAGGCAATATCACCGGCTGACTCCGTTACGGATGCGCTTGCTTGCGACGTAGACGGCTTGATTGCAGGTTCCAGGAGCGTTGCATGTCGTCGTCTACCGTTGCACAAGCGTCCGTCCCCGCAGGTCCGGAGCACACCCAACACGCCTTTGCAGAGCAGATCCACAGCAAGCCCATGGGCAGTGCCGAGGCCGCGCACCTGATGACATTCCTGTGCCAGACCGAATCGGCCAAGAAGCCGCAAACGCTGCTGCCGCCGCAGGTACGCGACGGCAACGCCGCCTGAGCGAAGCGTTTGCGTCAGCAAGCGTGGCGACAGCCGTGACGCTGTCGCCAGAGGCGGTTACTTCGCAGTGTTGAACGACTTGAGCACGGTGAGCAGACTGTTCAGATTGTCTGTGGCACCGCCTTGCGCAACTTTCTCGAACGCTGTCGCTGAAGCGGCCGTATCTCCAGCGTGGGTCTGCATCACGCCCTGAGTGGTGGCCGCCTGCGCCAAGGTGTTCTGCTGCTGCGCACAGACCGCGTTCTGAAACAGGATATCGGTCGAATGGACCATGCTCTGGTAAAGCGAACCGATCGCAACCGCTGACGCTTCGCCAATGACTTTGACGTTGCTCTGCGTGACGGCATCGGTAATCTGCGGATCGACTGCGGTTGGGAAAGCCATCGCTGCACTCCTGAGTGAATGGATGCACGGCGGTCTGCGTTATGCAGGCAGATCGGTGCTGAAAACTCATCGCGGTCGTTTCCCGCACCCCCGCGCCGACAAACACCACACCCACTGCCCACCGTGCCATCTCCATAGCGGCCGGCGCGCGCATCACTCGATCCCTGCCGTGTCACTCTTCAGTGCGCGTCGCGGCATCACTGTGATCGTGCACGCGTGTGCGATACCGCCAGGCAATCTGCTGCAGTGAAGGTTTCGCCTCGGCAACGTGCTGCGTGATGGCGGCGGGCAGAGTGGCTGCGGCAAGGCTGAGTACGAGCCAGCCAGTGCGATCGGGAGGAGTGGCTGGCACCGCATCGCGTCTGCCACGACTGGTCGACCAAGTCGCCTCGACGGACAACGCACATGGTATTTAGAGCGGCTAACAGAACGTAGCGAGCGGTGGTCAGGTGGGTGCGGACGGCGCGGAGGAACCGGAGTGTACGAGTGGTACATGCCGATTCCGAGCACCGACAGCGCCCGCCTGGCGGCCGCGCAGTAGTTTTGTTAGCTGCTCTTAATAGATAATAAACAGGTCTCTTTAAACCCTGCACAGGACTGGACCACGATGCCTCCGCCACGCCTGCTGAGCCATCTCGTTGCAAGCCTCGCCGCGAGCCTGGCTGCGTTCGCTGCACTGGCGCAAGCGCACGAATCGCCGCCCTCGCCGATCGTGCTCAGCGAATTCATCGCCGACCCGGCTCCCACCCCGCAAGCCCACGCCTCTACCTTGCTGGAAACGCGCGACGGCCACCTGCTGGCCGCTTGGTTCGGCGGTGCGCACGAAGGTGCGCCCGATGTCGGCATCTGGCTCAGCCAGCGCGCCACGCAGCAGTGGCAGACGCCGCGCCGCATCGCCGATGGCGCACATGCCGGCGTCGATGGCGATGCAGTACCGGCATGGAATCCGGTGTTGTTCCAATCGGCCACCGGGCCGGTGCAGCTGTACTACAAGCTCGGCCCGAATCCGCGCCAATGGTGGGGGCTGCGCATCCTTTCCACTGACGACGGCGCGCACTGGTCGCCACCGCAACGGTTGCCCAACGGCATCCTGGGGCCGATCAAGAACAAGCCGTTGCAGTTACCGACCGGCCGCATCCTGGCGCCCAGCAGCAGCGAAGACCGCGGCTGGCGCGCGCACATGGAATGGAGCGACGACGACGGCGCGCACTGGCAGCGCAGCATGCCGCTCAACGATGCCAACGTGATCGGCGCGATCCAGCCCAGCCTTTTGCTGTATCCGGATGGACGCCTGCAGGCGCTGGGCCGCAGCCAGCAGAACAAACTCTTCAGCACCTTCTCGATCGACGGCGGTGTGCATTGGCAGCCAATGCGCTTGCTGGAGGTGGAAAATCCAAACTCCGGCACCGACGCAGTGATGTTGCACGACGGCCGCGCATTACTGGTCTACAACCCAGGGATCGCAGGCAAACAGTGGTGGGACGGCCGCAGCACCCTGGCGGTGGCCCTCTCCAACGACGGCGTGCACTGGCAACGCGTACTGACGCTGGAAAACAGCGAAAAAGACGAGTTCTCCTATCCTGCGGTCATCCAGACCCGCGACGGTTTGGTGCACATCAGCTACACCTGGAAGCGTCAGCGCATCAAGCACGTCGTGATCGATCCGGCACGGCTTGGCGATAGGGGCAAGTGAGTCGTCACGTGGATGAGGCGAAGCCAGTCACGTTGTAGCGGCATTTTTGCCAGGTACGTCGCGTGCGCGGTTCAGTGATCGCCTGTTGGAAAAATCCGCAACACCAGCCATCTCGACAGGGGCTTGCCCGCTCACCAGCACCGGACTCGCTGGCGGCCTGGATGCCGCCAAAGCGCTGACAGGGACGTATCTGCAGCGTTTCCCGCGATGGTGAGCGGGCAAGGACCCTGCAGAACATCCACATATCAGAGCGGCTAACAAAACCCAGGAAGCATGCGTAAGCAGATGATGGAGCATGCAAGCGAGAGCAACGCCAAGTGGAGATCGATGCGGCGTTCGAAGCGGATGCGCAGCTTGCCCATCCCGGCGAACCAAGCGTGCGTGCGCTCCACGACCCAGCGC
>NZ_FLTX01000014.1 GCF_900092025.1 Xanthomonas bromi
CTTCTTGCATGTCAGTGACGCGCAAGACTCTGCGTCGGGTGCGATTCCTGCAACTTTCTGGCGGTTTTGACTGCCGCCAGGCAGCATTATCCCCTGGCCGGCAGCAACTGCCGGCGCACCATCCACAGGTTCGACAGCGCAAACAAGGTCAGCACCTGCGCGGTGTTCTTGGCCAGGCCGCGATAGCGCACCTTGGTGTAGCCAAACTGGCGCTTGATCACCCGGAACGGATGCTCCACCTTTGCGCGCACGCTGGCTTTGAAGTGTTCCCAACGTTCTGCCCGAGCACGCTCGCGCTTGTTGCCAATGGCGTGAATCGTGGAGCGCTTGGCGGCAATGAAAAATGCAGCCTCGCAGCGCTGCAGCTCGTCGCGCTTTTCCGCACCGGTGTAGCCGTTGTCGCCGAACACGCTGTCTTCCTTCCCGTGCAGTAATGCATGCGTCACTGTGACATCGGCCACGTTGGCTGCGGGGCACTGCACGTGGTGTACCAGCCCGGAAAACTCATCCACCCCGATGTGCGCCTTCATCCCGAAATACCATTGGTTGCCCTTCTTGGTCTGATGCATCTCAGGGTCGCGCGCACGATCTGCATTCTTGGTCGCACTGGGCGCAGCAATCAGCGTCGCATCGACGATCGTGCCCGACCGCAAACTTTGGCCCTTGCGCGCCAGATGCGCGTTGACGGCCTCTAGCATCTGCGTGGCAAGGCTATGGGTCTCCAACAGACAGCGAACGTTGAGAATCGTGGTCTCGTCAGGAACATTGTCCAAGCCACCGAGCTGGGCAAAAGGCCGCAAGGTCGGGATCTCGTGCAACGCTTCTTCCATCGCCGGATCGCTCAACGCATACCACTGCTGCAACAGATGGATCCGCAACATCGTCGCCAATGCGTACGGCTGCCGACCGGGCCGCCCCGATACCGGAGAGTGCGGCGCGATCAGGGCAAGCAGTTGCTGCCACGGAACGACCTGCTCCATCTCGGCCAGGAAGATCTCGCGGCGGGTCTGCTTGCGCTTGCTCAGGCCCTCAGCGTCACCGAACGTCAGTTGCATGGATGTCTCCTCACTCCGAAACGATAGTGTCGCGCTTTTTTGGCGCGTTGTTCAGAGGTTCCTTAGTGAGTGATAGCGTCGTTCAAAAGCTTGGTCAGTCGGGCGCGCGATGCCCTCACCGCTCGCGGGACACGCCGTGAACCCGTCCATGGGGGCGCGTTGGCGGCATCCATGCCGCCAACGGTCCCGCAAGCGGCGAGGACACCGCGCCAGACAGTTGGCTTGCGGCTTCGTTTAAGAACAAAACACTGCAGCAGATAGGTTGCTGGCTACCTTATTGAAGATTGTGCGCACTGACGATCTCAACGGGTCCTTGTCCGCTCACCGTCGCGGAACTTCTGCGCATAGAGCGCGCAGGAGCGCGTCCATGTAATAACTTTCGGAGTGTTTGCATGGTGGGCGGGAAAGGACTCTGCAGCCAAGCTGGAGATCATCCGCTCCTGAGAGTGTGTAATTAAACGTAGCGAGCATTCGTCAGGTGGGTGTGGACAGCGCGCCCAGCGTCGCAGCGTGCGCGTGGTACATATCGTTCCGAGCATTGTTCGCGCCCGCCTGGCGGTTGCGTAGTCGTGTTGTTAGCCCCCTCTTCGCCATGCACGCAGTCGCTGCGATCGAACGCATTCTCGCGTCATAGCGCTCCTGCATTGGCTGCGCGCTTGTAAACTATGTGTCATCTACCTGTTGCAAGGCCTCACCGTGAATCCGATGCGTATCCTGCTGTTGTCCGCCTGCCTGTTTGTGGGAGGTGTGGCGCAGGCCGCCAACGATCTGCCGGGCGGCGGCATCGATGCAGAGGCGTTGTCGCGGCACGTGCGGTTGCTGGCATCGGACGAGTTCGAAGGGCGCGCGCCGGCCAGTGCCGGTGAGCAGCGCACGGTCGATTACCTGGTGGAGCAGTTCAAGGCGGCCGGTCTGGAGCCAGGTGGCGAGCAGGGCGGTTGGACGCAGGCGGTGCCGCTGGTGCGCGCGCAGGTGAATGGTCCGGTGCGCGCAAGCCTGCGCGTCGGCGGCAAGACCCAGGCGCTGGTCAACGGAAGCGATGTGACCCTGCAGAGCCTGCGTCCGCAGAACGCGGTTGCCCTGAAGAATGCGCCGCTGGTGTTCGTCGGTTACGGCATCAGTGCGCCCGAGCGGCAATGGGACGATTACAAGGGCGTGGACCTGCGCGGCAAGATCGCCGTGGTGCTGATCAACGATGCCGATTTCGAATCGCCGCAACCGGGCGCCTTCGATGGCAAGGCCGTGACGTATTACGGGCGTTGGACCTACAAGTACGAAGATGCGGCGCGGCGCGGTGCGGCCGGTGTCTTGATCTTGCACGAGACTGCGCCGGCGGCGTATGGCTGGGCCACGGTGCAGAGTTCTGGGATGTCGCCGTTGTTCGACATCGAGCGCAGCGATGCCGATGCCAAGGCGCAGCACGTGCCGGTGCGTGGCTGGATGCAGCGTGCACTGGCGGTGTCGTTGTTCCAGCAGGCGGGCCTGGATTTCGAACAGGCCAAGGCACGTGCACAGCAGCGCGACTTCGCACCCATGGCGCTGGGCGATGCAACGCTGTCGGTGGACTTCAAGCTCAAGCGCGAGCGTGTGGTCACGCACAACGTGGTAGCCAAGCTCAGCGGCAGCCAGCATCCGGACGAGACGGTGATCTTCTCCGCGCACTGGGATGCCTTCGGTATCGGCAAGGCCGATGCCAGTGGCGATACGGTGCGACGTGGTGCGGTGGACAACGCCACGGGCGTGGCCAGCGTGCTGGAACTGGCACGCGTGTTCGCGGCCGGCCCCAAGCCGCAGCGCACGTTGTATTTCATTGCATTGACTGCCGAAGAAAAGGGCTTGCTCGGCGCCAACTACTACGCTGCGCATCCGCTGGCGCCGTTGGACAAGACGGTGGCAGTGCTCAACATGGAGATGTTCAGCCCGGATGGCCCGACGCGCGATATCGCGTCGTGGGGACGTGGACGGGTGTCGCTGGAAGGCGATCTGGAAACGGCCGCCAAGGCGCGCGGACGTAGCTATTCGCCGGACCCGAATCTGGAAGCAGGCTTCTTCTACCGCGCCGACCATTTTGCATTCGCGCGCATGGGTGTACCGGCGATCACCGCCGGCCCCGGTCTGGATATGCTCAACGGCGGCGTCACCGCAGGCAAGGCGCTGCGCGAGAAGTATTTTGCTGACTGCTACCACCAGCCGTGCGATCGCTGGACCCCGCAATGGGATGCCAGCGGCCATGCCGCCGATACCACACTGGTCTACGACGTGGGCGTGGCGCTGGCCAACGGCCGGCAGTGGCCGAGCTGGCAGGATGGCTCGGAGTTCAAGGCGATCCGTGCCAAGAGCGATGCTGCGCGCAAGTAATACGCAGTGGTGAGGGCATCACGCCCTCAACGAAGAGCGACTAGCAAAGCGACTGCGCCGCCGCCAGGCGGGCGCGGCCGGTGCTCGGAACCGGCATGTACTACTCGTACGCTGCGGTTCTGAGCGCGCCGTCCGCATCGACCTGACGATCGGCCGCTACATTTTGTTAGCCGCTCTAAGCGGCGACAAATGACTGAAAAAACGTCATTGCTCGCCACAAGGCGCGCAATGTCGGTGCTCGATGCGGTATGCATCACTCGTACGCTGGGGCGTCGGCCTTCCGTTCATGCCCAGCTGACGACGACTCGCTACGTTTTTATGCGCCGTTCTTGGCGCGAATGTCCGGCATTGCGGTCAATGCAAAGAACTGAACCGTTGCAGATAGACGTGCGCTACGGCTTGCCGGCGTTGGGTTGCTTGCCGCCAGTGGCACGCTTGCTTCCGCTGCGCACGCCGCCGCTGCAGGGATAGCGCTTTGCCAACGCCTGGACGATCAAGCCAGGTGCGGCTTCGTCCTGGCGTGCATCGGGCAGCGCGCCGATATCGGCGATGATCGCCTGCAGATCCGGTGTGCCGGTCTTCCCTGCCGGCATGCACCACTGCGTCCGGTAGTTGGCGCTGGCGACGCCGAGCAGGTAGGCGCCGGCGCGATTGGCCGACAGCAGGACCTTGAGTTCGGCCTGCGCTGGCGCGGTGATTTCCGGCGCGAGTGATCCGTCCAGTCCGGCTTCGATCAGCTTGCGTCCGCTGAGTTCCCACGGCTCCGGCGCGCGTGCCATTGCCGTGGTGGAAAGTGCGCTTAAGGTGGCCAGGGCCAGCCAGGGAAGACGGTGCTGCATGGGCACGCTCGGATGCGGTGTGAATTGCACCATACCGCGACCGGCATGCGGCGTGGGCTTTCGCATGTGCTCTAGAATTGAAGCTTCCGCTGCACTGCCTGGCACTGTTCCGATGTCTTTTTCTCACGATGCTGCCGCGCCTGCGCGCAGCGGGTTCATCGTTCTCGCCTTGTTGCTGGTCTACGTGGCGTGGGGCTCGACCTATCTGGCGATCCGCTTTGCGCTGGAAGGTGGCGCGCAGCCGCTGACGATGGTGTCCGGCGCACGTTTCATCGTCGCCGGGAGCGTGCTCTACGGTGTGCTGCGCTGGCGCGGTGTGGCTACGCCCACGCCCGCGCAATGGAAGAACGTGGCGCTGATGGGCGTGGCGTTGTTGCTGCTGGGCAACGGCATGGTGGTGTTGGCCGAGCGCAGCGTATCGTCTGGGCTGGCTGCGACCGCGGTGGCCTCGGTGCCGTTGTGGATGGCCTTGTGCGGTGCCCTGCGCGGGCAGCATGCCGGCGGCGGCGAATGGCTGGGCATCGTGATCGGTTTTCTGGGCGTGGTGTGGCTCAACGCCGGTAGCAGCCTGACCGCGACCCCGGGTGGACTGGTGCTGTTGTTGATTGCGCCGATCGGATGGACGTTCGGCTCGGTGTGGTCGCGCGGCCGCGATCTGCCTTCGCCGTTCATGACCGCATCCGGGCAGATGCTGTGCGGCGGCGTGCTGCTGGTCAGCACCGGCTTGCTGATCGGCGAGCGCCCGCAGGTGTGGTCGAGCCCGCAGGGGCTGCTGGCGGTGGCGTACTTGTGCGTGTTCGGATCGATCCTCGCGTTCACCGCCTACGTGTGGCTGCTGCATCACGTGCGTCCTGCGCTCGCCGGCAGCTACGCCTACGTCAATCCGTTGATTGCGGTGAGCCTGGGCGCCTGGCTTGGCCACGAGCGCTTCAGTGCGCAGGACATCGGTGCGATGGCGGTGATCCTGGCCGGCGTGTTGGTGGTCACCTTCGCCAAGGCACGGCGATGAGCGCGGTCTCGCCGCAGGAGGCGCGGCGCGGGTTGTTGATCACCGCATCCACCTTCGTGCTGTGGGGACTGGTGCCGGTGTACTGGCATCTGCTCAAGGCGGTGCCGTCGCTGCAGATCATCGCGCACCGCATCGTATGGAGCACGGTACTGGTGGTGGCGTGGCTGCTGGCGACCTCGGGCCTGCGCTGGTGGCGCAGCATCGCCGCGCAGCCACGTGCGCTACGCATGTTGGCCGGCAGCAGCGTGGCGATCGCGTTCAACTGGGGGCTGTATATCTGGGCGATCAATGCCGGGCACGTGATCGAGGCCAGCCTGGGGTATTTCATCAACCCGCTACTGAGCGTCTTGCTGGGCGTGCTGGTGTTGAAAGAGCGCCTGCGTCGCATCCAATGGGTGGCGGTGGTCTGCGCGGCAGCAGGTGTGCTGTGGCTGACCATCGATGCCGGCGCGCCGCCATGGATTGCGCTGGGGTTGGCGGTGTCGTTCGGTGTTTACGGGCTGCTGCGCAAATTGGTGGCGGTGGATCCGGTGGCCGGGCTGGGCGTGGAAAGCGTGTATCTGTTCGTGCCGGCGTTGCTGCTGGCGGCCTGGGGCGAGCAGGGCCATGGTGGCGGATTCCTGAGCGGTTGGAGCCTGCGCACCGATGCGATGCTGATCTTCGGTGGTGTGGTGACCGCGCTGCCGTTGATCGGCTTCGCTTATGGGGTGCGGCGCATTCCGTTGTCGTTGGTGGGCATCCTGCAATACATCGCGCCGAGTCTGCAGTTGTTGTTGGGCGTGTGGTTCTTCCACGAGCCGTTCGACCAGGGGCGCGCGATTGGCTTTGCTGCCATCTGGGCCGGCTTGTTGCTGTTCGTCGGCGATAGCGTGTTGCGGTCGCGGCAGCCGGTGGCGGCGCGCTGAGTCCGCGCCGCGCTGCGTCGTGCGTGTGGCGTTGGTCAGCGTCCCGCGATGGCCACGGTTAACTGCGTGGCACCGACGCGGGGCTGGCCACGGCCAGCGTGGAGGCCGGCAGCGCTTGCGGCGCAGTGCAATGGCTGGGGTCTTGCTGCACCTGTGTCAGCCATTGATCGATCGGCCCGCCGAGCAGGTCCAGCCGTAGCGGCAGGCTCAGATGGTTTTCGCCGGGCAGCTCGACGTACTGCGCACGCGCGCTTGCCAACGCCAGTGTGCGGCCATGGGCCACCGGAATGTGCTGATCGGCATCGCCATGCAACAGCAGCACGCAGCTGCGCGTCCCGGCCAGGGCGTGTGCGACATCGACACGGTCCAGGTCCAGCTTGAGCTGGGTGTCGGCGGCAGCGATCACCGCATCCAGATTCTGGTCGGCATAGCGCCAGCGTGCGTACGCCGCCACCGCGTGCCCGCGCCAACCGCTGGGCTGGCTGGTCAGCAGATGCGGCACCATGTCGCGGATGCCGCGACCGGCATTGGCGAAGGATTCCATCGCCACCACGCCGGCCACGCGCGGGCCGAGTTTGTCGGCGGTGAACAGCGCAGTGGCCGCACCGTAGGAAATGCCGAACAGATACAGCGGCCCGTGGATTTCGCCGCGCGGCTGCAGCGCGTTGATGACATCGATCACATCGTCGGACTCGCGCGTGCCGTAGCCCGACGGCCCGCCGCCGGAATGGCCGTGGTTGCGCAGGTCGATGGTGATCACCCGATAACCGGCCTGTGCCAGTTGCAGCGACCACGGCAACAGCGAGTCGCCGTCCATCATCCAGCCGTGCAGCACTACCACGGTGCCACGCGGCGCCGGTGGCGCGCCGGTGGGGGCCTTGAAACTGAAGTCCACATCCAGCGCATGCGCCGGGTCGTTGCGCTGGCCCAGGTAGCGGTAGCGCATGGCGTACTGGCCCGGGTCGATCGCACGCCAGAAGATCGGCACCTGGTCGCGCGTGGTCACGTGGCCGCTGCGGCTGGGCACGGTGGCGATGGTGGCGGCGATGCGTTCTTCGTCCAGCAACGGCGACACGCCACCGGGTGCGACCAGGCGCTCGCTGAGCGAGGTGGAGGAGGAAGAACAGCCGGCCAGCCACAGGCAGGCGCAGGCCAGCAGAAACAGGCGCGTCATAGCGGCACATCGTTGGATCAAACGGCCGGGCAGCCTACGGCCCGCCCGGCCCGTGCATCTACCGCAGTGCGGTGACAAAAAGATGACAGCCCGCATTATGTTCAGTTACTGCAGGCAGCCCGACGGGCGGCGGGCGGCGGTCCAGATCCCGACGCCCCAACGCCCGCCAAAATTCGATCGTCCACGATGCCGCCGCCACCGGCATCGCGCCTTTGTTGCTACGAATCCCCACTCCCAAATCCCCAATCCCGGCAGCCCACTGGGCTGCCTACACCGCACGCAACGCGGTGGTGATCGGCAACCGCGCCGCGCGCAGTGCCGGGAACAGCCCGCCGACCAGGCCAATGCCCAGCGCCCACTTCAAGCCGCTCCACAGCAGCGCCGGCGACACCTTGAACTGGAATACCACCTGGCTGAAATTGTTGCCCAGCGTGGAGACGGTATAGCCGTTGAACACCGCCCAGGCGATTGCCCCGCCCAGCAGCCCGGCCAGCAACGCCAGCAACATGGTTTCCAGCATCAGCGCCATGATCACCGGCGTGCCGCGAAATCCGATCGCACGCATGGTGGCGATCTCGCGCGCGCGCGTGGCCACCGCCGCATACATGGTGTTGAGCGCGCCGAATACCGCACCCACCGCCATGATCGCGCCGATTACCGTGCCCAGGATGCTGATCAACTTGTTCAAGCCGCCGCCTTGTTTGCCGTAATAGGCGCGCGTGGTTTCCACATCCAGTTTGAGCCGCGGGTCGGCGGCCATGGCAGTCTTGAACTGGGCGAAGCCGGCCTTGCCGCTGGTACGCAGGCTGATCGACTGATAGGCGCTGCGGTTGTAGGTGGTGGCCAGGGTCTGCGCGTCGGTCCACATCTCCGAATCGTGCGCATCGCCGGAGGCGAACACGCCCACGACGGTCCACTGCTGGCTGCCGAGCGTGAGCGTCTTGCCCAGCTCCAATCCGCGGAACTGATTCAAGGCACCCTTGCCGACCACCATTTCGCGCAGGCCGGTGGTGAAGCGGCGGCCTTGCACGATCTTGACCTTGTCATGCACCGCCCAGCCCTGTTCGCCCACGCCACGCAGTTGCGCATTGACGTCGGTGCCATCGGAGCGGGAGGCGATATTGACCACTTGCGAGAGTTCCGGCGACAGCAGCGGGCGGCCATTGGCATCGGCGGCGATGCCGGGCAGGCTGCTGATCAGCGGCACCAGATCGCGGGTGACCACCGAGTTGGTCTCCGCCTGCGAACCGCCGCGCAGGACGATCGCGGTGGTGTCGTCGCCGGTGCTGTTGAGCGTGGCCTGGAACCCCTGGCCCATCGCCAGCATCGCCACCAGCACGCCGACCACGCCGGCAATGCCGACCACGATCACCGAGCTGGACCCCCAGCGTTGCGGCAAGGTGGCGATGCCGATGCGTGCGGCGGCCAGCGAGAGCCGGCCACTGCGCGTGACCACCAGCCACACCGCCAGCAATGCCGCGATTGGCAGCAGCATCCACGGCAGTGCGATCCAGGCAGCCAGTCCGATCG
>NZ_FLTX01000034.1 GCF_900092025.1 Xanthomonas bromi
CCTTAGCGCTTTATCCACGGCGTGGACAACGCGAAACACGCACGCGTTTCCGCGCACCGGCCGCGGACACCTGACCGTGCGCGCAGCCGCACAGGAGCTGCGCTTACTCCACCGTCACCGACTTGGCCAGATTCCGCGGTTTGTCCACATCGGTGCCGCGTGCGAGCGCCGTGTGATAGGCCAGCAACTGCACCGGGATGGTATGGATCACCGGCGACAGCACGCCAGCATGGCGTGGCGTACGGATCACGTGCACACCTTCGGATTCGCTGAACTGGCTGTCCTGGTCGGCGAATACGAACAGCTCGCCGCCCCGTGCGCGCACTTCCTGCATGTTGGATTTGACTTTCTCCAGCAAGCGATCGTTCGGTGCGATCACCACCACCGGCATCGCCGCATCCACCAGTGCCAGCGGGCCGTGCTTCAACTCGCCGGCCGGGTACGCTTCGGCGTGGATATAGGAGATTTCCTTGAGCTTGAGCGCGCCTTCCAGCGCGATCGGGTAATGCAGGCCGCGACCAAGGAACAAGGCGTTCTCTTTCGGCGAGAACCGCTCGGCCCAGGCCATGATCTGCGGCTCAAGGTTCAAGGCGTGCTGCACGCTGCCGGGCAGGAAGCGCAGCTGCTCCAGATAATCGGCTTCTTCGATATCGCTGACGCGCCCGTGCAACTTGCCCAGCACCACGGTCAGCTGGAACAACACCGCCAGCTGCGTGGTAAATGCCTTGGTGGACGCCACGCCGATCTCGGCACCGGCACGGGTGTAGCAGACCAGTTCGCTCGCGCGTGGAATCGCACTCTCCGGCACGTTGCAGATGGACAGCGTGTGCAGGTGCCCCAGCAATCTGGCGTATTTCAACGCCTCCATCGTGTCCAGCGTTTCGCCCGACTGCGAGATGGTCACGATCAGATGTTTCGGGTTTGCGTAGGCAGCGCGATAGCGGTATTCGCTGGCAATTTCCACGCTGCAGGGCAGCCCGGCGATGGCTTCGATCCAGTAGCGCGCGGTCAGGCCGGCGTAGTAGCTGGTACCGCAGGCCAGGATCTGCACGCCTTCGACGTCGCGCAATACCGCTTCGGCAGTGGGCCCGAACAGCGATGCCGGGAAGCCCTTTGCATCGATTGCCGCTTCGATGGTGTCGGCCAGCGCGCGCGGCTGTTCGTGGATTTCCTTCTGCATGAAGTGGCGGAACGGGCCCAGCTCCAGCGAGGCCAGCGACACATCCGACAGATGCAGTGGACGCGCGACCGGCGCATCGTTGCCATCGAAGATGCGCACGCCGTCGCGGCGCAATTCGGCGGTGTCGCCTTCTTCGAGGAAGATCACCTGGCGCGTGGCCTGCACGACGGCGGAGACATCGGAGGCGACGAAGTTCTCGCCCTCGCCCACGCCGATCAATAACGGGCAGCCCATGCGCGCGCAGACGACACGTTCCGGTTCGGCCTGGCTCATCACCGCCAGCGCGTAGGCACCGGTGAGTTCCTTGACGGTGCGCTGCAGCGCAGTCAACAGATCGCCCGCGCTGCCTAGATGATGATGGATCAGATGCGCGATGACCTCGGTGTCGGTCTGCGACTCGAAGGTGTAGCCGAGCGTGCGCAGCGTCTCGCGCTGCGCTTCGTGGTTTTCGATGATGCCGTTATGCACCAGCGCCACGCCTGCGCTGATGTGCGGGTGTGCATTGGCTTCGGTCACGCCACCGTGGGTGGCCCAGCGCGTATGGCCGATGCCCAGCGTGGCGCCGAAGCGTTCGGCCTGCGCGGCCTGCTCCATCTCGGCCACTCGGCCGGTACGGCGCACCCGGCGCACCTGCACGCCGTCGAGCACTGCAATGCCGGAGGAATCGTAGCCGCGGTATTCCAGGCGCTTGAGTCCCTCGATCAGGACCGGGACCACATCGCGCCCGGCGATCGCTCCGACAATGCCGCACATAGGACAACTCTCAGAAAAGAAGTCGGACATTTTAGCGTGTCCGCTCTTGTCCGCTCTTGTCCGCTGTATGACCTTGCCCGGACAGCGTGTCCGATCCCAGTGTCCGCGGACACTGCGGACACTGGGCATAAAGCGATAAATCCATTCTATTTCAATAGCTTGAAGGCTGGCACACGTCCTGCTTTATCGCGGTGACGTCACCGAGCCAGCCGATCATGATCCGCGATACCTCTGCCCAGGACCAGGTTCTCCGTCCCCCGCCAGGGCGCGCAGTGGCGCCGTTGGCTGTGGCCCGGCATCGCCGCGGTGGCCGTGTTGGCCGGCATCGGCTGGGCAGTGACTGCGTGGAGCGCCGGCAGCCGCTCGTTCGACGCCAGCCGGGTGCGCATCGCCGCCGTTACCCAGGGCGAGCTGGTGCGCGACATCGCCGCCGACGGTCGCGTGATCGCCGCCAACAGCCCGGTGCTGTACGCCATCTCGGCCGGCACGGTGACGCTGAGCGTGGTGGCCGGCGATGTGGTCAAGCAGGGCCAGGAACTGGCACGCGTCGACAGCCCGGAGTTGCGTAGCAAGCTGGCGCAGGAGCAGGCCACCCTGGCCGGCCTGGAAGCCGAATCCAGCCGTGCCGCGCTGGATGCAACCCTGGCGCGTGCCAACGCCAGCAAGCTCACCGACCAGGCCATGATCGACAAGCAGGCCGCCGCGCGCGACCTGGAACGCTACCAGCGCGGCTTTGATGGCGGTGCGGTGCCGCAGGTGGAGTTGGCCAAGGCGCAGGACACCTTGAAGAAGACCGACATCGATCTGCAGCATGCCCAGCGCGATGCGGTGCTCAAGAGCCAGGGCGCGGACCTGGACTCGCGCAACAAGCGCCTGCTGGCCGACCGCCAGCGTGCCGTGGTGGCCGAGGTGCAGCGCCAGGTGGACGCGCTCACCCTGCTGGCGCCATTCGATGGCCAGGTCGGCCAGGTGCAGGCGGTGCAGCACACCCAGGTCGCTGCGAACGCGCCGATTCTGGGCGTGGTTGACCTGTCCAAGTTCGAAGTCGAGATCAAGGTGCCGGAAAGTTTCGCGCGCGATCTGGCGATCGGCATGCCGGCCCAGCTCACCAGCGGCAGCGGCGAACCGTTCCCGGGCGCCATCTCGGCCGTGTCGCCGGAAGTGGTCACCGGCGAGGTCACCGCGCGCATTCGCTTCACCGACAAGCAGCCGCCGGGTCTGCGCCAGAGCCAGCGCATGAGTGCGCGCGTAGTCATGGACACGCGCCGCAACGTGCTTAAAGTCGAACGCGGCCCGTTTGTCGAACAATCCGGTGGCAATTACGCCTACGTCATGGATGGCAACACCGCGGTGCGCCGCCCGGTCAAGCTCGGTGTCAGCAGCCTGGGCGAAGTGCAGGTGTTGTCCGGCCTGCAGGCAGGCGACCGCGTGGTGGTCTCCGGCGCAGACAACTTTGGCGACGCAGCGCGCGTCACCGTCCACTGATTCAGTCATTCCACCTCGTCGCACTCTTCTTCGCAAAGGAATCGGCAATGCTCAAGATGCAAGCGGTCTCCAGGTCTTCCGCACCGAACAGGTGGAAACGCACGCGCTGCGGTCGCTGGACCTGCATGTGCGCGAAGGCGAATTCGTTGCGGTCACCGGCCCCTCCGGGTCGGGCAAAACCACCTTCCTCAACCTGGCCGGCCTGCTGGAAACCTTCACCAGCGGGCAGTATTTGCTGGACGGCGAAGACGTTAGCCATCTGTCCGACGACGCGCGTTCGCGGCTGCGCAATCAGAAGATCGGTTTCATCTTCCAGGGCTTCAATCTGATTCCCGACCTCAACCTGTTCGACAACGTCGATGTGCCGCTGCGCTACCGCGGCATGCCGGCCGCCGAGCGCAAGCAGCGTATCGAAGACGCCCTGACCAAGGTCGGCCTGGGCTCGCGGCTGCGCCATTACCCCACCGAGCTGTCCGGCGGTCAGCAGCAGCGCGCCGCGATCGCAGGTGCATTGGCCGGCAGCCCACGCCTGCTGCTGGCCGACGAACCCACCGGCAACCTCGATTCGCAAATGGTACGCGGGGTGATGGAACTGCTGGAAGAAATCAACAGCCAGGGCACCACCATCGTCATGGTCACCCACGACCCGGAACTGGCCGCACGCGCGCAGCGCAACGTGCACATCGTCGACGGCCAGGCCACCGATCTGGAACGCAACCCCAGCCTGATGCGCGCGCCCAGCGCCGCTGCAAACCTGGCCGAATACGGACCACCCGCATGTTCGGCTATTACTTCAACCTGGCGCTACGCAGCTTCCGCCGCAACAAGGTGCTCACCGCGCTGATGGTGCTGGCCATCGCGCTGGGCATCGGTGCGAGCATGACGACGTTGACGGTGTTCTATGTGTTGTCGGGCGATCCGATCCCGCAGAAGAGCGACCGGTTGTTCAATGTGCTCGTCGACCCAAAACCGAAGGCCGGTTTTCAGCCAGGCGAAAAGCCGGATGACCAAGTAACCCGCTTCGATGCCGAAGCGCTATTACGTGAAAAGCGTGCCAAACGCCAAGCCCTGATGACCGGTGGGCAAGTAGCCATCGAGCCAGACAAGAACGGCATCGCCGCGTTCAAGTCGGAGGCTCGCTTTACTTCAGCCGACTTCTTCCCGATGTTCGAACACCGTTCCTGTACGGACAGGCTTGGTCAGCCGGCAGCGACGAAAAAAACGAACGCGTTGCCGTCATCACCAAGAAACTCAACGACAAACTGTTCGACGGTGGCAACAGCGTGGGCCGCGATTTGCGCATGGACAAGAGCACCTTCCGCATCGTTGGCGTGCTCAACGAATGGAAGGTCAATCCGCGTTTCTATGACCTCAGCAATAGCTACGGCTCAGACGAGCAGGTGTATTTACCGTTCTCCGTCGCAATTGATCTGAAGATGGATCATTACGGTGGCATGAACTGCTACGGCAAGAGCGATAACAGCGATCAGACTGCGCTCAACGCGTCTTGCACATGGATGCAGTATTGGGTGGAGCTGGAGAGCCCGGCAAAGACCAGCGACTACAGAGCCTACCTGGACAACTATTCCGATCAGCAACGCGCCGCGGGGCGTTTCGAACGACCGAACAATACCCGCCTTCGCAATGTGATGGAGTGGCTGGAGTACAAAAAGGTGGTTCCCAGCGACGTCCGCTTGCAGTTATGGCTGGCAATGGGTTTCTTGTTGGTCTGTCTGCTCAATACCGTTGGTCTGTTGCTGGCCAAGTTTCTGCGCCGCAGTGGCGAGATTGGTGTGCGTCGCGCCCTGGGCGCCTCACGCGGCGCCATCTTTGCGCAGTGCCTGGTCGAAGCCGGAACCATCGGACTGGCAGGCGGCATTGCAGGCCTTGGGTTGGCATGGTTGGGATTGTGGGTGGTGCGCCAACAACCCGTCGACTACGCCAAGCTTGCGCATCTGGATCCGACCATGCTGTTGCTTACCTTCGTATTGGCGCTGGTTGCCAGTCTGCTGGCCGGCTTGCTGCCCTCCTGGCGCGCCATCCAGGTCACGCCCGCGCTACAGCTCAAAGCGTCCTGACCAACATGCCCACCGTGCTGCGGCGGGCACGGCCTCTTATCCCAAGGTACCGCCCATGGACATCCGACCCATCGTTTCCACCTGGTGCCGCCACAAGACCGCAGCAGCCTTGATCGTTCTCGAAATCGCACTCCCCTGCGCGATCATCTGCAATTCCCTGTTTTTGATCGGCAACCGCATCGAAACGCTGCAGCAGCCCAGCGGCATCGCCGAATCAGAACTGGTCAGCATCCAGCTCGGGGGCATCGGCACTCAGGTCAATGCAGAAGCGCGCACACGTGAAGACCTGGCAGCACTCCGTAACCTGCCCGGTGTCCGCAGCGCGACCGTCGTCAATCAGATTCCGTTTGTTCACTAATCTTGGAACAGCAGTGTCTCTCTTAGAGCGGCTAACAAAACCATTGAATTCTGTCGAACCGGCGGCATCATTGCCGGCATAAAACGTCGCAACGAGATCCCAACTGCGCTGTGGAAGCGCATCGAACCACTGATTCCGCAGGTCAAGCCTTCCCCCAAAGGTGGACGACCTCGTGTCAGTAATCAGCAGGCCCTCAACGGCATCGTCTACGTGCTGCGCACGGGCATTGCGTGGGAAGACCTGCCTTCGGAACTTGGCGATGGCAGCGGCATGACCTGCTGGCGGCGGTTGCGTGATTGGCAAGCCAGCGGGGGGTGGCATCGTCTGCATCAGGTGTTGCTGACCGAGCGACGTCCCGCCGACACACTGGATCTGAGCCGAGCAAGTCTGGACGCCGCCAGCGTGGCCTCCCCCCGGGGGGCCCGTATACAGGGCCAAACCCGACCGATCGCGGCAAACTCGGCAGCAAACGGCATCTGATCGTTGATCGCAACGGCGTGCCGCTGGCTGTGTGCGTCACCGGTGCCAATCGACACGACTCGGTCGCGTTCGAAGAAGTGCTTGATGCATTGCCTGCGATCGGTGGAAAACCAGGGCATGCGCGACGCTATCCACGCAAACTGCATGCCGACAAGGCTTACGACATCGACCGTTGCCGCAACGCCCTCAAGCAGCGCGGCATCATTGCGCAGATTGCTCGCAAGGGCATCGAACGCAACGACCGCCTGGGCCAGCACTGCTGGGTCCTCAAGCGCACGCACGCTTGGTTTGCCGGCATGGGCAAGCTGCGTATCCGCTTCGAACGCCGCATCGATATCCACTTGGCGTTGCTCTCGCTTGCATGCTCCATCATCTGCTTACGCATGCTTCCTGGGTTTTGTTAGCCGCTCTAAGCCGCGCTACTGCGCCGATGCGTTCGCTGTTTCGTGCGCTGGCTGGCACCACCAGCAGCTATCGCGATGGGGAGTACAACTTCGGTGTGTATTGGCGCGGCAACGACGAACTGGCGCAACCGGTACAGGCGCATGCCGAACTGGGCGATGTGCTGCGCGCACAACGAAGCCATCTGGTACAGCGCGAGCTGATGCTCGACACCATGTTGCAGAACACACCGGTGGCCATGCTGCTGGTCGTCGCCGGCGGCGATGGCCTGCGCCGGATCGGGTTTTCCAATGACGCTGCACGCAAACTGCTGTATGACGGACGCAAGCTTGAAGGCCAGCATCTGGACGATGTGCTCGGCCGCATGCCGTCCGAATTGCGCGATTCCCTGGCCCGCGGTGGCGACTGTCTGTTCGCGGTGCGCGAAGACGGCGATGACGAAGAAGACGAGCGGATCTACCATCTGTCGCGGCGCAGCTTTCACATCAACGGGCGCGGACACGAGCTGTTGCTGATCCGCACGTTGACCAACGAGTTGCGCCGCCAGGAAGTGAAGACCTGGAAAAAAGTCATCCGCGTGATCAGCCACGAATTGAATAACTCGCGGGCACCGATCGCCTCGCTGGCGCATTCCGGTGCCGAACTACTGCGCCGCGAACGCATCGATCGGCTGGGCACCGTGTTCGAAACCATCGAGGAGCGCGCGCGTCACCTGGAAGGCTTCATCCGTGGCTATGCGCGCTTTGCCAAATTGCCGCAACCGCAGCTGCAGACCATCGAATGGGCGCCGTTTCTGCAGCGGCTGCAGCAACAGATTCCGTTCCAGCTGCAGGGCACGCTCATCGATGTCTCCAGCCGGATCGATGCAGCGCAGGTCGAACAGGCGCTGCTCAATCTGCTCAAAAATGCGCACGAAGCCTGCAGCGAAGCGCAGCCGCCCAACAGCGACGTCGCCTTGCGGGTGACGCGCGTGCCGCAGTGGCTGCGCATCGAAGTGCTCGACCGTGGCAACGGCATGAACGAGGCGGTGCTGCATAACGCACTGATGCCGTTCTATTCGACCAAGCGCAATGGCACAGGGCTTGGCCTGGCACTCACCCGCGAAATCGCCGAAGCGCATGGCGGACGCATCTCGCTACATAACCGCGAACACGGCGGCTTGTGCGTCACCTTGCTGCTGCCGGCTGCGGCGGCTGGCTAGTTCGCTGCAAGCGCCTGGCATGCGGATCTCGACGACTCCTGCCCGATGCCTCTGGCATGCGACCGATCCTTGCACCGACCAGAGCGAGCGCCAGCAGACGCGCAGCTTGCAATGCGGCGGCGAACTGTCCGGCCATTGGCCCGGCCAGCACGCCAGCGGCGCCGGCAGCCTCTGCCGAGCAGTCGCCGATCGCCGCGATCAGTTGCCGCGCAACGTTCCGCGTTCTTCGATCCGCGGTTGTTTCAACGCACCGCAGGCATCGTCCGCACCGCTGGTACCGGTGGCGGCGATGACGCCGTAATAACCGGCTCCCACGGTATTGTCGACGAACTGCCCACCTTGCGAAGGGCATTCGCCATCGGGCTTGATCCAGTCCGAAAACGCCGCGTACTTGCCGGCCCGCACGAAACGGTTCGCCGCCACGTAGGTGTTGTCGGAAGCATCGCGGGTACGCACGGCATCGCCGTTGACGTCGGTGAAGGTATTGCCTTCGATGCGGTTGCCGGAGGAGTGGCGCGCCAGGTAGATCGCATGCACGAAGCCCGAGGTCCTGGTGTCGTTTTCGATCGACACGAAGCGATTGCGTTCGATGCGGTTGTCGCGCGAGTTCTGCAAGCGGATCGCCGCGAACGAATAGGCGGCCTCAGTGCTGCTGCCATGCAGGCCACCGATCCGCTCGAAGGTCATCGAGCGGATGACGTTGCCGCTGTTGCCGTCCGCGCTGCGCTTGCTGCTGCCCAGGTCCATCGCCATCCAGTAATTGCTGATCTTCAAACCGGCGAAGGTCAGCCGGGTGGCCGCATCGCCGCCGCCCTTCAGCGTGAACCAGGTCGCGCCACCGCGTCCGTCGAACCACGGCGGCGCGGCAGCATCGGGGGCAGCGATGAAACGAATGGATGCCCCGTTGGTGAATGTCCATTGCACCGATTGCCGCAGATACGTGCCTGCGGCAATCACCACGTCCACCGCGCCGCTGGGCCGCTGCTCGAACAACCGCTGCTGGGCGGCCGCCAGACTCCGCAACGCGGTCGCGGCGCTGGTGCCTGCCGCCGCATCGTTGCCGTCCGGCGCCAGATACAGACGGTAGGTCTGCGCATGGGCCGCACTTGGCAGCACTGCCGCCAATAGCGGCAGTAACATCGCCAGCAACGCGTAACGTGCCTTTTGCATCGTGCACCTCGTGATCGGTCGTGACGGGCGTGGCCTGTGCATGGCGCAACTGCCCGCCCTTGCGGCGACATGCAGCCAAGCCGCACGCCTGGAAAGAACGCTACTTCTTGGTCGGCCGCTCCCAGCCTTCGATCACGGTCTGCCGCGCACGCGTCACGCTGAGCTGGCCAGCCGGCGCATCGCGCGTGATCACCGACCCGGCACCGATAGTGGCGTGGGCGCCAATCTCGATCGGCGCCACCAGCGCACTGTTGGAGCCGACAAACGCGCCATCGCCGATGGTCGTCTGCGACTTGTTCACCCCGTCGTAGTTGCAGGTGATCGTGCCGGCACCGATATTGACCTTGCTGCCGATCACCGCATCGCCCAGGTAGGTCAGATGATTGGCCTTGCTGCCGACGCCCATGGTGACCTTTTTGGTTTCCACGAAATTGCCGATATGCACGCCATCGGCCAACACGGTGCCGGGGCGCAAGCGTGCGAACGGGCCGATCTGCACCGCGCCTTCGGTGACCACGCCTTCCAGGTCGCAGTGCGCGCGCACCTGGGTGCCAGCGCCCAGCGTCACATCGCGCAAGCGCACGAATGGACCGATCACCACACCATCGCCCAGCGTGACATCGCCCTCCAGAATCACATCGATATCCAACTGCACATCGCAGCCCACCTGCACGCTGCCGCGCTGCTCCACCCGCGCCGGGTCGGCCATGCGCACGCCCTGCAGGCAGAGCGCACGTGCAGCGCGCAGCTGCCATGAACGTTCGAGCTGAGCCAGCTGCCATGGGTCGTTGGCCCCCTCCACATCCTGCGGGTCGGCGACATGCACCATGTCGGCCGGGGTGAAATCGGCAGCGGCGCTGGCGAACACGTCGGTGAGATAAAACTCGCCCTGCGCATTGTCGTTGGACAAACCAGCCAACCAGCGCCGCAATGCGGTGGATTCGGCGGTGAGGATGCCGGTATTGATCGTGCGGATGCGGCGCTGCTCGTCGTTGGCATCCTTCTGTTCGACGATGGCGGCCACTTTGCCCCCCGCATCGCGCAGGATGCGTCCATAGCCAGTGGGATTGGCCAGTTCGGCCACCAGCACCGCCATCCGGCCCGGTGCATGCAGCAACTGCAGCAGGCTCTCGCTGCGGATCAGCGGCACATCGCCATACAACACCAGCACCGTCGCCGCGTCGGGAATCGCAGGCATCGCCTGCAGCACGGCATGTCCGGTGCCCAGCTGCTCGCGCTGCTCGGCCCACCGCAGATCGCTTTGATCGGCGAAGGCGCCCTGTACCTGCTCGCCACCGTGCCCGTACACGATATGGATCGCCGCCGGCTGCAGCTGCCGCGCCGTGGCGATCACGTGGGCCAGCATCGGCTGGCCGGCCAGTGGCTGCAGCACTTTGGGCAGGGACGAGCGCATGCGCTTGCCCTCGCCCGCGGCCAGGATCACAACGTGCAGGGGCAGAGTCATGAAGACACTCCAGACATAAAGATGGCTAAATTCTAGTCGCTGCGCCCCGCCGCGTCGTTGCCCGGATGCAGCGTTCGTCGGCGATAGCAGCGTTTGAGCTTCACTGCCGCTAGGATGGGCGCCCCTTTGCTTCATCCTGCACGCATGAGTCTGTTCCGCCAAGGCAGCCAGTTCACGATGATTGGGGTCCTGCAGCTGGCCGTGGATTGCGGCCTCTTCATTGCTGCCACCGCCGCAGGCATGCCTGCGGTGCCGGCCAATCTGCTTGGACGCCTCGGTGGCGCCATGCTCGGCTTCTGGCTCAATGGCCGCTACACCTTCGCCCAGCAGGGCGATGCGCGGCTGGGCTGGCAACGCTTCCGCCGCTTCGCGCTGATGTGGCTGGCGCTCACACTGATCAGCACCTGGCTGCTCTCGACGACGGTGGACCTACTCGGCTTGCGTCAGGCCTGGTTAGCGAAACCGCTGGTCGAAGGCGGCCTGGCAATCGTGTCGTTCTTCCTGGGCCGGCATGTGGTGTATCGCTAATCGAAGCATGCGCAGGCCCGCGATCATTCGGCTAGCTAGCGCAGCACGCAGATAGACAGGCGTCGCCTGCGCACAGACCTGCTGTTGCGAAGCGGCTGCATTCCTCAAGTGGCGATCAATGGAGCGTCGCCCTGCTAAGGAGACGGATGCCACTGGCGTCCTCGCGCGCGCCTCGATTCTGCATTCTGCGATGCAACCAAGCGGTGCTTGCCAAGCGGCAAGCAAACGCTGTTGTCCTGCAGCAGCCAGGCTTTTACTGGCAGCGACCCCATTCTCATATGTTTGGCGATCTAAGCATCCCAGCGTGTGTCGCTGTTTCAAGCAGACATACCCGGTCGGCACCCTGCAGCAGACAGCACGACCGAGGACGCGTCATCGCAGACACCTCACCGCTACGGGTCAGTGGCAAAAATCGCCCAGGCCGCGTACCAGTGCCGCGCGATGCAACGCATCCAGCTGCCATTGCTCCGCGTAATGCGCCGCTGCACGCGCGGTGGTGGCCGGGCAGTCGGGTGCGCTGCGCGCTGGCGCGACATCGGCCAGCGCATCGAGCAGTTCGCCCTGCAGTTGATCCAGGCGTGCGCGCAGCGCGGTGAGATCCGGACGCGCGGTAGTTGGTGCGCGTCCGCGCTCATGCCAGTGGTGCAACAGCGCGTACTGCACCGACTTGTTGGCTTCGATCTGCGCCCCGAAGAAACGCGCCGCATCGTCGGCATCCAACCCATGCGCCGGCGCCTGATCGCGGACGCTTTGCAACACTGCCGCCTCGCGCGCCTGATCCAGCACTGGCTTGCCGCTGTCCCACTTGCTCAGCGCTACCGCGTCGCCAATGGCGTTGCGCTGCACGATGCGGTCCATCAACAGATCCAACGGCGGCTGGCTGCGTGCAGGCAACGCGCACCCCAGCAATCCGGCGGCCAACAGGCCGGTCACTACGTACGCGCGAATGCCATCGATCAAGCGAGTCATGCCATTTCCTCAACGTGCCTGGAGAAGGGTGCCATGCACCGCTGCCGGACAGGGTGCGCCAAGACAGTGTGCCTGCCGCGGGCCACGGCAGATTCGCGGACCCGCATGCGAAGCTCCAAAAACGAAAACGCCGACACAAGTGTCGGCGTTTCGAATTCCATCTGCAGATGACTTGCAGCTGCTTGCGGTGCATGCACACCCATCGGGTGGCAGGCACGCGCCTAGTGCTTGAGGTTGCGACGCAAGCGCTCCAGCGCCTGCAATTGCACCGTTGCTTCCGCCAGCTGACGCTGTGCTTCGGCCACGTCGACCGTGCTACCACGGTTGGCCAACAGTCGCTCGGCCTCTTCCTTGACCTTGCGCACGGCCGCTTCATCGATGTCCTGCGCACGCACTGCGGTGTCGACCAGGATGGTCACCACCTGCGGCTGCACTTCCAGGATGCCGCCGGAAATAGCGAAATCCAGATGTTCGCCATTGGCGGTGGTCACCACCACCTTGCCCGGCTTCAGACGCGTGATCAACGGCGCATGCTTGGGCGCGATGCCCAGCTCGCCTAACTCGCCGGTGGCCACGACCAGCGTCGCCTCACCGTGGAAGATTTCCTTCTCGGCGCTGACGATGTCGCAACGGATAGTGCTCATGGTGCCTCACTGTAGTGAGGCGGGGAATCGGCAGTCGGGAATCGGGAATGGGAAGAGCGGCTGGCTGCGCGCTTTTCCGATTCCGTTCAATTCCAATCCACCGATGACCCGCCTTTACGATTCCCGATTCCCGATTCACGATTCCAGCCGTGTAACGGCTGGGATCGCATCAGGCCTTGGCGCTCATCTTGTTGGCTTTCTCGACGGCTTCTTCGATGCTGCCGACCATGTAGAACGCCTGCTCCGGCAGGTGGTCGTATTCGCCATCGCAGATCGCCTTGAACCCGCGGATGGTGTCCTTCAGCGAGACGTACTTGCCCGGCGAGCCGGTGAACACTTCGGCAACGTGGAACGGCTGGCTGAAGAAGCGCTCGATCTTGCGTGCGCGCGACACCGACTGCTTGTCTTCTTCGCTCAGCTCATCCATGCCCAGGATCGCGATGATGTCCTTCAGTTCCTTGTACTTCTGCAAGGTCTGCTGGACGCGCTGGGCGGTGTCGTAATGTTCGTGGCCGATCACCAGCGGGTCCATCTGGCGGCTGGTGGAATCCAGCGGATCCACGGCCGGGTAGATGCCCAGCGAGGCGATGTTACGGCTCAGCGTCACGGTGGAATCCAAGTGGGCGAAGGTGGTCGCCGGCGACGGGTCGGTCAGGTCGTCCGCAGGCACGTACACGGCCTGGATCGAGGTGATCGAACCGCTCTTGGTCGAGGTGATGCGTTCCTGCAGCACGCCCATTTCCTCGGCCAGGGTCGGCTGGTAACCCACCGCCGATGGCATACGGCCAAGCAGCGCGGACACTTCGGTACCGGCCAGCGTGTAGCGGTAGATGTTGTCCACGAACAGCAGCACGTCCTTGCCCTTGCCGTTCTCGTCCTTCTCGTCGCGGAAGTACTCGGCCATGGTCAGACCGGTCAGCGCCACGCGCAGACGGTTGCCCGGCGGCTCGTTCATCTGGCCGTACACCATCGCGACCTTGTCCAGCACGTTGGAGTCCTTCATCTCGTGGTAGAAGTCGTTGCCCTCGCGGGTACGCTCGCCCACGCCGGCGAACACGGACAGACCCGAGTGCGCCTTGGCGATGTTGTTGATCAGTTCCATCATGTTGACGGTCTTGCCGACGCCGGCGCCGCCAAACAGGCCGACCTTGCCGCCCTTGGCGAACGGGCACATCAGGTCGATGACCTTGATGCCGGTTTCCAGCAGCTCGGTGCTGGAGGACTGGTCTTCGTACGACGGCGCAGCGCGATGGATTTCCCAATGGTCCGACGCCTGCACGTCGCCGGCTTCGTCGATTGGACGACCCAGCACGTCCATGATGCGGCCCAGCGTCCCGGCGCCGACCGGCACCGAAATGGCGCGCTCGGTGTTGGTGGCCAGCAGGTTGCGCTTCAGGCCGTCGGTGGAGCCGAGCGCAATGGTGCGCACCACGCCGTCGCCAAGCTGCTGCTGCACTTCCAGGGTGATGGCGGTGCCTTCGACCTTCAGCGCGTGATAGACCTTGGGTACTTCATTGCGCTGGAATTCGACGTCGACGACCGCGCCGATGATCTGAACGATCTTGCCCTGACTCATTTGGATAACTCCACTCATGTCTGTTCGATTCTGGTGTCGGGAATGGGGAATCGAGAATGGGGAATGGGAAGATCAAGAGCACCGACGGCCTTGCCTATTCCCGTTTCCCGATTCTCCATTCCCGGCTACACAGCGGCCGCGCCGCTGACGATTTCCGAAATTTCTTGGGTGATCGCCGCCTGGCGCGCCTTGTTGTAGACCAGTTGCAAGGTGCCGATCATCTTGTTGGCATTGTCGCTGGCGGCCTTCATCGCCACCATGCGCGCGGCATGTTCGGAGGCCACGTTTTCCAGCACGGCCTGATACACCAGCGACTCGATGTAACGCGTCATCACGTGCTCCAGCACGGTCGCGGCATCGGGTTCGTACAGGTAATCCCAATCGTGGTGGGCCACCTTATGCTCGGCGGCCGGCAGCGGCAGCAGCTGATCGAAGCTGGCCTTCTGGGTCATGGTGTTCACGAAGCGGTTGTAGACCAGATACACACGGTCCACCTTGCCCTCGATGAAGGCATCGATCATCACCTTGATCACGCCGATCAACTGCTCCACCTGCGGGCTGTCGCCCAGGTGAGTCACGCTGCCGACCATGTTGACCTTGACGCGACGGAAGAAGGCCGAGGCCTTCTGACCGATGGTCACCACGTCGATCTCGGCGCCTTTGTCCTGCCACGGGCGCACTTCGCCCAGCATCTTGCGAAACAGGTTGTTGTTCAGACCGCCAGCCAGGCCGCGGTCGGACGAGATCACGATGTAACCGACCCGCTTGACCTGCTCGCGCTCGACCAGGAACGGATGCTGGAAATCGGTGCTGGCCTGTGCCAGATGCCCGATCACCTGCTTCATCGCCTGCGCATACGGACGCGAGGTCTTCATGCGCTCCTGCGCCTTGCGGATCTTGGAGGCCGAGACCATTTCGAGCGCGCGCGTCACCTTGCGGGTGTTCTGCACGCTCTTGATCTTGGTTTTGATTTCGCGTCCGCCTGCCATACTCGCTCGCTTCGCTCGCTTAGTGGGATTCGGGAATCGGGATTCGGGATTGGCTAGAGCCTCCCTACCTCACCGCTTCCGAGAACCCCGGATACCTAACGTCTGGGAATCAGAAGCGGGGGCTGGGCATCAGCCAACGCCCTGAACCACCGCTTCTGCAAATCCCGAATCCCGGCGCCCTTACCAGGTGCCGGTGGTCTTGAACTCTGCGATGCCCTTCTTGAAGGCGGCTTCGATATCGTTGTCCCAACCGCCGGTGCTGTTGATCTTGGAGACCAGCTCGCCCTGGGTGTTGGCGAAGTGCGCGTGCAGGCCTTCCTCGAACGCCAGCAGCTTGTTGACCGGCACGTCATCGAGGTAGCCCTCGTTGACGGCGTAGATCGACAGCGCCTGGTTGGCGATGGACATCGGCGCGTACTGCTTCTGCTTCATCAGCTCGGTCACGCGCTGACCGCGCTCGAGCTGCTTGCGGGTGGCTTCGTCCAGGTCCGAGGCGAACTGTGCGAACGCCGCCAGCTCGCGGTACTGCGCCAGCGAGATACGGATGCCGCCGGACAGCTTCTTGATGATCTTGGTCTGGGCCGCACCACCGACGCGCGACACCGAGATACCGGCGTTCACGGCCGGGCGGATGCCGGCGTTGAACAGGTCGGTTTCCAGGAAGATCTGGCCGTCGGTGATCGAGATCACGTTGGTCGGCACGAACGCGGACACGTCGCCGGCCTGCGTTTCGATGATCGGCAGCGCGGTCAGCGAACCGGTCTTGCCGGTCACCGCACCGTTGGTGAACTTCTCCACGTAGTCTTCGGACACGCGCGCGGCGCGCTCCAGCAGGCGGCTATGCAGATAGAACACGTCGCCCGGATAGGCTTCGCGACCCGGCGGACGCTTCAGCAGCAGCGAGATCTGGCGGTAGGCCACGGCCTGCTTGGACAGATCGTCGTACACGATCAGCGCGTCTTCGCCGCGGTCCATGAAGTATTCGCCCATGGTGCAGCCGGCGTAGGGGCTGATGTACTGCATCGCGGCCGATTCGGATGCGGTCGCCGCCACCACCACGGTGTGCGCCAGCGCGCCGTTTTCTTCGAGCTTGCGCACGATGTTGGCAACGGTCGAGGCCTTCTGGCCGATCGCCACGTACACGCACTTGATGCCGGTGCCCTTCTGGTTGATCACCGCATCGATCGCCAGCGCGGTCTTGCCGGTCTGACGGTCGCCGATGACCAGCTCGCGCTGGCCGCGGCCGATCGGGATCATCGCATCGACCGACTTGTAACCGGTCTGCACCGGTTGGTCGACCGACTTGCGCCAGATCACGCCGGGCGCCACGCGCTCGACCGGTGCGGTCTGGGTGGCACCCAGCGGGCCCTTGCCGTCGATCGGCTCGCCCAGTGCGTTGACCACGCGACCGAGCAGTTCCGGGCCGACCGGCACTTCCAGGATGCGGCCGGTGGTCTTGGCCACGTCGCCTTCGCGCAGGTTCTCGTAGTCGCCCAGCACCACGGCGCCGACCGAATCGCGCTCCAGATTCAGTGCGAGTGCGAACGTGTTGTTCGGCAGTTCGATCATTTCGCCCTGCATCACGTCGGCCAGGCCGAAGATGCGCACGATGCCGTCGGACACGCTGGTCACGGAGCCTTCGTTGCGCGACTCTGCGGACAGCTTGACCGCATCGATGCGGGTCTTGATCAGGTCGCTGATTTCGGAGGGGTTGAGCGTGGTTGCCATCGTTCAGTCCTAGGTGCCGGCCGCGAGGGCCATGCGTTTATGTGAATTCAGTGGGCGAGCGAGCTTTGCAGACGCGCAAGCTTGCCCTTCAGCGAGCCGTCGATGACCACGTCGCCGGTGTCGATCACCGCGCCGCCGATCAACGAAGCATCCACCGCGGTGGTGATGTCCACCTCGCGGCCGAAACGCTTCTTCAGCGCAGCAGCGATCGTGTCCAGTTCCGCCGGGCTCATTGCAGCCGCCGAGGTCACCGTCGCCTTGACGACGTGTTCGGCCTCGGCCCGCAATTGTTCGTACAGTCCTGCCACTTCCGGCAGCAGCGACAGCCGCTGCGCGTCGGCCAGCACGCCGAGGAAACGCAGATAGTCCTCGCCCGCCTGCGGCGGCGCCAGCAAGGTCACTGCCTGATCCTGGCCCAGGGCCGGGTTGAGCAGTAATGCAGCCACGCGCGGGTCGCCGGCCACCTGCGCCGAAAACGCCAGCGCATCGGACCAGGGCGCGAAGTTGCCGCCCTCACGCGCGATCGCAAACGCGGCGCGGCCGTACGGACGGGCAAGGGTGAGGGCCTGACTCATCGATTAAATCTCCGCCGCCAGCTCGTCGAGCAGCGCCTTGTGGGCGTTGGCATCGATTTCGCGCTTGAGCAGCTTCTCGGCACCGCTGACCGCCAGCACCGAGACCTGCTTGCGCAGTTCTTCGCGGGCACGGGTGGCAGATGCGTCGATTTCGGTCTGTGCCAACTCCTTCTGACGGTTGGCTTCGGCAATCGCCTCATGCTTGGCCGCTTCGATGATCTGGTTGGCGCGCGCATGGGCCTGATCGATGATCTCGTTGGCCTTGGTGCGTGCGTCCTTCAATGCTTCGTTGACCTTTTCCTGCGCCTGCGCCAGATCCTTCTGACTGCGATCGGCCGCGGCCAGACCTTCAGCGATCTTTTGCTGACGCTCTTCGATCGCCTGCAGCAGCGGCGGCCAGATCTTGGTCGCGACGATCCAGATCAGACCGGCGAAGGCCAGCGCCTGGGCAAAGATGGTAAGGGTGATATCCATGGGTCGCTCAATCGCTGTTTAGGGGTGAAAGCGCCGCCGCAGTGGCGACGCTTTCCGACCTTCATCCGCGGACGCAGCCGCACTGGCTGCCTCCACATCCTGCTACCGCTGGATCAGCCAGCAGCCTGCGAAAGACGCTCGATGAACACCTGGGCCAGTGGGTTGGCGAAGGCGAACAGCAGGCCGACAGCGACGCTGATGATGAACGCGGCGTCGATCAGGCCGGCGGTGATGAACATGCGGACCTGCAGCACCGGGATCAGTTCCGGCTGGCGCGCGGCCGATTCCAGGAACTTGCCAGCCATGATGGCCAGACCGAGGCCGGCACCCAGCGCGGCCAGGCCGATCATGATGCCGACGGCGAGGACGGTGGAGCTCTGGACTTGAGCGAGGTTGGTCAGGACGGCGAGGTACATGGTGATCTCCGAACGAAAGTTTCTAAGGGTGATGGATGAATCGGGATGAAGCGTATGAAGGGTGTAGCGAAACTCAGTGACTGTCTTCGGCAAGGCTCAGATACACGATCGACAGCATCATGAAAATGAAGGCCTGCAGCGGAATCACCAGCAGGTGGAACAGCATCCAGCCGAGGCCGAATACGCCGCCAGCGAACATGCCGGCGATGCCCGCACCGCCCAGCACCCAGATCAGCAGGAAGACGATCTCGCCGCCGAACATGTTGCCGAACAGTCGCATCGCCAACGAAATCGGCTTGCTCAGCCACTCGACGATGTTCAAAAGCAGGTTGAACGGCATCATCCACTTGCCGAACGGCGCCGTCAGGAATTCCTTGGTCATGCCGCCCACGCCCTTGGAGCGCAGCGAGAACACGATCATCAGGAAGAACACGCTGATCGACATGCCCAAGGTGGCGTTGACGTCGGCGGTGGGCACCGGCTTCCAGGCGTGGATACCGGCCCAGCCCAGCGGAATGGCGATGAAATCGGCCGGAATCATCTTGATGAGGTTCATCAACAGGATCCAGAAGAAGATGGTGATCGCGATCGGCGTCACCAGCTTGCTGCTGCCGTGGTAGGTGTCCTTGGCCTGCCGGTCGACGAACTCCAGGCAGATTTCCACGAATGCCTGCCACTTGCCCGGCACGCCGGCCGTGGCATTGCGGGTCGCCGTCCAGAACGCCAGCACCATGACCAGGCCCATCAACACCGCCATGACCAGGGTGTCGACGTGGATGGTCCAAAACGTGCCGCCACCCTCGCGAACCGGATAGATCAGGTTCTGCAAGTGATGCTGGATGTAGGAGGTAGGGGTTGCTGCCTCGCCCGCCATGTGTCTGGAGCCCTTTAAGTTCGAATCAACGTCTGGCCAGAGCCAGAACCTGAAAAATCAACCCGATGGCAATACCCGCCAACAGAGCCAGAGGAGGCAGCCGCCACAGGGCAAAGCCCAGCGACAACGCCGCAAATACCAACACCCACTTCAGCACCATCGCCAGCACCAACCGCACCATCGCGATGCCTGCTGCCTGGATGCCGCCACCGAGCGCGGTACGTGCCGCAACCCAACCGCCCAGTACCGTTGCAAACCCGGTCAATGCCAGACCGGCAGAGTAACGGGGACCAACCAACAGCAACCCCAGACTGGTTATAGCTACGGCAGCAAGCGGATATACCGCAGCGCGCAGCATCAACCGCCGACCCGCGTCAACGGAGTTCAGCACTACGGTTACCTTACGTGTGAATGGGTGGGAAGCGCAGTTGCGCTTCGTCGAGCCGCGAAAGTATAGCAATGGGACAAATTGCGAGACAACCGGCAGAGGTCATCGCTTGCTGCAATGCACCACACGACGGCCGCCGCAGCGGGTGGGAACTTTGCCACAAAGCGGCGGTCAGAACCTGCGAGGCCTGCACATCCTCGTCGAAAGGTACCGCCGCAGGCCGCGTCTAGGAGCCCTGGGAGACCGGGGCTCCTGCTTTTTGTACGCCTTTGCGGCACCCGTGACCTTCCCATCGGCGGTCCAATCGGTGCGCCGCATGCGTGGCTCCGCACGATTTCGGAGATCGCGCGACAGGTGCATGACTCGACCAAAGGATTAGGGCGTCGATGAAGCGGACCGTTTTGTCCGATTGCTATGACCGCCTTCACAGTGATTAGACAGCTCCTTCACTTTTGAATGACGCCGCCTTATCGACTATGCGCGGCACAGGCCGAACTGCCTGACCATTCCAAGAATTCGGAGCTCCCCATGAAACACCTCCTGGCACTGGCCATTCCGTGCGTTTTGGCTGCCGCGTATGCGACACCCGCACACGCCGAGGACACCGACGACCGCTTCCAGCTCCGTCTCGGCGCGATGAATGTCGACAACGACAACACCATCCGCGGCAACACCCTGCTGGCTGGCAACAACGTGTCGGTGAACGAAGATTTCAAGCTTGGCGGCAAGGAATGGGAGCCGCGCGTGGATGGCGTGTTCCGCATCAGCACCCGTCAGCGCCTGATCTTCGATTACTTCAAGTACGACAAGGATCGCCGCGAGACCCTGAGCCAGGATCTGAGCGCCGGTGGCGTAACCGTGCCGAGCGGCAGCTTCATCAAGGGTGAGCTGAAGTATCAGGTCGCGACCCTGGTGTACGACTATTCCGTGATCGACTCACCGCAATTCAGCCTGGGCCTGCAGATCGGTGCCGAATACGCCAAGGTCGAGGCCAATGCGTATGCCGACCTGGGTAGCGTGTTCACCGGCGATGTCGTGGACGAAAGCGAAGACGGCGCTGCGCCGGTCGTGGGCATCCGCTTCACCGCGCGTCCGAGCGAACACTGGCTGTTCAACGTGCAGGGCCAGTACCTCAACACCAGCTGGGGCGACTTCGGCGACTACGAAGGCGACCTGAGCCGCGCCAACGCGATTGCCGAATACCGCTTCACCAGGAACTTCGGCATCTTCGCCGGCTACGACTGGTTCAGGCTGGACGTGGACCGCGAGGGCAGCGACGGCCTGGTCGGCCTGAAGCAGGAGTTCAAGGGTCCGGTGGCAGGCGTGACGTTCGCGTTCTGAGTTGCAGGGACCGGTTGAACCAACAGGCCCGCTTTTGCGGGCCTTTTGCGTTTTTGGCAGTTGGTGTGCCGGCCCGTTACGGCGCAGGAAACAGCTGCGCGGCCACGCAGATGTAATCGGCCCGCGGCATTTCGCCCACCGCGGCACGCCTTTCATCGACGTGGTCCGGATCCTCGATGGGTTTGGGTACCCAGCGGCCCTGCTGCGCGACCAACTGCGTGCCATAGCGTTGCGGCTTGCCGTTGCCGACCAGCACGCGGTCTGTCAACAACACCAGGGAGCATGCGGGATTTCGCCGCGCGCAACGTGGGGTGCCAGCGTGCCCAATACCTGTTCCTGGAATGCAGGATCGGCATCGGCATGCTGCACCAGCAGCCAGGCTGCGGCGGCACCGTCGCGCCCGACCTGGGCCGCGTTCGGCAGGCCACCGTGCTCGGCCACGACGCGATGGATGTGCCGCATCCCCAGCCGCCATCTTGGTCATGCCCGCCTGCGACCAATCGCCATGACGGACCAGTTGGTTGGCGCGCCCCATCGCCAGCAGGCGCGCGCAATACCGGATCGGAAGGCGTTGCAAGCCCGGATGCGCGCGCTGCCACGGCACGCACTTTCGCCTGCCGTTACGCACGATCGAATGGGTCGGCCCCCGGGCATGTCGCCAACGCAGCGGCCAAGTGAGAATCGTCAGGTTCTTGCGCGCGGGCGGCAGACATTGCGCTGCACAACATCAACATTCCCCGCATTCCGTAGCGCCTGCCGTGTCTTTCCCTGTAGCGGCTGCAATGCCTTGGCACACCGTGCAGCCCATTCTGGCAGCACGCCAAAACGACGACGCCCCGCGCAAGGCGGGGCGTCGTTGGCAGCGCCGCGTGTGCGGTGCTTACTTCTTCTTGGGGATATACAGGTCGGTGATGGTGCCGTCGTAGACCTCGGCCGCCATGCCGACCGATTCGCTCAGGGTCGGATGGGCGTGGATGGTGTGGCCGATGTCTTCGGCTTCGGCACCCATCTCGATGGCCAGGCCGATCTCGGCCAGCAGGTCACCGGCATGCACGCCGACGATGGCGCCACCGATGATGCGGTGGGTGTCTTCGTCGAAGATCAGCTTGGTGAAGCCTTCGGTGCGGCCGATGCCGATCGCGCGGCCGCTGGCGGCCCAGGGGAACTTGGCCACGCCGACCTTCAGGCCCTTGGCCTTGGCTTCGATCTCGGTGACGCCGACCCAAGCGATTTCCGGGTTGGTGTACGCCACCGACGGAATCACCCGCGCCACCCATTCCTTCTTCTCGCCGGCAGCCACTTCGGCGGCCAGCTTGCCTTCGTGGGTGGCCTTGTGGGCCAGCATCGGGTTACCGACGATATCGCCGATGGCGAAAATGTGCGGCACGTTGGTGCGCATCTGCCGGTCCACCGGAATGAAGCCGCGCTCGGTCACCGTGACACCGGCCTTCTCTGCGCCGATCTTCTTGCCGTTGGGCGAGCGGCCCACGGCCACCAGCACGCGATCGTACGCAGTCGCCTGCAGACCCGGCTTTTCACCCTCCACGGCCGCTTCGAAGGACACGATGATGCCACTCTTGTCGGCGCTGACGTCGGTGGCCTTGGTCTTGAGATGGATCTCGACGCCCTGCTTCTTCAGGCGATCGGCCAGGGGCTTGACCAGGTCCTTGTCGGCGCCCGGCATCAGCTGATCCATGAACTCGACGACGGTGACCTTGCTGCCCAGCGCGCTGTACACCGTGGCCATTTCCAGGCCGATGATGCCGCCGCCGACCACCAGCAGGGTCTTGGGAATGTCGTGCAATTCCAGCGCGTCGGTGGAGTCCATCACGCGCTTGTCGTCCCACGGGAAGTTGGGCAACTTCACCGCCTGCGAGCCGGCGGCGATGACGCAATGCTCGAAGCGCAGCAGTTGGGTCTTGTCGTCGTCGCCGACGATTTCCAGCTCATTGGGCGAAACGAACGTTGCCACGCCGGTGACGGTGCGCACCTTGCGCTGCTTGGCCATGCTGGCCAGGCCGCCGGTGAGTTTGCCGACCACTTTTTCCTTGTACTCGCGCAGCTTGTCCAGGGCGATCCTGGGCTGGCCGAAGTCCACGCCGAAGTCGCCGGCATGGGCCACTTCATCAATCACCGCGGCGGCATGCAACAACGCCTTGGACGGAATGCAGCCGACGTTGAGGCAGACCCCGCCCAGGCTGGCGTAGCGCTCGATCAGCACGGTGTCCAGACCCAGATCGGCAGCGCGGAACGCGGCGGTGTAGCCGCCGGGGCCGGCGCCGAGCACCACCATCTTGCATTCGATATCGGCGGCCTTGCCGCTGGACAGCGCCGGCTTGGGCGCAGCCGGTTCGGCCGGAGCGCGGTGTGACGGGGTCACCGGCGGCTTGCTGCCCGGTGCGGCGGCCGCGGGAGCCGCAGCCGGCGCAGCGGCCTTGGTCTCGGCCTTCGCGGGTGCCGGCGCGGCGGCCTCGCCTTCGGTTTCCAGCAGCAGCACCACCGCCCCTTCGGACAGGGTGTCGCCAATCTTGACCTTGAGTTCCTTGACCACACCGGCAGCCGAGGACGGCACTTCCAGCGTGGCCTTGTCCGATTCCAGCGTTACCAGGCCCTGGTCCTTGGCCACGCTGTCGCCGACAGCGACCAGCACTTCGATGACGGGGACATCGCTGTAATCGCCGAGGTCGGGAACCTTGATTTCAATGACCGCCATTTGCTTCTCCTGTAGCTCAACCGGCCGTGCCGGCAAGCGTCTGCTGGAGTTCATCCAGCGACGATTCGATTTGGGTCCAGCGCTTGTCGCGCTTCTTTTCCTTGCCTTCGCTGGCTTCGATCAGCAGCGCCGCCTGCTTCTGCAGCAGCTCGCCGGCGCCGCAGTTCGGGCGGGCGCCGCTGTAGCGGACGCCGTCGACCTGGAACGAGAGCACTTCGCCCTCGCTCACTGGCGCAGTGCGTCCGTTCGGTGCGAGCTGGGTCAACGCCGCGGTCCAGTTGCTGACCAGGCGCTTGGCCAGGGCCGCCGGAATCGGGATTTCGACCGTTTCCGGCGTCTGCTCGGTGCGGAACTGCACGCTGCCGCGGTCGGTCTGGCTGACCCAGCTGTAGACGCGTTCGTCGGCGCGGCTATGCCGCAGGGTCCAGTCGGCGCCCTCCTTGCCCGGCACCAGCGACACCGCGCGCTCCACACCATGTGTGGGCAGCGTCAGCAACGACAAGATCGGTTTCGTGCCGCCATCCAGCAGCGTGGTGACAGCGGTGCCGTAGTTGCCCACGGCCGGCGGCCAGCCACGCCCGAGCGTGCTCTCGCACTCGCGTGCTGCCGCCGTTGTCCACGGCAGCACGCCGAGCACGGCGATGGTCAGCAGCGCAGCCCTCACAGCAGGACGCGACGCATGTCGGCCAGCACCTGACTGAGATAGGTAGTGAAACGGGCCGCCAGCGCGCCGTCGATGACACGGTGGTCGTAGCTCAGCGAGAGCGGCAGCATCAGCTTCGGCGCGAACTCCTTGCCGTTCCACACCGGCTGCATCGCCGACTTGGACACGCCCAGGATCGCCACTTCCGGCGCATTGATGATTGGCGTGAAGGCCGTACCACCGATGCCGCCCAGCGAGCTGATCGAGAAGCAGCCGCCGCTCATGTCGGCCGGGCCCAGCTTGCCGTCGCGCGCCTTCTTGGCCAGCTCGCCGCTTTCCTGGGCGATCTGCAGCACGCCCTTCTTGTCGACATCGCGGATCACCGGCACGACCAGGCCATTGGGCGTGTCGGCGGCGAAGCCGATGTTGATGTACTTCTTCAATGTCAGGTTCTCGCCGGCCGCATCGAGCGAGGCGTTGAACTCGGGGAACTTCTTCAGCGCCGCCGCGCTGGCCTTGACCAGGAAGGCGAGCATGGTGAGCTTGATGCCGGCCTTCTCGTTTTCCTTGTTCAGCGCCACGCGCAGCGCTTCCAGGTCGGTGATGTCGGCCGATTCGAACTGGGTGACGTGCGGAATCATGGCCCAGTTGCGTGCCAGGTTGGCACCGGAAATCTTCTTGATGCGCGACAGCGGCTGGGTTTCGGTTTCGCCGAACTTGCTGAAGTCCACTTTCGGCCAGGCCAGCAGATTCAGGCCGTTGCCACCGCTTGCCGGCGCAGCACCGGCTGCGGCAGATGCGCCGCCGCTGAGTGCGGCCTTGACGTAGCGCTGCACGTCTTCGCGAGTGATGCGGCCGCCCTTTTCGCTGCCCTTGAGCTGGCTCAGGTCCACGCCCAGCTCGCGTGCGAACACGCGCACCACCGGGCTGGCATACGGCACCTTGGACGGCAGCACGCTGTCGGCATCGAAGGTCACCGGCGGGCTGGACGGGTTGCCGGCGGACGGCTGGCCGGCCTGCGCGCCGGCGCCGGAACGCGCGCCCTGCACCTGCGCGATCTCACGCTGGGCCAGTTTGTCCGGCTCGGCCGACACCGCAACCGGCTCGACCTTGCCCGCAGTCTCGGCGGTGTCGGTGGTGGGCTTGGCCGGCGACTGCGCCGCACCGGCGCCGCCATCGCTGGCCGCGATGATCGCCACCACGTTGCCCTGCGAGAGCGTGTCGCCAACCTTGACCTTGAGTTCCTTGACCACGCCGGCGGCCGACGACGGCACTTCCATCGTGGCCTTGTCCGATTCCAGCGTGACCAGGCTCTGGTCCTTGGCGACGGTATCGCCGACCGCGACCAGTACTTCGATCACCGGGATGTCGGTGTAATCGCCGATGTCGGGAACGCGCGCTTCAACCAGACCACCCTCGGCAGCGGCAGGTGCAGCCGGGGCGGCCTTGGCAGCAGGTGCTGGGGCAGAAGCGGGAGCGGCCTTGGCCGGGGCAGCAGGCGCGGCAGCGGCGGGCTTGGCCGCAGGGTCGGCGCCGGCATCGGCCACTTCGATCAGCGCCACCAGGGCGCCCTGCGACAGCGCATCGCCGACCTTGACCTTGATTTCCTTGACCACGCCAGACACCGAGGAAGGCACTTCCATGGTTGCCTTGTCCGATTCCAGCGTGACCAGGCTCTGGTCCTTGCTGACCGTATCGCCGACCGACACCAGCACCTCGATTACCGGGACGTCGCTGTAGTCACCGATATCGGGGACAAGTGCTTCCTTGATTTCGGCCATACGGGGAACTCCGGCAACAGAATGGGGAAACCCCTATTGTGGCCGGCTGCGGGCCGCAGCGCCAACCATTGCCGTGGAAAAATCGCGTGCCCGGCGGGATACAGCGTCCGCATGCATGCGTGCGCCGATCATTTCGCCGCGCGTCGATCGACCCGCAGCAGTTGCAGTGGCTCGCCAGAGGGCAAACGATACGCCAGCGCATTGTCCAGTCCATCGAGGGCTTCCAGCCGCGCGCACAGCTGCTGCGCGCGCGGCCGCAATGCGCGCGCCTGCGTCTCGATCAGGCGCTCGATGCGCGCTTCCACGCCGTCGAGCGAACGCAGCTGCACGTCGTTTCCGATGATTGCGGATTGCACCGCACCGGCCACCACATCGCCGATCAGCTGCGGCAGCAGCTCGGCGACCAGCGCGCCGATGTCGTTGTCGATGTTGATGGGAGTCAGCTGGCTCTTGCTGAAACCCTGCTTCAAGCGCACGTCGATCTTTTCGCGCACCGTTGCCAGCTGGGCGCGCGTGGCGTCCGGGTTGCGGCTGAAGCCGGCTGCCACCTCGCCCAGTGCAGCAACTGCGATATCGGCCGCTTCACGCCCGACGGCCTGCGCCAGCGGCACCGCATCGCGGGTCTGGCGCTCGAACTGGATCAGGCGGGCGCGATCGTCCGCGCTCAGCGCCACCCAACGGTCGTCGACGAGCAAGTTGCCTTGGCGCATCACCAGCCGCTGCGGCGTGCCCGATTCGCGGATCAGGATCAGGCTGCGTGCGTTGAGCGTGAGATCGTAGTCACTGCCGACCTCGCAATGCAGGTCTTCGGCAACAGCAGCGCCTGCGGCGCCCAGCATGCCGAGCAGCACGCCTGCTGCCATCGTGATTGCGTGCTTGATCGCCATCTGACCACCCCGTTGTGCGCTGGCGGCAGCATGCCCGCAGATGAGGCACGCAGGCCTGTGCCGGATGCTGGCATGACTTCTGGCCGATGGCCTCCACGCTCACAGCGCGCGTGTCGGCAGCGGTGGAAACAGCGTGCATCCGCAATCAGCGCCGGGTGTTGCGACAGTCGCCTCGTTCGATGCACGGCGCGCGCATGCCACACGTACTCCACGTCATTTCACCGCAGCGAACGCGCCGCATCGCACACCGGTTGCCAGGCTGTCGCCAGCCGCGGCAACGACCAGGCGGCATTGGCCGGGCTGGTGGACGGCAAGGCGACGACCGGCAGCGCGTACGACTCCATCGGTAACAGCGGCTGGACGTACCGACGCCAGGCCTGCGCTGCCGCAGTGCCATTGCAGGCCACCATGCGCAGCTGCGGCAGCGTGGCCAGCAACGCAGGCAGCGGGTTGACCACGATGCTCGCCGCCACGATGGCCGTATCCAGGCTGCCACGCCGCTCGCATTGACCGATGACATCCCATAACCCGACACGATGGTCGAGCAACGCGTGCAAGCGCGATGCATAGCTTGCGGCTGTATCAATGCCGAATAAAGCATGCATCAATGGCCAGAAGCGATTGCGTGGGTGTGCGTAGTAGCGCGCGGCTTCCAATGACGCGACCCCTGGCATCGAACCAAGCAGCAACACCCTGCAATCGCTGCGGATGTGCGCGGGCAGGCCTTGGCTGACGTGTTTTTTCGTCACGGCGATCGCATCTGCGTGAATGTCTTTTTCAAGCGTCATGACGTAACGACGGCCTTCTTGAGGGACTTCCTGAACAAACGAAATTTTAGCGAGCCGCAGGTGGGCGTGGATTCAGATTTTCGGGAATAGTTTTGGCGCGGCCCACTCCACGGGCCTAACAACAAGACGAGGAGACCCTCATGCGTTCCATTTCCATCCTGAGCCTGGCTGCTGTAACTGCACTTGCGATTGCACCGTCCGCGTTCGCGCAGGACACCACCACTACCAGCGACACCTCCTCGACCACTACCAGCGACGCCTCATCGACGTCTTCCAGCGCGATGTCTTCCAGCGCGATGTCCAGCAGCGGCGACACCGCGTCGGGCAAGCATTGGGCCGTGGTCGGCGGCGTGGCGCTGCTGAACCCGAAGAACAACCCGGCTCCGGGCCTTGACGTCGATGGCGGTCCGGCACCGACGCTGAGCGCCAACTACTACATCAACGACAACTGGGCTCTTGAACTGTGGGGCGCCGCCGACAAGTTCAACCACCGCGTCAACGCCGATGGCGTGGGCAAGGTCGGTACCGTCGACCAGCAGCCGATCGCCATCAGCGGCCAGTACCACTTCGGCGAAGCCGACAACGTGTTCCGTCCGTTCGTGGGCGTGGGCTACTACGAGTCGAACTTCAGCAACGAGAAGATCGATGCGGCGTCGACCACCGGCCAGCATGTGGGCCTGAGCACCGCCAAGGGTGTCATCGGCACCGTCGGCGTGGACATGAACATCAACTCCACCTGGTTCGCACGTGCCGACGCCCGCTACATGCGTTCGCGTCCGGAACTGCGCGTGGGCGGCCAGGGCACCGGCAGCGAGTTGGAACTGGATCCGTGGACCGTCGGCTTCGGCGTCGGCGCGCGCTTCTAAGCACGCACCTGTCAGCCAGGCTGTTCGTTGAAGAAAAACGGGCCGCGAGGCCCGTTTTTTTGTGCGCGGGTTGCGCAGCGTCGGGATCGCAAAACTACGACGCGAAGCCAAAGCGGAGGATCACCGATCCACACGCGATTGTGGGAGGCAATGTGTCTTCCTGATCTGCGCTCTATCCCTCGCCTCGGAGTCCAGCTTTTTTGACTGCGTGCATGCGCCAGCGTCGACGCGGAGGATGGTACGCGCTCGAAACACCACCAGCCCGTCGCCGCGCCACACGCACTCAACGCCAATACACGCTGCCGCGCAGACGCGCGCTGCGCCAGCGCCACCACAGCAAGGTGGCATATGCCAGCGCGTAACCGAGCAGCACGCCGGCAGCACCGAGCAGACTGGCATGACTGAGCCATCCCTCGGTCGGCCAGGCCACACCCTGCCAGGCGCTGCGCCAGCCTTGCACCATCCCGGCGATCACCCGCACGACCACCAGTGCGGTCAAGGCCAACACAAGCCACAGATTCGGCCGATAAAACAGACCTTGCGTGGTGCGTTCGAAGCGGGTCAGACGGAGCGCCAACACCCCCAACGCCACTCCACAGGCCCAGCCAACTGCCGCGTGGCTGATCGCACCGGGCCAGAACGCCGCCGCGATCACGCTGAATATCCCAAACAGCACGCTGGAGATGCCGACCGACGCCAGATTGATCATCAGCAGCCAGCCACGCGCCTGCCGCCGCGCAGTCCCCATCCGAAACCGCTGCAGCAACGACAACGGGAACAGCACCACGAACACCGCAAGGGCAATGATCACGGCCAGCGGAATGGCAAGCAGCAATGGCATCGGCATGTGCCTGAGAAAGATGGCCGATGACGCTACTACGCTGGCGCGCAGCGGCGCGTGTTCGGCGCTATCGATGTCGATCCGGCACGACGACCGCGCTCACCTGGCAGTGAGCGCGGCGGCTTGATGAACGCGGTCAAGGACCACACAGAAATCATCGGCAACGTTGGCGCAGCGCTATCGATTTGGATGCCGTTGAGCAGGAACGCTACACCCGCGTAGAGGGCAGTCGCCGTATGCGTGTCGACGGCGCGCAGCATGCAGTGGACGAGTGGTCTGAGCCGCACCGAACACCGACCACGCCCAACCAGTGGAGGGCACAGTCAGTTCAGGAGTTGCGCTTAAAACGCCGGCAGCACTGCGCCCTTGTACTTCTGCTCGATGAAGGCCTTCACTTCCGGGCTGGTCAGCGCCTTGGCCAATTTCTGCACGCGCGGGTCGTCCTTGTTGTCGGCACGTGCCACCAGGAAGTTGACGTACGGCGAATCCTTGCTTTCGATCGCCAGCGCGTCGCGGGTGGGGTTGAGTCCGGCGTCGAGTGCGTAGTTGGTGTTGATCAACGCCAGATCGACCTGGTCCAGCACGCGCGGCAGCATGGCCGAATCGAGCTCGCGGAATTTGAGCTGCTTGGGGTTTTCGACGATGTCGCGCTGGCTGGAGAGCGCATTGCCTGGATCCTTGAGTTTGATTACACCGGCCTTGTCGAGCAGGATCAGCGCGCGGCTGTTGTTGCTCGGATCGTTGGGGATCACCACATCGGCGCCGGTGGGCAGTTCGGCGAGGGTCTTGAAGCGGCGCGAATAGGCGCCGAACGGTTCGATATGCACGCCGACCACGGTCACCAATTGGCTCTTGCGGTCGCGGTTGTATGCGTCCAGATAGGGCTCGGTCTGGAAGTAGTTGACGTCGATCTGCTTCTGCACGACCTGGTCGTTGGGCTGCACGTAGTCGTTGAACACCCGCACATCGAGCTTGACGCCCTGCTTGGCCAGCAACGGTTCGACCACTTCCAGGATTTCGGCATGCGGCACGGCCGTGGCGGCCACGGTCAGGGTGTCGCCGCCGCTGTTACCACTGCCGCCACCACAGGACGCCAATGCCAGCGTGGCTGCCGCCAGGAGGGAACGAAACGCGAATGTGCTCATGTAGGGATCCGTGGGAGGAGGAATGCGGCCCTGCCGCAGACCCTCAACCTACCAGACGCCACGCGTGGCAGCGATGCCTTGAACGCAGCGCCACTCAACGCCGGCTGTAATGCGCCACCAGGCGGTCGCCCAGCATCTGCAGCACCTGCACCAGCACCAGCAGGGCGATGACGGTGATCAGCGCCACGTCCGAATGCGAGCGCAGGTAGCCCTCGCGGTAGGCCACATCGCCCAGACCGCCAGAGCCGATCGCACCGCCCATCGCAGTGAAGCCGATCAGCGCGATGGTGGTCACAGTGGCGCCGGCGATCAGCCCGGGGCGCGCTTCGGGCAGCAGCACCCGCAGCACCAGCTGGCGGGTGGTAGCGCCCATCGCCTGGCTGGCTTCGATGATCCCGCGATCGACCTCGCGCAGCGCGGTTTCCACCAGGCGCGCGTAGAACGGCGCGGCACCGACCACCAACGGCAGGATCGCGCCACGCACGCCGAGCGAGGTGCCCATCAGCATCAGCGTGAGCGGAATCATCGCAATCATCAAAATGATGAAGGGCACCGAGCGCAACAGGTTGATCAACGCCGCCAGCGCGCCGTACGACACCGGGCGGCGGCGCAGCTGCGGCGCCCCGCACAGGAACAGCGCAACGCCCAGCGGCAGGCCGATCAGCAGCGTCAGCGGCAACGCGCCGGCCAGCATCAGCAGGGTGTCGAGGGTGGCCTGGCCGATATCGCCCCATTTGGCGGCATCGAGATTGCGGAAGAAGCCGCCGGCGGCGGCAACGATCGGGGTCATACGCGTAGATCCTCGACCTGCACGCCAGCGGCGGCGAAGCCGGCGCGTGCGGCGTGATGGTCGCCGCCGGTCAGGGCAACGATGAGCTGGCCGTACGGCGTGTCCTTGATGCGATCCACGCGCCCGGACAGGATGTTGTAGTCCACCCCGGTCTCGCGGGCGATGCGGCCCAGCACCGGCTCGTAGGTGCCGTTGCCCAGGAAGGTCAGCCGCACGATGCGCCCGCCGACGGCGGCGAAATCGCGGTGCAGCTCGGCTTCGTCCACGTGCTCGGCTTCGGAGACGAAGCGCCGCGTGGTGGCGTGCTTGGGGTGCAGGAAGACCTCGGTCACCGGGCCAGTTTCCACCAGCTTGCCGGCGTCCAGCACCGCCACGCGGTCGCAGACGCGGCGGATCACGTCCATCTCGTGGGTGATCAGCACGATGGTCAGGCCGAGCTCGCGGTTGATCTGCGCCAGCAGTTGCAGCACCGAGGCGGTGGTCTGCGGATCCAGCGCGCTGGTGGCCTCGTCGCACAGCAGGATTTGCGGCCGGGTGGCCAGCGCGCGCGCAATGCCCACGCGCTGTTTCTGCCCACCGGACAGTTGCGCCGGATACTTGTTGGCGTGTTCCTGCAGCCCGACCCGGGCAAGCAGCTCGGTCACGCGCGCATCGATCTCGGCGCGTGGGGTGGCAGCCAGTTCCAGCGGGAACGCCACGTTGCCGGCCACGGTGCGCGAGGACAGCAGGTTGAAGTGCTGGAAAATCATGCCGATGCGGCGACGCAGGGCGCGCAGGCCCTGGCTGTCCAGCGCGGTGACGTCCTCCTCGCCGATCATCAGGCGCCCGCCGCTGGGCTCTTCCAGCCGATTGATCAGCCGGATCAGCGTGGATTTGCCGGCACCGGAATGGCCAATGATGCCGAACACCTCACCGGCACCGATCCGCAGATCGAGCGGATGCAGCGCCACGATCTGGCGACCGTCGACGGAGTAGGACTTGTGCAGGCGCTGAAACTGGATCACCGCGCGTGGCCGATTGGGGGGTCGTGAAGCCTACCAGTCAATGTTCATTGCCGGGAGTCGGGATTGGGGATTGGGGATTCGCAAAGGCCAACGGCGCTCCTGCTGTTGCCAATCCCGAATGCCGAATCCCCAATCACGGCCGCTAGGAATTGGGGATTCGCAAGGACAACGGCACCCCCGCTGTTGCCAATCCCGAATGCCGAATCCCCAATCCCCAATCACGGCCTATCCAACGGCGGCGGCCTGTCAGCCCGCCGTATCCGCTCCCGGCGCAACAAATACAGCCCGCTGGCGACGATGATGCCGGCGCCGGTCCAGGTCCAGCTGTCGGGCAGGGTGTGCCACAGCAGCCAGTCCCAGCCGATCACCCAGACCAGCCCGGTGTATTCCAGCGGGGCGATCATCGAGGCCTCGCCGCGCATGAAGGCATTGGTCAGCGCGACTTGGCTCAGTGCGCCGGCCAAGCCCATGCCCGCAATCAGGCCGGCGTGCCCGGCCTGTAGCGGCACCCAGCCGGGGATCGCCAGCAGCCCGGCGCCCACCGCCATGAACAGCAGAAACCACACCACCATCGCCTGCGGGGTATCGGTGCGGGTCAGCAGACTCACGGTGATCGCCGCGACGGCATAGGCGGTGGCTGCCAACAGCACCATCAGGCCGGGCAGCGAGATCAGCCCGTCCACACCCGGGCGCAGCACCACGATCACCCCGACCAGACCAATCCCGATCGCGGTCCAGCGGCGCGGGCCGACACGCTCGCCCAGCAGCGGCACCGACAACGCAGCCACCAGCAACGGGGCGATGAAATACAGGGTGTAGGCGGTGGACAGCGGCATGCGCTTCAAGCCGTAGACGAAGCAGCCGATCATCACCATGCCCAGCACCCCGCGTAGCAGATGCAGGCCCCAGCGCACCGGCACGATCGCGCGCGGCCCGGCGGTGGCGAACACCCACACCAGCACGAACGGCAACGACGCGGCACCGCGCAACAAGGTGACCTGCAGCGGCGGGTAATGCGCCGCGAGCAGCTTCATTCCCGCATCCATCAGCGAGAAACAGGCCACGGCGGCCACCATCCAGGCGATGGCGGGAAGCGGGGAGCGGGTGGTCGGCATGCGCGCATTATCGCCGCGACACTGACGCGCCCGCCAATGCCCGCATGACGGCCCCCACGGCACGATGCCCTAGAATGGCGGCTATTTTCGAATAGCCGGAGCTTTGCATGCCTTCCTTCGATGTCGTGTCCGAAGTGGACAAGCACGAACTGACCAATGCGGTGGATCAGGCCAACCGCGAGCTGGACACGCGTTTCGACTTCAAAGGGGTCGAGGCCAAGTTCGAGCTGGAAGACGGCAAGGTGATCAACCAGTCCGCCCCCAGCGATTTCCAGGTCAAGCAGATGACCGACATCCTGCGCGCGCGGCTGCTGGCACGCGGCATCGACGTGCGCTGCCTGGAATTTGGCGATATGGAAACCAACCTGGCCGGCGCGCGGCAGAAAGTGACCGTCAAGCAGGGCATCGAGCAGAAGCAGGCCAAGCAGTTGGTCGCCAAGTTGAAGGAAGCCAAGCTCAAGGTCGAAGCGCAGATCAACGGCGACAAGCTGCGCATCACCGGCAAGAAGCGCGACGACCTGCAGGATGCGATCGCGCTGCTGAAAAAGGCCGACGTCGAGCTGCCGTTGCAGTTCGACAACTTCCGCGATTGAGTGCGGTTGGATGATTGCAACGATCGGTGCGGCCTTGTCCATGCGTGTACTGCAGCCGGATGCACCGGCCTGGCGCATGTGGCCTGCACGCTGCACGCGTGGTGGCCGCACCTGCCGCGTTCCCGCTCTGGCATAGATGGCGACCGTGCGCGGCCCCTTTGCCAGCCTGTTGCAACGCCTGCGCATCCACGGGCAGGCGAATGCAGCTTGCGAGCATGCCCGGCACAGCGCCGCCCACGCGCAACCACGCATCGAGGCCGGCTCGACGTTGCACACCATGGCTGGCCTGGATCCGGTGGCAGCTGCAGCATTCGCCGATGCCTTCGTGCTGGAGATCGAACATGCCATTGCCACGTGCACGCTCGGCGATGCCGACACGCACCAGCCGCAGGCCTTGCAGCAGATCCACTCGCTCAAGAACACCGTTTCAATGACCGGCTCGCAGCAATTGCTCAAGGCCTGCGACCAATTGCGCGACGCGGCGAGCCACGATGCGCTGGGCAACACGCTGGCGCAACGCTTCATTGCGGTGGCCAACGCTGCTGGTCTCCTGGTCAGGCATTACCGGCGCACCCTCCCCTCCGACACCGCGGACCCTCATGCCTAGCCCTCCCCACCGCACAGCGCCCGGCCTGATTCTTGCCGCCAGGCAGTTGCGCAACGACAGGCTGGTGCGGCTGTTCGAGTCGTTCCTGGAATACCGCGCCTGCGTCGGCCGCGTGATCGTGCAGAGCATCGTGACCGCGTGGTGCCTGGGCTGGCTGTACGGGCCGCAGCCGGTGCTGGTGACGGACGCACACCGTGTCTTTCCCACCGCAGTGGGTCTGTGGGTGCTGTCGGTGGTGT
>NZ_FLTX01000015.1 GCF_900092025.1 Xanthomonas bromi
CCAGCAGCACGATCGACAGCAGGTTGATGCCACGGTCTTTCCATTTGCGTTGCATGTGCATGCTCCTGTCAGCGGCCGGCGAGGGCATCGACGATCTTCAAGCGCTGCGCGCATAACGCCGGCAGCACACCCACCACGATGCCGATGCCGGCCATCAGCCCGAAGGCGACCAACCAGGTCTGCAGCGGCACGCCTTGTGTCGGCATCAGTCCACCGCTGCGTGCTGCCACGGCCGGGATCACCAGCGCCGCCAGCCCCATGCCGATCAGGCCACCCAGGCCGATCAGCAACATCGATTCCACCATCACCAGACTCAGCACGGTGCGGTCCTGAAAGCCCAGCGTCTTCAGCGTGGCCAGCTCCGGGATGCGCTCGCGCACGGCCTGGGCCATGGTGTTGCCGGTCAGCAGCAACAAGGTGAAAAACACCGCAGCCATGATCGAAGTGACGATCAAGCCGATATCGGCAAACTGTTTGACGAAGGCCTGCTGGAACGCCGATTCGGTCTGCGATTTGGTTTCATGGTCGGAGTTGGCCGACAACGCATCGACCGCCTGCGCCACGCGCGAGGCCTGGTCGGCGTTGCGCAGCGTTACCGTGTACCAGCTGACCTTGCTTTTGATGTAGTCGTTGGACTCGTCGAAGTATTTCCAGTTCATCATCAACTGGCGTTCCTGGTTGGCGGCCACCGTGCGGTCTTTCATGCGGAAGATGCCGACCAGTTTCAGCGGCCAGTCGTTGCTGCCACCGCGCGGAAAGATGGTGGCCTGCAGCGGGATGGTGTCGCCGATCTTCCAGCCATTTTCCTTGGCCAGGCTCTCGCCCATCACCGCGCCGGTGCGGGTGGTCTGGAAGGCCTTGAGCTGGTCCTTGGGCAACTGATATTCGCTATAGACATCGAAGGAATTGGGCGCCACCGAAAAGTTCGGAAAGAAGTTCTTCGGGTCCCGATAAATGCCGCCGAACCACATCGCCGAGGTCACATCGCGCACGCCCGGCACGCTGCGGATCTGCGATTCCAGATTGATCGGCAACGATTGGGTGATCGACAAACGCGAGGCCACCACCAGCCGGTCCACGCCACTGACATTGCCGCCGGAGGTGAAGGCCACACGCACCGAATCGAGCATGCCGAACAATAAAAACGCCGCCACCACCGAGAGTAACGTCAACAGGGTGCGGGTCTTGCTGCGGAACAACTGGGCCCACACCAACGAGAGATACTTCATGGCAGCGCTCCCTTACAGTGCAAGCGGCGCATCGGCCAGCTCGCCCTTGTCCAGGTGGATGGTGTGGGTGGCGTACTCGGCGGCCTTGGGGTCATGGGTGACCATTACGATGGTCTTGCCGTGTTCGCGATTGAGCTCCTGCAGCAGGCGCAGGATTTCTTCGGCGTTGTGGCGGTCCAGATCGCCGGTGGGCTCGTCGCAAATCAGGAAGGTGGGGTCGGAGACGATGGCGCGCGCAATCGCCACGCGTTGCTGCTGGCCGCCGGACAACTCGCTGGGCTTGTGGTTGCGGCGTTCCTGCAGGCCGACCAGGGTCAAGGCGATCTCGGCATTGCGCTTGCGCTGGGCGGCATTGAGCGAGGTGAGCAGCAATGGCAGCTCCACGTTCTTCTGCGCGGTGAGCATCGGCATCAGGTTGTAGAACTGGAACACGAAGCCGACGTGGTGGCTGCGCCAGGTAGCGAGCTGCCCACCACTCATGCGGTCGATGCGCTCGCCTTCGATTTCGATCTCGCCACCGCTGGGGGTGTCCAGCCCGCCGATCAGATTGAGCAAGGTGGTCTTGCCCGAACCGGACGGACCCATCAACGCAACGAAATCGCCTGCGGCGATTTCCAGGTCGATGCCGTGCAGCACCTGCACCTGCTCCGGGCCGCGTTGGTAGGTCTTGGTGATGTTGCGCAAACTGACGAGAGCGGACATGGCGACTCCTGGCGGTGCAATGGGAAGAGATGACAGCGGTGCGGCAAAGCGACTGCGGATGTCTGATGCGGCGCTGCAGTGAGACGACGAGGTGGTGTGCGGCGGAGCCTGCGTGCTGCAGCACGTCATCGACTGTGACTGCGCGCAACGTGGGCCACCACACACGCCGCCGATGACTGAAAAGTGTGCAGTTCTACAGCGGTTGAGGGGATGTTGAAGAACATCGTGACGGCGCATGCGCTGCCGCAATTGATATCGCGTTACTCCATTTCAAATGCGTTCGTCGCAGCGCGGCGCAGGCGCCAGCGCATCCACCGTCTTCCTCAACGCGCGTGCCGTGCTCCTTCCGAGCAGTTTGGATGCCTGCGCTGTCTTCGGTTCTTCGTTACTCGGCAGCGTTCGGCTCAGCTTCGACCACGCTGTCACCTTGTTTCAACGCCTGCGGCGGATTCAGCACCACGCTATCGCCTGCGGTCAGGCCCGACAGCACCTGCCTGTCCTCGCCCATCACCATGCCCGTGGTGACGGCATGCGTGCTGACAGTGTTGTGCTCGCCAACCACAAACGCGACCGTGCGCGACTCGCGTTCCACCAGTGCGGCGGCCGGCACGCGCATACCTTGCGGTTTGGCGGCTTCCTGCGGTTTGGCCTGCTCCAGAAAGCTCACCCGCACGCCCATTTCCGGCACGATGCGCGGGTCCTTGAGCTTGAGCGCCACGCGCACTTTCACTGTGGCCTTGCCGCGGTCGGCGGTGGGGATGATGGCGATCACTTCGCCAGGAATCTTCCACTCAGGATAGGCATTGAGCACAGCCTCCACCGGCATCTTTGGCTGTACGCGGCCGATGTAGGATTCGCCCACTTCCACCTCGATTTCCAGCGATTCCATGTCCACGATGGTGCCGATACCGGTGCGGGTGAAACCGCCGCCGGCCGACAACGGCGAGACGATTTCGCCCGGCTGCGCTGCCTTGGCGGTGACCACACCGGCAAACGGTGCGCGCACCACGTTGAAGTCCGAGCGGATGCCCGCGATGGCCAGTTTGTCCGAGGCGACCCGCACGTTGCGCTGTGCGTTCTGCAATTGCGCACGCAAGGCATCGCGTTGTGCGGTGGCTTGTTCGTATTGCGACCGAGAAACCAGTTGCGCGCCAACCAGCGACTGCAGGCGCGTGGCATCGGCATTGGCCACCGCAAGTTGCGCCTGCATGTTGTCGACCTGGCTACGTGCGGCCGACAACTGCGAGGCCGACAAGGTGCGCTGCGCATCGGCATCCAGCGGGTCGAGTGTGGCCATCACCTGGCCTTGTTCGACGCGCATGCCTTCTTCGATCATCACTTCACGTACCTTGCCGGTGACCTGCGCCGATACCGTGGCCATGCGCCGCGCCACCACATACCCGGAGGCATCCAGCACCGAGGCGCTGCTGCTGCCGGCGCTGATCGCCACCACCGGCGCGGTCTGCACCTTCAGCACCGGGCGGCGCGTGAACCACCACGCAGCCGCGGCCAGCACGATGACGATGACAATGGCGGCAATGATCCAGCCGCTGCGGCGCGCGGGCGGCGGCGTGGCAGGACGCTGGCGGTCGATGCGGAGTTGCTTGAGCAGATCGGCGGATGTGTTCATCGATAACCAGGACAGAAGGCTGCGCAGAATGTGACCGCCTGCAGGGCGCGCCGCAAGCTGCCGGAAGTCACCAATCGCAGCGGGGCGACGAACGGTAACGCGACCGAAGCGGCTGCAAGATGCTGCGCAGCATGCGCACCAGTGACAGCTGTCACCTGAAGGGCATGACAGCCGCGACTGTGCGCCATCGGCGCCAATGTCGATGCTGATGGCTCTCCGGCCACGCGACATCGGCATGCTCCGACTGCAACCGCAACCGCAACCGCAACTGCACTTGCACTTGCACTTGCACTTGCATCTGCACCACCGGCGCCCGCGGGTATCGGCGACAGCAGGCATCGGTGCCGCGGCAACTGTTGACGGTGCATGCATGCGCATGAGGTCGCTCGCCAGCAGTGTCCTGCCATGTGCCGCGCGCAGGCGGGCCCGGCAGTGGCAGAATCTGCTCACCCACACGGACCTTCGTTGATGCGCCTTCGGTTTCCCGCATGGCTTCGCCCCGCCGCCAATTCGCAGGTTGCCGCGCGGCTGGCGCAAGGCCAGTCGCCGTGGATGGACAGTGTGCATCTGCTGTGGTCGGCCTGGGTCTTCGTGGTGCCGGTGTTCTCTGCGCGTGGCTACGACAGTACCTGGCTGCTGTGCACGCTAGCGTCCTACCCGCTGTTTCTGCTGCTGTACGCGCGCATGCTGCTTGCACCGCGCGGCACCTTGCACCGCTATGCCTGGGCGATGGGCGTCCTGAGTGCCGCGTTGCTGCCGATCTATTCGGGAGGCGTCAGCTATTTCGTGTTCGCCTGCCTGAGCCTGCGCCCACCGACGCGGCATGCGGTGTGGCGCCACTTCGCCATGCTGCTGCTGATGAATGCGTTGTACCTGGGCTGGGCGCATTGGCTGGGGATGCGTCTGCAGTCGCTGGTGTGGTTGCCTGTATCGGTGCTGGGCATGGCCGGCGTCGGTGCGGTGTACAGCATCAACGAGCGCAAGGACACCTTGCTGCGCCTGTCGCAGGACGAAGTGCGCCGGTTGGCCGCCACCGCCGAGCGCGAACGCATCGGCCGCGATCTGCACGATCTGCTCGGCCACACCTTGTCGCCGGTGGCGCTCAAATCCGATCTGGCTGCGCGCTTGATCGAGCGCGATCCGCAGGCGGCACGCAGTGAAATCGATGTAGTGGCGCAGGTCTCGCGCGATGCGCTCGCGCAAGTGCGGCGTGCGGTCACCGGCATCCGAGCCGCTGGCCTGGTGGCCGAGCTGGCATCGGCGCGGGTGCTGCTGGACTTGGACGGTATTGCACTGAAACAGCAACTGGAAACACTGCCCCTGCCGCCCGAACATGAGACCGCGCTTGCGCTGGTGGTGCGCGAAGCGGCCACCAATGTGCAGCGCCATGCGCAGGCAAAACGCGTGCGTGTGCAGTTGCGCGTGCAGGGCGAACAGGCAGTGCTGGAAATCACCGACGACGGACGCGGTGGCGTGATCGTGCCCGGCAACGGTCTGGACGGTATGCGCGCACGCTTGCGCGCGCTGGATGTCCAAGCGCTGCCGCGCGGCATTCGGCTGCGCGCCAGCCTGTGTGGCTGTTGGGCTTGCTGCTGATCTGCGCATTCAATGCATCGGCCGAGCAATTCAAGATTCTGGTGGCGGCCATTCCCAACCAGTATCACCACGATTACATCCTCGTGGCCAAGCCGCAGTTCGAAGCGATGGCGCGCGAGCATTACGTCGAGATGGTGTGGGCATGGAATGCCAAGGCTTTCGATGGCGATCTATCGCAATACGCGGCGATCGTGCTGCTCAATACCCCGGCTACCGATCTGGATCCGGCCCAGCGGGCCAACTTCCAAAACTACGTGCGCAACGGCGGCGGCGTGGTCGCGGTGCACAAGGCGTTTGCGATCAAGCGTGGCGAGTGGGAGTGGTACGACCATCTGATCGGGCGCTCGTTTCGTACCCATCCGTACATGCAGACGGCAATGGTCGATGTGGTGGACGCCAATTTCCCCGCCACTGCGGGCCTACCCAAGCGCTGGGTGTGGAGCGATGAGTGGTACGAATACGACCCACCCTACAGCGACGATCTGGTCACGCTACTCACGGTGGATGAAACCAGCTACGACCCCACCCTGATCTGGCCGGGCCAGGTTGCTAAGGGCATGGGCAAACAGCACCCGGTGGCGTGGTATCACCATTTCGAAGGCGGCCGCGTCTTCGTAACGGCGCTTGGCCATCTGGCCGAGGCGTACAACGACCCGCGCTATCTGGAGCATGTGTACGGCGGGATTTATTGGGCGGCGACCGGCAAGGGCATCGCAGCGCCGGAATCTGCGACAAAAGCAAAACGCGCCCGCTGAACCACTGCGCTTTTGCACACATGCAGGACGAAACCGAGTCGCGCCGCGTCAATGCAGAGCGCAAGGCTGGGTGACTTAGCTCTCTGCCAACCGAGGTACGCAGTTTAATAAGCCCCCTCCCCACGGGAGAGGGGGTGGGGTGAGGGTACGGGGCGAAGCCACGCGTGTGGCTCCAACTGCAATAGGCTCTGCCCGTGCCCTCATCCGCCTCTGTGGGGGAACTTTTCCCGGCACAAGGAGGAGGCATGGCGCTGCTGCTGAGTGCAGCCGACCATCTGCCGAGCTCTAGCAGTTCTCCATCAATTCTCTATCAACTCAAACCCCGTCAACGCCCAGAGCGCTCCCCACGCGCCATGCTGGGGAACACGCCATCGCGGCGCACCCAGGCATGAAACAGCGCTGCGCTCAGATGCCCCAGCACGGTGGCGAACAACAGATACGCCAGCCAGCCGTGCGCGCTACGCAGCCAGGCATACAGCGCCGGATCGTGCGGGGCGATCGCCGGCAGATTCGCGCCGGGCCACAACACGATCGGGTAGCCACCGGCCGACAACATCGCCCAGCCGATCAGCGGCATGCCCAGCATCAACGCATACAGCAGCCAGTGCGAGGCGATCGCGGCGGCCTTCTGCCAGGCAGGCAAATCCGCAGGCAATGCCGGCGGCCGATTGCGCAGGCGGTTGATCAGGCGCAGCACCGCCAGGATCAAGATCGCGATGCCCAGCGGGCGATGCAGATCGATCAACCACGGCCGCTGCGTCACCGAGGCCACCATCCCCACACCGACAAACAGCATGGTCAGGATCATCGCGGCTATCAGCCAATGCAGCACGCGCGCGGGCAGGTTGAAATGGGTATGGCGGCTCATTGATGTGCTCCCTGGCTGGTGGCAGCGCTGCCCGTGCCGTTGGCGATCTCATGCTCGCGCCGGTTGAACGATTGCGAATACACCGACGAGCGCGCCGCCAGAATCGGGTCGTTGGAGGCGGCAAGGCCCTTGGGCAAAATCAACGGGTCATAGTTGAGGTCGCGGCACGGGCCATTGGCCTGCGGTTGCGCGCGGTCCAGCGACAGCGTACCGGCCACGATCTGTTTGCGATTGGCCGGCCACGGCTGGGAGGGGTCGTCCACCGGGTCGCCCGGCTCGGCCACGGTCAGCACCATGTCCCAACGGAGCGGCCCCTGCGCCAGGCGTGCATCCAGGTCGGTGGCCAAAAAATCACCATCGGCTTGTTTGCGCTGTTCGGTGCTCAACTCCTTGAACGGCGTATGCGGGCGCATCGACCAGCGGATATAGCGCTCGCGTCCATCCGCTGCGATCGCACGGAACGCATTGACGCCGTTGTACTGCGTGTTGGCCCAGCTATCCGACCAAGGTGCGGTCTTGGCCCACTGCTGGAATTTGGCCGCCTCCGGATATTGCTTGCCGAACGCCGCCAGTTTTTCCGGATCTGGTTTACCGGTGGCAGGGTCCGGCTTGGAGGCCACATTGAGCGCTTGAAAACCGGCCGGCGTGGCCACCACGAAGAACGGAAAGCTGTTCATCGCGGTACGCCATTCCTGCCCATCGTCGCTGCGCAACAGCAGCGCCATGCTGCGCACGCGCGCCGCGCCATCGGCCCCGTGCGGGTCGCCGCCGCCGATCGACATGCGCCCCAACACCGGTGTGCTGGCCTGGCTGAAGATGCGCGCCGCCGACACCCAGGTCGCCTTGCCGCTGGACTGGAATTGCCCGCTCACGCACATGCCTTTGGTATGCGCACGGCGGAAGCCCGGATGCGGCGGCCCGCTGGCTTCGATGGTGTCAGTCATGCGCGCGGCAGTGAGCCGGTCGCCACCGATCCAGCCTGCCGTCCAGGCAAACGCAAGCGCAACGCCGCCGGCGATCGCGGCAATCCCCAATAATGGCAGCACGGGGCTGCGTGGGGGCGAGGGAGGTGGCAACGTCATGGCTGGCTCCGGTCTTGGGTGCGGTGGGCGGTGTGCGCACTGTCGCACGGCCATGCTTCCATTGCCGCAGCCGAGCACGCTTGGTGCCGCATCATCCAGAAGAGACCGCCTTTGGCGCGTGATGGGATACGGTGCCGAGAAGCTTCAGCGCGATGCGCAGATCCCCGCTTCCGGCATGCATCAAACGCAATCGATTTAGCGCGAATATGCATCAGCACGCAGGCCTGTGGCGACTTGAACAGACGCTAGGAGTTTTTGTTGTTGCTGGTTCGCCTTGTGATTAAGAGCCAAGCTGCAGAGCAGCGCCGGGTGAGTGGTCTCGCCAGAAGCGTGCTTATCGGTAACGCACTCATCGAGACCCGATGTCTTAATCAGTCAAGCGATGCTGTAGGCCAGAGAGCGTTTCACCAATCCGATCCTCGTTCACTGCGCATCTTCGCTGCGAAGCGGTGAAAACGACCAGTCGAAAATCGTCAGGAGTTCTTTGGCCAACGGATCAAGCTCAGGGCAATAATGATGTGCGTGCGGCGTGGGAACCACGGTCTTGCCTCGGGTGAAACCCATCGCCTGCAGGGTCGTAGAAAACTGTGCGAGCGGGCCGTAGGCAAATAACTGGTTATGGCGGTCCCATACCACCGTGGCTTGGCTAGTGGGCGAATGCGCCCACAGGTCATAGCGCGCATCTGCAGAAAGAAATGCGCCAAACCGTGTGAGGAATGCTTTGACGTCAGAATGCTGTAGGGCGGGAGTTTGGTAGCGGCCTGGTTCGGCCTCGCCACGCGACGTGTGGAGCACATACAGCAAGTAATACGGCGGCTCCATGCATTCGATCAGACGCTCGAAAATTGCAGGATCCCCGCCGGGAACACCTGCCACGATGCGGTCTGTGGATTCGAAGATCGCCGGATGCGAGTGAGCGGGCCACTGCCCGTCTTTCAGATGTCCAAGTCGGTACATGCGTGTCTATTGCCTTGGTTGAAGCAACTCGCCATGGTGAGCCGATGATCAGATCGGGCGAGGCATGGAGTGAGTTTGAGGACGCGATGTCCGAGGCACGAGGCAGCCCAGACATTGCCAATCAGCCCTAAACCCACCGGTCGAGCGAAACGCCTGATTGCAGCACCATTGCGCTCAGCCGCCGTAGCGTTGCTGCAGCATCGCAAACGCCGAGCGTAGTGCCAGCGCTTCGCCGCCGGCCGGGCGGCCGGGGCGGTCGCTGTCGTTCCAGGCGTACACGTCCAGATGCGCCCACTGTTGGCCCGGCGCCACGAAACGTTCCAGATACAGCGCCGCGGTGACGGCGCCGGCCATGCGCGAGCCGGCGTTGGCCATGTCGGCCACATGGCTGTTGAGATAACGCAGATACGGGCGCCACAGCGGCATGCGCCAGACCGGGTCGCGGGTCTGTTCGCCGGCGCTGATCCAGGCCTGCGCCAGCGCATCGTCGTTGGCGAACAACGCCGGCAGATCCGGGCCCAGCGCGATGCGCGCCGCGCCGGTGAGCGTGGCGAAATCCAGGATCAGGTCCGGGCGTTGTTCGGTGGCATAGCTGAGCGCGTCGCACAGGACCAGGCGACCTTCGGCATCGGTGTTGTCCACCTCCACCGTGACGCCGGCGCGGGTGGTGATGACTTCGCCCGGGCGGAACGCATCGGGGCCAACTGCATTTTCCACCGCGGCGATCAGCAGGGTCAGCCGCACCGGCAACTGCTGCGCCATCACCAACCCGGCCAGCGCCAACGCATGCGCCGCACCGCCCATGTCCTTCTTCATGTTGCGCATGCCGTCGGCCGGCTTCAGATCCAGCCCGCCGGTGTCGAAGCACACGCCCTTGCCGACCAGCACCAGATGCGGGTGCGCCGTATCGCCCCACTGCAGCTGGATCAGCCGCGGCGCGCGATGCGAGGCGCGGCCGACCGCATGGATAGTGGGGAAGTTCTGCGCCAGCAACGCATCGCCCACGATCGCCTCGACCTGCGCGCCGTGCGTCTGCCCCACCGCGCGGGTAGCGTCTTCCAGTTGCTGCGGACCCATGTCTTCGGTCGGCGTATTGACCCAGTCGCGCACCTGCAGACACGCCGCGATCAAGGCGCGTGTCTGTGCCGATGGGGTAGCCGCCAGTTCGGCCGGCGCACGCGGCACCTTGCGATACCGCGTGAACCGATAGGCGCCCAATCCCCAGCCCAGGTGCAGCAACGCCAGCTCGGCATCGCTCAGGCGGTTGGCCAGCGTCCAGCGGCTGGCCGGCGGCAGCGCCATCGGTGCGTGCGCGTAGGCATATGCGTCGGCGCGGTCGCCGACACCGACAATCGCGCCGGCCAGGCCTTGTTCGCCGGGCAGCAGCAACACGCTACCGGGCGCGGCATCGAACCGCTGCGCCTGCGCCCACGCCAACACCCGCGTGGGCTGCTCGGCGCACCAGCGCGCAAAGCCCTCGCGGTCGAGCACATAGAGCGGCAAGGCTGCGGCGTTGGAATCGATGAAACCGGTGAGGTGCGACATGGAAATCCTCGAAGGCGGCGCCGTGCGCCGAGCAGTTGGGCTCAGGCGGGAAGGGGAATGCCGGCGTGCGCGCGGCCCGGATGCGGTTGCTCTGCGTCCAGCCAATCGGCCAACCCGGTCATGCTGTCGAATTCCAGATCCGGCTGCTGGGTGGGATGCGACCATACGGCGCCTTCGCGGTTGATCCAGCAAGCGCGCAGACCCGCATCCAGTGCGCCCAATACGTCCATGCGCACGTGGTCGCCCACATGCAGCACTTGCGCGGGAGGCACGTCCAGCCGGGCGCAGGCGGCCAGGAAGATGCTCGGGTCGGGTTTTGCGCTGCCGTGTTCGCGCGAGCCCAGCTGAAACGCGAAGTGGTGCATCAGCCCGATGCGCTGCAGATCGGCATTGCCGTTGCTGAGCGCGGCCACCGGTACATGTGCGGCGATGCGCGCCAGTGCGTCCAGCGCATCCGGATAGCATTCCACCTGGTTGCGCGCGGCATAGAACACTTCGTAGGCCGGTTCCAGCAACGCCAGATCGCCGCCACTCTCGCGTAACGCCATTTCCAACGTCAGCCGACGCAGCGCGCTGAGATCGTGATGCAGATGCGGGTTGTCGGCAAAGCTGCGCTCACGCAGCGCGCGCATGGCCTCCAACGGGAAGCGTTCAGCGGTGACCGGGCTGTGCTCGCACATCCAGTCGTACAGTGCCTGATCGATCCGTGCCCCGATCGGCGCAAAGGGCCACAACGTGTCGTCGAGGTCGAGAGTGATGGCGCTGATGTGGAAGCTCATCGCAAGATTTTACGGTCTTGTGTTGGGAATGGGGAATCGCAAGAGCAGTGACGTTGCCCGCAGCTGTGCTGCTCTACCCATTCCCCACTCCCGATTCCCCATTCCCCGCTACTCAAGCAAACGCGCCCAGCGCTGCATGCCTTCCACCCGGCTCAGTACCATCTTGATGCAGACCAGCAGCGGCACCGCCAGCAACAGGCCGACGATGCCCCACAGCCAGCCGAACAACATCAGCGCCAGGATCAGCATCAGCGGCGAGATCGCCATGCGTCGGCCCAGCACGATCGGTGTGACCACCTGGCCTTCGATGGTGTGCAACGCCAGGTACAGGATCGCCGGCAGCAGCGAGGACAAGGTGGTGCGAAATTCCACAAAGCCCATCAGCAGCATCAGCATCACACCGATCAATGGCCCTACATACGGCGCGAAGTTCAGCAGCGCGACTACCGTGCCCCACAAGATCGCTTCGGGCAGCGGAATCTTCAGCACATACAAAATGCCGGCAAACACTAGTCCGACCAGCGTGTTGATCACGCTGATGGTGAGCACGTAACGCGAGACCTCGCGCTCGATGTCCATCATGATCTCGGTGGTGAAACGTTGCTGCTGGCGATTCGGTAGCAGGGCGATCGCATGCCGCTGCAGGCTTTCGCCATACACCATGAAGAAGAACGTCAGCAGCACCACGGCCAGCACCGACGCGGCAAGCTTGGGCGTGCGCACCAGCGTCTTGTAGGGGTCGTCCATCTGCGTGCGCACGATCTGCACGCCACGCTGGCCTTCGCCACCGGCCGCGCGTGCAAAATTCTCCGCCGCCTGGTTGGCCTGCATCATCGGCTTGGTGAGGTCGCGCACATCGCGGGCAATCTGGCGCATTTGCCGCGGTGCCTGCTGCGCCCATTCGGCGGCAGGGCCGGCGAGTTGCGCGGCCAGCGTGACGGTGCCGACCAAGCCGAGACACAGGATGAGCAAGGCACCGAGAAAACGCGGGATGTACAGCTTGCGCAGCCCGCGCAGGATGGGATTGCCGATCAGCGCGAAAAACGCGGCCAGCATGATGGGAAGGATGATCGACTGTGCCGCCCACAGCGTATAGCCAACGGCAAGTGTGGCCAGCACCACCATCGAGGCCGGTGCGCGTGGACGTGGCGCCGGTGCGGGCGGAAGCGGATCTGCCGCTGCAGCGGCATCCGATGAGTCGACGGGAAGAGACATACGCGCCCTGGCAGCAGACTGGCGTGCTGCCAGCGGTGCGCCATTATCAGCGCAATGCGTCAACGGCGCGCACAGAGACTGTGGGCGCGATGTCAGTGAGCAGGCGATTGATCGGCGAACTCGGCCGCATGAGCACGCGTATGGTCTTCAGACACCGAGCCGATGCTCAAGTGCCGCCGCGGAGACTTTGGCGCTGCGGCGAAAGCGCAGCTCAGCGTGACACTACGCCTGCTGCGCGCGCGGTCGATAGGCATAAGAGCGATCAGCGAAACGGAGCGGCCACTCGCGGCGCGCAATCCACCCATGTCGAGCCCGAGCGCAGCAAATAGTGAAAGCGAGCAGTCGTTTGACGGAGATGGACGGCGCGAACACGGCAAAGCCGGTTCGTCGAGCGCTGGTTTTTCAACAAATCACAGAGCAAAGTGCGTAAACGCTGTGCGCGGGTCTAATAGCCGAAACGGGCATCGTGCGATTGTGCGCGTTGCAGAGCGTGCTGGTCCGGCGAGTTGCGTATGCAGGTCTCAACCTGCCGAGACTCAAGCGGGCGGCTCAGCAAATCGCCAGCCGCTGTGAATAACGAACCGGGATCAGGCAGCGCGATCCACCGGTGCCTGGACCACGGTAACGGGCGGGTCGGATGCAACTTCTTCGGCATTGTCCGCCGCACGTTCGGCCTGCTCGGAAGCCTCCTGGGCACTGTGCGCAGTGAACAGCGCAGAGATCGTGCTGATCATCTGCAGAATCTTGGGAATGCCGCCGAGCTTGCCGGCGATGCTGCCCAACGCGGCCTGCGGCTCATTGCGGCCGGTCACAAAGCCCAGTCCGAAGCCCACCATCACGATCCGCAGCGGCGACCAGCCAGCACGCCAGGCATGACGTAATTCATTCCAATGCAGACGCGTTTCCTGCGCACGTCCTTCCACCAGGAACTCGGCGCGTTCGACGCGCTCGCGCAAGGTGCCGAACTTCATGTACGTGCTCCACTGGAAGACGTCGCGGCGTCTTCATCCTGGCCGTGGTCGTCGAAGATTCCCAACTTGATGAGCTGACGTCGGGTTGCATTGAGGCCGGTGTGGTCAAAGTAGAAGAACACCCGCCACGCAGCGATGGCGGTGACCAGCAGACTCGCCAACGCGGTAAAGAACATTGCCTGAAACCAGGACAGCCCGGCGCGTTGCAGCAGCGCGATGATCGCACCGGCCAGCAGCAACCACGACGACGCACCGAACACCACTGCCACGCACGCCCATGCCAGACCACGCCCGAACGCACTGCGCGCCAGCTGCAGATCGGCCGACACCAGCCGGCGCAATGCGCGGCTGGTGTCCTTGGCCGAGTCCAGCGTTGCGCGACCGGCTGCGCCGACCGCACGCACGCTTTCGTCCAGTCCTGGCGTTTCCGCACGCGCGTTCGGCGCGTCGGTTTCGGCAGCTGTAGAGGCCTGATCGCTCACGACTTAGTTGTCGTTGCTGCGCGCCAGCTTGGCGATGACCCAACCGGCGGCGAAGGCAACGCCGAAAGCCGCCAGCGGACGCTCGCGGATCAGGTCGGTGGCGCTTTCCAGCAGGTCGTTGCCTTTTGAGACCAGCACGTCCATCTGCTCCTTGGCAGCGGCACCGCCGAACTCGGCAGCGGCCATGCCGGCCAGTGCGGTGTCGGACAGTTCAGCCTTGACGTTGGCGCGACCGAGCTTGAGCTCATCGCCGGCAGCGCTGGTGGCGCCCTTGACGGCTTCGCCGGCGGCGGCCGCTGCCGACTTCAGATGGGTGCCGGCTTCGCTCAGGTTTTCTTTCAGCTGATCGGTATTGGTGGGGCTCATGCGATATCTCCTTCGGTCATTGATGACAGCCGCCACTCACGTGCGGTCGAGCAGTAGCAATAGCATCGGGGGGGTGTACGAGGCGTTAGTGGAAGCACTTCCCGGTAAACACCGCGTCAACGCATCAGCGCGTCGTACTGCGCATTGCCACGCAGGATGCGGACGACCAACTGCTGCGGTTTGCGCTGGAAATTGGCCCGCCAGCTGGCAAGGTCGGCGAACTCGCCCACGCTGCTGGCCACGATCACATCGCCGTTGACCAAGCCATTGGCTGCAGCGCGCCCGCCACGTTTGACGTCGCTCACCATCACCCCGGTGATGCCGGACTGACGCAGCGACTCGGGCAGGTCCACAAAGGTGGCGCCGCCCAACCGCGGGTCGAGCATGTCGCCGGTGACGGCGCGGTCCTGTTCTCTCAACGTGGCCTTGAGCTTGAGCGGCTTGCCATCGCGGCGAATGTCCAACGTCACCGCACTGCCAACCGCCTGCAGGCCTTCGTAGTTGTGCAGTGCTTCGGCGCTGTCCACGCGTTGATCGTTGGCGCCCACCACCACATCGCCCGGCTGCACGCCTGCGGCTGCCGCTGCGGAACCCGGCAGCACGCGTGTCACCAAGGCGCCGCGCAGCGAGTCAACGCCCAGGCCTTGCAGCATCTGCTGGGTGAGGTTCTGGGTTTCCAGACCGAGCGTGCCGCGCACCACCACGCCCTTGGTCACCAATTGCTCGACGACGTTGCGCGCCAGGTTGGATGGAATCGCCAGACCCAGGCCGATATTGCCGGCCATGCTGCCCTGCGGATTGAAGCTGGCGGTGTTGATGCCGACCAGCTGGCCTTGCAGATTGACCAGCGCACCGCCGGAATTGCCGGGGTTGATCGAGGCATCGGTCTGGATGAAGTTTTGATAGCCCAAGCCGCGAATACCGCTACGCCCAACTGCCGATACGATGCCGGAGGTGACGGTCTGGGTGAAGCCGAACGGGTTGCCGATCGCCACCACAAAGTCGCCGACGCGCAGTGCGTTGCTGTCGGCCAGCTTGATGTCGGTGAGCTTGTCGGCCTTGATGCGGATCAGCGCGATGTCGGTGTCGGCATCGGAGCCGATGAAATCGGCCTTGACCGTACGCCCGTCGCCGAGCGTCACCTGCACGTCGTCGGCATTTTCGATGACGTGGTGATTGGTCAGCACATAGCCTTTCTGCGCATCGATGATCACGCCCGAGCCCAGCGACTCGTTGATGCGGTCCTGCGGAATCTCCGGGAACAGCCGGCGCATGATCGGGTCGTTGAAGAAGGGGTTGCGCACGCGCACCACTTGTTTGGTGTTGACGCTCACCACCGCCGGCATCGCCTGCTGCAGCATCGGCGCCAGCGACGGCACGGGCTGGCCGGCGACCGCAGCCGGCAAGGACGCGGCGGTGGGCAGGGTGAAGGACGCGTTGCCGGCCGGCGTGGCTTCGGCGCGGTTGTCGAGCCAGGCATTGACGCCGGTGGCGGCAAATCCGCCGAAGGCAGCGGCCAGCGAAAGAGTCAGCAGGGTGGGCAGCGGTCGCATGGAACGGATTCCGGGTTACGCGGTGGAAGAGAAATAGGGCGTCTGACTGCGTAAATCAAGCTGAACGAGAGTGCCTGCGTGCAATTTAACTCCCGGTGAAAGTACCGCACAGCCCTTGCCGTGATTGCGTTGACAGCCCGACGGGCCCGGCGTAGCGTCCGCTTCACCCGATGCCTGTTCAGCATGTTGCGTGCGGTCGCGCATCGCCCGGTTTTCCGCACTGACGCCCTTAAGGAGGGTCTATGAGCAACGGCAATGGTGTAACGGCAACCCTGTCAGACGCCGTCGATAGCGTAAAGAGCACCGCCACTGAGCTGACCGAGACCATTGCCAGCACCGCCAGCGAGGCAGTCGCCAGCGTGCAAGAGGCTGCAGGTACGGCGGTGGAAGAGGTCAAGACGCGCGTGGCGAAAGCGCGCAAGACTGCGGTCAAGGTCGAAAAAAACGTGGCCAGGAAGGCTGGCCACGCGGCCATCGCCGTGAAGCGTAGCGTCGCCAAGACCAAGCGCTCGCTGGCGGCCACCAAGGACGCGGCCAAGGACAAGCTGGTCGCCACCAAAGACGCCGCCAAGCAGAAGCTCGTGTCGACCAAGGATGCGGCCAAGCAAAAGCTGACCTCCACCAAAGATGCAGCCAGGCAGAAGCTGAGCAGCACCAGCGCCGCTGCCAAGAAGAAGATCACCGCTACCAAGGCCAACACCAAGCGCAAGCTGGAAACCGCCAGGGCCAACGCCAAGGCCGAAGCGGCTGCACTGAGCGCCAAGACCGCCGCCAAGAGCGCGGCGCGCAAGACCGCCGTCGCAACGGTGACCGCGCGCACGGCAGCGAAGAAGGCAGCAGCCAAGTCGGCGCCAGCGAAGAAGACCGGTGCCAAGACGCTCGCCAAACCCGCAGCCAAGAAGGCGCCCGCCGCCCGGCAGACCGCGACCAAACAGGCTGCAGTGAAAAAAGCCCCGCTCAAGAAGGCCGTCACCAAGACCGCGTTGAAGAAGGCTGCCAAGGTCACCAAGACCCCGGCAACGCGCGCCGTGGCAAAGACCACTGCCGCCCGCAAGGCAGTGGGCAAGAAGGCTGCAAAGCGCGTTACGCGTTGAGGCTGCAGCATGCTGCACGCATGACGTGCGATGTTGAAAAAACCGTCGCTGTTGCACAGCGCCGGTTTTTTAACGATTTGTCCGCTGTTCTTGTCGCAGTCCTAGTAAGAGCGGCTAACAGAACGTAGCGAGCGGTGGTCAGGTGGGTGCGGACGGCGCGGAGGAACCGGAGTGTAAGAGTGGTACATGAGGATTCCGAGCACCGGCCGCGCCCGCCTGGCGGCCGCGCAGTAGTTTTGTTAGCTGCTCTAAGCCGCGAGTCGCAGCCTTCCCTGACCTTTCGGCGTCATCCTGCAAGCCTTTCGAAAACGTCTCCCGTGTGCGGCGATGTTGCTCGCGCAGGGGAGGGCTTTGGGAATTCGGCGTGCCGGCGGCCGCTTAGCGCCGCAGAATGGCGCGCAGCGCAGCGTCCAGATGGGTGTACTGGAAGCAAAAGCCGGCATCGAGCGCGCGTTGCGGCAGCACCCGTTGGCTGATCAGCAGCAGGTCGGCCATCTCGCCGAAGCCCAGCCGCAACAGGCCGGCCGGTAGCGCAAGCAGGGCGGGGCGGTGCAGCACCTGTGCCAATGTCCACGCGAAGTCCGCGTTGGTGACCGGGTTGGGAGCAGTCGCGTTGTAGGCGCCTGGCTCGCCGTGCTGCAGCAGCCACAGCAAGAGCGCGACCATATCGGCGCGGTGGATCCAGCTCATCCAATGCCGGCCATCGCCGAATGGCCCACCGCCGCCGAAACGGAATGCCGGCAGCATGCGGGCCAGCGCGCCGCCATCGCGATCCAGCACGATACCCGTGCGCACCCAGCTCACACGCGGGCCGAGTACGGCGATGGTGTTTGCTGCGGCTTCCCAGTCGCGGCACAGCGCGGCAGAGAAGTCATCGCCGGCGCACTCTGCTTCGGTCAATGCGGTGTCGCCACGTTCGCCGTAATAGCCCACGGCCGAGCCGGAGATCAGTACCGAGGGTCGCTGGGCGGCCGGTTGTTGCGCAATCCAGGCATGTAACTGACGCGTCATGCCCAGGCGCGATTCGCGAAAGCGCTGCTTGCGGGCATCGGTCCAGCGGCCGGTGGCCAGCGGCTCGCCAGCGAGGTTGATGACCGCATCGGCCTGCACGCCGTCCAGCGTGTCCACTGCAGTGACGCCAGCCAGGCTACGGTTTGCGCGGCGCGGGTTGCGGGTCAGGACGCTGACTTGGTGGCCGGCCTGCAGCAATGCCGGGCACAGGGCCTGGCCGATGAAGCCGGTGCCGCCGGTGATGAGCAGATGCATGGGGACTCCTGGGCCGAATCGATGCGGCACGATAGGCCAGGCGCGAGCCAAGCAGAGTGAAGCTGGCGCGTCAGCGTGACCGTGCAGCTGTACTGCACCATCGTCACGCTGCACGGACGACGAATCTGGACCAGCCCGTGTGGCGGCCGTTAAATGCAAAGCGCCGGACGGGCCGGCGCACTGCAGATGACAGCCTCGTCAGTTGCTTACTTGGACGAAGACACCGCGTGGGCGCGTTCGAAATGCGCCGACACCACGCGACGCGTCTGTTCCAGATGCTGCTTGACCGGTGCGCTTTCTGCGGCGGGCAGCAGCTCCGAATCGATGATCTTGATGGCGTCGCCATGGTCGATGACCATGTTGCGCATGAACGCGTTGCGGTACGCGTCCTTGCCGTCGGGCAAGGTCAGCGTCTTGGACAATGCTTCCTCTGCAGCCTTGCCCTTGGCGCGCATGGCCTCGGCACGTGGGCCTTCGGTTACGCCGAGTGACTTGGTCTTTTCAAGGTTGGCTTCGTGGTCGTGCAGCATCTGCTGTGCAAACTCGCCTGTGGCGCCGCCCAGATCCTGTTCGATGGCTTGTTTGGCGAGCGCAATCTCGTTTTCGTCGATGGCTGCCAGCACGCCCAGCACTGCACCATCACCCTTGGCTAATTCGGTCGCGCCGCTGCCGCTGACAGGCGCAGCCGTCGGCTCGGGCGACACCGCTGGCGCAGTACGCGATGCATCACCGCCTGGGCGATCGCACGCAGTCAAAGAGAGAATAGCCAACAGAGAAGCAGTGATGAGCGTGGATTTCATTGGGGTCCTGGAATGAGGCGGCAATTGCCGCCGGTGTAATGCAAAGGAGCCGCTATGCGGCTCCGGAGATGCGTTTGTCAGGCCCATTGCGGCTGTGCAACGGGCGCCCTGCTCACTGGTCTGGCAGGTGCCTTGGGTGCGCGCACTGCATCCTGCGCGCTGCGGCAGGTACGCGCCATGCGTGCGGTGCGTTCGCGAATCAGCGCGTGTTCGCTCGCGGGCGCACTGCCCAGCAGACTCGCTACGTGGAAGCCAAGGATTTCCTCCGCGCGGTCGCCCTGGTCGCTGACGATGTGCGGAACCAGCCGCTCCAGTCGGTCCAGCTCCTGCTGCACTTGATACGGGGTTTTCATGACGATCTCCAATGAGAAAACGGTGTCGCTCGATACTGCGGACTCAACTATTGCGTGCGCCCAGGCGCTGCCAGCAGTCGGTTGCCAACTGTTCGTAGTTGGACTGCGTGCTGGATGAAATGAAGTGGTGCTCTAAGCGATCCCGGAACAGGCGCAGGCGCTCCTGATCGCTCGAACGCGGTGCCTGCAGATAGATATCGCAGGCCATTTTCACCACCGGAGACAATTCGCTGAACTTGCCTGAGCCGAGGTTGCCCTGGGCATGCCGCGCTTGCCAATGCGCGATTTCGGCTTGTACATCGATGACGGATGGATCTCTGCTCATGACTTGGGGTGTTCCGGGATAAACAAACTTGACCTGCAGAGTAGCTGCAGATATGTCAACGAATGATCATCGAACCCGACCATTGCACTGCTATGTAGCGATGCACGCTTAATTGGTCAGATTGCTCCAGTGTTCCAATACACAATGCAGACATATGCTCTGCACGTGGCCGCCTCTAACGGATAACACTTCCATAACCGTGCCATCGAACGAACAACAGCGTTCTCGTATGCGCTCCGATCTCGCGATAGCGCATTGCACGTACCACGCCGCGGTACTGCCGATCCGAGCAAATGGGTGCGCAAAACGCGACATTTCACGGAAGATTCTGAACTGCTCCACATGTGTGTAACGTCTGATCATTAGAATAATGCCAGACGTAATGGAGCGAGAGCACTCAGGATGCAGGACAGCCAGAGCAACGGTCGTAAGCCGCATCATGCCAGTGGTACACCTGAAGCGCGCGTGTGGTGGCATGCCTTATTGGAATTGCGTGGCGGGCGTATTGCCATCAGTCTGATTGTGGTGTTCGTCATCTTGCTGGGCCTGTATATGGCATTTAAGTAAGTCGCTCGCAGGTCGCATTTCGGACCAGTTGCTCAGCTGCGAGCGAAGCCGGCAACGACGCGCGGCCAAGGCAAACTTTTCCAGCATCGACATCCGGGTCGGCGATGACGCACGCAGCGGCACTTTGCTAACGTTCTCAGGGATGCCTGCAGTGCTGTTCGTGTACAGCCGCGGCGGTACCGACACCGCACGTGGTGGGTGCCTGCGAGGCCGCAGTTCTTGGCTGCAACTGCATGACCTTCGATCTGCGCGGTCTGAGAGGGTATGCATTGATGCGCCAGACCGTGACGCTTGCGCAGAGTCTGGACGATATCAAGGCCGCGTACGATCAGTCGATGCGTCTGCCGTATGTGGATGCGCAGTCGATTGCGATGGTCGGCCTGAGTGACGGTGGTTAGCTGTCCGCGCTGTTGGCGCGCAGGCACCCAGTGGAATGGTTGGCGTTGCGTTCGCTCGCGCTCTAAAGGATGCCCATTTGGACCAGCTAAGGTGAGCCTCAACGCCGATCTGGACTTGATGGAGAACCGCCAGCAGCGTCTGTACCCGAAAGACAACATTGCCCTGGTCACCTGAGCCGACTACTTGCACGATCGTCATGACGCCGCACGGACCCGATCGGGTCCGTGCTGATTCAATGCATTGCATGTAGCTAGGACGGATGCAGCAAGCCGCTGCGCCAGCCTTTACACCCGCGGATCGGTCGGGTTGCGCCGCGCCGCCGCATCGTGATGCTCGGAGTCGAAGGCCTCACGCACTGCGTGCTTGGCCTTTTCCCAGCTCAGGCGCGAATTGGCCTTGAAACGGTCCCAGCCATCGCCTAGATCGCGTTCCAGATGATCGTCCCACTGGCGGCCTGCGTGCTGCTGGCGTGCCTGCATGCCGTAGCGATAGGCCGGCCGATAGTCATCGTAGGCATAGTCGGCGTCGCGGTAACTGGCACTGCCGAAGCGGCCTTCGTAATGCGTGTCGCTGTCGCGATAGACGGTGTGGGTGCGATCCGCACGGTCCCACGCGTCGCGTGCAGCAAGGCGGGCTTCGTCCCATTCCAGGCGCGATTCACCGCGATTACGCGGCCATTCGCCAGCCAGCGTGGCTTCGGTTTCTTCCCAGGTACTGGTCGGGCGGGTTTCGCGCGCCTGCAAACCGAATCCGTACACGGTTGCATAGTCGCGATCGTAGTCGGTGCCTTCCTTGTAGTAAGGACGGTTGCGATGTTCCTTGCGCCAGTATTCGGTCTCTACGGTCGGGTCGAGTCGTTCGGCCACGCCCTTGCCGGCTGCAGCGCCTGCGACCACGCCGGCTGCCGCACCGATCAAGGTGCCGAGCGGGCCGAACACCGTGCCTGCGAGCGCACCTGCTGCCGCACCACCGGCAATGCCACCAACACCCACGCCGACTGGGTGCGCACCGGGTGCACCGGAGATGGGGTCGCGGTTCAAATCCTTCGCTTCTTCCTTGCGTTCCTGCTTGTCGAGAGTGCTCATACCGCCTCCGGTTGTTTGATGGATGCGCCCGCTGGAACCAGGCCGCAAACGAGGCGCCACGATGGCCTCGAACGAGTGAAACGTGCGTGCTTTGATGTGAGTGCTGCAGCGACAAGGCTGAACTGTGCAGCGCGGCGCGGATGAGGTTGCTGACCTGCGTGTGCAAGACGATTGCGATAAAGAAGGGCCGCTAGTGCGGCCCTTTGCCTATCCTTTGATGCATACCACTTGGCGCAAGGTGTGCAGTACTTCGACCAAGTCTTGTTGCGCTGCCATCACCGCTTCGATCGACTTGTACGCTGCAGGCGACGCATCGGCTACTGCCGCATCCTTACGGCACTCCACATGCGCGGTGGCCTCGCGGTGCTGTGCCAGCGTGATCTTCGCGCGCGCAGCCGTTCGACTCATCACACGCTCTGCGCCGTGGCTGCAGCTGTGGAAACTGTCGGCATTGCCCAACCCGCGCACGATGTAGCTGCGCGTGCCCATGCTGCCCGGAATGATGCCCAGCTCAGCGGTCCGTGCGCTCACCGCGCCCTGACGGGTGATCAACAGTTCCTCACCACCGTGCGCCTCCTTCTGCACGTAGTTGTGGTGGCAGTCGACGGCGAGCCTTCCCGACTGGAATTTCGGCAGGCGGTGACGCATCTCGGCCAGCACGCGCGCCAGCATCGCCTCGCGATTTTCGCGGGCAGAATCCTGCGCCCACGACACCGCCGCGACGTGTTCGTCGAACAAGGGCTCGCCCTGCATGAAGAAGACCAGGTCCTTGTCGGGCAGATGAAAGCCCAGCACGCGATGCGCCAGTTGCTCGCGCGCGCGCTCGATGAAATACGTGCCAAACAGGTTGCCGGTGCCACGCAAACCGCGATGCAGCATCACCCAGACCGCATCGGTTTCGTCCAGGCAGATCTCGATGAAATGATTGCCGCCGCCCAGCGTCCCGATCTGGCATTCCAGCTTGTCGATGCGGATGCGCTTGTGCTGCTGCTTGATCGCATCCAGACGTTGCACCAGCCCCGACTGCGCGATACGTGTCTCGGTGCTGTCCGGCAGCGTGCGGTGTTCGCCGCCACGGCCGTTGCCCACCGGCACGCTACGCTCGATGCTGGAGCGCAGTTGGGCCAGATTGTCTGGCAGGTCGTTGGCGCGCAGCATGGTACGCACCGCGGCCATGCCGTAGCCGATGTCTACGCCCACCGCGGCCGGGATGATCGCACCGCGGGTCGGGATCACCGAGCCCACCGTTGCGCCTTTGCCCAGATGCACGTCTGGCATCACCGTGACCCATGGACCGACAAACGGCACTGCTGCGATGTCGTGCAGCTGCGCATGCGCGTGCTTCTCCGCCTGCACGACTGCGTCGCGCATCCCGCCCGGCAGGATCACGTCCTTGACGCCGACGCCGAGCACCTCGATGCCGAAGCCGCTCACGCTGCCACGCACATAGCCGAAGATAGCCGCATCCAGCGAGGCCTTGTCGCCCAGCAACGCGTCCAGCGTCTTGGCCGAGACCGCGCGTCGCAAGCCATAGTGCAGCTCGCGATACAGATAATCGCCGGCCTTGGCTACGCGCGTGCGCATCGCCACGGCATCGGTGACGCGCATGCTGGCGGCCAGGTTGACCCGCAACGACACCTTGTCGCGCGTCAACAGTTCCTGCCCGGACACCTCGACCGACTGCACACGCAGATCGACCACGTCGGTGACGATGTTCTTCTGGAAATTCCAGAACGCATACGCGCCTGGCCCGAACGGGGTCACCAGCTTGCCGTCGACGAACACCAGCCCTTGCGACTCGGCCGGCACGTCCATGCACACCGCTACCCGCGACAGTGTGCCGAGCTGACGTAGCCGGCGTTGCACATCGGTGGGCACCTGCAGCCCATCGCCCAGTGGCAGGGTCTGCACCTCGATCGCCGCAGGGCCGCGCCAGTACAGCGTGCGCGTGCCCGGTGGCAGCACGTCGTCGAGCTTGCCATTGCGAATCAGCAAGCCGACCTGCGCGGTACCGATATCGGCCGGCACGAAGTGCTGCGGCAGGGTGCTGCCGAGCGTGTCGATCAGCGTCTCCGCATCGTGGCCCCAAATAGGCGCCTTGCGTGATGGCGTGGACAACGACATCGGTGCGACCCAATGGATCGAACAGGCGATAGACGCCGGGGACGAGCACGCGCTCGAATCGACGTTTGCGATATACCAGGCCGCGCTCGCCGTCACCGATCACGACCCTCTTGGTCCAGAACATGGCACTTCTCCTTGGGTTTGGCTCTGGTGGCCCGATCCGGAAGTACAGCCGTCCCGCCCCCCGGATCGGACGGCTGGCGAAACGTGTGCCGATGCAACGCGGCGTTGAAAGGTGGAAACGCCGGTGACGGCGGATATGCGGGGCGCGATGCGCTGTTGGCGCCTACGTGTGCCTGAGTGCCGCGGTGCGATGTCCTGCGCAACGGCCGCGAACGGCGCAGCATGCGCGTTCAGGGCAAAGGCCCGGCGAGGGCGCCGCTGCTGCAGGCAGTCAGGCGATGGGTGGCCTGTCTGTCTGCGGCATGGGCGTTTCCGTAAAGGGACGTGCGTTTCAGGAAATGACCGAGAAGGTCATGCATGGAGCGGGATTCGAACCCGCGACTAACAGATTAAACGTCTGCTGCTCTACCCTCTGAGCTATCCAGTGGTGAGTATTCCGGAATTGAATCGTGCTACGGCTTTCGTCGTCGCTCCACCAGGAGCCAATACCCATGACGAGAACCTTGGGAAAGAGTTCGGTATACGCCACGGCACAGTCGCGCGCACCAGCTGGAATAGACTCCAGGCCGCTGAATATCTTCCGCACTGTGTCTGATTACTGTCTTATTCAAACGGTAATTCCTATCTGTGCATGACCACGCGCCACCCGTGCCAGGCACCTGGGTACAGCGCTTTCGCGCCTCGTCGCGTGTAACGTCCATGTTGTCGGGCAATCCACGCCCGGGTGCCTGGAAGGTCATTCACAAGAGTCGATGCGAACGCATAACAAAAACGCCCCCGGATGCAGCATCCGAGTGCGTTCGTTTGCCTCGGAGATCGGGTGGCCGATCTCCTTGTCAGGACATCAGTCGAAGAGGGGGGTACGCACGTCTGCTTTCGCCGTGCGCACAAACGATGCCGCGCGGTGTGCGCTGGGCAGTCGATTGAATGTGGCGGAAAGAAGCAGGAGCATGGGATCGATTCGGTGAGAGTGCAGGCGTTCCTGCCGAGGATGCGAACATTACCCTCACGTTTTAATTGCGCAAGCACTTTATGAAATTTTTTTTCGCATTATCTTTCGGGCCGTCGAAAGAAAATGACGCTGTGTATCGGTTGCGATGGGCTGCTGGGAATGAGGGGGGCGTTACCTGGCGATGCGCCGGTTTGAGGCGGCGCAGATAACGCATGTCCGCAACGGACACGAGGGGAGTTGTCTGACAATGCACTGCTTGCCTGCCAGGCTCCGTTCCGCCAGCGCGCGCGCCGACCCGAGCACTCACGCCCGCGCCAACGCCAGCACCAGCACCAGCACCAGCACCAGCACTCAACTGCCGTGCGTGCCCAGGGTGCGGGCGCCGGTCAGGATCATGCGCAGCATCTGCGAGATCTGTTCGACCAGCTCCGGGTCTTTCTCCGGCGGGGAGTCCATCGCCACCGCGCCCATCGCAAACACCAGCCGGGTGATCGCCTTGGACACCAGCGCGGGTGCGTGCAGCTTGGCGTTGTCGGCGGCAGCAAGGCGAATCAGGTCCACGCGCAGCTCGTCTTCGAAGTAGGTGAGTTCGCGCTCCACCGCCTGCTTGAAGGCATCCGAGCCCACCGCGCCTTCGCGCAGCAGCACATGCAGCAGCTTGTCGTCGGCGCGCAGCTGTTCCATGAAGGCCTCGACCGAGACGCGGATGACGCTGCGGTCGGTGGACGTGGCGCGCTGGCGCGCCTGGCCGATGATGGTGCGCAGCGAACGCCCGGCCAGGTCGATCAAGGACACGGCGAGCTCGTCCATGTCGCGGAACTGGCGGTAGAAACTGTTCGGCGCGATGCCGGCCTCGCGTGCCACTTCGCGCAGGCTCAGGGTGGACAGGCTGCGGTGCGGGCCGATCAACGACAACGCGGCAGCGATGAGATCCTCGCGGGAAATCGCCGACTTGCGGGGCGGCGGCGCGTCATGGGAAGGCAGGACGATGGAGGTCATGAGGCGGCAGCCGGGCGTGGGTCTGAATCATAGCCCCTCCAGCAATATACAAGTGTATACACGGCTGTGCATGCATGCGTATAGTGCAACCCATGAACCTGGCATCTTCTCGTAAGTCCAAGTCCCCGCTGCCGGCACGGCTGGCGCGTCGGCTGGTGTCGCCGCAACTGTTCGATTTCTGGGCAACCCGGATCAACCCGTTGTGGACGCTGGAACAGCCGATGGCCCGCCTGGTCGAGCGCACCCCGGCCAGCCGCGACGCGGTGACCCTGGTCTTGCAGCCCAACGGCCACTGGCGCGGCTTGCAGGCCGGCCAGCATGTCAGCCTGGGGGTGGAAATCGACGGTCGCCGTCTGCTGCGCAGCTACAGCCCCACCGTGCTGGCCGACGGCTGCCTGGCCATTACCGTCAAGGCGATCGAGGGCGGGCGGGTAAGCCGCTTCCTGGCGCACGATGCGGCGCTGGGGACGGTGGTGTCGCTGGACCCGGCCTTTGGCGACATGCTGTTGCCGCCTGCGCCAACCCCGCTATTGCTGCTGGCCGCCGGCTCGGGCATCACGCCGATGCGCGCGTTGCTGCACGCCGCTGCGCAAGCCGGCATGCCGATGGACGTGGATCTGCTGTATTGGGTGCGCCAGCGCGACGAAGCCTGTTTTGTCGACGAATTCGCCGCGCTGGCCGCTGCGCATCCACGCCTGCGCGTGCAGGTGCTGACCACCCGCGAAGGCGAGATGCCGGCCGCACGCATCGACACCTATCCGTTGGAGCAGATTGCTGCGCTGGACCGGCGCCATGTGATGGTCTGCGGTCCGGGCGGTTTTGTGCAGGCCGCGCGCGCGCGTCTGCAAGGACGCGTGGCTGCACTGCAGGCCGAAGCCTTCAGCGTTCCGGCACTGGACGATGCCGAAACCGGGCGTGTGCAGGTCCAGCTGTCGCGCAGCGGCCGTACGCTCACCCTGCCACGCGGCCAGTCGCTGCTGGAAGGGCTGGAAGCGCAAGGCCTGCGGCCCAAACACGGCTGCCGCATGGGCATCTGCAACACCTGCGCCTGCGCGCGCCAGTCCGGCACCACGCGCCACCTGCTCACCGATGAGCGCAGCAATGAACCCACCGCACAGGTTCGCCTGTGCATCAGTGCCCCGAGCACTGACCTGATCCTGGATCTGTAAGGAATCTTCATGAGCCGAGTGCATAACCGTGCCCTGTCCGCTGCCGAACTGCAGTCTTTCGGCGACGAACTCGATGCCATCCGCGCCCGCGTGCAGCGCCAGGTGGGCGCTGACGATGCGCGCTACATCCGCCGTATCGTGGCCGCGGTGCGCTGGACCGGCGTGGCCGGTCGTGCGCTGCTGTTCCTGGGTGCGTTCGTGCACAGCGTGCTGATTCCGGCCTGGATCGCCGGAGTGGTGCTGCTGACGCTGTCCAAGATCCTGGAGAACATGGAGCTGGGCCATAACGTCATGCATGGCCAGTACGACTGGATGGGCGACCCGCAGCTCAACGGCAACACCTACGAGTGGGACATCGTTGCCACCGGCGACAACTGGCGCAAGACGCATAACTTCAGGCACCACACCTACACCAATGTGCGCGGCATGGATGACGACATCGGCTACGGCCTGCTGCGCATCTTCCCCGAACAGCGCTGGCGCCCGTTCTACCTGCTGCAGCCCTTCATCGCGGTGGTGTTCGCGGTGCTGTTCGAATGGGGCGTGGCGATCCAGGACCTGCGTCTGGGCCGCTGGTTCGCCGGCAAGATGAAGGCGGCCGAATTGCGCGCCGCGTTCCTGCCGATCGGCCGCAAGATGGGCCGCCAGATGCTCAAGGACTACATCGTGTTTCCGCTGTTGGCCGGCCCGTTCTTCCTGACCGTGCTGCTGGGCAATCTTGCTGCCAACGTGCTGCGGAGCATCTGGACGTTCGTGATCATCTTCTGCGGCCACTTCACTGCCGATGCGGAAGTGTTCCCGAAGGAGTGCACCCGCAACGAATCGCGCGGCCACTGGTATCTGCGCCAGCTGCGCGGCTCGTCCAACCTCACCGGCGGCAAGCTGATGAACGTGCTGTCGGGCAACCTGAGCCACCAGATCGAGCATCACTTTTACCCGGACCTGCCGGCCAATCGCTATGCGCAGATCGCGGTCGAAGTGAAGCAGGTGTGTGCGCGCTACGGCCAGCACTACAACACCGGCTCGCTGCCGCGGCAGTTCGGTCAGGTGATGTGGCGGATCGTGCGGCACGCGTTCCCGAGCCGGCCCAAGCCGGTGCGCCAGCGCAGCGGTGTGTTGCAGAGCGCCTGATCGGATTGCGTGGCGCGTGATCCACATCGAAAGGCCGCCACTGGCG
>NZ_FLTX01000079.1 GCF_900092025.1 Xanthomonas bromi
CCTCTGGCAGGATGATGGCAACACAGCCAGTGCCCAGGCAACACTCGAGAAGCTCTTTCGTTTCTTTGATGAGCATCCTGATGTGCCGGAGGTCTTGCTAGTCACGCAGGATGGGGAAGGTCCGCGCTACCGCTGGAAGTCGCCAGGGATGCCCGACAAACGGCCTGAAGCTCCTCACGTTCCGCTACTACCCGACAGCATGACTGCGTTATTGGTTGCACGCAGCGATCGGGTAGACAGGTTGGTGCGCCCGTATGCCGTCGATGTGGACGATGGCATCAACAAGGACGACAGGCAGTACGACATCATCAAATTGTGGAATTTTTTTTGGGAAAAACGCGATATCTTCGATGAGCAGTACGAAGAAGCATTCAAAGCCAAGGGCGTGAAGTTACCAGGTGGCCCCGGTGTACCAAAGGCTGATTGGTGGATTGCCCAACTGCCCGAGTTGTGGAAGCAGATCAACAACAAGGGGCCGGGTGATTTCAAGCCCAGTCCGTATCTGCCGGTGCGCTGGGCACGCTGGCAGGTGCAGCAGTTCGACGAGTCGCCGTTGCTGGGCTATCTGCATCGCCCGGTGCATGTGCCCTTGACCGACGAGCAGGGAAAGCCACTCAAGCGCGCCGCGCAGGTAGAGGCGTTGCGCAAAGGATGGGGGCAGGCAGTGGCCGCGTTGCCGGAAGATGCCAAGCCAACGCGAGTGTTCTACGACACCAGCCAGGATCGCGAATGGGTCATCCCCCTGACCCAGGCGCTACACGAGAACGACGAGGGCATCGAACTGGATGACAAGCACCAGGGCTACGACATCGGTCGGCGGCTGGGTAATACCGGTGTCAGTTCGGCGTTGGTGCAGATCGGGTTGGCGATACAGGCCGGCTATGAAGACGACCGCACCAGCGCGACGGTCAACCTGACACCCGATGGCTACGCCGGCATCGTGATGGTCAGCCCGCCGGATGCGGCCAGCAAGCACGCCAACACCGAGCATCGCGGCAAGAATCCTTTCATGGCGCACGTACCAGGATGGAAAGACCCACAATGAGCCGAGCATTCATCGTCGAAGGCGACGCCCATAGCCACGGCGGCCATGTGCTGGCCGGTTCCGAGCACGCGGGCATCGATGGCCAGGCGTTTGCGTGTGAAGGGCATCCGGCGATATGCCCCTTGCATGGACGCACTCATATTGGAAGGTGCCTCCAGTCATCTGAACATCCATGGACCCAAGGCTGCGCTGGACGGCGACAAACTCGCGTGTGGCGCCTACGCTCATCGCTGGCAGACAGCGTCACTCCAAGCATCGGTAGTCGTGCAGGACATAAGAACTGTTGTATAAACATGGATATCTATGGCAGAGGAATTGAAAGCTCGCGAGCTTGGCGTGTGGTACAGCGGATATCTAGATATCAATTTATCTGCCGGTGTAGAACGGCATAGGCATTGCTCAGAAGAGGCAGAACGCGCCAAAAAAGCTGCTCGCAGAATCGAAGACGCCGCTATGGCCATTCATGCATTCTTCCCTCAGGGAACGAATTGCGTTGCCTTGTGCACGATTGTTCACGGCCTCGTACAGGTTGTTGCCACAGCGACTTTGCTCAGGGATAACGGCGGCCCCTGTCTTGTCACCGCATTGCATGCATTATGTGATCGGGTGGGTGCTTACCAATCTCATTATTTCGATCACGGTTTGATGGCGCTTGCCATGAACAATGAGCGGATTGTGCTGGCTGGAAAGAAATGGATGTGCTATGACGAACATGACGTTGCAATCCTTCCGCTTGGCGAAGAAGAAGCTGAGAGGCTCGGGGGCGCACTTGATATCGCACATGCAATGGAGCCGGCCAAGCTCTGGCTTGCATATGGCTTTCCGCAGTCATCAAACAAGCAGAAACACCGTCTCCGTCCCCTCTCTCTAAGTTGCCAGCGAATCGTCCTTTATAATCCTGCCTTCTTTCCTTCAGCATCAAGCATTGCCCCTGAAAAAGGTTTTTCACTACATTACGCCCCCAAAAAAGCTTTCAACGCAGAGACTCTCAATCAGCAATATGCACCATCTCCGAAGGGCTGTAGCGGTGGATTGGTGGCGGGCTACCATCCAAAGTTTGGATGTTGGATTCCAGAAGGGATTATCACCGAGTGGCACGAGTCAAACAGCGCATTAGTAGCTACGTCTATTCGTTCGGTATTTCCAGCCCAGTGATAGTCAGGGCCAGTATTCTGGTAAAAGTTCAGGTGGCTTGGTCTACTGCTGTTTCACCAATGCATGCTGGAAGCATTAATTACTGGTATTCCGCTTCATTTTTTAAGCTGGCACGGTGATAGGCTTGCAACTACGTCCATCACTGGGAGGCAGGGTCAAGCCAAGCACCAGTAGTCTCGCAGGGACGTATTCAATTTGGAACCGCAATACGCAAGGTTGTGAATAGGCTCAGGCAGCATTCGGCCATGCGCCAAAGGGAGTTTTGAAGGTGCTGATCGCCTTCGCCAACTGGCGCACGCCGTTTGCTCCACCCAAATATCAAACAACATCGTCTGTCTACATGAGTCAACTTGCGAATTTCGAGAAGCTTAGTCCTGGAGCGAGGAAGCTGGCTGAAGCGAGTTGCTTTTATTATGAGAAAGGTGTTTTCCCGACAGGGTTGATATCCAAATCACCTCCGGCCAAGTACGTGAAAAGCCAGACCCGCGATCAACGTGCGGAGACCAGCCAGTGAGCGCGGTACAACGGCCCAGCATCTGGAACTACGTGTTGGTATGGTTCGGTGCGCTGTTGGCATGGGTGGCGCTGATTCTTTTCATCTACTATCGCCAATGGCAGTCAACAGGCGTGGAGGATTCCGGCTTGGGCAACGATATTCGTAATGGTGTATTGGCGATCACCGCACTGGTGGGCGTGGTCTTTGGAGGGCATTGGCTATGGAAGGTACGTAGCGCAATTGCCAAGGAACCAGCGGCCGTGACAAGCGCCCAGGCCACGACGGCGGCCGCGACCCCGCATGGGCGCATGCTGGCTGGCGAGGGAGAGCGCTATGTCTTGGAGGTGCGCGGGCTGGGCCTGGCGGTAGGCGACTACTACCAGACGGTCTGGCAGGCCATACGGGAAGACGATGACGCATTCAAGTCTGTGCTTCCGCAAGATCCCAATTACTACGATCCAAACACGCGGATTGGCGATGCGGAATTGGCAGCCAGAACATCTTTTGGTGATGCCGCCAAGGAAGCAGTGGAGCGCTGGCCTGTGCCGGTGATCGTCCTGGGGCCACCGACAACAATCAATGATGGCAGCACGATGGCATCGGGAATTGCGTATTGGCGGCAGTCTGAAAGCCTGGGACTTACCTTATTCCTTTGGCAGGATGATGCAAATGTAGCGAGTGCCCAAGGCACGCTGGAACGGTTGTTCCAGTTCTTTGATGATCATCCCGACGTGCCGGAAGTGCTGCTGGTCAGCAATGATTCGGAAGGAGGGCGCTATGGCTGGGAATCACCGGGTCTGCCAAAGCAGCCGGAAGGGGTACACGTACCGATAATGCCCGACAGCATGACTGCGCTATTGGTAGCGCGCAGCGATCGGGTAGACAGGTTGGTGCGCCCGTATGCCGTCGATGTAGATGATGGCATCAACAAGGACGACACCCAGTACGACATCATCAAGTTGTGGAATTTTTTCTGGGAGAGGCGCGACGTCTTCGACGATAAATTCGAGCGTGAACTCAAAGCCAAGGGCGTGAAGTTACCAGATGGCCCCGGTGTACCAAAGGCCGATTGGTGGATTGCGCAACTGCCCGAGTTGTGGAAGCAGATCAACAACAAGGGGCCGGGTGATTTCAAGCCCAGCCCGTATCTGCCGGTGCGCTGGGCGCGCTGGCAGGTGCAGCAGTTCGACGAATCCCCGTTGCTGGGCTATCTACATCGCCCGGTGCATGTGCCCTTGACCGACAATCAAGGGAAGCCCCTCAAGCGCGCTGCGCAGGTAGAGGCGTTGCGTAAGGGCTGGGGTCAGGCAGTGGCCGCTTTGCCGGACGATGCCAAGCCAACGCGAGTGTTCTACGACACCAGCCTGGATCGCGAATGGGTCATCCCCCTGACCCAGGCGCTACACGAGAACGCCGAGGGCATCGAACTGGATGACAAGCACCAGGGCTATGACATCGGTCGGCGGCTGGGCAATACAGGCGTGAGTTCGGCGCTGGTGCAGATCGGGTTGGGCATCGTCTCCGGTTACGACGATGGACGCACCAGTGCTACCGTCAATCTGACACCCGATGGCTATGCGGGCATCGTGATGGTCAGCCCGCCCGACGAAGCCAGCAAAGCCGCCGCAACCCAGAATGGGAAGCATCCGTTCTACGACCTGTTGCGCGACAAGAAGGCCACGCCATGAGCCGTGCATTCATCGTTGAAGGCGACGCCCACAGCCACGGCGGCCATGTGCTGGCCGGTTCCGAGCACGCAGGCATCGATGGCCAGGCGTTTGCGTGCGAAGGGCATCCAGCGATATGCCTATTGCATGGACGCACTCATATTGAAGGTGCCTCCAGTCATCTGAACATCCATGGGCGCAAGACCGCGCTGGACGGCGACAAACTGGCCTGTGGCGCTACGTTGATCGCGGGGCGGCAAGGCCGCGCCAAGCATCAATAATCCGGTAGCTCAGTGATGGAGCTAGGATATTGGCGCTATGCAAAGCGTGCTGCATGACCTTGCATGCGCCGTCAAAGCTTCGTTTCTAGGGAACCTCTGAACAACGCACCACAAATGCGAGACACTATTTTCCAGTCATTGACATGCAAGAAGCTGGAATTTTAGAGGTTTGATGGGTTGTTCAGACCTTCCTTAGGGAGTTCGTCGGAGACGCGATGCCGATCAATACGCACTACTTCGCGGTAGAGAAACAACAGCGCCGCCAACGCCTGGTTCTGTGTACCCACAGACACCTGCGCATCGGTCGCCAAGCGGGTGAGGCATGCCTCGACCTCCGCCTGGCCCATCTGCACCGGACAGCGCTTGCCGCTGGCCAAGATGAAGCGCCGTATCCAACTCAGAGAGGCCTGCTCGGTGCGCAGGCTGTGACGTACCTGCAGGCGGTCGCGCACCCGATCAAGTAACCATAGCGGTGGAGGTGCTGTTACACCACTGTTTTTGGGGGTGTATCTCATACGACTGCGTCTTCGCTGGATAACACTGCAAGCATCTTCACGGTAGCGGCCGCTTGCCATCGTGCAATCCAGTGAACCCCGCTGAGATTTCCCCCGTTCACAAAGCGCCAGCGATCAAAGATACTCAGCGCAACACCGCATTTAGGCGGTCCAATAGTAGTTAGGCTCAGAACGAGGATGCCCATGACCCGAGTCTTCATTCCACCTGAGAACGTGTACAACGCGGTAGATGCTGTGGTAGCCCATGGCTATGCGGCTGTTGAAGGAACAAAGGCTATTGCAGTCCCTTACTGCGACAAGATTGTTGACGCACTGGAGCCATACGATGACATCACACCAGTTACGGCATATCAAAACGTGACGAACCTTGGGTACTTGTATCTTGTCGTTGACACTCAAAGATACTCGCCAACTGCCCCGCAGTTGCGAGCTCTAATCGATGACCTTGATCGCAATTATCCAGTCTGAGCCTAACAATTCATTCAAGCCGAGGCCGCTTCGCGGCTCGGCTTAATTCAGGCGTTAGGGAAGGTCTGAATAACCCACCAGATCTCTCAAATTCTAGCTTCTTGCAGGTCAGTGACGTGCAAAATGCTGTGTTCAGTGCGATTTCTGCAGCTTTCTGACGGTTTTGGCTGCCGCCAGGCAGCATTACCCCCGGGCCGGCAGCAATTGCCGGCGCACCATCCACAGGTTCGACAATGCGAACAAGGTCAGCACCTGCGCGGTGTTCTTGGCCAGGCCGCGATAGCGCACCTTGGTGTAGCCAAACTGGCGCTTGATCACCCGGAACGGATGCTCCACCTTTGCGCGCACGCTGGCCTTGAAGTGTTCCCAACGTTCTGCCCGAGCACGCTTGCGCTTGTTGCCAATTGCCTGAATCGTGGAGCGCTTGGCGGCAACGAAAAATACAGCCTCACAGCGCTGCAGCTCGTCGCGCTTTTCCGCACCGGTGTAGCCGCTGTCGCCGAACACGCTGTCTTCCTTCCCGTGCAGTAATGCATGCGTCACTGTGACATCGGCTACGTTGGCTGCGGTGCACTGCACGTGGTGTACCAGCCCGGAAAACTCATCCACACCAATGTGCGCCTTCATCCCGAAATGCCACTGTTGCCCTTCTTGGTCTGATGCATCTCGGGGTCGCGCGCACGGTCGGCATTCTTGGTCGAACTGGGTGCAGCGATCAGGGTTGCATCGACGATCGTGCCCGACCGTAGGCTCTGGCCCTTGCGCGCCAGATGCGCGTTGACCGCTTCCAGCATCCGCACGGCAATACCATGGGTTTCCAGCAGACGGCGAAAATTGAGAATCGTCGTCTCGTCCGGAACGTTGTCCAAGCCGCCGAGCTGGGCAAAACGCCGCAGGGTTGGGATCTCGTGCAATGCCTCTTCCATCGCCGGATCGCTCAACCCATACCACTGCTGCAACAGATGAATCCGCAACATCGTCGCCAGCGCGTACGGCTGCCGCCCCGGCCGCCCCGACACCGGAGAGTGTGGCTCGATCAGGGCAAGCAATTGCTTCCACGGAACGATGCGCTCCATCTCGGCAAGGAAGATCTCGCGCCGGGTCTGCTTGCGCTTGCCCAAGCCCTCGGCGTCACCGAACGTCAGTTGCATGGATGCCTCCTCAACGTGGACCTGTAGTGTCGCGCATCTTGGGGGGAGTTGTTCAGAGGTTCCTTAGGTCTCATATGGAAGTTCACGTGCGTTCAAACGCCTCAACTTTTCTCGCTCACACGGTCTAACCTACAGTTGCGGAGTTCGAGAAGGCGCCGTACGACATACGTCGTGGCAGGCTCGCTGCAATTGTCCTGTATCACATGGCGGACCATTTCGCGCTCGACGGTTTCGCAAGCCGCAAGCGCAAGCTCATGGACCAAGAGATCGCGAATGTGCGTACGAGCGTACAAGCCAAGTGTCCTGATTTTGCAATAATCCGAGACGTGGCAGATGCGTCTAAACATGCGAAGTTGGCTTCATCCAAGAAGGTTCCGCGCCAGTTTTCATCGGCGGAGCAATTGTCGGCCACCCCAGGACTCTTCCAAGCACCGTTCGGCTACGGCGTGTTCGCCGATGCAGCGGAGGTTATCGTCACGTTGGATGACGGCACCACGCTCTCTTTGCTGCCAGCCGTTCGCACAGTCCTTGCTACATGGAGGTCAATGTTGTGAGTGCGTCTGTTCAAGCCACCGCGTTAAGATGAGGCCTAACCACTCGTCCAAGCGGAGGCACGAAAAGCCGCGCGCCGCTTAACTCAAGCGTTAGGCCGTGGTAGAGCAAAATGCGCTAGCGGTTGCTGCTTCGGTCAGTTTGCAGGCGTGCATGCAGTCGGCTCCGGGCAGCAGTCATCACCGTTGATAGTTGCGTTAAGTTAGGTGCTTCGCCCTTGTACGTCATTGCCGCGCTGCGCTCATTGCGCTTGGCTTCGGTGGCATCACGCACCGCGGCATCGCTGGGCAAGCTCCATCCCACAACCTGTGGCACACTCGGTTCAAGCGGCAGTGCTTGGGAGCATGGTTGCACCATCCAAACCTTTGCGGCCACTCACTGCCTAACAACTCATTCAAGCCGAAGTTGCTTCGCAACTCGGCTTAATTCAAGCGTTAGGCCACAGGAGAGAGTGCATGGCAATCAAGAAGATCCATCCTCCCAGACCTCCTAAGCCAGTTGATCGGCTGCAGAACATGCAAACGCTCAGACCCCTCGGCAAAACCAAGTGGGTTCGTGCTCACTGGCGCTGGGACTACTCGACCCACAAATGGGAGTGGGTGCTCGGCCATTGGAGCAAGTGAGACGACGCCATGGAACGAGAGCATACGGTTCAAGTGTGGAATCAGCCGCAGCAGATCACGGTGTACCAAAAGTCAAAATCTGTATGGATTGCCGTTGGTACGTACATGGGCGAGCGAGTAGATGTAAAAGGACGCACCGAGAGCCAGGCGATTGGCAGTTGGCGCGAAGCGGCTAGGTATCGGGGAGGCTAGGCCATGATTAGACATCAACGGCTGCGGCCTAACAATCCATTCAAGCCGAACCCGCTTCGCGGGTCGGCTTAATTCTGGTGTTAGACATTAGGGGGGAGGTCGCGGTGAGCATCCTAAAACCAAACGAGGAAGCCCGCGTTGAAAGGCGCGATGGCCAAGTCGTCGGTCCGTACAAGGCTAAGTTTGCGGGCAGCACAATCATCATCGCCGACCAGATGGCTGATGTAGAGGCCGGAGATACAGTCCTGCGCCGCCTTCCGAATGGTAAAGATGAGCGCTCGGTTGTTACCGAAGCCACCTTTTTCGACCAGGGAATCACTGGAATCGGCGCGCATTACCAAGTGAAGTTTAGAAAAGGTGGCGAGTCTACGGCTCAGCGACCCAGTCACAACATCACTATTAGCGGTGCGCAGTCGATCCAGATTGGCGACTACAACGTTCAAAACATCGCCAACTCGTTTGACACGCTTGTTAAGATGATCGAATCTTCCAACGCACCTCCTCAGGAGAAGGAGGAGGCCAAATCATTGATTAGTCAACTCCTGCAACACCCCGCTGTTGTAGCAATTATCGGGGGTCTTGCTGGCGGGACAGTCGGCTAATGTCTAACAAATCATTCAAGCCGAAGCCGCTTCGCGGCTCGGCTTAATTCAGGCGTTAGGCCGCTGAACATGCAACTAGGAGTTCGACGTGATTGTTTTGACACTTGCAGTTTTACTTCTCGGGCTAGCTCTGGCGTACCTGCTTGCTCGTCTACCTCAGAAGATCGGTCTTGTTTTAGATCAGCACGCTTCGAGGCGGGCGCGGAGCAAAGAGCTGGAGAACCTGCTGTTGCAGCTTGGCGAGTACACGGAGCGCACCCGCACGATTCTCGAGCGTGCTAACGAGCGGCCGGAATTCAGTCTTACACCAGACGAAGTTGCCGATCTACGCTTCATTGAAAACTTCTGTGAGGCGTCGCTTCCCGGATTAGCCAAATCCACGCCTCTGCTAGATCGGTACTTCAATAACCATCGGGCGGTGCTCCGGTACGTCTTGGGCAAGACCGGTCAAGAAGTGGCGCCGCGCGAACGCATCGCCAACGCACTAGAGGAAATTTATCGGTTCCTTGCTGCGCAGCGATCGAACGAGCCACTGGCAGTTATGGAACGGCGGCTGGCAACCGGCTACAGCGCGTAACGTGCAGGCAGCGGTCTAACAATTCGTCCAAGCCGACGCCGCTTTGCGGCGCGGCTTAACTCAGGTTTTAGGCCCCAATGGAACCAATCGACTACGCCGCAGAGTTGCAAAGCATCCGCAAAACGTACGTCAGCGTTTCGCCCAGACAGCGGTTGCATGTCATTCGCCAACGCCTAGCCAACCCTGATCACGCGCCCAACCTCTTAGTCACCCACGTCTCGGCAGTCGAAGCGCTTGCCCGCTCACTCGCATCCCATCTGAACCGCCCCGGTTTTGTCGGAGGCCGTTTGGTTTGAGTCAGGCCGCCTCGGCCTGACGGGTTTGCTGCCGATCATAAGTCGCTTCGGCTTCCGCTGGCGGGATGTATCCGATCGGCCCCAGCAGGCGTTTGTGGTTGTACCAGTGCACCCAATCCAGCGTGGCCAGTTCCACCTGCTCGCGATGGCGCCACGATCTGCGGTGGATCACTTCGGCCTCGTACAGGCCGTTGATCGTCTCGGCCAGTGCGTTGTCATACGAGTCGCCAACGCTGCCCACAGACGGTTCGATCCTGGCCTCGACCAGCCGTTCGCTGTAACGGATGCTGAGGTTCTGCACGCCACTGTTGCTGTGGTGGATCAGTGTCTGAAGGGGATTGTTTAAGTACGACTAATTCGCGCGGCTGGCGATGCCGTGCCTCAGTAGGTAGGCTTTGAGCGATGCCCGCAGGTTGTTGGTAAACACTGATTCAAAGTGTTGGTACTGAAGTTGGTACTTTCCCAGTAGTTTTCTGATAAAATCAATATAAAACAAATGGTTGGAGATAATTTGCGCATCATCAGTTTCAACGCCAACGGCCTGCGCTCGGCCGCCACCAAGGGTTTTTTCGAGTGGTTTGCCGCGCAGGACGCCGATGTGCTGTGCGTGCAGGAGACCAAGGCCCAGGAGCATCAGCTGGCCGGGCCCAAGTTCCTGCCCACCGGCTACAAGGCCTGGTTCCGCGACGCTAGGACCAAGAAGGGCTACAGCGGCGTGGCGATCTACAGCAGGCACGAGCCCGACGAGGTACGCACCGCGCTGGGCTGGCCCGAGTTCGACGAAGAAGGCCGCTATATCGAAGCGCGCTTCGGCAACCTCAGCGTGGTGTCCTTTTATATCCCGTCCGGGTCGTCGGGCGAATTGCGCCAGGACTACAAGTTCCAGGTGATGAAATGGCTGCGGCCGATCCTGGACGAATGGTTGGCCAGTGGCCGCCAGTACGTGCTGTGCGGCGACTGGAACATCGTGCGCACCGCGCTGGACATCAAGAACTGGAAGTCCAACCAGAAGAACTCCGGCTGCCTGCCGCCCGAGCGCGACTGGCTCAACGGCCTGTGCGCCGATGCGCCAGATGATGCCAACCCTGCCGAAGGCCGCGGCTGGGTCGACAGCTACCGCGTGCTGCATCCGCAAGGCCAGGACTACACCTGGTGGAGCAACCGCGGCGCCGCGCGTACCAACAATGTCGGTTGGCGCATCGACTACCAACTGGTCACCCCCGGCCTGCGCGACACCTTGAAGGCCTGCTCGATCTACCGCGAAGAGCGCTTCTCCGACCACGCGCCGTACATCGTGGATTACGCGCAGTGAGGCAGGCGAAGACTTTGGTTTCCGGCACATTGCGCCAGCGTCTTGCGGAGCAGGGCGCGAACCTTGCTGGCAGCATCGCCACCGGGCTCCGCCTTGGGCAATGCAGCACGCGCGGCGGCTCTCAGTCGCCGTTGCGCGGTCTGTCGATGGCGAGCAAGGCGTTGCTCTTCGGGACGGCCATGCGTCGTCGCGGTGCCGCACACACCGTCGAAAGCATGACTTCGGTGGCGATGGTCGTCGTCGACGGTGCGCTGCATGCAGCGGTGCAATCTGCCTTGACCGCCTCAGCCATTGACGTTCGTTCTCATCGGTTCGACGCATGACCAAGCCCGCCCAAACCTACAAAGGCTGGCGCGGCATCCAGCACGCCTTCGCCACGCCCTCGGCGGCGACCATGGCGCTGCTCGGCTTCGGCAGTGGCCTCCCGTTTTTGCTGATCGCCTCGCAGACCTTGTCCGTCCGATTGCGCGATGTAGGGCTGAACCTGCAAGACATCGGCTTGATCAGCCTGGCCAGCTTCTTCTATCTGCTCAAGTTCCTGTGGGCGCCGCTGATCGACCGTCACGCGTTTCCGCTCACCGCGTTCCTGGGGCGCCGTCGCTCCTGGCTGCTGGTGGCGCAGATCGGCGTCACCATTGGCCTGTTCGCCCTGGCATTTTCTCGCCCGGATCTGAGCGTGACCGGCCTGGTCGGCTGGGTGCTGTTCGCCTCGTTCTGGGGCGCCACCCAGGACTCGGTCGTGGATGCCTACCGCATCGAAGTCGCCCCCGATGCCGCGCAGGCCGCGTTGGCGGCGACCTACACGCTGGGCTACCGCGTCGGGCTGATCCTGGGCGGTGCGGGTGCGCTGTACATGGCCGAATACCTGGGCTGGACGTGGGCCTACGTGGGCATGGCCGCATTGATGCTTGTGCCGATCGTCACCACCTTGCTGTGCCGCGAGCCCGACCGTCCCGAGGCGACGGTGGTACGCCGCGTCGATGTCGCAGGTGCCTTCTGGCAACCGATTTCCAGTTTCTTCTCCAGTAATGGGCTGGCGCTGGGCATCGCGCTGCTGCTGTTCGTGGGCTTGTACAGGTTTCCCGACCAGGTGATCGGCGTCATGGCGGGGCCGTTCTATCTGGATTCTGGCTTCACCAAGGCCGATATCGCCACCGTCTCCAAGCTGTTCGGCCTCTGGATGGGGATTGTCGGGGCCTTCGCTGGCGGTGCTGCAGTCGCCGCATTCGGCTTCCGCCGCATGCTGCTGGTGGCCGCGTTGGGGGTGGCCTTGTCCAACCTGGCGTTTCTGCTGATGGCACACAACCCCGGCAAGCTATGGGCGTTCTATGCCGCGCTCAGTGCCGACAACCTGTTTCAGGGTTTCGCCGGCTCGGTGCTGGTGGCCTTCATGTCCTCGCTGACCGACCGCAACTTCACCGCCACCCAGTATGCATTGCTGGTCTCGCTGGCCAATCTGCCGGGCAAGTTCGCTGGTGGTGTTTCCGGGTCCGTGATTGAGGCGACCTCCTACAGCACCTTCTTCATCCTCAGCTCCCTGACGGTGATTCCCACCTTGCTGCTGCTGGCCTGGTTGTGGCCGCGGCTATTGGCGCACGACAGGCGGCCGGATTGAAACGTCCGCCAAGGTTGCCGATGATGCGCGCGGGGCAGCGCATTGCACGAGGCAGGGCATGACCGATCTGGTATTGCGTGACATTGATCCGATGCTGGTGGACCGTATTCGCCGCATTTCCGTCGCACGTGGGTGGACCCAGCACCAGACGGTGATGCATCTACTCGAACAAGGCCTGTTTTCCAGCGAATACGAAGTCCGCGGCGGCCTGCAGCACCCGGAGGTCGATGCCCTGGCCGAAGCGATTGCTGCGCTCAAGGCATTGCCGGCGGGAAATCATCCGTAGCGCTGCAGCCGCTCCCTCCAGGCTGGAAGACACCACCGGCTCATGCCGGATAGATCGCCCCCAATAACCGTGGCCCCACCGCCCCGGTGACCGACGGCAGGTTTGCCGGGCGCCCGGCCAGCAGTTCGGCGGCCAGCCAGGCAAAGCCCATCGCCTCCAGATAATCCGGGTCCAGCCCATGCCGCGCGCTGGATTCGACCACCACGCTCGGCAGTCGCGCCGCCAGTCGCGTCAACAGCACCGGATTACGCACGCCGCCGCCGCAGACCAGTACGCGGCGCGTGGTTGGCTGCAATCGCAGCAAAGCTTCGGCCACGGTGGCTGCAGTGAGTTCGAGCAGGGTCGCCTGCACATCGGCTGCATCCAGCCTTGCGCTGCCCATCGCCTGCAGTGCCCAGTCCAGATGGAACTGCTCGCGCCCGGTGCTCTTGGGCGGCGGCAACGCAAACCATGGGTCTGCCAACAGTTCCTGCAGCAAGGCCGCATCGACGCGCCCGCTGGCCGCAAACGCACCCTCGGCATCGAACGGCATGCCGTGATGGCGTTGGCACCAACTATCCAGCAGCGCATTGGCCGGGCCGGTATCGAAACCCAGCACCGCGCCATCGCGCGGAATCAAGGTGAGGTTGCCGATCCCGCCCAGATTGAGCACGGCGCGGTCTTCATCGCCCGTACCCAGCATGGCCAGATGAAAGGCCGGCATCAGCGGCGCGCCCTGCCCACCGGCGGCCACGTCGCGCCGGCGGAAATCGGCCACCGTGGTGATGCCGGTGCGCTCGGCAATCCGGCTGGCATCGCCGATCTGCCAGGTAAAGGCCGGATCCGCGTTTGGCCGGTGGCGGATGGTCTGCCCATGCGAGCCGATCGCGCGAATTTGCCGGCGCTCCACGCCGCTTTCGCGGATCAGCTGATTGGCCGCTGCCGCAAACGCCAACCCTACTTGCGCGTCCAACTGCCCCAGCGCATCGATGGCTACCGTCTCGGCGCCCTGGCCGAGCGCCACCAAGGTCTCGCGCAACTGCGGCTCCCACGCCACCGTCGTCCCGGCCACCAAGTCGCAGCGTCGGTGCGTGGCGTCGGCAAAGTGCACCAGTGCGGCATCGATGCCGTCGGCGCTGGTTCCCGACATCAGGCCCAGATACAAGGGAGAGTCAACGTGTTCCAAGACAGACATGCCGAAGCCAGACATACACGGTCGGCCAGCTTGTGCAGCCGGGCCGGGTTCGTCAACTGGTCTTGCATTCGTAGCGCCTATGCAGCAAGTGAGTCACCGCTGGGCCGACATGCTCCCGAATCATGTCGACGACGATCACGTGTGCACCGACAGTCCCTGCATGGCGCAGGCGACCGTACTCACCTCAGATGCGGTTGATAGGCAGGACCACGTGCAGGGAACAAGTCAATTGGAGGCGTCCACTGCGCGCCGCGCGCCGCAGTGGGGTGCTAAAGCAGTGCACCGCCCCGCGGCGTGGCTGGATGTGATGCACGGCCGTCTACGCCATCCACACGACCCAACCGCCAACGCAGTTAGCGCAGCCCCGCCGCAGGCACTCAACCCCGCGACTTGCCCTTGGCAGGCTTGCCGGCGTCGGCGTAGATGAGCTTCTCCATGCCCTCGATCCGGGCCATGGCGGGTGCAGTCTGCGCACGGAACGCCGCCAGTTCGGCACCCTGCAACGGCTCCGGCGGCGGCATCGTCACCGACATCGGGTTGCGCTGCTGCCCGGCGACACGGAATTCGTAATGCAGATGCGGGCCGGTGGCCAGGCCGGTCATGCCGACATAGCCGATCACGGTGCCCTGATCGATGCGCTGGCCGGCCTTGATCTTGCCGAAGCGCGACATATGCCCGTACAGCGTGCTGTAGTTCTTGCCGTGATCCAGGATCACCACATTGCCATAGCCGCGCTGGGTGCCGACGAACACCACCCGCGCGTCGCCAGCCGCCATGATCGGCGTTCCCGACGCGGCCGCGTAATCCACACCTTTATGCATGCGCATCGTGCCCAGCACCGGGTGCTTGCGCGCACCGAAGGTGGAGCTGATGCGGCTATACGCCACCGGCATGCGGATGAAGCTCTTCTTCAACGGCCGGCCGGTGATGTCGTAATACTCGGCCGGCTTGCCGGCGCGCTCGAAGCGGAAACCGGTATAGGTCTTGCCGCCGGTGGTGAAGGTCGCCGCCAGAATGTCGCCGGTGCTGATCCGCTCGCCTTCGCGCCAGGTTTCATCCATCACCACGCTGAAACGGTCGCCGGGCTGCAGATCCTTGTCGAAGTCGATGTCGTACTTGAAGATCTCGTCGGTCATGATCGCTACTGCGGCCGGCGATAGCCCGGATTTACCGGCCGATGCGTACAGCGAACTGCTGATCTCACCGCTGGCCACCACCGTACGCGTGGTCGTCGCCCGCTCGGTCACGTTCTCGCGCACGCTGTCGCCGAGCAGGCGCAGCTCTACCCGATGACTGTCGTCGCGATCGAAACGCAGTGCCCGCAAGTCGCCCGGCGTCGGCATGTCGAAGGCGATCTCGGTGCCCGGACGCAGTTTGGTCAGGACCTCCTTGGTGCCCGGATGCGCAAGCACCTGGTACATCACCGTCGTCGGAATCCCCAACTCGCCGAACAAGGTACTCAGCGTCTGGCCCGGCTTGACCTGCAGAATTTCCCAATTGGTGCTTGGCGCCAACTGCTTGCGGCTGGGCACCAGCGGCGGCAACGGCAAGGCCAGCGTGGAACGGCCCGAAAGCGGGGCATCGATGGCGTTGGAAAAACCCGGCACGATCGTGGCAACCAGTGCGCCGATGGTGGCGAACAGGCTGGCGTGGATCCAATGACGGCGTGTCCAGCGGTCATTGAATGCCGCCGGCAGGTGCGCCTTGAGCTTGCGATGCAGTGCAGTGTCGTGGAGGACGTGGAGGCGTTCTTGAAAGCGCCGCTTGCGTGCACGGCCCTGCTCTGAGTGCTGCATCGTTCAAATTCCTCGCTGGCTCGAAGTGCGAGCCCAATCGCCGGTACCATAGTCAGCCTGTAACAGCGCGTCAAACCATTGAGCCTGTTCATTATTTTCAGTTGGCGCGAAATTAACCCGCGTTTAACATCATTCACGCTGTTGACGGCAAGCGCCGCTGGAGTCTGTGGTTGGCCACTATCGAAGAATCCCTCGCACTCATCGGCCGTGGTGCCGAAGAGATCCTCAAGCTCGATCAGCTCGAAGCACGGCTGAAATCGGGCGTGCCATTGCGTGTGAAGGCCGGCTTCGATCCCACCGCGCCGGATCTGCATCTGGGCCACACTGTGCTGCTCAACAAGATGCGGCAGTTCCAGCAGCTTGGCCACCAGGTGGTTTTCCTGATCGGCGACTTCACCGGAATGATCGGCGACCCGAGCGGCAAGAACGCCACCCGCAAGCCGCTCAGTCGCGACGACGTGCTGGCCAACGCCCGCACCTATGAAGACCAGGTCTTCAAGATCCTGGATCGCGAACGCACCGAAGTGCGCTTCAATTCCGAGTGGTTCGGTCAGATGAGCGCAGCCGACATGATCAAGCTGTCCGCACAGCACACGGTCGCGCGCATGCTCGAACGCGACGATTTCGCCAAGCGCTTCGGCAGCCAACAGCCGATCGCCATCCATGAATTCCTCTATCCCTTGGTGCAGGGCTACGACTCGGTCGCCTTGAGGGCAGACGTCGAGCTCGGCGGCACCGATCAGAAATTCAACCTGCTGATGGGGCGCGGCCTGCAGGAGCATTACGGCCAGGCACCGCAGATCGTGCTGACCATGCCGCTGCTGGAAGGCCTGGACGGTGTCGCCAAAATGTCCAAGTCGTTGGGCAACTACATCGGCATCAACGAGCCGGCCATCGACATCGTCACCAAGACCATGAAGATCTGCGATGAGCTGACCTGGCGCTGGATCGACCTGCTTTCCTTCGATATCAGCGTGGCCGAAGCGGCGCGCCTCAAGGAGCAAGTGGCCAAGGGCGAACTCCACCCGCGCGAAGTCAAATTGCGGCTGGCACGCGAACTGGCCACGCGGTTCCACGATGCCGCAACGGCAGAGCAGGCCATTGCCGGTTGGCACGCGGTGGTGACAGGGCAGGGCGACACCAGTTTGCTGCCGCTACAGGAAGTCGTGATCCCGGCCGAGGGTCTTCGCATCGCCAGCCTGCTGACTGCCGCCGGCCTGACGCCCAGCAATTCCGAAGCGACCCGCAAGCTCAAGGAGCGTGCGGTCAAGATCGATGGCGACGTGGTGGAAGATGCCAGTCGGATCTTCACGCAGGGTTTTGAAGGCGTCATTCAAGTGGGTAAACGCAATTTTGCCCGTGTATCGCTCGTTGCTGGCTGAAGCCAATCAAGGTTGCTGCAGGACGGCAATCCCTGCGGCCACACACGTCTTACCTATAGAGATAGAAGTAGCAGGTTCAAAGCCCTCAAAGGCCTTGCGCCAAGCTGACTAGGGCGTAGCGCAAGTTTTTGGCAATTTCGTGAAAAATTTTTCACAAAAGGCTTCCCAAAATCCTTTTGCGGGCATATAGTTCGCCTCCCCGACGCAACGGAGTCCGCAAACGCGGAACCAAAGCAAAAGGGTTCGAAAATCCCCCGAAATTAGGGTGTTGACGAGACGCAAAAGTCGGCTATGATGGTCGGCTCGCTACACGGAAAGCTGCTTTGGCAGAGTGAAGTGCAGCGGCGGCAACTTTCTCTTCACGAGGGGTTGACGAAGGTGAAAAGCCTGCTAATATGGCCGGCTAGCTTCGCAGAAAACCTTCGGGTGGACACGACGAGGCGTCAATCACCTCGGAAACAAGGTGTTGACGGTAAGAAAAAGCCCGCTACAATGGGCGGCTCGCTTCGACGGAAACGACGAAG
>NZ_FLTX01000026.1 GCF_900092025.1 Xanthomonas bromi
CGAGATCGGCTTTTTGATCTTCATCCCGTTCGTGATCATCGATCTGGTGGTGGCGAGTGTGCTGATGTCGATGGGCATGATGATGCTGTCGCCGATGCTGATCTCCGCACCGTTCAAGATCCTGCTGTTCATCCTGGTGGATGGCTGGGTGCTGGTGGTGGGGACGCTGGCGGCGAGCTTCAACGCGTCGTAGGTGTGGGCGCGCCTTGCGCGCGGTAGCGCGGCTCCAGTTGACTGAGTTTTGTGCATTGCGAAGCTGTATTGCTCAACAATCAGCTCCGCTTGCCGCTTTTTGCTTTGCCTTTCTGCTTCGCTTTGGCCTCTAGCTTGTCGGGGGCCCCATACCGCAGCGGCAGGCCATTGGGGTCAAACCCCGCAGGGGCGGCGCGCATGGATGCGCGACGTTTTTCAAAGGGACATGGACGTCCCTTTGAAAAATTCCCGGATGGCCTGCGCACCTGGAGCGCGGAGGGCGCGAGGACGGGGTGTGTTTCTTTGGTTACTTTGGTCAGCCTGCGGCTGCCGTAAAAAGCGCTTCTTTGCACAAGCAAAGAAAGTGACTCGACCCCCGAAAGGGGGCCGAAAGCTTTGCTTTTGCCTTCGCTAGTGTTTTTGCTTGAACAGTTGCTATGAGCTTGGAACAGCAAATCAACGGCTTTCACGCCCTTGCGGGCGCGAGTCACTTTTCTTTGCTTGTGCAAAGAAAAGTAACCAAAAGAAAGCACACCCCGTCCTCGCGCCTTCCGCGCTACGCGCTCCAGGTCCGCAATCCGGGTAGAAATTTTTGTAAGGGACATCCCTGTCCCTTACAAAAACGTCGCGCATCCATGCGCGACGCCCTGCGAGTTGTATCTACCCGGCTTGCCGCTGCGGTATGGGGGCCCGTAAAGCCAACAGCAAAGCAAGAGCACAGCGACAGCGACAGCGACAGCGACAGCGACAGCGACAGCGACAGCGACAGCGACAGACAGTGCAACACGAGGCAACCCAGATTCCCGTTCACCAGCAAATCCCGAGTCCCCAATCCCCAATCCCGCCCCTTTGGCACCCGACTTGCATTACCACCGCCCATGAGCCCTGAAATCGCCCTGACTGAATTACGTGGTGGCCTGGTCACCGTCCTGTGGATTGCCGGACCGATGTTGCTGGCCGTGCTGGTGGTTGGCGTCGTGATTGGTGTGGTGCAAGCCGCCACCCAGTTGAACGAGCCGACCATTGCCTTCGTGGCCAAGGCAGTGGCGCTGACGGCCACCCTGTTTGCCACCGGCAGCATGCTGCTCGGGCATCTGGTGGAGTTCACCATCGCGCTGTTCCAGCGCATACCGCATCTGATCGGCTAGCGGGCCAGCGCGGATGGATGCTGCAACCCAGATGGTGATCGACGGCCAGCGCGCGTTCGCGATGGTCGGGGCGATCATGTGGACCATGCTGCGCACCGGTGCGTTGCTGACCGCGATGCCGTTGATCGGCACGCGGGCGGTGCCCGGGCGGGTGCGGGTCATGCTGGCCGGAACGCTGGCGATGGTGCTGGCGCCGATCCTGCCGCCGGTACCGGAGTGGGACGGCTTCACCGCCAGCGCGGTGCTCAGCATCGCGCGCGAACTGGCGGTCGGCGCTAGCATGGGTTTTATGTTGAAGCTGATTTTCGAAGCCGGCGCATTGGCCGGCGAACTGGTGTCGCAGTCCACCGGCCTGTCGTTTGCGCAGATGTCCGACCCCATGCGCGGCGTGACGTCGGGTGTGATCGCGCAGTGGTTCTATATCGGCTTCGGACTGCTGTTTTTCGCCGCCAACGGACATCTGGCGGTGATCGCCTTGCTGGTGGACAGCTACAAGGCCTTGCCGATCGGCACCGCATTGCCCGATGCCGGCGCATTCGCCGAGGTCGCGCCGACCCTGTTCCTGCAGATCCTGCGCGGCGGGCTGACCCTGGCCTTGCCGATGATGGTGGCGATGCTGGCGGTCAACCTGGCCTTCGGCGCGCTGGCCAAGGCCGCGCCGGCATTGAACCCGGTGCAACTGGGCTTGCCATTGACGGTGTTGTTGGGCCTGTTTTTGCTATCGAGTTTTGCCAGCGAATTCGCCCCGCCCGTGCAACGCATGTTCGACACTGCATTCGAGGCGGCCCGTGAACTGACGGGCTAGCCGCCACCGCTCTCAAGTTTTGGGTTCGATCGCCGTCAACGCTGGGTGACAGGCGCCGTCCATCGCCCTCATATTTCTTTAACTAAATCCGATGCCCGACGTGTCTGCGCTGCCTGCCTGTTCTGCCCTGCGTCGTGCCGTGTCATGGTCGTGGCTGTGGCCACTCGTGCTCGGATGCGCGTTTGGGTGCATCGGTGACGCTGCTGCGCAGAGCTATAGCTTTCGCGATTACGCGCAGGCCGAAGGCCTGCAGGGCATGACCATCAACGGGCTGGTCGAAGACCGCAGCGGCGTGGTGTGGGTGGCCACCGAATCGTCGCTGCACCGTTTCGAGCGCGACCGCTTCATCGCCATTGGAGAGGACCAGGGGCTGGACGCGCGCTTCACGCGGGCCTTGGCGCTGGACCAGGTCGGGCGTCTCTGGGTGGCGACCTCCAATGGCATATTCGTTCGCGATCGCGAACGGTTCGTGCCGGTATTGCGCGACGGCAAGCGCATTCGCGCCGCTGCCGGCAATGTGATTGCCGCCTACCGCGGCGGCGTGGCGGTGATCTCCGATAGCAGGTTGCTGTCGGTGACCCCCGCGGCAGACGGCCACTGGAAGGTCCAGGCCCTGACCCTGCGCACGCCGGCCGGTACCGCGATGATGCCAGGCCCGACCCTGCTCGCCGACGGGCAATTCCTATGGCTACCCTGCGACGCGGCCGTCTGTCGCGTGGATGCCCGCGGCGCGGTGATCGAACGGCTGGCTGAAGCCGACGGCGTGCCGCAGCGACGGTGGCGGGTGATCTTCCGCGAACGCAGCGGACGGCTGTGGCTGCGCGGCGGCGGCCTGATGCTATCGCGCGATCCCGGCGCCGCCCGCTTCCAGGAGCATCCGGCCAACCCGCATAACGGCTTCAGCACCATGTCCGGTGCGACCACGATGGTGGAAGACACGCGCGGGCGCATGCTGACCCGTTCCGATCACGGGCTGGTGCGTTGGGAAGGCACGCATTGGAAGGACATCGGAGCCGAGCAGGGCCTGTCGCTTGATGCCCTGGTCGGGCCGCTGTTGCTGCAACGCAACGGCACGCTGTGGATCGGCACCCGCGGGCTCGGGCTGCAGCGCCTGGTCGGCTACGGCAGCATCGAGCACCTGACCGAAGCGCAAGGCATGCCCGCGGCGCCGACCTGGACCATCCAGCGCCTGCCCGACGGCATGCTGGCGGTCGGTGCCGATGGCGGTGCCAGCCTGTTGGCACGCAACGCCGTGCATGCGCAACCCTGGCAGAGCGAAGACGGCAAGCCGCTGGCGCAGGCGCTGAGTATCGCAGTGGCCCCCGATGGTGCGGCCTGGGTGTCGTATTACTCCGGCGCCATCGCCCGGCGCGATCCGCTGACCGGGGTGACCCACGGGGTGATGGATTTGCCCAGGCCGGCGTACAAATTGCTGTTCGACAAGAACGGCTCGCTATGGATCGCGACTCCGCGCGGTCTGGTGCGCGGCCAGACCGTCCCGCCCTATGCGATGAAGACGGAGCCGGCGCTGGACGGCAAGTTCATCGGCGACATCGATTTCGATGGCCAAGGCCGGCTCTGGGCTGCAACCGCCGATGGTCTGTACCGCCGCGACGGCAATCGTTGGACGCACATTCCGGTGCGCGGCAACCTGCCCAGCCAGGACGCGTTCCAGATCGACTTTGCGCCCGATGGCGAGATCTGGCTGTCGTTGCGCGAAAACGGGCTGTGGCATGGCCGCCTGAAACCCGATGGCGGCCTGGCAGTGCAGGCGGTGGACGACCCGCTGCTGTCCAAGTCCATGCCCTTCATCCTGCGTCACGACCGTCAGGGACGGCTGTGGGTGGGCAGCAGCCAGGGACTGGATCTGTACGCGCATGGTCATTGGTCGCGGATTACCCGCGCCGAAGGCCTGCTGTGGGACGACTTGTCCGCCAACGCTTTTTTCGAAGACGACGATGGCAGCATCTGGATCGGCAGCAGCCGCGGACTCAGCCATTTGCGCGATCCGCAGCGGCTGTTCGCCGCGCGACCGCTGCGGGTGGAAATCAGCCAGGTGCGCCGCGGCACCCAGAACCTGCGTGCCGGCAGCACGCTCGCCTGGTCCGAAACGCCATTGGACATCGAGTTGCGCACCCCGGGTGCAGAGGGCGGCCCGGAGCGCGTCAGCTTCCGTTATCGGGTCGAAGGCCATCAGGCCAGCTGGACCAGCACCTCGCTCAGCCACGTCACCTACCCGCTGCTGCCGCCGGGTAACTACACGCTGGAAGTGCAGGCAGTGGATGCCTATCAGCGCAGCAAAAGCCCGATCGCCCGCTTCGGTTTCGAACTGACACCGCCGTGGTGGCGTGGCGTGCCGGCCATCATCGGATATGTGCTACTGAGTTTCCTGGCGGTGATCGCGCTACTGCGTTGGCGTACCGCCAAGCTGCTGCGACGCAAGCGCGAACTGGAACAGCTGGTGGCCGAGCGCACCGCCGAACTGGAGCAGGACAAGCGCGAACTGGAAGCGGCACGCTCCGAACTGGCGTTCAAGGCGAACCACGACGAACTGACCGGGCTGCTCAATCGCGCCGGCATTCTCGCCGCGCTGCGCAGCATGTTGCTGCGCGCCGAAGCGACCGCACGGCCGCTGGCGGTGGTGCTGATCGATCTGGATCACTTCAAGCTGGTCAACGACCAACATGGTCATCTGGCCGGCGACGCCGTGCTGGCCGGGGTCGGCCGACGCATGGATACGCTGATACGCGGAGACGACCGCATCGGCCGTTACGGCGGCGAAGAATTGCTGGCGCTGCTGCCAGGCCTGAACCTGGATGCCACGCATCGGCTGGACGCCCTGCACCTCGGCATCTGCGGCGACTACCCCATCGACGGCGGCTGGCTGCATGTCACCTGCTCGATCGGCGTGGCCTGGTTACAGCCTGGCGAAACCCTCGAGCAACTGCTGGCGCGCGCCGACGCAGCGCTGTACAGGGCCAAGCGCAGCGGCCGCAATCGCATCGATTACGACCACGTGCCCCTGGATAGTCTTGACCAGCTGTGACCGCAGGGCTTGACGCTGTATCTGCAACAGCGCGAGTGACGCGGCCGCGCGTTGCAGCCCATCCAATGCGGATGCTGAAGGCGGGTAAGCGCTAAACACCGATCGTCACGCCGAACGACGCGCACGCCTGCGCCTGCAATCACCGTGTTGGAAACCTCCGTCGCTGCTGCGTGTGGCCCAGGCCTGCGCAAACACGTGACCATCGTCGTACACCGCACCCAGCGAACCGCCGCATTCGCCAGGCACTCATGCCGCCACGCCCGAGCACACATTAAAGAAATGCGCGTGAGCAGCCGCTAGTCGTTTTAATGCGGCCCACGATGGGGGCTGCCAATGGCAGGCGTGAGATACCGCGCGATGGACGCGGCCCCACGCTCCGATGCGTGGGGAGACTGCAAGACTCGTGGGGTTCCAGCACCGCCAATGGAGGTCGTCGAACCGGCGTGCACCGTTCGCTGCGGTGTTGCTGTTGGCGTTGCTGTCGTTGGCGGATCTGGCCGGCGCACAGAGCGTGAGCATCCGGCGGTATGCCCACGACCAGGGCCTGCTCGGGCTTGCCGGCACCTGTCTGTTGCAGACCCGCGTCACCTTGCTGTGGGTATGTACCGAAAGCGGTCTGTATCGCTACAACGGGCGCACGTTTCAACAGGTGCCGCTGGATGGCCTGCGCAACGAGCACATCAGTTCGATGACCGAATCCGCCGATGGGCGGCTGTGGGTGGCCGGCTTCCAGGCCCTGTTCGTCGGCGACGAACACGGATTCCGCAAACTGGCACCGGATGAGGCGCAGCACCTGCAGGATCAGATGCAGCTCGCCAGCCTGCCCTGGGGCACGGTGCTGGCCAATGGCGCCGTCCTGGAAATCCTGCAGCCCCGCGCCAGGGGCCGCTGGCAAAGCCAACCGTTGCTGGATACCGCCACCCGGGTGCGCGTTCCCGAGTTGTCCAAGGTGCTCAGCCTGTCGGTGGACGGCGACACCCTGTGGGCGGGCTGCAGACACAAGCTGTGCGCCATCGATGCGCAGCGCAAGGTGCAGGTGTTCGGGCCCGACCAGGGCGTGCCGGACGACCGTTGGTACAGCGTGTTGCGCGACCACGACGGCGGGCTATGGGTGCGCGGTGCCGGCACCCTGCTCTATCGGGCGCGCGGCGCCAGCAACTTCAGCGTGCGTCCGCTGCCGCTGCTGGATGGCACGACCGTCGGGCAGCCGGCGGCGCTGGTGATGGACCGCGAGGGACGCGTGCTGGTGCGTCGTAACGACGGACTGGTGCGCTGGGAAAACGGCCACTGGCGCAGTTTCGGTACGGACAACGGGCTGCCACCCGGCAGCAGCGCTGCGATGCTCGTGGACCGCGAAGGCGACGTGTGGATGACCATCGACGGCGAGGGTCTGGTGCGCTGGGCCGGCTACGAATGGATCGAAAACTGGGATGCCTCGCAAGGCATGCCGGCCGCACCGACCTGGTCGATCGCCCGCGATCCGCAAAACGCACTGTTGGTCGGCAACGAGCACGGCATCGGCCGCCAGGCCGACCCGGATGGGCGCTTCGTGCCGGCCCTGCAGAGCGCGGGCATCCAGGTCGTGGGCATGGAGCGCAGCCAGGACGGCAGCCTGTGGACGCTCAATTCGGCCGGTTTCCTGCGCCGCACCTGGCCGGACGGCCACAGCGCGCAGATCGCCAAACTGCCGCGCACCGGGCGTCGCCTGCTCATCGATCGCCAGGGCCGGCTGTGGATGCTCAGTGCCGGCGGCCTGTTCGTGATCGAGCACCCGCTCGACGGCGGCAGCATGCGGGCCGTGGCCGACATGCCGGCCATCGCCTACACCGATGTCCAGCAAACCGCCGACGGAACGCTGTGGGTCTCCACCGCCAACGGCTTGTTCCGGCTGCAGGATGGGCGATGGTCGAAGGTCAATGTCAAGGTCAACGGCGGCACGTCGGAGCCATGGATCAGCAAGTTCCACATCAGCGACAGCGGCGAGGTGTGGCTGGCGTTCTATCGCCCCGGCCTGTGGCACGGCATGTTGCTGCACGACGGCCTGGACCTGCAGGAAATCAGCGACGAAGCGCTGCGCGATGTCGGCGTGTACCTGTTGCGCGGCGACAGCATCGGCCGGGTCTGGGTAGGCCATGCGCACGGCGTGGAGGTCTACGACGGTGAGCGTTGGGCGCATCTGTCGCAATCGCTGGGGCTGATCTGGGACGACACCTCCGAGGCCGCGTTTGCCGAGTATCCGGATGGCTCGGTCTGGATCGGCACCGCACGCGGGGTGAGTCACGTCAGCGACCCGGCGCGCCTGTTCGACCAACGCCAGCCCAGCGTGCGCATCGACAGCGTCAGCCGCGGTGGCATGCCGGTACAGCGCGGGCAACTGCTGGGCTGGAGCGACAAACCCTTGCATATCGAGTTGTCGACGATGGAGGTCTACGACGACCCCAGCCGCCTGACGGTGCGTTATCGCCTGCTTGGCCTGCACGACCAATGGATCCAGAGCGACAACCTGTCCATCGACCAGCCGCCGCTCCCTTCCGGGCACTTCCGCCTGCAGGTCCAGGTGCTGGACCGTTACCGGCGCACCGCATCGCCGATCGCGGATCTGCCCTTCGCGGTCGCGCCATTGTGGTGGCGCAGCCCGCCGGCGATCGCACTATATGTGTTGATCGGCAGCGGCCTGCTGATCGGCCTGTGGCGCTGGCGGCATCGCCATCTGGTGGCGCGCGAACGCATGCTGGCCGAATTGGTGGCCGAGCGCACCTACCAGCTGGAGCGGGAAAAACGCGAACTGGAAAGCGCACGTGCGGCATTGGCCTTGAAGGCCAGCCACGACGCGCTGACCGGCCTGCTCAATCGCTCCGGCATCCTGGAAGCGATGACCGAAGAACTACAGGGCTGCGCGCACGGCGAGCATTCGCTGGCGGTGGTGTTGATCGATCTGGATCACTTCAAGCAGGTCAACGACGAACACGGGCACCTGGTCGGCGATGCGGTGCTGGCCAAGGTGGGGGCGCGGCTGACAGCCTGCCTGCGAGATTCGGACAAGGTCGGCCGCTACGGCGGCGAAGAATTGCTGCTGTTGCTGCCGGGCATGACCCAACAGAGCCAGCACCGGCTGCGTGCCATCCACGAAGCGCTCAGCCTGGCCCCGTACGAGGTGGGTGCCCCACGTGCGCTGCAGGTGACCTGTTCGGTGGGCGTGTCCTGGTTCCGCATCGGCGACAACACCGCGTCGTTGCTGGCGCGTGCCGACGAGGCGCTCTATCGCGCCAAGCGCTCCGGCCGTAATCGCATCGAACCGGAGGAACCGGAAAGTTCGGTGGCATGAGCCGCGCAGGCGGCTAGGCCCTGTCGGCGCGCGCGCGCGAAGAAGGCGCTCCCCCCCGTCCTGTGCCGATGCACGGCACGCCCGCACTCCACGCACGCGAACGCGCCGTGTGTGAGCATGTCGCCCGCGCACGCCGGGCGACCGCAGCCATCTGGAACATGCCGGATCGGGCGACAATGTACCGTTGATGGCCGCTGCAGGGTCCTTTCGCTCAAGAAGTTGCGCCACGTGTCGCTAGTTCTTGGGCAACGCGTCTTTCGACGTCGGAATTGGATAGGTGGTCGGAACCTACAACCTTGGCATGGTGATGTTGTCGCTGGTGGTGGCCGTGATGGCTTCCTACACCGCGCTGCAACTTGCCGCACAGATGACCGCCAGTCGTGGCGGCGTCGCGGCCGCGTGGCTGGTGGGCGGCTCCGTTGCCATGGGCATCGGCATCTGGTCGATGCACTTCGTCGGCATGCTGGCGTTCCGCCTGCCGATTCCGGTGGGCTACGACCTGGCACTGACGCTCTACTCGATGCTGGCGGCGATCCTGGCCTCGGCGCTCGCGCTCTGGCTGAGCTCGCGTGCCGACCTGCCGTGGCCGCGGCTCGGCCTGGGTGCGCTGCTGATGGGGCTGGGCATTGCGCTGATGCATTACATGGGCATGGGCGCGCTGCGCATGGTACCGGCCATTCGCTATGACCCACTGCTGTTCGGGTTGTCGATCGCCATCGCCATCGGCGCATCTGCCGCCGCGTTGTGGATCGCGTTTCGCCTGCGCCACCACGGGCGCCGCTATAGCTTGCGCCTGATCGCCGCCTTGATCATGGGCGGGGCAATCGTGGGCATGCATTACACCGGCATGGCCGCCGCGCAGTTCGCACCCGGCAGCATCTGTGGCGCGGTCACCGATACGCATCTGCGGTTGTCGTGGCCGGCTGTGGCGGTGGTGCTGGTGACCATAGTCTTGATGATGCTGGCCCTGGTCATCTCGTTACTGTCACGCCGCTTTCAGCAGCGCACCGACGTGCTGACGCAGTCGCTGGCCAAGGCCAATGCCGAGCTCGCACTGGCGGCGCTGCATGACCCGCTCACCCGCCTGCCCAACCGCGAGCTGTTGCATGAGCATCTCGTGCAGAACATCGAACGCTCCCAGCGCGACGGGCAGCGCTTTGCGGTGATGCTGATCAACCTGGACGGCTTCAAGGTGGTCAACGACGGCTATGGCCATCAGCTGGGCGATCGCCTGTTGGTGGTGGTGGCCGAGCGTTTGAACGCGCATCGGCGCGCGCATGGCAGCCTGGCGCGGCTGGGCGCGGACGAATTCGTGCTGGTGGCCGACATCGCGGACCCGGAAGATGCCGCCGCCCTCGCCGCACATCTGGTGCAGGCGCTGGCGATGCCGTTTCTGATCTCCAACCACGAACTGCGCCTGAGCAGCAGCATTGGCATTGCGCTGTACCCGGAAGATGCCGGCAGCGGGCGCCAACTGATGGGGCATGCCGACGCGGCGATGAGCCATGCCAAACACGCCGGCCGCAACCGCTACAGTTTTTTCGAACGCTCGATGACGGCCACCACCCGCGAACGCCTGCAGTTGCTGCAGGAACTGCCGCGCGCGCTGGAACTGGGTCAGTTCGTGCTGCATTACCAGCCCAAGTACCGCGCCGAGGACGGCTGCCCGATCGGCGCCGAAGCGCTGATCCGCTGGCAGCACCCGGAACGCGGCCTGGTGCCGCCGGATAGCTTCATTCCGCTGGCCGAACGCAGCGGCATGATCGACCTGATCGGCAGTTGGGTGCTGCGGCAGGCCTGCCGCCAGATGCGCGACTGGCGCGAAGCAGGACACGGCGACTGGCGGGTGGCCGTCAACCTGTCGGCAACCCAGTTGGCCTCGCCCAGCCTGCTGGACGAAGTGGCCACCACGCTGAGCAAGTACGCGTTGGCGCCAGACCAGCTCACCCTGGAAATCACCGAAACCATGGCCATGCGCGACGCCGAGGCCTGCCTGCGCACCCTTGGCCAGCTCAAGGCGCTGGGCGTGCGCATCGCCATCGACGACTTCGGCACCGGGTATTCCAACCTGCTCTATCTGCGCCAGCTGCCGGCGCACGAGCTCAAGATCGACCGCAGCTTCGTGCAGGCCATGGACAGCAGCGCCGAAGACATCGCCATCGTGGCGGCCGTGGTGGCGCTGGCGCACACCATGCACCTGCAGGTGGTGGCAGAAGGCGTGGAAACCATCGCCCAGCGCAATACCCTGGAACGGCTGGGCTGCGACCAACTGCAAGGGTATCTGCTGGGCCGCCCGATGGACGCCGAGCGCTTCATCGCCACCGTGGTCGCCCAACGCGATGGCCCCCCTCGCCTGACCAGCTGAGCAACGAACGGCGTCCAAGCACCGCCCCCCAGCCTCCCCGCTCACCCACGCCCTGGCCGAGCCGAGCCGAGCCGAGCCGAGCCGAGCACCAGTCTGGACCGATCCAGAAACGCACGCGCTCCGATGCATGGCCCCCCACCACGCAGCCACGACGTCCCGCCAACAGCTCTACTCGCGGCCACTAGCTTCTCCGATTCCCGATTCCCCATTCCAGCGCCACAAACTGGAACGCCGCTTGCATCCCCAGGACTAATCCCCCACCGGCACCTCCATGTCCGAGTCCGAAGACGGCGGCGAGCGTACAGAGCTTCCCACCGAAAAACGCCTGCGCGACGCCCGTGAGCAGGGCAACATCCCGCAATCGCGCGAGCTGTCGACGGCGGCCGTGTTCGGTGCCGGCGTGTTCGCACTGATGGCGCTGGCCCGCGGTATCGGCGATCACGCCACTGTCTGGATGAAGACCGCGCTCAGCCCGGATCCGACGATGCGCGAAAACCCGATGGCGCTGTTCGGCCATTTCGGCGATCTGCTGCTGCAGTTGCTGTGGGTGATGCTGCCGTTGGTGGGCATCTGTCTGGCCGCCGGCCTGGCCGGCCCGCTGCTGATGAGCGGCCTGCACTTTTCCAGCAAGGCGATCATGCCCGACCTCACCAAGCTCAACCCGGCCAACGGGATCAAGCGCATGTGGGGCAGCAATAGCCTGGCCGAGCTGGTCAAGTCGATCCTGCGGCTGCTGTTCGTCGGCCTGGCGGCCTGGCTGTGCATCTCCAAGAACCTGCACGGCCTGCGCTCGCTGGTGAACCAGCCGCTGGAACAGGCGGTCGGCAACGGCCTGGATTTCACCAAGAGCCTGCTGTTCTACACCGCCGGCGCGCTGGTGCTGCTGGCCGCCATCGATGCCCCGTACCAGAAGTGGAACTGGATGCGGAAGCTGAAGATGACGCGCGAAGAGATCAAGCGCGAGATGAAAGAGAGCGAAGGCAGCCCGGAAGTGAAGGGCCGCATCCGCCAGATGCAGATGCAGATGTCGCAGCGCCAGATGATGGAAGCGGTGCCCAAGGCCGACGTGGTGCTGATGAACCCGACCCACTACGCGGTGGCGCTCAAGTACGAAGGCGGCAAGATGCGCGCCCCGATCGTGGTGGCCAAGGGCGTTGACGAAATGGCCTTCCGCATCCGCGAAGCCGGCGAGCAGCACCGGGTGGCGATCGTCACCGCCCCGCCTTTGGCACGCGCCTTGTATAGGGAAGCGCAAATCGGCAAGGAAATTCCCGTGAGACTCTATTCGGTCGTGGCCCAGGTGCTTTCCTACGTCTACCAGCTGCGTGGCTGGAACGGCGGCCCGATGCCGGAATTGCCGTCGCTGGACGTGGATGAGTTCGGCAAGGGAGCCAGCGCATGAGCGCCCAACCCGCCCCGCTGAACGCCCGCCGCGTCATGGAGTTGCTGCGCAACGGCCTGGGCGCCCCGCTGGCCCTGATGGCCATGCTGGCCATGCTGATGGTGCCGCTGGCCGCACCGGTGCTGGATGCGCTGTTCACCTTCAACATCGCCATCTCGCTGATGGTGCTGCTGGCGGTGGTGTACGTGCAGCGCCCGCTGGAATTCACCATTTTCCCGATCGTGCTGTTGATGACCACGATGCTGCGGCTGGCGCTGAACGTCGCCTCCAGCCGCGTGATCCTGATCAACGGCCAGGACGGCCATGCCGCGGCCGGCAAGGTGATCGAGGCCTTCGGCCAGTTCGTGATCGGCGGCAACTACGCCGTGGGCATCGTGGTGTTCGCGATCCTGACCATCATCAACTTCGTGGTCATCACCAAGGGTGCCGGGCGCGTGTCGGAAGTGACCGCCCGCTTTATCCTGGACGCCATGCCCGGCAAGCAGATGGCCATCGACGCCGACCTCAACGCCGGTTTGCTGACGCGCGAGGAAGCCAAGGCCCGCCGCGAGGAAGTGCGCGAGGAAGCCGACTTCTACGGCGCAATGGACGGTGCCAACAAGTTCATCCGCGGCGACGCCATCGCCGCCATCCTGATCCTGTTCATCAACCTCATCGGCGGCATGGCGGTGGGCATGTTCCAGCACGGCATGAGCTTTGTGGATGCCGCGTCCACCTACACCTTGCTGTCGATCGGCGACGGCCTGGTGGCGCAGCTGCCGGCCTTGCTGGTGTCGTCCTCGGTCGCCTTGCTGGTGACCCGCGCCTCGCGTGCGCAGGACATGCGCGGCGCCATGATCAGCCAGGTCTTCGGCCAGCACCGCGCGTTGGCGGTGGCCGCAGCCATCCTGGGCCTGGTCGGCCTGGTGCCCGGCATGCCGAACGTCGCGTTTTTGACGCTGGGCCTGATCCTGGGCGTGATCGCCTGGAAAATGTACAAGCGCAGCCTGGTGGTTGCCCCGACCGGCGACCCCGCCACGGATCCGAAGGCCGCCGCGGCCGCCACTGCCGCACAGGCCAGCGCCGAACTGAGCTGGGACGAGCTGCGCCCGATCAACCCGCTGGGCCTGGAAGTGGGCTACCGGCTGATCCCGCTGGTGGACAAGAACCAGGGCGGCGAACTGATGGCGCGCATCAAGGGCGTGCGTCGCAAACTTACCCAGGACATCGGCTTCCTGGTGCCGCCGGTGCATATCCGCGACAACCTGGAGCTATCGGCCAACGCCTACCGGCTGCTGGTGCACGGCGTGCCGGTGGCCACGGCGGAAATCTATTCCGACCGCGAACTGGCCTTGGACCCGGGCGGCGCGCTCGGCCAACTCGACGGCATTCCCGGCAAGGACCCGGCATTCGGCCTGGACGCCACCTGGATCCAGCCGCATCAGCGCGCCTACGCCGAATCGATGGGCTACACCGTGGTCGATCCGGCCACCGTGGTCGCCACCCATCTATCGCACCTGATCCGCGAACACGCCCCCGAACTGCTCGGCCACGAGGAAGTGCAGCAGTTGCTGGCCACCCTGGCCAAGACCGCGCCGAAGATGGTCGAAGACCTCACCCCCAAGGCATTGCCGCTGTCGGTGGTGGTGCGGGTGCTGCAGAACCTGCTGATCGAGCGCATTCCGGTGCGCCAGCTACGCAAGATCGTCGAAGCGCTGGTCGAGCACGCCCCGCACAGCCAGGACCCTGCCGCACTGACCGCCCAGGTGCGCACCTCGCTGGGCCGCTTCATCGTGCAGGAAATCGCTGGCATGTCGGCCGAGCTGCCGGTGTACACCCTGGCCCCGCAACTGGAGCGCGTGCTGCAGGAATCCACTCACGGCAACGGCGTGGCACTGGAGCCCGGCCTGGCCGAGCGCCTGCACCAGAGCCTGGCCGAGTGCGTCGGCAAGCAGGAAGCCCGCAACGAACCGGCGGTGGTGCTGGTGCCCGGCCAGGTGCGCGCCGCCCTCGCCCGCCTGGTCCGCCACAGCGTGCCCAGCCTGTCGGTGCTGGCCTACAGCGAAGTGCCGGAAGACAAGCGCCTGAAGCTGGTCGGCACGATCAGTTAAACCCGCAACGCAAGGGCGCCGGCGCGATTCGACCGTCGGCGCGGCGGTTCGGTAGGCAAGACGCTTCGGCAGGCCCGCGCTGGGTCGAAGCCAGACTGGGCCACGAAGCACCACAGCGGCAGCAGGACCCGACGTTCCCAAGCGCTCGCCAGACCATTGCACGACAGCGTAGATACCAAGGCTGGCCCGACTTCCCGGAAGCGGCCCGGGTCGCAAACAGGTACTGGAGCGCATCCAACCCGCCCGCAGTAGATCGCGGCGTTCGCCAGCTCCAGCAGTCACGCGCTGCACTGCACTCCCGGCGCTCATCTGCGCGCCGGAAATCCGGCACCGCGCTGAATTTTCAATCGATTGCATGACACCGGCCGACGGGATGTCTCCACGCAGGCCCAATGCGCGCCTTCCAACGTGGCCCGCATGCTGCGCCAGCGCAGCACCGGCAACTCGCACGTTCAAAAGAATCCAATCAATACAGCGACTTGGATGCGCGAACAGTGGGTGAGCCAGGCAATTGACTGCCGCTCTCCTGCGTCCATCGCTGCGCCGGAAACCCAGCACCGCCGTTTTGGCACACCGCATGCATTAGCTCTGCCGACACCGCAGCAGCATCGCTCCGGGCAAACGCAGGACTTGGAACAACGACCGGGACAGGCACCTCATGACGCTGGCAACACACCCACATTCATCGCGCACCCGTCCGGCGTCCGGCGGGTCCCGTTCCTGGAGGCACTTCGCATGAAAATCAAACGCTTCGTCGCCCCGGACATGCGCACCGCATTCCGCATGGTGCGTGAAGAACACGGCCCGGACGCAGTGATCCTGTCCAACCGCCGTACCGCTGAAGGCATCGAGATCGTCGCTGCCAGCAACTACGACGAAGAACTCGTGCAGCGCGCCCTGGAAACCGCGCGCTCCGAGACCCCGGCGGCCGCACATCACGAACAGGCAGCCGCCCAACAGGCGCCTGCCGCGCAAGCCCCGGCCAGGCCCGCCGCACCGGTGCACGCTCCGCTCAAGCCGGCTGCCGACACCAACGTGAGCCAGCGCCAGCGCGTTGCCAGCGCCGCCGACGACATGATCGCCGCGATGGCGCTGCGCCAGCCGGTCAACGTACCGCGCCAGGCGCCGGTCGCCGCACCGGTGCGCGCCGCGCCCATCCCCTCCCCGGCCGCGCAGGCCCTGGCCCACGCGGTTGCCGTCACCACCGCGCCGCGGCAGGAACATGCGCTGTCGGCGGTGCCGGAACAGCTGTTCGCCGACTTCTTGACCACCGCCCCGGTGCAGCGCCCGGCCGTGCAGACCGCACCGGCGCAGGCGGCGAGCCCGGTCATGGCGGCCGCCCTTGCAGTGCATGCCGGTTACGCCCAGGACGGAGACGACCGCGACGAGGAAGCCGACTTCGATCTGGACGACGCCCTGCCGCAGATCCTGCCGCCAGCTGCGCTGCCGCCGATCGTGGTCGCTCCGGCGGCCCTGGCCGCAGTGCCGGTGACCGCCGCTCCGGCACCGCAGAACGACGAAGAACTCAAGCAGCTGCGTGGCGAGCTGGCGCTGATGCGGCAGATGATCGAGCGCGAAATGAATCGCCTCACCGACGAGCGCCTGCGTGGCTCCCCGGTGCGTGCGCAGGCGCTGGAACTGATGGACGACTACGGCTTCGATGCCGGCCTGACCCGCGATGTCGTCATGCAGATCCCGGCCGATACCGAATTGCACCGTGGCCGCGGCCTGATGCTGGGTCTGCTGTCCAAGCGTCTGCCGGTGACCCCGCTCGACCCGCTGGAACGCGGCGGCGTGATCGCCCTGGTCGGCCCGACCGGCGCCGGCAAGACCACCACCATCGCCAAGCTGGCGCAGCGCTTCGCCGCCCAGCACGCCCCGCGCGACGTGGCCCTGGTCACCACCGACACCCTGCGCGTCGGCGGCCGCGAACAGCTGCACAGCTACGGCCGCCAACTCGGGATCGCCGTGCACGAAGCCGACAGTGCCGAAAGCCTGCTCGAGCTGCTGGAGCGCCTGCGCGACTACAAGCTGGTGCTGATCGATACCGCCGGCATGGGCCAGCGCGACCGTGCCCTGGCTGCCCAGCTGAACTGGCTGCGTGCCGCCCAGCAGGTCACCTCGCTGCTGGTGCTGCCTGCCAACTCCCATTTCGCCGACCTCGACGAGGTCGTGCGCCGCTTTGCCCACGCCAAGCCCCAAGGCGTGGTGCTGACCAAACTCGACGAGACCGGCCGCTTCGGCAGCGCCTTGTCGGTGGTGGTCGACCACCAAATGCCCATCACCTGGGTGACTGACGGACAGCGGGTCCCCGACGACCTGCACCGCGCCAATGCCGCCAGTCTCGTTCTTCGTCTTGAAGATTTGCGGCGCGCTGCCGATAAGCCCTGTACTCCGGAGCACAACCATGCAGTCGCGTGAATACGCCAAGCTGACCAACGCCTTCCCCCTGTCGGCGACCCGTCCCGAGCCTTTGGGCCCGGTGCGCACCATTGCCGTGACCGGTGGCAAGGGTGGCGTGGGTAAAACCAACATCTCCGCCAACCTGGCCGTGGCGCTTGCCGACATGGGCAAACGCACGCTGCTGCTGGACGCCGACCTTGGCCTGGCCAACCTGGATGTGGTCTTGGGACTCTCGCCCAAGTACACCCTGGCCGACCTGATCGCCGGCCGCTGCACCCTCGATGACGTGATCATCGAAGGCCCAGGCGGCGTGCTGGTGGTGCCGGCCGCCTCCGGTCGCCGCCACATGGCCGAACTGGCCCCGGCCCAGCACATCGGCCTGGTCAACGTGTTCTCCGAACTGGAACGCGACCTGGACGTGATGGTCATCGACACCGCCGCCGGCATCACCGACAGCGTGCTGACCTTCTGCCAGGCCGCCCAGGACACCGTGGTGGTGGTCTGCGACGAGCCGGCCTCGATCACCGACGCCTACGCGCTGATCAAGGTGCTCTCGCGCGAACGCGGCGTGGACCGCCTGCAGATCATCGCCAACATGGTGCGCGACCCCAACGAAGGCCGCCTGCTGTACGACAAGCTCTCGCGCGTGTGCGAAAAGTTCCTCGGCGATGTGTCGCTGAACTACCTCGGCCACGTGCCGCAGGACGACTGGTTGCGCCTGTCGGTGCAGCGTCAGCAACCCGTCATCAAGGCCTACCCGTCAAGCCCGTCGGCGCAGGCCATTGCAGAAATCGCACGCCGTACCTCGCGCTGGCAGGCCCCCACCGCCCCGCGCGGCAACGTCGAGTTCTTTGTCGAACGCATCATTCAACGGGGAGTGGCCGCATGAGCACTGCTACCGCAACCACGGCCAGCGCGCAGTACCGCGCCGTGCAGCGCAACAACGCCAACGACGTGGTGACCCAGCACGCCGACCTGGTCCGCCGCATCGCCCACCATCTGGCGGCGCGTCTGCCGGCCAGCGTGGAAGTGGACGACCTGATCCAGGCCGGCATGATCGGCCTGATCGAAGCCTCGCGCAGTTACGACTCCGACCAGGGCGCCTCGTTCGAAACCTATGCCTCGATCCGCATCCGCGGCTCGATGATCGACGAGATTCGCAGAGGCGACTGGGTGCCGCGTTCGGTGCACCGGCGTGCCCGCGACGCCGCTGCCGCCGTGCGCAAGATCGAACAGAACACCGGCCGCGCCGCCGCCGCCACCGAAGTGGCCGCCGCAATGGAAATGCCGCTGCCCGACTACCTGCGCCTGATGGAAGATGCCGCACGCGGCCAGGTGCTGAGCCTGGAATCGCGCATCGAAGATCACGGCGAGCTGGACACCACCGCCAAGGGTGGCCCCAACCCGCAGCAGATGATGGAGCGTGGCGAATTCGGCCGCGAGCTGGGCAAGGCCATCGGCCAACTACCCGAGCGCGAGCAGCTGGTGCTGTCGCTGTACTACGAACAGGAATTGAACCTGAAGGAAATCGGCGCCGTGCTCGGTGTCAGCGAATCGCGCGTCTGCCAGATCCACGGCCAGGCTGTGGTGCGCCTGCGCGGCCGCCTCAAAGTCTTCGAACTGGCCGATGCCGGTGTCGAAATTGACGAATAATTTTTTCGCAGAATTTTTAGCGTTAGGAGCTTGATGTGAACAAGAACATGCGGATCCTGATCGTGGACGACTTCTCGACGATGCGACGTATCGTCAAGAATCTGTTGGGCGATCTCGGCTTCACCAATACCGCAGAGGCCGAAGACGGCAATAGCGCCTTGGCGGCTTTGCGTGCTGGCCCGTTCGATTTCGTGGTCACCGACTGGAACATGCCCGGCATGACCGGCATCGACCTGCTGCGCAACATCCGCGCCGACGCCAAGCTCAAGCACCTGCCGGTGATGATGGTGACCGCTGAAGCCAAGCGCGAGCAGATCATCGAAGCGGCGCAGTGCGGCGTGAATGGCTACATCATCAAGCCGTTCACCGCGCAGACGCTGGAAGAAAAGCTGGGCAAGGTGTTCGAACGTCTGGCGGCGACCGCCTGATGAACGCCACCGTGGATACCAACGCAGAACGCGCCGCATTGATCGACCGCCTGCAGGGCGCGCTCGATGCACTGGAAAGCGGTGACGAAGTCGCCTGGCGTCGCGAGGTGGATCACCTCGCCGCCTTGCGCACGCGCCCGATGATGCAGGGCCTGAGCCGGCTCGCACGCGAACTTGGTCAGGCGTTGGGCGAATTGCCCACCGTGCCCGACGAAGCCGGCGAGCTGGACGACGCCTGTTCGCGCCTGGACCACGTGGTGGAAATGACCGAAAAGGCCAGCCACCGCACGCTGGATCTGGTCGAAGAATGCCGCGAACTGGCCAACCAGTTGCGCGACGGCGGGCTCAATCAGGACCAGGGCGCGCTGATGGACAAGATGCGCCACAACCTGACCGAACTGTCGCTGGCGCAGAGCTACCAGGACCTCAGCGGCCAGATCATCCGCCGCGTGGCCGGGATCGTACGGCGCGTGCATGAAGGCTTCGGTGCGCTCGGCCTGCCGCCGAAGAATCCCGAGCCGAAGAAAGACGACGGCGGTCTGGCCGGTCCTGCAGTCAAGGGCCTGGACCGTCATGCGGTGTCGCAGGACGACGCCGACGATTTGCTGTCCGGATTGGGGTTGTAACCATGAGTGCTGTTCCAGACGATATTGCGGCCGATTTCATCGTCGAGGCCCAGGAAATCCTGGATCGCCTCGGCGAACAGCTGGTGTCGCTGGAACAGGCGCCAGAAGAAGCCGACCAGCTCAACGCAGTGTTCCGCGGCTTCCACACGCTCAAGGGCGGCGCCGGCTTTCTGGCGATCAAGCCGATGGTGGAGCTGTGCCACGCCGCCGAAGAAACCCTTGGCATGGCGCGCTCGGGCCAGGCGGTGTTGCAGGCGCATCACTTCGATGCCGCGCAGCAGTCGCTGGATTATCTGCAGGCCATGCTGGATGCGATGGGCTCGGGTGAACCCGTGCCGCACGCACCGGCCACGCTGATTGCGCAGTTCGATGCCAAGAGCGGCCCGCCGGCGGTCAAGGCGGCACCCAAGTCCGCTGCCGCACCGGCACACGACGACGCCCACGCACCTGCAGCGCCTGGCGCCAAGGCCGGCCCCAAGGCGGCTGCCAAGCCCGGTGCAGAAGCCGAACAGACCGTGCGCGTGGACACCAAGCGCCTGGACGCCATCGTCAACCTGATCGGCGAACTGGTGCTCTCGCGCAACCGCCTGAAGACCTTGCGCACCCGCCTGCGCGACGAAGAACTGGACCGCGCCGTCAGCACGCTGGACATCGCCACCGCACGCCTTCAGACCGCGGTCATGCGTACCCGCATGCAGCCGGTCAGCAAGGTGTTCGCCCGCTTTCCCAAGGTCGCCCGAGATGTGGCGCGCACCTTGTCCAAGGAAGTGGAACTGGAACTGATCGGCGCCGAAACCGAGCTCGATCGTAATCTGGTCGAAGCCCTGGCCGACCCATTGGTGCACTTGGTGCGCAACGCGATCGACCACGGCATCGAATCGCCGGCCCTGCGCGAAGCCACCGGCAAACCGCGTAGCGGCCATGTGCGTCTGTCCGCGCAGCAGGAAGGCGACTACGTCAGCATCGAAATTCAGGACGACGGCGCCGGCATCGACCCGGAACGCCTGCGCGAAATCGCCCGCAACAAGGGCCTGATCGACGCCGAAGCGGCTGCCCGCCTGAGCACCGACGAATGCCTGCATCTGATCTTCATGCCGGGCTTTTCGACCAAGGTGGAAGTCACCGACATTTCCGGCCGCGGCGTCGGCATGGACGTGGTGCAGTCGCGTATCCGCGAACTCAGTGGACAGATCCAGATCCAGTCCGAACTGGGCCGCGGCAGCCGCTTCATGATCCGCGTGCCGCTGACCCTGGCAATCCTGCCCACGCTGTTGGTGCAGGCCGGCGAAGCCGTCTACGCCTTGCCGCTGGCGCGCGTGGTCGAAGTGCTGCACGCCCCGCAGACCTCGCTGGGCTGGTTCGACGGCCGCGCCGTGCTCGACCGCCGCTCGCACACCCTGCCGCTGATCGACCTGCGCCGCTGGCTGGGCGTACCGGCCGACCAACCGCCGCTACTGACGGTGGTGTTGCTGCAGGCCGGCGAAACCCGCTTCGGCCTGGTGGTGGACCAGGTCCGCGGCCGCGAGGAAGTGGTGATCAAACCGCTACCGCGCGCCCTGCGCGGCCTGCCCGGCTACGCCGGCGCCACCCTGATCGGCGACGGCCGCATGGCGTTGATCCTGGATGTGGATGGATTGCGCTCCAGCGATCATTGATTTTCGGGAATCGGGAATCGTCAAGACGATCATGGCTGCCTGATCTAACGACAACGGCCGCGTACTGCGACCGTTGTCGTTTTACTGGCAGCATCGCTGCCGATCTATGCCGTTACGCGCGCAGGCACGGGCGCGATGGTTTGGCGACGGTCAGGCTGCCGTGGAACTGAACCTCGAACCGTTATTCTATATCTTTGGACTCGCGCCCCTATGCGCAACAACCCCGTCAGCAGCGGGGAGCCCGCTTTCGGCCAGGAGCGGACCTTAGTGAAGGACCGCTTTCTGCTGGGTCCACCCAACGAACAGAGTGGAGGCCCACGTGACACCACCTCGCCAGCTCCCTATACCGGCCGTTGCATATTGGCTCGATGGATCAGTTCGCCGCTTCTGGCGGCCATTCCTCCGGAACCAGCGCGGGCGGCTTGGTCCACGGTGTAATGACCCACTGAAACGCTGCTCAGGTGTTAGCTTTCAGAGGAGACATCGATGAGTGCAGTGATGGACGAAGAACAGATCAAGCGCTGGACGGCCCGGCGCAAGTCGGCGCTGGTGCTGGAGATCATCCAGGGGAAGACGACGGTGGCGTTGGCCAGCCGGCAGTTCGACCTGACGCCCAATGAGATCGAAGGCTGGGTCGAGGAAGGTAAGCGCGGCCTGGAGAACGCGCTGCGGGCCAAGCCCGAAGACGTGCGCGAGCAGGACGAGCGCCAGCTCAAGGAGCTGCAGGAAGCCTACGGCCAAGCCATGCTGGAACTGCGTGCCCGAAAAAAATTGGCAGCCCTGCTGGTCAAGGACGAGGGCTGATGGCCTCGATCCAGCAGGGCCTGTATGCCGCTACATTAACCACCTGACCTGTGCAGGAACCGGTGGGTCATTTACTATTTCGCCCTGGAAGCGCGCGGGCCGCTGTACGAGCGCGCACACATTACGATCACCCTGCCGTGAGTACGTCGATATGGATATGCCGACGCTGGCCGTCGCCCTCGCTCATGTGGCGCAGCCGTCCCAACATGCCCGGC
>NZ_FLTX01000090.1 GCF_900092025.1 Xanthomonas bromi
TATCCGGCACGCCTGCCAGACCTTCCAGGTGAGTGAGACCTGCTATCGGTACCAGGCCAAGGCATCGGACGAGAACGGCCGGATCGCGGACTGGCTGATGCGATTGACGACGACGTATCGCGACTGGGGCTTGGGCCTTTGCTTCCTGTACCTGCGACGTCCCCCCGTGTTCGACCGCACCGCCGAAGGCAGGGCGATCAAGTGTCTGGTAGTCGTGGACGACGCCACGCATGAAGCGGTCGCCATCGAGGTGGAGCGTGCAATATCGGGCCATGGCGTGACGCGTGTGCTGGACCGGCTCGCCATCAGCCGCGGCTTGCCGCAGGTGATCCGCACGGACAACGGCAAGGAGTTTTGCGGCAAGGCGATGGTGACCTGGGCGCATGCGCGTGGCGTGCAGTTAAGGCTGATCCAACCCGGCAAGCCGAACCGGAACGCCTACGTTGAATCGTTCAATGGCCGCCTGCGCGATGAATGCCTCAACAAACACTGGTTCCCGACACTGCTGCATGCGCGCACCGAGATCGAGCGCTGGCGACGCGAATACAACGAGGAGCGACCCAAGAAAGCAATCGGTGGCATGACGCCGTCTGCGTATGCCCAACAGCTGGCCAATACCGATATCATCAACACTGGACTCTAAACCCGGTCGCTACTCAGGACGGGGGGACGTCGGTCCGACAGCACCAGCGTGTGCGTGCCGCGCGTGGCGCTGTCGGCCGCGCCGGTGTGCTCGCACGGAATGTTCAGGGGTGCGCTGTAGTCGTTTGCTCGGCCGCAAGTTCCTCCACCTGCTCGCGGGTGAGCGCCGGGCCGCCGAGGGTTGCCATGATTTCCTCGTTAAAGGGCTCCAGATCGCGGCCAGTGCGGCGCTTGCGTAGTGTCTCGCCGGGCTGGATCGGCGGGCCGTCTTCTTCCATGTAGCGGCGGATATGCTCGTACAGCCGCCACAGCAGTTCGTCTTCGTACCAGCCCAGGTAGCCGATCGATTCGCGGGCATAGAGCGTCCTAGGGTCGTCCGGGTGCGGTGCCCACAGTTCCAGCCGGTAGGAGTCGCGCATGGTCTCGCCCATCAGCTGGTTGAATTTATAGGTGCGCGCTTGCACCGTCTCCCAGGCCACGGTCTGCGGCGGCAAAAACCCCGGCATGATCCAGAATTTCCAGAAGGGGGAATGGCGGATGCGGGAGAAGGTGACCTGCCTTGTTTTTCGATTAAATAGGACAGGCTGGTCTTTTGGGAGTAAATAACTTGCTTTCAAAAGGTGAATGGCGCCGATTAAGAAAAGAGAGGCCACAGGAAAAACTAGAATCCACGTGCCGATTTGATCCAGGCCGGTGGCAAATCCAACCCAAAAACACATTGCCGCCCCCAGCAATGTCATCCATCCGCCGAATCCAACATCTCCGCGTTCCATGCCCGAACCCAAAATGCTACCAATGCTAATTGCGTTCGGGTACACAGCCACCAACGACTCACAGCTGCTGGCGCGCTCATGTACCGGCTGCCGCTTATCTATCGGCGCGACACGATGCGGCGTGGCGCTCAACATCAGCTTGAGCTGACCCGGCGGCAGATCGAACTGCGGCTCGCCGCCCTGCCACTCCGGCAACAGCACACGGTATGCCGGGTTTTTGACTTCATTCATTGCGTTTTATCCGTTCACCAGCTGCTGCACCAATACTTGCCGTTCACCGGACGATTCGCCGATGGTCACTTCCAACTGCGCGCTGCGATAGCGCGCGCCATCCACGCCGATCTCGATCACCGCCACGTCGGCTTCCGATTGCAACCGCGCATCGTCCACGCCAGCCAGCCTTGCCAGCATGGTGCCCTGGCCATTGCTGTAGGCATACACGGTCGTGGAAACTCCCTTCAGATCCGACAGCACCACGGCCAGCATATAGTTCAGATGCCCGCGCAGGTCTTGTGGCATCCATAGTCTGGTCGTCACGGTCTTGGACCAGAGGCGGGCATCCTCGCCCACGGCACCGGGGGTGTCGGCGGCGGCGGATGCACCCAGGCTCTTGATCCACTCCGTGCCGTACTCGAACTCCACACGGATGCCCATCAACATCTTGTTGAGCTCTTCCTGTTCACGCTGGGGGCTACCCCACTTCGCGTCGGCGTCCGCCACGCCCCAGATGCTCTTGGCCGCCCACTCTTCCGTCGGCGTGTCCTGCAGGCGCATTGCGACATAGCCGGCCATCAGGCCCAGGCCGATCAATACCAGGCCCCACCCTGTCCAGGACAAGCCCAGCACCCCTGCGGATGCCGCAGACGCGGACGCGGATGCCGCTCCGGCTCCGGCAACGCCGGAAGCTGCAAATGTTGCCTGTGCTCCCATCCATGATGCATATGCAGCACCTAGGAAAAAAGCTCCTTGAGCAAAGTAAAGATACTGCGAATCTCGGTCACCGGTTCTACTTCTTGAATAGACATTTGCAAAAGAAAGCCCCGCATCAATCACCAGCCCAGCCGCAGAAATCCGCCCCGCCGTCCACTTCAACACCCGCGCCCGGCCCACGGCCGCATCGATCCCCTTGGCCTTGTCCACCTGCTTATAGAGCGCCTCGCCGAGTTCCAACGTCACGGCCGCCAGCCCCATGCCCGCGCCCAACAGGCCCACAGAGGCGACCTGGCGTTCTTTGTCGCTCCCGAACGTCAAGGTGTGGAATGCCTTGGCGATCGCATACGCCTGCAAGACGCCGCCGGCGGCGGTAAAGGCCGCAGAGCCTTCACGCAACGCCTTGGCGGTGGCATCGCCCCAAAGTTTGAGTTCATTGCCTGCCCGTGTCGCGACCTTGCCGGTCTGCTGGCCCACGTCTTCGCCGAATCGCCACACCTTGACCACTTGCTCGGCCAGTGCATCGGGCGTCTTGATCGCCATCGCCAGCGACCCGGCCAAGACCAGGCTTTTCACCTTGCCGGCCTGACGCGGCAGGCTTTCGACGGCCTGGCTGGCGGCTTCGGCGCTGGACTGGCGCAGGCGCTCGCCGGCCATCTGCCAGAACTGCACCGCCTGGCCGAAGCGAAGCTCCATCTGGCTGGCCTCCTTGCCCGGGCCAGCCGCCTCCAGCAACCCCGCCATCAAGCGCTCGAACGTGGCGCCCGCCGCGGCGGACCAGGCTTGTTTCTTTTCCATGCTCAGCGCGACCCCGCCGGCAACGGTAATCAGCGGATGCCCGGCGGCGGCGGCCAGCGTCTTCAAGGTGGGCAGCGAAGCGACGGTGGTGTCGTAGAACGGGAACGCCTTCAACAGCCGCTGATCGGCTTGCAGCTGGCCGTCGGTCGCCTTGCTGCTGTCCTCGAACAGCTTGAACAGGTTCTTGGCCTCCTTGTGCAGCTTGGTTGCCTTGAAGGCCTTGTGGAACGCGTCCTGGTTGCCGAGCAGCGCCCGCGTCAACAGGGCTTCCTTCTGTTCCGGATCGTCGGTGAGGAAATCGCCATACCACGCCAGGCCCTTGTCGGTCATCGCGCCACCATTGGTGATGTCGGCGACGAGGCTGGCGAAGTGCAGGCCATCCATTCTGACCTGCTGCGAGCAGTCGTTGTCGGTCACCAGCTTGCGCGCCGCCGACTGGAGCCAGACCTGGTGGTCCAACTCCACCTGGGCGAGCTTGTTGGCATCGGCTTCCACCAATGCGGTGTAGCGCTGCAGGAAGTCGCGGAAGGGATACGCGCCCTCCTTGCCCTTGAGCTTGTCGAGCACTTGCTGCTTGAGCGTGGCCGCTTCCTGGTCCGGGCCGCGCTCGGTCTGCAAGACGATCGTGCCGTTGCCGAAATCCGGGAGGTATTCGCCGCTTGCGGTGACCCTTCCGCTTTCCTGGAAATAGGTGCCTGGCGGCAATTCCTTGTTCTGGAGCATGCGGTCGAACTCGGCGCGCGTGACCTGCTTGCCGCCCATGCCGCGCTGCTTGAGTTCCTGCAGGTTCTGCCTGGCGGCGTTGTTGCGCGCGTCGATCTCCTTCAGCAGCCCTTCGATGCTGAGCGCTGTCTGCAGGCGCCAGGGGCGCTGTTCGCTTTGCTGGTTCTTGTCGTAGAGCCAGCGCTTGGCGCTGTTGCACTGGGTCAGGCGGGCGGTGGCGGTTTCTGCCGTCATGCCTACGGCATCCGGCACGCTGACGATCTTCAGCTGATCGAGCGTGTACTGCCCTTTGGTCGCCTTGACCAGCGTCTGGGCCTCTTGCATCAAGTGGGCGACGGTTTCGGGCCGGACGCCGGCCGTTCCAGTGACCTCCCTTCCCTGAGATAACGGAGGGTATGGCGTCTCCAGCAAGTGATTCTTGGGCGGAGACGGGTCGTAGTCGGCCACGATCGTTGCCACCGTTTCTGCCGTCAGCGGCATGGAGCGCGAACAGGCGACGCTGGGAACGTCGATCATGGTCATGCGTGCGTCGCGCTTGCTGGAGTGCGACGCATAGAAGTCCCGCACGGGCTTGGACCAGGGATGATCGCTGTAGCCCACCCAGACCTTGCCGGCGTGCTTGGGTTCGGGGATCACCAGCAGCATCGCGCTGGCGTAGGCCGCGGTGCGCTGGCAGGTAAAGGCGCTATCGGCTTTCGCGCCGGCGTGCTCGATCAGGTCCAGCGGGTAGGGCGCAAGATAGCCGCCGTCGGACACCTGGAAGGCCTGCCACCCTTTGTGCGCCTTCAATTCCGCCGTGTGCGGCGACGCGTAATAGACCATCAGGTAGCCGGCGCGCAACGTGCGCATCACGTAGCGGCCGAAGCTCAATTTCGGCCCCGCCACATCATTGTCCAGCAACGCCGCGCACGCCTGCTGCTTCGGCTCGGCGTAGGCGGCGTCCGCCAGCCCTGGCCTGAGCACCAGAAAGGGCAGACCGGCCTTCACGCAGGCGGGGCATCCTGACGCCTGCCCGGCTGGCGCCGTCGCCGCGGCTTTCTGGGCGTTGGAGGTGTAGGTGGGTTGTTGACCGTCAGCCATGTCGGATGTCCTTATCGGTGTCGATGCCGGCCTGCCGGCCGCTGCGATTGAGTTCCTCGCAAATCCGGTTCCAGCCCTCGGGGTCCGGAATGTCTTCCAGCGCTTGCGCCAGCGTCGTTTCGCCGGCGATAGCCTTTGCCACCGCCGAGTGCACCCGCGGGTGGTCGAGCAGGCGCAGGTGAACTTGAAAGAGATAGGCCGCCATCAAGATGCGGTCCTGCCGGTGGGTCACGCCGGCGGCGTCAACCGCGATGGCGGCGCTGTGCGCCTGCGCAAGATAGTCCGCGGGGAGTTCATTGACAAAGGACATCCAGCCCCGCAGTAGATCCTGCGCCGTCTCGTTCAATGCCCCATGGACCCACTGCGTGGCGGTCAAGCTCAGCGCGCCGGGCTGGCGTTCCGAATTGGTCTGATAGGTGACCAGGCGATTGCGTCGATCAAGGACGGTCCACGCGCGGATCGGCCCCAGCAATCTGCTGCGTTGCTCATCGGACAATGCCGGCCACATCCATTCCAACACCCGCCGATCGTGCCAGCGGATCAACCTGCTCGTTCCGCCCGGCCCGGCGCGCAACTGCATGCAACGGGCCAGGTGACGCGCCAGCTGTGAGGGGTCGGCCGGCGACCCAAGCCAAAGCCAGCCCCCGATGCTGAAGCCACGCGCTGCCTCGACGGTCGGCATGCGCTGCTCTTCCACTGCACCGGCGACGCTGGCCTCGAGCAACGCGACGTTGCGCGCGTCCAGCCTGATCAGCCGCGGCCGTTGTGTGCCGGAGACGCTGGGATGCTTGATTGGGACGTCCCAAACGTCCGCGGCCGCGACTGCTGGCCAATCTTCCGGAAAAGGCTCTCTCAGCAAGGGGTCGATGAGAAGAAAGCACGCATCCGCGTCATCGCGTTGCAGATGCTCGCCCAACTGTTTAGCGATGGCGTCCAACATGTGTTCTTGCCCCCTAGATGTACGCAGCGCCGCCAGCGGCCTTCGCTGTGGTGCCCTGCGGGCAGGGCTTCAACGTCGCGTTGGGCACGACAGCATTGCTGGTCGCC
>NZ_FLTX01000125.1 GCF_900092025.1 Xanthomonas bromi
CCTGGGTCAGCAATGCGCTGGGCCCGGTCGCCTCGCCGGCCGGGCCGCTGCTGCGCGCGTAGCTGCTCAGCCACAACCCCGAGGTGGCGCGCACCGCGCCCCAGGCGTCGGTGCGCAGTTCGAAGCCTTCCCCGCGGAAGCTGCCGCGGTAGTTGTCGGCCTGATGGATCAAGTGCCCCAGGGTCAGTTGCGTGGCCGCCTGCGTGGTCGCCAGTTGCAGGCGCAGTTGCTGGTCGCTGTCGTCGAACACCAGCCGGCTGTGGCCAGCGCCGCCCCATTCCCTGGATTGCACGCCCCACAGCGCGGTGGCGTTGCGGTGGTTGTCCGCGCCGCCGCCGGCGCCGTGCCAGGCCGGGGCGTGGCCCCCGGCCAGGTTGGCCTGCGCGCTGGGGCGGCCGTCGCCGGCCTGGGCATACAGGCCGGTGTCGGCCTCGGCGCCGGTGCCGCCGGGCGTGGCCGGAACGCCGGCTTCGCCCTTGCCGTTGTACAGCGCTCCCAGCACCACCGGACGGTCGATGTCCCCCTCCAGGAACCCCACCAGCACTTCCTGGCCGATGCGTGGCAGGAACTGGCTGCCCACGCCCGGGCCCGCGTAGCGCTGCGCCACCCGCAGCCACGTGCTGTCCTGCGCGGCCGCACCACAGGCCGCGTGCTGGAAGTGGAACCTGACCCGGATCCGGCCCAGCGCGTCGGCATGGACCTCCTGG
>NZ_FLTX01000106.1 GCF_900092025.1 Xanthomonas bromi
AACTGTTAATCAGGGGGTCGTTGGTTCGAGTCCAACTTCGGGCGCCAAGATGTTCAAAAAGCCGCGACGTGTCGCGGCTTTTTGTTTGCGTGCCCTCACCGTGCCGCACAGCTCACAGAGCTGGTGTAGCGCACGGTGCGGGCTCTTCCTGAATTGTTGACCACCACGTCAGCTAGTCGCCGAGCGTTGCTGCAGAGTCTGATGGTGATGTTGGTCCCGTTGCTGCGGCCGTTCGGCAGGAAACGAACGATTGATCTTCCAACTGTGCTGGTGATGTCGAGGCCGCCGGTGGAGGAGGCGTGTTCGACTCTGATAACGGATGCGGCACTTAACGGCTGCCCGCCGCGCTCCGGATCCTTGAATAGGATCCATCCGTAGCTCCAGTTGCGATCTTTCCGGCAACGTGTTCCGTCCGTAGAGGGGCAAATGCTGACAGGCGCGCCTTGCGTAACGGCAAAACTTCTGGCCATCGCAAGATGTGTGGTCAGCAAATGCACGCGTGTGGTCGCTCGCTGCCACTCGATGAGGCTTTTGAAGTTGGGCATGCCGATAGCTGCGCCGATGCCGATGATCGCCATCACGATAAGCAACTGGACTGCGGTGTACCCTCTCGCCCTCGAATAGCCTGCTGCATCCATGGCGCCTCTCCTTGAAGTGGAGCAAGCAGTCTCAACATTGGTTGTCTGCCAGGTAACGCTGCCTCGACTTGTATGGCTGTCAGGGTTCTACCAATTCTGGCCTCCGTAAATTCGTGCAGCCTCCTTCCCCGAGATCCGCTCCATGACCGACCGCTTTGAACTTGTCTCCCCATACTCGCCAGCGGGCGACCAGCCTGCCGCCATCAACAAGTTGGTGGCCAATTTCGAGGCTGGACTGGCCAAGCAGACGTTGTTGGGGGTGACTGGTTCGGGCAAGACCTATACCATTGCCAATGTCGTCCAGCAGGTGCAGAAGCCGACCTTGGTGATGGCGCCGAACAAGACGCTGGCGGCGCAGTTGTATGGCGAGTTCAAGTCGTTCTTCCCGCACAACGCGGTGGAGTACTTCGTCAGCTATTACGACTACTATCAGCCGGAGGCTTACGTGCCGTCGTCGGACACCTTTATCGAGAAGGACAGTTCGATCAACGAACACATCGAGCAGATGCGCTTGTCGGCGACCAAGACCTTGCTGTCGCGGCGCGATTCGCTGGTGGTCGCAACAGTGTCGGCAATCTATGGCCTCGGCGCGCCGGAGGACTACCTGTCGCTGCGGCTGATCCTGTCGGTTGGCGAGCATATCGATCAGCGCCAGTTGATCCGCCATCTCACCGATCTGCAGTACACCCGTAACGAGTTCGAACTCACACGCGGCGCCTTTCGCGTGCGCGGCGAGGTGCTGGATGTGTTTCCGGCAGAATCGGATACCGAGGCTTTGCGCATCGAGTTGTTCGATGGCGACATCGAGCAGCTCACGCTGTTCGATCCGCTGACCGGCGAAACCTTGCGCAAGCTGCAGCGCTACACCGTCTACCCGAAAACGCATTACGCAACGACGCGCGAGCGCACGTTGAGTGCGGTGGACACCATCAAAGAAGAGTTGAAAGAGCGTCTTGAACAACTCTACGCACAGAACAAGTTGGTCGAGGCCCAGCGTCTGGCGCAGCGCACCCAATTCGATTTGGAAATGATGGCCGAGGTGGGTTTCTGCAATGGTATCGAAAACTACTCGCGGCATCTCACCGGCAAGGCGCCCGGCGAGCCGCCGCCGACCCTATTCGATTACCTGCCGCCGGACGCGCTGCTGGTCATCGACGAATCGCATGTGACCATTCCGCAGATCGGCGCGATGTACAAAGGCGACCGTTCGCGTAAGGAAACGCTGGTGGAGTTCGGCTTCCGCTTACCGTCTGCGCTGGATAACCGGCCTTTGCGCTTCGAAGAGTGGGAGGCGCGTTCGCCGCGTAGCATCTATGTCTCGGCGACGCCCGGTCCTTACGAGCTGCGTGAGTCGGCCGGCGAGGTCACGGAGTTGGTGGTGCGCCCGACCGGTTTGATCGACCCGGTCGTGGAGATCCGCCCGGTTGGCACACAGGTCGACGACCTCATGTCCGAGATTCACGAGCGCATCAAGCTCGGTGACCGCGTGCTGGTGACAACGCTCACCAAGCGCATGTCGGAGAATCTCACCGAGTACCTGGGCGAGCACGGAATCCGCGTGCGCTACCTGCACTCTGATATCGACACGGTCGAGCGCGTGGAGATCATCCGCGATCTGCGCTTGGGCAAGTTCGATGTGCTGGTCGGCATCAATCTGCTGCGCGAGGGCTTGGACATGCCGGAAGTCTCGCTGGTGGCGATCCTGGATGCCGACAAGGAAGGCTTCTTGCGGTCGACCGGTTCGCTGATCCAGACCATTGGCCGTGCCGCACGCAATCTGCGCGGCAAGGCCATTTTGTATGCCGACAAGATGACGCGCTCGATGCAGGCGGCGATCGACGAGACAGATCGTCGCCGCGAGAAGCAGGTCGAGTACAACCTGGAACATGGCATCACGCCGAAATCCGTCGAGCGGCCCATCTCCGACATCATGGAAGGTGCGCGCGAAGATGCAGCCGAGAAGAAGGCGGGCAAGGGGCGTTCGAAGTCGCGCCAGGTCGCCGAGGAGACGCCCGATTACCGCGCCATGAAGCCCGCAGAAATCGCTGGCAAGCTCAAGAGCCTGGAGCAGAAGATGTATCAGCACGCCAAGAATCTGGAGTTCGAGGCCGCAGCTCAGATTCGCGACCAGATCCAGAAGCTGAAAGCGGCAAGCTTGGGCTAGGGCGGGGCAGTATCCGGGTGCGGTGAGGGCTTGTGGTCCATGAATCCCTGCGCTAGAATGCGCGCCCTGCATAGCGCAATGCTGATGCAGAAAGCGGGCGGTTAGCTCAGCGGTAGAGCACTACCTTGACATGGTAGGGGTCACAGGTTCGAACCCTGTACCGCCCACCACCTTAACGGGTGGAACTCATTGAATCTAAAGAAACTAATTGAATACCGTTGAACTGCCATGCACGGTGATTCGGAGCCGTTTTTTGTTAGCTGATGGCCCAACAGTGGCCCAGCATTTCAAAGCGAATTGTTGTTGTTGACTGCGTTATTGGCTACTGCTATTCAGAGCGCATGGACTCGCGCTTCGAAGCACAACTGATCACTGCGACTCTGCAGGCTAAAATCCTGAAGTGGCTGGGGGCAGGTGTGGTGGTCATGGGCCTTGCAATGATTGTGGTGCAGGTCTTCATTGACTTGAGTTCATCGGTTTCTCCAATCGTGGGCCTTGTGATCAGCTTGGTTCCTGCGCTAATCGTGTTCGCATTGGCGTCGGTGATCTCATTTATCAGCTCTGGTTTATGTCTTCGATTTGGGCACTCTCAGACCAGAACTAGCAATGCATCTGAGTCCGTCTTGCGCCTTTCCGACCCACCAAGTGGCCAAGACGAGCCCCCGCGCCCCCCGGGCGCGGCGTAACGGGCTCCCGGCGGCTACTTCGGCCGCCCGCGCGGCACTTTCCTAAGTCCAGCCCGCTCTGCGCCATGCGCTGCTTCGCCGCGCGTATGACAAGGGCAAATCATGGCCATTGAATCTTCTGCGGTCGCTTTACCTACTCCCCGTGCTATCCCTACCATCGAGTCCAGCCGCACTCTGGCTGTGCCAGATATGGCGCGCCTGCTTCAGCTCTCCGAAACGACGATCCGTACCTACGCGACGGCACATCGCTACCTGCATCTGATCCCGCGTCCATTCAAACGACCTGGCGGGCGCAGGCTGCTGTGGAATGCGGATGAAGTCCTGGCTTGGTTGGAGTCCGGTAGGCCTCCTTCCGTCCCTCCGCCGCGCAAACGCCGGGGGCGCCCTACGAAAGCCGAGCAGGCTGCTCGAGCGCGAAAGAATGAAGGGGCTGTGCCGTGATTATTGTTCGTGAGCGTCGGCACTCACGGTTCGAGATCCTTCCACATGAACTACTCATGGATCAGCGATTGTCGTTCAGAGCACGTGGAATCGCCGTGCGGCTACTAGCCAACATGGACGGCTACAGGATGAGCGCAGGGGATCTGGCGAGGCAGTCTCCTGGCGAAGGACGCTACGTCGTTCTGAAGGCTCTCCGTGAGCTTGAGGACCTCGGCTATCTGTTGAGGATATAGACAGCAGGATGCCCGAGGAAGGTGGTCCACCATCGTGACGATTACGGACGCTCCAAGCGCCTCCGCCGCCGGAGTGCAGCCATTGCACTCCGCTGATATCACCGAAGTGCAATCACCGGACGTCGGTCCACCAACTCCCGGACATCCGGCGTTCGGTGCACCGAAGTTCGGTCCATTGGATTCTAAAAGCACTAATACGAAGACCAGGACGAAGATCACTACTACTACCCACACCGCCCCCTCGGCGCTGAATCTGAATGTGCCATCTCGGTTAGATGTCGAACAGCAGCAAGCGGTAGTGCAGATGTTGGCCGGCATCCGGGAGGAGTTGCAGCAGACGCTGTTGGACGAGTTGACCGGTGCGTTGGCCAGTGCAAGGCCGCCCAACCGACCGGTCTCATGGTTTCGGGCATTAGTTGCTCGGGCCAGCAGAGGCGAGTACGTTCCAGACTTGGCGGTAGCGGTTGCTGGAGCTCGAAAGCGGCAAGAAGCGGAGGCTCAAGCTGCGCGTAAGCGCCAGGAGGAGGCTGCAGCTGCGGAGATGAGGCGTCGTGATCCAGTCACGCGTACGAAGAGGATGGCGGCCATGCAGGCCGCTTTGGCGGCCCTCAACGATTAGAGGATTCAGCAGTGGGGCCAGAATTGTGTGGAATCCGGGCGATCCTGTTTGACGTCTACGGGACCCTGGCATGGATCCCACATCCCACTCGTCCCTATCGAGCGCTGCTAAATCTTGCGAAAGCTCAATGCATAGAGCCGCCAGCGGCTGCAGTGACCGTCTTCATGTCTCGGAGAAGAGGGTCGGCAGGGATTCGTGTAAAAAACAGCCAAAAGTGAGCTAACTTGCTGTCAGAAAAGAAATTTTTCACAACTTCTTGCCGGCCCTCCAGATGGGTCCAGGACCGCCTTCATGTCTGCGCCTCGCCTCCGGTCGTCGAGGGTTGCCAGGATCCCCCGAAGTTGTGTGCTGCTGTGCGGATTCGGCAAGTAGTGGAGGGACCAGAGATCTTTTAGTCTTGGGCGACCATCTTTTCTATAAAGAGCTATGCCTGATGGATCCCATTCGTCCGCGCACGCCAAGTCCTGCCCACGAACTTCTGGCCGGACCCCAGCCGGATAGGGTTCAGCCGCAGCCGACTGCAGATCGTGGGGGGGCTCCCCCTGCGGGCAGCCCCCTGGATGGCTTGCCCGCTCGACGGACGATGTCCCGAACCCGTCTCCCGTCTCCCCCTGCACCCTTGCCTGCGTTCTCAGCGGGCAGTTTCAGCGATTTGCTCCGTCAGTTCGATCCGTCGCTTCTTGATACATCGCTTTTTGATTCGATGTCTGCCTTCGGCGCGCCTCATACAGAGGCTGCCTCAGGAGAGGGGGATGAGGTGCAATCGGGTCTGCGTGCAGCCGATGACCCGCAAGCCACCGTGCAGGTCGCTGTGACGGCCGCGCGACTGCCGCGCGCCAAGCCGGCGCCGCGACGGCGTGCTGCGCACACCTCTGACGCTTCGCCGACCGGGCAGGTCGATCTATGCACGCTCGGCTACAGCCAGCAGCAGCAAGAGAAGATCAAACTGAAGGCTCGTTCGACAGTAGCACAGCACCACGAGGCACTGATCGGCCATGGGTTTACACGTGCGCACATCGTTGCGCTCAGCCAACACCCGGCAGCCTTAGGGACCGTCGCTGTCAAGTACCAGGCCATGATCGCGGCGTTGCCGGAGGCGACACACGAAGACATCGTTGGCGTCGGCAAACAGTGGTCCGGCGCACGCGCCCTGGAAGCATTGCTCACGGTGTCGGGAGAGTTGAGAGGTCCACCATTACAGTTGGACACAGGTCAACTTCTCAAGATTGCAAAACGTGGCGGCGTGACCGCGGTGGAGGCAGTGCATGCATGGCGCAATGCACTGACGGGCGTTCCCCTGAACCTGACCCCGGACCAGGTGGT
>NZ_FLTX01000097.1 GCF_900092025.1 Xanthomonas bromi
CTTGGCATCGGGCACGCTCATCCCGCCGAACTGACTGCGCCACAGGGAGTACGAGGCCTCGCTGAAGCCATGGCGTCGGCACAGGTCCTTGATCGCCACGCCGCTTTCGGCTTCGCGCAGGAAGCCGAGGACTTGCTCGTCAGTCAAACGCTTCTTCACGTCCAATCTCCTTTGGGTAGGGAATTGGACTCCAAACTGGGGCGCTACTCAAAATTGGGGGGACGTCGCCAGCAGCACTTGATGTAGACGATGCCACACCCCGTTGGCTTGCCAATCACGCAGCCGACGCCAGCAGGTCATGCCGCTGCCATCGCCAAGTTCCGAAGGCAGGTCTTCCCACGCAATGCCCGTGCGCAGCACATAGACGATGCCGTTGAGGGCCTGCTGATCACTGACACGAGGTCGTCCACCTTTGGGGGATGGCTTGACCTGCGGAATCAGTGGCTCGATGCGCTTCCACAGCGCAATAGGGATCTCGTTGCGACGTGTCATGTCGACAATGAGGCCGCCGACTCAACAAAATTCAAGGGTTTTGTTAGCGGCTCTAAATACTTCTATCAAACCACAATTGAAAAGCCCCGGTGACGACCGGGGCTTTTGGAAATTCAACCAACTCAACTAACCAATTAGGTTCCAGTGCACGCAGTGGGTAGGTACTTCTGGGCAGCATCGGAAGTACACTGCCACACATTGGAGCCCTTGTCAGCATTAGACAGAGTCAGCGTCAGCTTCTTGCCCTGGATGCCGGCCGCAGCGCCAGTACTCTTCATTGTTGCAACGATGGTGCATCCGCCAGCTGCTGCCGCAGTTCCGCCGACAGCCACCTGAGCGACGTACTTACCATTGATATCGGTAGCAGCGGCAAAGCCGTTATTGCCGTTAGTCGGGCAAGTACCGTTGTTTGCAAATACTTCAGAAACACCCACCTTCTGACCACTAGCCAACGTCATCGCCTCGGACATCTGTGCACGAGCGATGTAGTCCTGATACGCAGGAATAGCAATGGCCGCAAGGATTGCGATGATAGCGATGACAATCATCAGCTCGATTAAGGTAAAGCCCTGTTGCTTCTTCATTTATAACCCCTAGATTTTAAAAATTTAATAGGAGACTCCTGAACACTGTGCGAGATCCTGACAGCCCATCACAGATAAGCATCAGGCGTCGCCGCAAGGAAGCTTCTAGCAGAAAGCGTGCCAACTGCAACTCACATTCCCGTCCGCTTCTTAGGCCATGATCGCACTGTCCCCAGCGATGAGATAGGGCTAATGCCTATTTTTGCTACGCTGACTGCAATGTGACACTCAACGTCACTTTTGAGCGAACTAGTATGGCAAATTTGCACGCCGCGTATGGTGGCGCCCGGCACTCAAGTTGCGACGTCCCCCCGTCCTGGATAGCGGCCGGGTTTAGAGTCCGGGGTTGATGATATCGGTGTTGGCCAGCTGTTGGGCATACGCCGATGGCGTCATGCCACCGATTGCCTTCTTGGGTCGCTCCTCGTTGTATTCGCGTCGCCAGCGCTCGATCTCGGTGCGCGCATGCAGCAGTGTCGGGAACCAGTGTTCGTTGAGGCATTCATCGCGCAGGCGACCGTTAAACGATTCAACGTAGGCGTTCTGGTTCGGCTTGCCGAGTTGGATGAGCCT
>NZ_FLTX01000024.1 GCF_900092025.1 Xanthomonas bromi
GTGCGCGACGCTGGCCAGGCAAACTGCATGCCGACAAGGCCGACGACATCGACCGTTGCCGCAACGCCCTCAAGCAGCGCGGCATCATTGCGCGGATTGCACGCAAGGGCATCGAACGCAACTACCGCCTGGGCCAGTATCGCTGGGTCGTCGAGCGCACGCACGCTTGGTTTGCCGGCATGGGCAAGCTGCGTATCCGCTTCGAACGCCGCATCGATATCCACTTAGCGTTGCTCTCGCTTGCATGCTCCATCATCTGCTTACGCATGCTTCCTGGGTTTTGTTAGCTGCTCTAAGCCAAACACGTTATCACTCCGACCGCGCTGCAATATTGAAACGCGGATGCGACCGAGCCAACAATTTGCCAGCCCGGCCAAGATAAGGTTGCCGTTAATTCCTAACTTTTATAACCCTTATTTTTTAATATTTACTTGTATGCAGAATAAAGTTTTGGATCATTCTTAGTAGACCTCTTGACATCGCTGGGAAGACCTCGCGGATAATTAACGTAGAGTTGATATGCATTTACGCTAAGTGCAGTGTCCTCTCTCAACCAAATATCAGGCTTTCGATCCTCTCCAGGCGACAACTCCTCAGCAGCGGGTTCCTGCGCCGAGAATCTTACATTTAAGAGCTCTGCAGGCCGACGGCGGCGACTACTCAAGTGCTGCAGACCGCTGAACTGACCAGACGGCGGCAGACTCGACGGTTGTCTCTGCTGCGGTGGCGAGCTTTCTGGATTGCTTTCAGTGGAATAGTGATGGCTACTGCTTGATGCGCCACGAATCCGATCTGTCATGTAAAAAGTCTACAAGATAAACGCTTATTGCAACGCCAAGGAAATGCAATTTGCATCTCAGCATGACCCCGCAGTGCCAATGTTCCTCTCAGTTTAGATTGACAGCCTTTTGCACCGAGAATGCTTGGCGTCAGAGGCGAAGTTTACGGATGAACCGCGTTACCTTGAGGGCAGGTGATATTGCGCTCTCTGCAAATGCAGGCGACCGCAAAGATTTTGTCGCTCGGCGCCTGCACGTCGTTGGGAACCGGCAGGTTACTGCCCACAGCCAAGCTGACACGTCGCGATGGCGACTCACAGCGTCAACGGGTAAAGAGGCTTCGCTACATCCCTTGAACTGGAAAGCGCGTTGTGAACCTTCATTGTCGCTTCTGCAACAACTGCGTTTCGGCGACGACTGGCAGCAGCGTGCCGTCGCCCGCAACACTGCACTGGCGCATTTGGCTCTGCGCGTAGGAAGTCGCCTCTGCGGATGAAGTGAATCCTGTCATCGGCAATCAGCGCTGTGACCCACCCCCACAAAACTGGGTCAACTGCAAGTGGGACGGTGGCCTGTATTGAACGTAAAGTTTCCCCTTACAGGGAATTTCTAGTTAGTTTGCTTGATAACGCCCTCTAGCTGAACCGAATTATTCGGCATTTGGCAAACGTGTTAAATCATCAATGCAACTTAATGCTCACAATCACTTATTTTCATACAAGCGATGCCTCAGCAAGCACACAAATGTATATTAAAAATTTGCGATGCAGCGGTTTTTTTAGCCTTGCTCAAGAATTGGCCGATGCCGTCACATTTCGCTTAAATGATTTGATGCTTAATAGGGGTGTGTTACCCACAAGTCACAAGAAGTGCAAAAAGTTGCCAGGTACTTAGG